>JAAVAE010000009.1 GCA_014804245.1 Lachnospiraceae bacterium | reverse complement strand
TATATGGCATTTGGTATAGGTACAAATACGCAGAAGGTAGATGCCGGTTTCATTAGGGGAAAGCAGAGAGAGATAGCCTGTCAATGTTGGTTTACCAGCAAAGGAAAGGTGACACCGCTCATGCTGAAAATCGATGATAAGGACGGTGAGATACGTACAGTCCGCCAGATTCAGGTACTCACACAGGAGGAAAAGAGGTATGCCGGAGTGCGGTCATTGGAGTTTGACTGCATCATAACAATCTTAGAACAGCAGATTGATGTACAGTTGATTTATTACAAGGAAGAGAACAGGTGGGTGTTAGTTTATCGATAACATGAACATGCTAAGGTGATTGATACTTATCAGAAGCTGGAAAAAGAGGGTAAGCCTTTTTATTGGACAAATATCAGGAAGATAGCAGGGGCGAAAAAGAAGAATCTTCAATCGGTTATTCCTTATTTGTCAAAGCATACGGATGTTGAGACAGTTGAGCGGATTATGGAGTTGATTGCATTATGGTAATAAGGAAAATAGATGTAATTTCTATTGCTTGGGATATATGGTTAGATACGGAATGCGAACGCTACTAAATAGATTATGAGAAGACACTGGCTTTTCGTAAGGCGAATGGTGATTATCTGCGAGAAGGACAGTGGAAATAGCTTATTGTTGAGATGTATATAATTTAAATAGAGAATACCGCCTTTTATGAGGTGGGATTTTCTGGTATACTGACAATGTGTATAGATAATGAGATATTTTATAATAGATATTTGGAGGGTATTTTGGACGAAAAATTAATTGATAAATTTAGAGAAAGAGTAAATGAAGATTATTTCGTATTGCACATATATAAAAATATGGATGGAAAAAATAAGTGGAATTGTATATGCTCTGCAATGGATTGGATTTCAGTTTCAGTTCACTATTTGTGCAGTGAAAGGGTATTGCATATAACTAAAGATGAAAATATGAATAGTATTGAAGTATATACGTTTTTGTCATGTATAGATATACTTTGGGAATCTATTCAACAGTTACATCGTGTGTTTTATAATACAACAGATATTCCATTTGTAAAAGAAAAAAAGATTTTTGCTAACAATCAGTTTTCTATGGATGATAATAATTTTTTTAAAACAGTAAGAGCTTGCTTTGGAGCACATCCGGTAAACTTATATGATACATTTAGTGGTACGAATAAAGAAAGAAGATTTGCTAGTTGGTCTGGTTCATTTGGACGAAAAAATGAATTTTCTGTAATGTTATATGAGAGTGATGAATCGGATACAACTATATTATTTGATATTAATTTTAATGAGTTATGGTGTTTTGCGGAGCAGAGATATAATTATCTGAATCATTTGATTGATTTAATTGAGCAAAAAGAAAAGGAATATATTGAGGAACAAACAAAGATAAAAATTAAGAAAGATAATAATTCACTTAAACAAATTGAAATTCTTATGGAAGAAGTGAAAAAACGATCGGAAAATGATTATTATGAAGAGGAATTGAACAGGCTAAAGATTTTGTTTTCAGCAGATATAAAAGGAGAAAAAAATAAGAGAATTGTAGATAGCTATAGAAAGTTATTAAAAAAGGAACTTATGGAAATATATGAAAACGTTCAAAATATGACATTTAATGAAATCCAGTGGGCAGAAGAATTATCTGGAAATTTACCGTGGAAATACCATTACTGTTATTCATCGGTATGTGAGTGTTTGTTTGGAGGTTATAAAAGACCGATAGGAATAGAAATTTTAGACGAATATATTTCTGAGATTTTTGAAGTGGATTTATGGGAGACTTTTGATGAATTGTATACTTTAGTTGAGACTATGAAATATATTGATAAAAAGTCCAGAAGATAGTTATGCAATTTTTGACTTCTGCAGTAAAAATTCGTAATGAGAAAGAGGTTATTTTTAGGATGACATGATGGTGGAAAAGATTTAATCTTGCTGAATGGAGATAAAACAAACTTTCGTACAAGTGAAAAGAAGAATACAAGCTGAAAATGTGGAATCAGTATCTTTCATTAAAGATTTGATAGGTGCATCGATTATAGGAGAGCAAATGCATGTATATTTGTAACAATAGCTGATCATTTTTCAAAACCTGCACAAAATGCAGCAAAAAAAGTAGTAGAAAAAAGGTTTTAATAGTTTTGAGTTGATTGATTATCATAGATTTGTTGATATTGTAAAGAGAAAATTATCCTAGATAGTGGGAACAATTATTTCAAAAAAGAGTGGTAAATAATTTCTTATGAAACTTTCAGTGTATATGATGTTTATTATTTGGGATATAATTAAGAGGGAGAATTGATGAAATGTCAACCTTATTTATTATAGGGAATGGATTTGACAGAGCGCATGGATTGAAAACATCTTATTGGGATTTTAGAAATTATCTTGAGAAGTATGCAGAAGAATTTCTCGTGCAGTTAGAAAATATGTATAATATTGCTCCTTTTGAAAGACTTGATAAACGATTCAAAAAGAATAGATGTATTCAAAATCGCCGAGATGATGCTATATATGAAGCATTGTGGAAAGATTTTGAATATGGACTTGGTGAGGTAAACGAGGCAGAAATGCTAGATTACTCAGAAACAATAGTGAATGATTTGGTTTTGGATAGCGGTCCAGTTGCAATAAAAGATACATTGGATGTATATTGGACAGAGCAATATGGATTTATCACACAGTTAAATGAATATGTTACCAAATGGATTAAGCAAGTACGCTTGTATAAAGCAACCCCGATAAAATTTACTTTTATTGATAATTCTGAGGATTATTTTTTCACATTTAATTATACAAGTGTATTAGAACGTATATATCGTATACCGAGTAATCATATACTGCATATTCATGGTGGTTTGTGTCCATATTGTGATGAATCTCCAGTCTTGGGACATGGAAATGAAAAGAAAATCAAAGAATATCGCAAGAAGGCTGATGGCGCATCAGAAGAATACGATGAAGGAAGAGAAAGTATATTTAGTGCAATTGCAGATTATTATGAACGAACTTTGAAAAATACAAGCAAATGCATAGTTTTCCAAAATGCATTTTTCAGGCAATTGATGAATGTTGACAATGTTGATATTATTGGACACTCTTTTGGAAAAGTGGATATTCCATATTTTGCATATTTAAAACGATGTATCTCAAAGGATGCACATTGGAGGTTTTACTATTACAGTTCTGAAGATCAGAATGCGGCAAAAAAAGCAGTTGAAGAATTGAAAATTGATAATAGAAATTATAAAATATTGCATTCAGATTATTTTTGGAGATAGTATATACAAATAATATCATACTTAATGTTTATGGAATGCATAGTGTTCAGTTTGTGATTGAATCAAATAGTATATATTATGCATAGATGATTGGTTTTCAAAATTTGAATAAGTCAGTAGAAAGATATAGAGGTGTATGATATACTCATCTATGAATCAAAAATTCATAGATAAAAATTTACGAGGTGAGAACATGCTTTTATATAAATATAGGGATATATCAGGGGATGGTTTTATAAATACTCAGGATATATTTGTTAATCAAAGGCTGTATTTACCTGAATTGAAATCATTAAATGATCCTAATGAGTCCATTGCAGAAATACAAATCAATAATCCGCTTAAAGTATATGGAAATTGGCTTGAAGAAAGAAACAGAAAAACAGGAACAAGGATATTTTCATTGTCTGAAACCCACCGTTCTTCTTTGATGTGGTCGCATTATGCGGCATCCCATACAGGAATTTGCATTGCATTTGATTTTTCAGGTTGGAAAGATACAGATTCAATTGTTCTGAAAAAAGTTCGTTATGTTGATAGTCCTATAAAATTACCACATAATGAAATGAATAATTATGTCAAGTTTGCTGCACATAAAGAAGTATCATGGTCATATGAAAAAGAGTGGCGTTTTATCAGTCAATGGGATAAATTTTTAAGTATTGATTCTAACATAATAAAAGTAATTTTTCTTGGTGCAAAGTTTGATAAAACATTCTTACAGTGGGTTGAATATTGGAGAGATGTATATAATCCAAATGTAGAAATTCGTCAAATGAATTTCGTTACTTGTTCATATGAATTGTTTGATGATACAGAGTTAGGTGATAAAACTGTACGAATGTAGGTTGTATATGTTATCTCGTGAGATTTATATTTTCAGATTGTTGAATAAATAATATACCTTATACATAGCCGATTGGTTCCCAAAATAATAATCAGTTGGTTTTTTTATTGTCGGAGACGTATAAGACGCACCCATGGATATATATTCTTATCATGATACTATAAATGATCCCTGTGCCGTTTATGGCATGGGGATTTATTTCTTTTAATAGGAGGTTGAAAAGGATGGGAATAAGTATGATTGAAAAAATCTACAACAGTTTGATGGATGATGATGCGTATGGTGATTTACCAGAGACAGAAGAAGCAAGGAAGAAATTAAAAACATATGTCATGAACAACCTTCTCAGTTCTGATGATGAAGAATCATACAGGCAGTGGATGGGATTAGAGAGAACTGTCTCAGAGTTCGGTATGGTGAACGAACAGCAGGGATTTATCTTTGGATTTAATTATGCAGTGGAGTTACTCACAAGGGGATGGAAACAATGTAATAGTGGCAAACTGGACGAGAACATCAGGAGTGAATATTTTACATTAACAGTAGGGAAAATCAATAAGATGGACAAGGTGGAGAATATCCTCAAAGAGTATGTTCCGGAAGAAAAATTGAGAAATGCAATGGATACCTTTTGTTCGTGTCTGGATGAAACAAAGTATGCAATATTTGAGCAGGGATTTCTTCGGGGAATTGCGGCAATGAAAGGTGGTAATATATGATGGATGGGATTATAAGTACAGGGAAAGGGAGGGCTGGTAATGGTCAGGTTAAGTAATGGAACTTGTGTGGTAGGATTTGATGATGGATACCAGCTTGGAAAAACAGCAAATTTTATATTTGATAATGGTGTTCATATGCTTGGAAGTGTAGAACCAACACTGAAAGAGAATTCCCTNTTTTATGATGGNGAATTTTTTAAAGTGGGTGAAGGNAGNTCNGCNATTACAGATGANAAACTCTCGGATGATANNGCAAGGCTTCGGACGATGGCAGGAGTNGCNATGGAACTAAGGANAGAANGNATNNNTAATNNAGATGTNGTNCTTGCAGTNGGATTNCCGTTTTCAAATTATGGAAGGGATAANCTTAANCTGATAGATTATTACANNCAGCATAAGGTACTGGACTTTTCNTATGAGNNTGAGGANTATTCTGTNAACATAGTGAANGTNATTGTNTGTCCNCANTGTTATTCAGCNATAGCATCAAGGCTTGGNAANATGAAGGGAGACTANCTNATAGTTGATATTGGCAGTAAGACCACAGATGTTGTGTATGTGCAGAATGGGNTTCCNGTAGAAAGCAGATCCATCACAATTGAGAAAGCCATNGTGAAATGGATNAAAGAAATCCAGCATGAAATGAAAGTCCAGACAGGGAAAGAGATACCAGANCATGAAGTCATGAAGGTTGCCCTGAAAGAGGACAGNAACCTTCCAGCGGCATATGCNGAANTGATNAGGGGTATGTTGCGGGAAAAAATCCATTCCCTCGAANTGGAACTTGCGGAGCGTGGCTANGACCTTGATTACATNAACATCATCTATGTTGGCGGTGGTGCACGGATAGCAAAGGATTATGCAGGGAAGTANCGTGGNCATACAGCNTACGACTGTGANNTNTGTGCNAATGCAAAGGGATATGAATTNCTTGCCAAGCAGATAGAAGGGAAACNGGTGGGGTAATGGNNNNAAAACAGAAATCCATATTNATCCGNTTCAATATGGATGATNANGTAGATANGGAATTATATCTGAAACTGTCGGAGANAGCAGGTAGTTCAGNTTCCTTGACTGCTTATGTGAAGAGAATCCTTGAAGAATATCTTAGCNTGAACATTAAGATAGCAGACAGGCAGGAGTTCCATAGCCAGATNCTTGCAGTAGTTCGAGAAGAAATGCAGGTGCAGGGGATGAAATTGGTAGGTGCACTCCTNGCAGGGATCAGTTCTGGGAATGTTCCAGTACAACAATTGAGTACTGTGCAGAATGAACGAAGGGAAACTGCATTACCAGATAAATGTGAGGAATTGCCGGATGGGCTTAGTGGCGTTCTGGATTTTATCAGTTAGAAAATATCTTGATGTAAAGCATGGTGGATGTAGCGGAGATAGTGCTTTTCATNAGAAAGTTTATTGCAGATATGTTAGCAGNTGCAAGCAATCTGTTGCANATTATGTGATTTTAAGGTCAATCGNAGGATAAGTGTTGCATATCTGCAATCAAATGAAACAGATATGCAACGCTTTGGGCATATCCCATACCATTGGGATGGATATGTGTAGAATGATATTTAGAATATGTTAGTGTAGCAATCCCTGTGCTATTTCGGCATGGGGATTTCTTTCATTGTCTGTATAATGGGGTTGAAACCCTCGCCTTAAGGCGAAACCTTTAGGTCAACCCCATAGCTTNAAGNTTAGAAAAAAGTAAAATAGAGATACTAAGCTTGAGGTGAATATAATGGAGAATTACAGAAAAACGTCTCATTGTACGTATGATATAAAATACCATTTAGTATGGATAACGAAATACCGTAAGNCAGTGATAACTGGAGAGATTGCNATTCGAANAANGGANCTTNTTCGAATGATCTGTCAGAGTAATGAAGTAGAAATACTGGCAGGTCACGTGGGAAGTGATCACATACACTTGTTGGTATCCGTACCGCCACATTTGTCAGCGAGTAAGCTGGTGCAGTATATAAAAGGAAATACATCNAGAAAACTGNAAATGGAATATAAGGNATTGAATAAGCAATTCTGGGGACAGCATTTGTGGGCAANGGGATATTTTGTGGCAAGCAGTGGAAATGTAACNGATGAAATAATCAAAGAGTATATTAAGAATCAAGACCTACAGGAGAAGAGAAACTCCGATAACTTCGANATAGGGTAAGAAGTAAGTGGTAAAGNGNTAANNTATAGGGNGCACACTTTAGGCTGCTTTAGCAGCATACCGAATCTACCGGCTTTAGCCGGTAGTGGTTCAGTTTACAGGAGGATTTGGCATAATGGAAAATTTTATAATGATAAGGGAAGGTTATGATAGGACTGGATGATGTAAAGGGTAATAGTTTACCGTTTTAGTTCCTTGATAATGCAGGCAATGCAAGCAATCTGATTATCTGTTAGTACTTTCATATCATTAACCAATGCATCTATTATTGCTGGATTATGGTTTTCTGTATCAAAAAAATCTTTCGGGGCAATGTTAAAATATTCGCAAATGTAAAAGAAAACCTGCATGGAAGGAAAGGCTTTTCCATTTTCAATTTTATTGATGTAACTCTCACTTTGCCCTAATGATAAACTCATATCTCTTGCAGAGATGCCCTTCTGGATCCGTAGTTGAGTTAATCTTTGCCGAAAAAATTCTTCCATGATGCTATACCATCCTTTTTCTATTATTGTATTCTATGCATAACGTATATTTGAGGAAATACTATCCCTATAACTATTGACGTAAGGAAAATAATTCCCTATAATTAATTTTGCAGTTAAGTTTTGTGTAGATATAGTATGCATATGCAATAAACAAAGTATTTTGATGTATACAAGGCACAATGATTTAGAGAAAAGAAATGCGAATAAGCTATTAAAGGCGTATCTTGAATAAAGTTAAGAATAATGTGACAAAGAATTGTATTCCAGAAAAGCAAATGAAGTATCTGATTTACTCATAAAATTATAGAAAATTTGATTGGTATAGCATGGCAATAGCAATTCAATTAATAAAAAAGGAATTTGGTGATTGGTGATGTAATCAAAACAAATAAGCCACATTCTATATTGAAGAGGCTTTTGAAATTGAGAGTCTTGTAATAAGGAAAATGGAAAAATGACTATGTACAAGCATCATCCCAGAAATAATAAGCGCTGTGTATTTGGCAATAACTGGATTGGAAATACCAAAATGAAGTTTGTCAATACTGCCGTTTAGTATGAGTATGGTGGTAATGCATTTGGAATATGAACCAAAGCAGGTGTAAAGTACAAGTTATACATATTAAGGTAATTGAAAATCAAGTTTAGATTTAAAAAAGCTCTAGAATAATCTGGACAAAAGATAAGTTGAAGATTGAGTATTTTCGAGTTTGGTAATTGTTGATATTACTCAATATAATACTTCTCTATTTGGATTATATCTATAAAATTAGGAAGGAGATTATTTACAAACATGAAAGAGGATAAACTAAACGAGGATATTGTCGTAACGACGGAGGATGCTTTAAAGAATGCAATAAAAGCTGGATATGGAACCATTTATATCAGAGGAGATTGTGCAAACGAAATTGCAGGAAATATTAGACATAATAATACAGGAAATGCGCTAGCCAATGCTGGAATGGTACTTGGTCTCCTCTGCACTCCACTTTTTGTAGCAAGTGTTGCGGGAAAATTGCTAACGAAGGATATGTCAAAATATAAAATTATAGAGGTTAGCAATGATAATGTGCTAATTAAACACAAATCAATTATAGAGTAGATGTGGAGAAAGAAACAGAAATTGGGTTAAGATCAATCTAATGAGAAGGAATGACTTGATTGGCATGCCAATGTGCTATTCCCTAAATTATGGAAGAAGGGACAGATATATGGGATTTTTTGATAAGTTAGATAAATTTATTAATGGAACAAGCGATCTTATGGCTAAAGTAGGGGAGCAGACCGCAAAGCAAATTAATAATATGAGCGATGAAGAACTTGAAAAAAGGCATTCTGTATCGGCAGATGAAATGAGAATGAAGGCAGCTATGTTGCAAGTGCAGTCTGAAATGTTGAAAACGAAAAAGGAAGAACGAGAGATGCAGGCTGAAATAATGTAGATGAAACAAGAGCAGTATCATATAAATAATGAAAAGTATAGACTGGATAATTATTTTGTAAATGCTATATTGTGATAAAGAAATATTTTTGGTAGAGATTAAATCAGCATAGTCTAAAACTGGCATAGAAATTATGTTACAGCGAGGAGAAAATATTATGGTGGTAACCTATAAAAAGCAACATAAGAAATTTAGCTTCTTCTTTAAAATTAGTATGGTATTTCTAATTGTTGGAATAGTACTACATATCCTTGATTGGACATTTTGGGGAGAATTAAGTTATTTTGCCTGCTGTGCTGTAATGTTAGTGGGGATAGTATATATTATATTGCATCATATTACATATTTTACTGGTAAAAAAATTGAACGTGTAATTAGCCTACTTTTTTATACAGGCATTGCATGTTTGATTATGAGACTGATTTCATCTTTAATTTTTAAAGAAGATTATTATATGGGTATAAGTCCATTCATGGAAGTTCACAGTATAGTTATTTCTTGTTTGAAGATTGGTACAATTTTTCTACCTTTATCGGTGGTAATAATGCTATTGAAATATAAAAAGCTATTTAAATTTTTGAACTTATTCTCTTAGATAATTTCAAAGTTAGTATTGAAGATCAGAGTATCCGAAAGGATATGAGAAACGAACAGGAGAGGAGATAATGGAAATTGATGTTATTACACAGAGAAATAGCTGTACTTATAGAGAATAGGCAATGCCTTCGAACATCAGGCTTTGCTTGGTATCATGCCACAGGATTACCAATATTTATATGCAACTATTGATATACAGATGCGAATTGGGTTGAAGGGAGTTATTCTTAGATGTCCTTACCACTATACACATAAAAAAGAATAAGTTAGTTCATAAGCAATGACTTTTGCCTACAAACTTATTATATTAGGAGGAAGAAGAAAGATGTTAAAAAAAATAATATGTTTAATTCTAGCAATAGGAGTGGCTATATCATTATTGGCTTGTGGAGATGATAAATCGGAATTGTATGAATGTTCAGTTGATGGTTGCACTGAACAAGTATACAAAAATGGCTTATGTCCAGATCATTATGTCGAAATTAATAGTGAGTTAGATGTCAATGATGCAGAAGAGAAAATAATTGAAAAGGAAAGAAAAGAGGCTGCATACAAGGTAAGTACTACTGAAAATGATACCGATATTGGCTTGAAAAATATAAAGTTTGACACAGCAAAAGGAGATTTAAGTAATACAGAAAAACTGGTAGCCGAATACTTTAATAAAGATTATTTGTTTGTAAATAGCATTGAGGCTTTACAGCGGTATAATAAGATATTTGATGGTTCTCTTATTCAGAGTTATGTATATATTGATAAGGTTATTTCGTATGAGGGTGATGATTATAAATTACTTGTGTATCTAATAAATAATTCAAATGAATTGGCATATGAGTATACTGGGGAGACATTTGCTATGCCATCACGTAGAATGATTATTTCTGGAACTACTGGTGATAGTAGATTTATTGAGGGTGATATCATTCAGATTAATGGCCGATATCTTGGGGTTACAACAGAAACTGTAGATGGCGAGAGTATTACTGTCCCTAATATTAATGTATATAAGGCTTATATGTATGATCCTAATGATGAAGCAGGTTGGTGGTATGTTGAGACACCCTCAAGATTTGACAAATTACAAGTGAAAGAAATTGCAAAATGTATTTTTGGCGATAATATAACGATACGAAATGATGAACCAGCCGACTATGGTGTTGAATCTGAAGATTACTACGGTTCTGATATAGAGAATTATAATGGTCCATGTTATGTATGTGAATTAGATAATCAGTCGAATGCTAAGTTTTCAAAGTATTTCTTCAATGAACGTTATGGAACGATGACTGATGCAGTTCATGATAATTATGAATTGTCATTTTCTGGTGATTTCAAGCATTTTTATTTATTTATGTATGATAGAGGGATGGAAACTCTCACTCTTGAGTATTATGACAATAATTTGAATAAGATATGGAAAAGAGAGTTTGAAAACACATCATCAGCTTCATACGATGTTACAAAAAATAATATATATCTTGTAGCAAATAATGAATTCTATGTAATTAATACCGAAACTGGGGAAGACACATTTGCAAGTACATATGTTGGAGACAAGCTTGACATAAGAAAATTCGAGAATGGTGTATTAACAATTTCTGATAAAAAAGCAGATGCATTTATGTATATGGGGCTAGATGGAAATGTTTTGTGGAGAGCAGATGCCAATGATGATATTCCAGAATATTCATTTATTCAAGCTCAGGAAATTAATGATAGAATAGTTCTTTCAATAGAATCTTATGGTTCTTCTTATTATTATGTAATTGATAAAAATGATGGAACAATAATATATAGTGGTTCTGTAGACACGCCTAACTTTAGACAGTATGGTTAATTAGAATATAAAATTGAGAAATGGGTGAGATGTTCTTGATGAACACTCACCTATTTGCTTATGTGGCACGGGACAAAGGAATCAGCATCAAAGAAATACTATAACCCAATTGGGATTTTATTCGTTTTGTAAAATGAAAACACATGCGCTTATAATGTTCTGTTGTTAAAATCCATACCACATTGTTACCGGCTGCATTAGGAAAATATTTATTTTTCAGCATATCAATTAATTTTTTATATGTTGCATTATTCATTTGGTACGTTTTTAAGTATTCATAAATATCGTCTGTCAGATAGACATTATCTCGATTTACTTTTATTTTCAATTAAATTCACTATTTTGCTTTAATTTTGATTGGTCAGAAAAATCATAATCTATTTTTATCGGGTACACAATTACGAAAAAGAAAATTAAAAAAAGAACTGACTATATTGTCAGATATATTACCTCGTTCATATAGCTTCCAAAATATATATGAAAAGGGATTTTTTGCACCGTATATGATGTGTATACAAAGATATATTATATAAATAGTGCTAGATGACAGATAGCCAACGGTAGTCTATGATGTAATGAATATAAAAGGGAAGGAGGGAACTAATGGGGAAAACAAAAGTGGTGGAAAGCATTTTAAAAATAATTTCGGCACTGGTTGCCGCAATTATGTCTGTTGTCAAATTATTTGATACCATTAACAAGGCAAAAAAGGAAGCGTAACAGAATAAATGACTTGGCAAGAGGATTTCCATATGGGAATCCTTTGTTTATTATTCCGTTGCGTTAATCTGGAAAATGAAAGTGATAAGGAGAGATTTGGAATGGCACATATGATTGAACAGATGTTTTCTGTAAGGGAAAAACCATGGCATGGGTTAGGCACTATTGTCATGGAAGCACCAACATCAGCGGATGCACTCCGGCTTGCAGGGCTGGACTGGAACGTGGTGCAGGAGCCGGTCTATACCGGTTCAAAAGAGAAAGTGGAGGGTTATAAATTAAATATAAGGGATTCTGACAGGAAAGTGCTGGGTGTGGTATCCGACCGCTACAGGGTAGTACAGAATGTGGATGCATTTAGTTTTACTGATGGACTACTTGGGCAGGGTGTACGTTATGAGACTGCTGGGTCATTACAGAATGGCAAAAGGGTATGGCTTCTCGCAAGACTCCCGAAAGAATATATCATCGCAGGGGAAAGGATCAACCCTTACTTAGTATTCAGCAATACCCATGACGGTTCAAGTTCTGTAAAGGTTGCCATTACCCCGGTAAGGGTGGTCTGCAATAACACGCTCAATTTAGCATTAGATACAGCAAAAAGGAGTTTTTCTATGATCCATACAGGGAATGTGCAGGACAAGATACAGGAGGCAAGGGATACACTCTTCATGGCAGAAAAGTACATGGACAATCTGGACGTTGAATTTGAGCAGCTCCGCAGACAAAAGGTGTCGGATGCACAGGTGAAGGAATATATTGAACTCTTATTGCCGATGGAAGAAGAGCCTACCGTAATGCAGGTTAAAAATACCCAGCGGCTTCGTCAGGATATGATGAAACGGTATTATGACGCACCTGACTTACAGAAGGTGGGGAAGAATGCATATCGGTTTGTCAATGCGGTGTCAGATTTTGCGACACACAGCGCACCGTTGCGCAGGACTGCAAATTATAATGAGAACCTGTTCGCACGAACGGTTGACGGAAATCCGCTGATTGACAAGGCATACCAGCTTGTGAAAGCTGCCTGACCAGCAGATCTAATGGGAAAAGTATATGCGGTGATGATGGAGATTATTGGTTGTAAAGTGTGTTGGGATATATTTTGAAGGGTCTAAAGCCTTTTGGTCTTGTGAAAACAGGAAGGAAAATAACATATCACGGAACAAGATCTGGGAAATATATGCATCCAAAAACGAGGGCTTCCGTGTCAGACAGCATATGTGGAAAGGAAAACGGAATGAAAATAACAGAGGTATGGGGATAGTGGAGACTGTTCTGGTCTTTCCTATCCCCATTATCTTTGTGACCATGAAAAGGAGGGATATTATGTTTGAAAAAATATCATTAGCAGGAGTCGATAACTTAGGCTGGCTCCGTTTAAGAAAATCAGGTATCGGAGGTTCCGACGCAGGAGCCATCTGCGGAGTTAACCCGTACAGCAGCGCCATGAAAGTATTTCAGGATAAGACAAGTGAGAGAGTGGAGGAACAGGACAGCGAGGCAGTCCGCATCGGACATGATCTGGAGGATTACGTGGCGCAGAGATTTACGGAGGCTGTCGGATTAAAGGTAAGGAAGTCCAACTTCATGTACCGCAGCATGGAGCATCCGTTCATGATTGCGGATGTTGATCGTCTGATAGTTGGCGAAGATGCCGGACTGGAATGCAAGACGGCAAGTGCCTATAATGCCGACAAATGGGCAGACGGGGATATTCCGCTCCATTATGTCATGCAGTGCTACCATTACATGGCGGTTACAGGGAAACGTACATGGTATATAGCTGCGGTTATCTTGGGCAGGGAATTTACATACCGAAAATTGGAGTGGGATGATGAGCTGATAAACCGTCTCATAGAAATAGAAAAGAATTTCTGGAATAACCATGTCATGCCGGGCATCATACCGCCACCAGATGGAAGCCGCGCCTGTGATGAAGTAATTGAGCAGTATTTCCATACGGCAAGAAAGGAGAGCGCGGTTGAACTTGTCGGGTTTGATGAAAAGTTAAGACGGCGCGAGGAAATCCTCGGATTTATTGCTGAGTTACAGGAAGAGCAGAAGCAGATAGAGCAGGAAGTGAAGCTGTTCATGCAGGATAACGAGTTCGCAAGCAGTGAGCGGTTCCGCGTTTCATGGAAAAATATTGATTCCACGAAACTTGACACAAAGCGCATCAGGGAAGAAAAACCGGAACTTTATGCTGATTACGGAAAGGTTTCCCATTCCAGACGCTTTGAAGTGAAAGCAGCATAGGAGGCGTGCCATGGATGAAAAGGAACTGAGGGAATTACTGCGGGAGCGGCTGCATATGGAACTGCAGCTTTTCAAGGATTCTATGCTTCAAAAAGAAAAAGAGGATATTTTCAAAGCTTCTTATAAGATAGAAATTTATGTGAATTTCTATGAGATATTTGCAGTGCATGTCGACAATCTTCCAAGCGATACCATACGGAGGCTTCTTAATATTAACTTTGGAATACTGGAATTCATCTATCAGGAATGGCTAACCAGAGAAGACGGCTTCTTTGATGAATTAAGGACTTATGCGTGCAGTGAACTAAAAAATATTTTAGTAATGGGTAATCCGGAGAGCGGAAAGGATGATGAAGATGGAAAAGGATTTGATAAGGCTGCTTAAAGCAGAAGAGATAGAATGCAGGATTTCCGTTATCAATGAAAAAGGCTTAAGTCTGCTTCTTTATAAGGATGCGAGGGTAGACCAGAAGATATTAGATGAAACATTTGGGGCATTTGGTTGGAAACGAAGTCACCAGTGCATAGATGGGAATCTTTACTGTACAGTAGAAATCTTAGATAAAGAATCCGGGCAGTGGGTAGCAAAACAGGATGTCGGTACGACGGGATATGCAGAGAAAGAGAAATCCCAGGCATCGGACAGCTTTAAGCGGGCCTGCTTTAACTGGGGAATTGGCAGGGAACTTTATACTGCGCCTTTTATCTGGATTTCTGCAGACAGGGTGGCAATACAGATGAAAGAGGGTCTGAATAAAGAAAAACGCTATTACTGTAACGATCATTTTTCGGTTTCTTCTATTCAATACAATGAGGACAGGGAAATCTCATCACTGGTAATCGTAAATGATAAGGGGCAGTCTGTATATGCAATGAAGCCAAAGGATGACAGCGGAACTGCGAATAGCGGTAAAGGGAAAGCCGCTGATGCGGATAACAATAGGAAAAAAGCGGCGCAGAAAAAGCCACAGGAAGGATCTGGGAAACCTTCCATTTCCAAAGACCAGATGGCTTCTTTGCAGGCAGAACTTGACAGGACGGGAGTAACAATGGAAACAGTACAGGAAAGATATAAGATAAAAGAGCCGGGGAACATGAGCGAAGAACTCTACGGCAAAGTAATGAACGCACTGAAACGTACAAAAACAGCCGAAGCGGCATAGAAAGGATGGAGAGTTAGATGATGAATTTTGAAGAATTTACAGATGCTGTATTAGCGGAAATCCAGAATAAAGCAGATGGTGCATTTAAGGTTCTTATAAAAAATGTGACAAAGAACAACGGTATCAAGCTGACCGGGATAACAGCCGAAGCGGAGGTATGTAACGTTGCGCCATGCGTATATCTGGATAATTATTATGAGGAATATGGGAATGGGGGAATGAAGTTATCTGAGGCAGTGGATGAGATTTACAGGCTGCTTAAGAAACACCTGGATGATGCGCAGAGCATCAACATATCCGGATTTCTGGATTGGGAGACTGTGAAAGGAAGCATTTATGCGAAAATAGTCAATGCCGGACAGAATAAGGAACTGCTCGAAAGGACACCGTACAGGCTGTTTCTGGACATGGCTGTCGTATACTATGTGGTAATCGGCGGTTTTGCGGCAGAGGGCACCGGAACAATCCTTATCCGCAACGAGCATATGGAAATGTGGGGGCAGAATGAGGGGGATCTTTATCATGCAGCCATTTCCAATATGCGTTCTGATGGTGAGCCTTGTTTTGATAGTATGGAAACTGTCATAAAGAATATCATACTGGAAGCTACTGGATTTTGGAAAGATAGGGAGCAACAGTCGGATATGGGTATGTATGTCCTGACAAACCGCCATAAGTTCTTTGGTGCGTCTGAAATCCTTGATAAGAATACCTTGCATAGTATTGCTGATAAAATCGGCGATGGTTTCATTGTGCTGCCGAGTTCTGTGCATGAGGTCATTATATTGCCACCCCAAAATGAAAAAGAATATGGGAAATTGGCAGAGATGGTGCAGGAGGTCAATAGGACACAGGTGAGTGTGGAAGAGCAGTTATCCGATCATGTGTATGTTTACTGCGGGAATGAGAATTCATTGAAAGTGGTGGCATGACAATTATTATTTATAAAATTTTGATAGGTGTGAGTTCTATTGAATTACTAGAGAAAAGTGGCATGAAGGAATGTTATTTTCGCTTCATGCCATTTGTTTTTAAACTTTTAGATAGCAATATAAATTTTTTAGAAATTTTTTTTTCTCGCGTTTGCTTATAGTTATAGGTGCTATATCCAATCTGGCAAACCAATCTATTATATCATTAGCATTCCTTTCATTTAATTCTTTCAGAGCAAGATAAAAAGACTTTTTTTCGGGGATAAGCCTTAGCAGGCGGAGCATCTTAATTTTTTGATTTTTTTTGTAGTTAGAGGCACAGACAAGTTCTTCTGCATCTTTTAATCGATAGAAGTTGCCATATGGAATTATGGCAATAAAAGTATCTAGGAATATATCCTTGCTTTTCTGAGATACAAGTTTAATTTGTTTTTTTGTAGTCATATCGTTTTTATCAGAAAAATTGTGTAAAGCCTTTTCGACAGCCGTTCTCTTTTTCAAACGTACCTCAATTCTTAAGATTCCTTTGGCTTTTTTAGCTTTAGCCCATTTTCCGTTCTTTTCTAATTCAGCTTCTTTATCATAAACTGTAAATTCTATGCCATTCGTGTTTCCTTTTAAATCGAAGCTGTGTTCCTTTTTAATTTTGCCAGTGGTATAATCAAACTTGTTGTATTTGGTAGAAAATTTTTTTACTTTGCCTATCTTGTGCATAAGGTTTATATAAGTTGATACATTTTCTGTTCCAACGTCAAGATTAGCAGTGAATTCAACACGAGTCAGCACGAGATCGTTAAGTTCGTAGTATGAATTAAAGTAATTGGATATATGATTGTCTAATAACTTGATTAATACTTTAATGTTTTCTTTATTGGGGTTCCATAGTTTTAAGTCACTGCCACCAAGGACCTCACTAGGATTCACCCGGAATTTAATCATTTTTCTGTAGTTGCAGTTGTGATACTCGATTGTGATGCCATATGGGGCAAGAAAATCATCTACACGGACATCAGTGGATGTGTGTTTGGTTGAATATCCTACACGGTGTTTGTACTGTTTTGCCATTTTATAGGCACGGGACAGTAGATTATTAAATTCTTTTGAATTTGTTGATAAAGTTAGTTCCAAGGTATGAATAGAAATCATGATATAGTTCCTCCAATATAAATTTTTTTGTATAGATTTATATAAGAGTAGTTTTTTGTAAAGTTTTTATTTGACAAATCTTCCTTCTTGGATATTTCTCAGACTTTGGATATATTTTATTATTCCAGTAGCTTTAATTAATATAAAAAGTAGTATTTTATAATCTACACATTATGATCTGATATAAGTGTAAATGAATGATATAATTCTTAATGAAGATTATTAAGTGAAGATTTATATTTATATAGTTTGATAATTACTTGAATCGAAGAATGGTGAGATTTATAATGTAAAAAATTTAAGGAGAGATGCGTATGAGCAAAGTACATGGTGAAATAAGAGAGATAAAAATTAAAGATCTGATTCCTTTTCATAGCTATTCGTCTCAAACATATCATGGAGAAAGACTGGAACAACTTATGGATAGTATTGAGAGATTAGGGCAGTTGCATCCAATTATTGTCAGGCCAATTGATGATGAGAAGTATGAAATCTTATGTGGTCATAATAGAGTAAAGGCAATGAAGGCATTAGGTCGTAATGTTATTATTGCGGATATAAGATATGGATTATCTGAGAGTGAAGTGGAAGAAGTATATTATGACAGCAATCTTAACCAGCAGACGTTTTCAGATTGGAGTTATTCAGAAAGGATTAAGGCAGTGAAGTATTATGAGAAGATTATTAGGAAGAACTCCCGGCAAGGTAAGAGAACTGATTTAGAGAGAAAAAAGTTAAAAGATGGGAATGAAACTTATGTCCAAAGTAGACAGAAGTTAGACGAAGATTCTAAACGAGACACTACTAGGGATAGGATGGCTCATAGTCTTGGAATTTCACCAGCTACCTTTAGTAAGTATAGGCGTATTATTAAAATCTCAGATAGGCTGCTTGAAACCATTGCTAAGTTTCTTGATCAGAAGAGAATAAGTTTTGAAGTTGCTTATAGGATATCTGGTTGGGAAGAGAGTGACATTAAATTGTTTGTGGAGTATATAGGTAAATCTCGAAATAGGAAGATTGACATGGATAAGTTTAAGGAATTATGTGCAAGAAGAAAAGAAATAGAACTGCATTTGCCACTGTCTAAAACAGAATTTAAAGAAATACTGATACCGGAAGATATTTTACTAACACCAAGGAGAATTAAGTAGACACAAGACACTAGAGAAAATCCCTTAAGAAGTGCCTGCATAATGGTATTTTACGTTATTTTTGTGTCTAGTGTCTATTCGAAAAACTTTAAGGTATATTGTCTTATGAAGGAGGGCTTAAAATTATGCAAGAAAAAATTACATTAGAAAAAATAATTAAAGAAGTACTAGAAGATCATGGTGAGAAAGATAGTGTATCATATGAAGCTAATATGCGACGTGTACGACGTGCGTTTGATATATTGATAGAAAGGCTAGGAAGTAATAAGGAAGCACTGAAACATGGAGGAAAGAATATTGAGTTTAAAGAATCGGAAAAATCTTTCATGAAAGTTATCATTTCACAGCTTTATGATAACGAGGGTATGGTTGCTGAATTCGTCAATGAGCGCAACCGAGATAAAACGTTTTCATCAAAAGATGTACGTAAGTTAATACAAGCATTGATTGATGAAGCAGATAAAACTGGAATGAATGAAGCAGAGTTGATTCATCTAGCTCAATTTTTTAGTAATATTTTTCTTATATCGCCATTACGTTCATTAGAATATTGTCATACATTAATAGATTGCCTTGCACTAAATTTACAAGATTTGACATATAGTGAACAAGCAAAGTATTTACAAAGAGTCGAATGGATTCTTAAAAAAGAATTTGCTATAAGATTTGTTGAATTAACACTCAATATTGAAGGATTAGGAATGCTTATTGAAGAAAGGAGAAAACTGGTTGGCGATGATATTTACAGTGAAAATTTTTATGAATATGATGAAGAGATAAGGTACGAATATATTCAAAGAGATAAAGAAGTCATTAAAAGAATACAAGAGGACGATGATCTTCGACAATATATAGAAAAGAAATTTGGAAAAAGAGCAGAAGAGATTTTTAATTATGCAGTATTAGATATGTAAAGTGAAATTATAATATTTTATCTTTAAGAAGATGCGGCTACGGTCGTGTCTTTTTTTATGTTTATTAAGACGTGTTCCTATAGGAGCGAATTTTTATCCGCTCATCAGTGCAAGTCTAGACATGTAATAAGTTGTGCATTATACACTATTTCAACTCGTGTGTCAATGACAGATTTGCAAACATTATTTGTCATATATATTATTTTGGGATTAAATAAAATAAAATTATACAAAGTGTTGGTCAGAGCATTTGAGGATATTAGGGATAAAAATGTTCCATTATACCATTTGCGAATTAACACTATGAATTTATCATTTTTATAAGCAGGAGGATGTACTAATGGGAAAAAAGAAGGAAAAGAAAAGCATTGCGTTGAAAATGCTTGAAAAGGAACAGAAAATGGTGGATCAAGAAATTTCTGAGTTTTATCCTGATGGTATTCGTGCAGATATTGAATCTTTGTCGGATGAAGATCCCTTTGCACGGATTCTTTCAACAGTCAAGAAAGAGCAATCGACACAGATATTTACGGAGGAGGAGATGCAGGAAAAGTGCTTTCAAATTCGTAGTAATGTTAAGGAAAGCAAGCCAGATAATATCGAGATTAATTTTGTTGAAGGTGTTCTTAGGTTTAAAGGAAATAAGTATGAGCTTGGTAGTACAGTGGTTAAGGCTGTTGCAATGGATGCTTCTAAACCTGTATATCTTCATATAAAAAGAGAAGACGCGGTTAGTTCGTTAGTGTTCATTGGGGGCAGTGATGCACAGGCTTTTTTGGTTACGAAGGATGATAAAAAAACTTTGTTTACTAAGTTAACAGAATTTCATTTGCTTTCCATTAGTGAAAATTCTACTCCGGAAAGAGAAATTGGTCTAATGGTCAGTTATTCATGGATTCCTGCACAGGTTTACTTCAGTATCATCATGGGCTACAGTCTTAATCCCGTTAAGAATTTATTATTATCAGATAATTTTGTATCTGAGGGTACTGAGAATCAGAGACCAATGATTGAAAAGGAGGATGATGAAAATGAGCAAGACAAAGACGACAAACATTCTTAAAAAACGAGCTTCATCAAATAATGGTGATGCTGTATCATCATTATTTAGTGATGCGGATTATGAATTTAATCAACCTGCTGAACAGTCTGAGTTTGATAAAATATACAAAGGTAAGTCTTCAGCCCTCGATCAAGTCTCTATTGTTACGGAATATAATAAGCCTAAGTGCGAAAAAACACAATATGTAGTAGACAAGAAAAGAAATTTTATCAATGATATTGAGGAAGAACTTGTAGTTAAACCAAAGAAAGTTCGCAGTTGGCCTGTATCAACGAAGCAGATACCAAGAGGGCATGATTATCCAGCTATTGAGAGAACTAGTGTCAGTAGACAGGAAGATGGTGAAAAGAAAGATTTGGCTCTTGCAATTGCAGAAGATTTTGTAAAGCGAGTAAAACTAATTTTAGTCGATGATAAAATCTATTTTTATAATGGGGAATTTTATTGTGCATTATCAGAACAGATGGCAGGGCAAATGATTTTTCGATTTTATCATAAAGAAATCTGTCGTGCAAGCTCTTTGCAGTTAGTTAGAAATACGGTTTCTTTATTGCGATACTGTACCGTTAAACAAATTGATGAATTCCCAATAAATGCACAGATTATAGTTTTTAAAAACGGCACATTAGAAGTAAATACTGGACGATTTCGCCCAAATTCACCAGAGGATGTATCAAGCTCGGCATTAGGAATAGATTATGATTTTAACTGTAGGGAAATGCCGTATACGAAAAAGTTTCTGGAAACTATCGCAGACGGAGATCGTGATTTGCTTGAGTTGATGCTGCAGGTTATAGGATATATACTCAGCAATGATATGAAGGCTAAAGCATTTTTCTATTTAGAAGGTGTTGGGGATGCGGGAAAAAGTAGGTTTTGCGATTTGATAGCCTCATTCTTTCCAACATCTGGTCCAAACAAGGTGGCGAGGATTGCTTTACAGGATTTAGGTGGTAAATTTGCTTTGGGCAATTTAGTAAATGCAAAGCTAAATATTTCTGAGGACTTACCAGATAGTCCGTTGACATCAACAACAGTTTCCAAAATCAAGATGCTTTCAGATGCGAATCGCTTAGAAGCTGAGGCGAAATATGTTCAGGCATCGAGCTTTAAACCTATGTGCAAGTTGCTGTTTGCTTCGAATCATCCGCTGCGGATTAAAGAGTATGATGCAGCCTTTATTAACCGTGTTGTATATATTCCTTTTTTGAAGTCCATTCCTAAACATAAGCAGGATAAAGATATCCTAGTGAAAATGCAAGAAGAACTACCAGCATTGTTCAATCATGCGTTTGCAGCATATCGGCGACTTGTTGCTGGTGGATATGCGTGGTCAGGAGCAGATAAGTTTAAACCAGAAATCTGTGTGGTTAGTTCAGGCATTCCCATTGACAAGGAATTGGGCCTCCGGCGCTTTGTGGATAGTTGTTGTTGTTTCGAGGAAGATTATAGCATTCCAACAAGTGAATTACAAGAGGCATATCAGTTATTTTGTCAAAAAAATAAATATGCCCCCATTGCTGGAGATCGCTTTTCGAGAGAAATATTTGCACTCTTACCAAATACAGTTGCTCGTATTAAGATAGGAAATCAACGTAGAGGATTCAAAGGGGTGAAACTTAAATAATTTAAAAATATTATATGTAAAGGATGCAGTTGTATCATTGTTTATCCTACTATAATACTTATATATTATTAACTTAAGTGTGATATATCACACACAATAATGGCTTTGTGAGATTGAAGGTAAACAGATATACATTATAAAATGTGGAGAGGAGCAATTATAATGACAACAAACGAAAACAGAATCACTATGCAAAACGGTGACATAGAAAATTCAAAATCTGAACGAGTTCCGATTTGCCAAAAGATGGCATTGACAATCCGTGAGGCGGCAGAGTACAGCAATATCGGAATCAACAAAATTGACACCTTGCTTAAGCAACCCGGATGCCCTTTTGTACTTTATATAGGTACACGGAAACTGGTTAAACGGAAAGAGTTTGAGAGCTATATTAGCAAAAAAGTTGTGATATAGCCATCAAACATGAATTGTTTCAAAATATTGTTGAAGAGAGAGAGTCCGTCATGATATAATACTTAATTGTGTTGGACTCTTTTTCTTAACATTAGGATGTTTCGCGAAGCGTGGCATCTGATGTTCACTGAAAGGAGTTCATAATATGGGTAAAAATTTAAAAGGCAAAGAATGCGGAAAAGGTATCTGTCAGAGGAAAGATGGAAAATATTCGGCACGCTATTGTGCCAAAGATGGCAGTCGCCGAGAAAAACATTTTAATACGTTGCCGGAAGCGAGAAACTGGCTTGCTGATGCACAGTATGAAGACAAGCATAACATGGTAATGGTGGCATTTGATGTTAAAGTAGATGAATGGTTTGATTATTGGATGGAAAATCTTATTTGTAGTCTTGCTCCTAATACTAGGCGTAATTATAGGGAGCGATATATCCAAAATATTCAGCCTATTATTGGAGATATGTTGATATCAGATGTTAAGCCAATGCATTGTAAGGTTATTTTAAACCACATGGAAGCTGAATATGCTGGTTCTACTATCAAACAAACTTACATTACAATGGGAACGATGTTCCGGGCGGCTGTAAACAATGACATCATTTCGAAGCATCCGATGGACGGTGTGAGATATACGAAACCTGTCCGTTCTGTAAGTGATATTCATTTCCTTACAGTGGATGAGCAGAACAAGTTCCTTGAGGTTGCCAAGCGTTCACACAATTATCGTCAGTATGCGCTGTTGCTGGAAACAGGTCTTCGGACATCAGAAATGATTGGGCTTACATGGGATTCTATTAATTGGAAGAAACATACCCTGACTATCAGCAAGACGTTGGAATACAGGCATCAGACACATATATGGAGGGCAGGACCGCCCAAAACTGTTCATAGTTACCGAACTATTCCATTGACGGATAAGGCATATCAGATTTTGAAGGATTGCTATGAGGAGCGTGGTTCCAGAAAGGAAGCAGAAACCGCATCAAATATTCTGGAATATATGGATCGGCGGACTGGCAAGACAAAACAGCTTGTTATGAAGGATTTGGTTTTCATAAACTTCCGCACAGGAGAGCCGGCAAAAAATAGTTCATACGATACGCATCTGTATAAGCTGTGTGACGAGGCGGGAATCAGGAGATTTTGTATGCACGCTCTTCGACATACCTATGCTACCCGCGCAATCGAAGCCGGGATGCAGCCTAAAGTGCTTCAGCAGCTTCTTGGACATGCAAGCATTAAAACCACTATGGATCGCTATGTGCATGTCACTGATGACTCATTGACACAGGCTGTTCGTCAGTTTGAATTGAATCGTGCCATATGAAATGCCCTGTAAAATTATATATTTTAATACCAAATTGGTGCGGAATTGGTGCGGTAAAAAAGGTGAACTTTTCAAAAAGTGCATAAAATCAAGCTTTTTAAGGAGGATATAGATAGAAATGAAACTAGGAATCGTAGGATTGCCAAACGTGGGAAAGAGCACATTGTTTAATTCTTTGACAAAGGCAGGCGCGGAATCCGCCAACTATCCTTTTTGCACTATTGATCCTAATGTAGGTGTGGTGGCAGTTCCGGATGAGAGATTAAAGCTGCTTGGGGACATGTATCATTCCAAAAAGGTCACACCGGCTGTAATTGAGTTTGTGGATATTGCAGGGTTGGTGAAGGGTGCGTCCAAAGGAGAGGGACTTGGCAACCAGTTTTTAAGTAACATCAGGGAAGTGGATGCGGTGGTACATGTGGTACGTTGCTTTGAGGACACCAATGTAGTGCATGTGGATGGAACCATAGATCCCCTGCGTGATATTGAAACCATCAATCTGGAATTGATTTTTTCGGATATTGAGATTCTTGAGAGAAGAATCGCCAAAACGGGCAAGGCGGCAAGGATGGACAAGTCTCTTGCCAAGGAAGCGGCACTTTTGGAATCGCTTAAGGCGCATTTGGAAGAGGGAAAGCTTGCGAGAAGCTTTGAGACAGAGGATGAGGATGAACTGCTTCTCTTGAACTCTTATAATCTTTTAACGTATAAGCCGGTTATATTTGCGGCGAATGTAGGAGAAGATGATCTTGCTAATGACGGGGCGGAAAATGAAGGCGTGAAAGCTGTCAGGGAATTCGCTGCTGAAAATGGAAGCGAAGTATTTGTGATCTGCGCCCAGATTGAGCAGGAGATTTCGGAACTTGACGAGGAAGAAAAGGAAATGTTCCTGGAAGATTTAGGGCTTGAGGAGTCGGGACTTGAAAAGCTGATCAAGGCAAGTTATCATCTGCTGGGACTGCATAGCTTTTTAACTGCCGGGGAGGATGAGACAAGAGCATGGACTATCAAGCTTGGAACCAAGGCGCCCCAGGCAGCAGGGAAAATACATACCGATTTCGAGAGGGGCTTTATCAAAGCAGAGGTAGTAAACTATAAGGATCTGCTGGAGCAGGGCTCTTTGGCAGCAGCCAGGGAAAAAGGACTCGTCGGTATGGAAGGAAAGGATTATGTTGTGAGAGACGGAGACGTGATTTTATTCCGTTTTAACGTATAACATGGGTGGCAGAAATGGATATAATGGATATTGATTTTCCTAATCTGGGAATCTATCTGAGAAATGTACCTAAGAGTTTCAGTGTGTTTGGCTTTGAAATTGCCCTTTACGGGGTGATTATCGGGATTGGTGTCCTGCTTGGAATACTGATTGCGGCAAAGGTCGCCGAAAAAACGGGGCAGGATCCGGATTTGTATTGGGATTTTGCTATTTATGCGGTCATCTTTTCCATTATTGGGGCAAGGATTTATTATGTGGTGTTCGCCTGGGATCAATATAAGAACAACTTGCTTTCTGTTTTCAACATCAGGCAGGGAGGGCTCGCCATTTACGGAGGAGTGATTGCCGCGTTTACCACCTTATTTATCTACGCAAAAATAAAAAAGCAGAATGCATTTCGGATGGCGGATACAGGTGTAGTGGGATTGATTTTAGGGCAGGCAATTGGAAGATGGGGTAATTTTACCAACAGAGAGGTATTTGGAGAATATACAGATAATCTTCTGGCAATGCGTCTTCCAATTGCGGCGGTCAGAAGCAGTGATATTTCCGAGTCTATTGCGGCACACATCACGGAGGGTGTGAATTATATTCAGGTACATCCTACCTTCCTTTATGAAAGTCTTTGGAACTTGCTTATATTGATTATTTTACTGCTTTACTGGAAGCATAAGAAATTTGAAGGGGAAATTGCCTTACTCTATCTGGGCGGATATGGACTTGGCCGAGCATGGATTGAGGGAATCAGAACGGACCAGCTCCTGATTCCGGGGACTACGCTTCCGGTTTCCCAGATACTTGCCATTGTACTGTTTGTAGGTTCAGTCATTTGTGATGTTGTTATACGGATGCGGATGAAAAAGAAAATCTAAAAAAATAAAAATTTTTTAAAAAATAAAATCCCCATATTTAGTGCTGCGAATTTTTTCTGTGCACTAGATGTGGGGATATTTACTAAAAAAAACGAAAAATCCAGTATTTATGCGCGTTGCAGGGTCATGCAGGGCGCATTTTTTTTCTTGCTTTCACTACTAAATTGAGGTAGAATGTATCTAAAAGTGGTGGAAAGTGGTAGAAAGTGTTTTATAAGTGGGTGAAAGTGGTAAAAGCGTCCCCGTTCTTTCCGTGGCAGACCATTTTAAGAGACAAAGGCAGGAGCAGCTATCCGCAATGACAGATAATGGCGGATGCCTGGAACGGGTGAATGCATATGTTTATGGGAGAATACAACCATACAATAGATGCTAAGGGCAGACTGATCATTCCTTCCAAGTTCCGCGAGGTATTGGGCGATGAATTTGTGGTAACAAAGGGAATGGATGGCTGTCTGTTTGTGTTCGACCAGCCCGAATGGCAGGCCTTTGAAGAAAAATTGCGTGGATTACCAATGATAGATAAAGAAGCAAGACAATTTACCCGTTTCTTTCTTGCCGGTGCAGCCAGTGTGGAAGTGGACAAGCAGGGAAGAATCCTTTTGCCGGCAGTGCTTCGTGAATTTGCCGGAATCACCAAAGATACAGTGCTTGTGGGTGTGGGAAGCAGGGTTGAAATCTGGAGTAAGGACAGATGGGAAGGAACTGTGACCTATCAGGATATGGAGGAAATCTCCAAGCATATGATAGAACTTGGAATTGGCATTTGATAAAGGAGCAACAATGGCTTTTAAGCACACATCCGTATTGCTTGAGGAGACAATCGAAGGATTGAACATAAAGCCGGGCGGGATTTATGTGGACGGAACGTTAGGCGGCGGGGGGCATTCCCGGGAAATTGCCGCAAGGCTTGGAGAGAGCGGAAGACTGATTGGAATCGATCAGGATGAAGCTGCAATCGAGGCTGCGGGTAAAAGGCTTTCTGAATTTGGAGACAAGGTTTCCATCGTCAGAAGCAATTATCGAAATACCAAAGCTGTTCTCGCATCGCTTGGCGTTACCGGCATAGACGGAATGATGCTGGATCTGGGCGTATCATCCTATCAGTTGGACACTCAGGAGAGAGGATTTTCCTACCGGTTTGACACACCTCTTGATATGAGGATGGATAGGAGCCAGAGTCTTACAGCAAGGGAGATTGTCAATCATTATGATGAGATGGAATTGTTCCGAGTCATCAGGGATTACGGCGAGGAGAAATTTGCAAAAAATATAGCAAAACATATTGTACAAGCAAGAGAAAAGAAGCCCATAGAAACGACCGGTGAATTGAATGAGATCATAAGGGCATCCATTCCGGCAAAGATGCGTGCAGAAGGGGGGCATCCATCCAAACGCACGTTTCAGGCAATCAGGATTGAATGCAACAAGGAACTTGAAGTATTGAAGGATTCCCTGAACGAATTGATTGATTTGTTAAATCCGGGAGGAAGACTGTGTATCATCACATTTCATTCGCTTGAAGACCGGATCGTAAAGATGGCATTTAAACAGGCGGCAAATCCTTGTACATGCCCCCCTTCATTTCCGGTATGTGTATGCGGAAAAGTAAGTCAGGGTAAGGTCATAACTGGAAAACCGATTTTGCCGGGGGAAGAAGAGCGGGAAGAAAATCCCAGGTCGAAAAGCGCAAAGCTGAGAATATTTGAAAAAGCATAAAAAATAAGGAGACTAAAAAGAATGGCAGTAGATGAGAGAGCAAGAAGAAGAGCTGCATATAGGAACAGCGTTTATGTGCAGGGAAATACTGCCAGAAGATTGCAGGCAGTGCCTGAGAGAGAGAACGAACCGCTAAGGAAGGTGAGCACCAGAACCCGTAAGAACCGGGAACGTGCGCGCCATATGAACATTGGCTCTGTGCTTTCCATGGCAGTCGCTATGGTGGCAGCTGGTTTTATCCTTACATGGTATTTAACGTTGCAGTCGGATATTACCAACAGTATCAAGCATATTGCGGCGTTGGAAAGTGAACTCAATGAGTTGAAGCGTGATAATGATGAGAATTATAATAGGATAACAAGTGATATTAATCTGGAGGAGGTAAAGAGAGTTGCCATTCAGGAGCTTGGTATGAGTTACGCTAAGGAAGGGCAGATTGTAATCTTCAATGGTGAAGGAAGCGATTACATAAGACAGACAGGAGACATTCCGGATTAGGGCAGGTGCAGTTTTGGATAGTAAAAGGAAGCATAGTAAATTCACAATTAAGATGCAAAAGAAGCTGGTAGTACTTTTTTTATTGGTACTGCTGGCTTTTGTGGGATTATCTTATCGGTTGTTTGCCATTACAAGAGATAACGGCGAGCGATATAAAAAGCAGGTTCTGTCGCAGCAAAGATATGATAGTACCACGCTTCCGGCTAAAAGAGGTACGATTTATGATGCCAATGGAAGCATTCTGGCAACGAGCGAAAAGGTTTACAATGTGGTGCTGGATGCAGTGGCAGTGTCAGAGAAGGAGGAATATCTTGAGCCTACCCTTGATGCACTGCGGAGCCAGTTGGGAATCGATACTTCCGATGTGCGTGCTTACATAGAAGCGAATAAGGATACGTCCCGTTATCGCGTGCTTGCAAGACGCCTGGAATATGAGCAGATTGAAGGATTTCTGGAAATGCAGAGTGCGGAAGATTCGCTGATAAAAGGAATTTGGTTTGAAGAGGAATATAAGAGAACCTATCCGGGAAATACCCTTGCCTGTGATGTGATTGGATTTACCACAAGCGATAATATAGGCTCCTATGGACTGGAAGAGTATTATAATGATATTTTATCAGGAACACCCGGCAGGGAGTATGGGTATCTCAACGATGATTCCAATCTGCAGAGAACCACGATTTCTGCCGAAGATGGCAACAGTGTGGTATCTACGATTGACATCAATATACAAAGCATTGTAGAAAAGTATCTGAAAAAATTTGACGAGCAGTATAGAGACAATGCGCATGAAGGCTGCGGCGCCTTAAATACAGGCTGCATCATAATGGAAGTGAACACCGGAAGGATTCTGGCGATGGCGAGTTATCCGGTCTATGACCTGAATGACACCAGAAACACGGATGCGCTCATTGGAATGCCTATTTTAGATGAAGAGGGAAAAAGAACCGGGGAATACATCAATGCAGAGAATGTGAAAGCAATAGAGGAAGATAATGAGGCATTCTACCGGCAGTTGAATGCACTGTGGAAAAATTTCTGTATCAGTGATACTTATGAGCCTGGATCTGTTTCAAAGCCCTTTACCGTAGCAGCAGGGATAGAAAGCGGAAGCATTATCGGAGACGAGAAATATAATTGCGAAGGAAAGCTGCATGTAGGTACCCATGATATCAAATGCCACAATAAATATGGTGATGGATATTTGTCGATTGCAGAGGGAGTGGAGAGATCCTGCAATGTAAATATGATGTATATCGCTATGGCTACAGGGGTAGATACGTTTACGGATTTTCAGCACATTTTTAATATCGGGCTTAAGACAAACATTGATCTTGCGGGCGAGGCGAGAACGGCAAGCGTAGTTTATAACAAAGATACCATGGGGCTGACGGACCTTGCGACGAATAGCTTTGGACAGGGATACAATGCCACTATGATTCAGATGATAAGCGGATTCTGTTCGCTGATAAACGGCGGATACTATTATGAACCTCATCTGGTCAGTAAAATAGTAAGCCCATCGGGGGCCACGGTACAGAATATAGAACCGAGAATCTTAAAGCAGACGATTTCCGAGAGCACTTCGGCTAAGGTGCGTGAAATGTGTAATCTGGTGGTATCCGGAGAAAACGGAACAGGAAAGACCGCAAGACCTGCCGGATATCTGATCGGCGGGAAAACGGGAACTGCCGAAACCCTGCCCCGCGGTAACAGAGAGTATGTGGTATCTTTTATGGGATATGCGCCTATAGATGATCCGCAGATTGCCATATATGTGGTAGTAGACAGACCGAATGTTCCGGGAAGCATTATGGATGATGCAAAATTTGCCACCAGAATCGTAAAGAACATTCTCACGGAAGTACTTCCTTATAAAGGGATATTCATGACAGAAGAGCTTTCAGAAAAAGAAATTGAAGAACTTGAAGCACTGCAGATTGAAATCATGACACCTCCCGTAACGGAAGGAGAAGGGGAAGAAGGCGACTCTCCTGATGGGGAATCCGGCGAGGAAAATCCCGAAGGCAATGGAGAAGGTGAAGAAGAAGCGCCCAAGGAAGCAATATGGAAGACTTTCCCTATTGATCCTGCTACCGGCTACGCGGTAGATCCGAATACCGGAGAATATGTGGATCCTGAAACCGGTCACGCCCTTGGCGGAAGCTATGATTTGGGACAAAGCGCCGGCGGAGAAGAGGGGACGGCAGAGCCTTCCGCGGAACCGACACCAGCAGAATAAAGAAATATCGTAACTATTCAGTACAGGTCGAAGCATTTACTGCTGAGACCGTAAGAACATGATTCAGGCATACAAAATCCCATTGCCGTAGGCAATTTAGGATGGATTTTGCATTGTAACTGTGAAGGTACTGAACAGTTACATATCTTAAAAGAATAACCTCATAGAATAGGTAATAGATTATAATAATACCTTTTCTATGAGGTTTTTATGACTAAAAGCAAAACCTATAACAGAAAAAAGATTGTCACGATTTTTTTTGCATGTCTTATCATTTTCGTAGTTCTTGCTGGAAGATTAGTATATCTGATGGTATTTCAGTCAGATTACTATACGGAAAAGGCAAAGGAGCTTCACGAAAGAGAAAGAAGTATCAAAGCGGCAAGAGGAAGGATACTGGATGCAAACGGAACCGTCATAGCTGATAATAAAACAGTCTGCACGATTTCCGTCATACATAACCAGATTAAGGATCCTGATAAAATCGTAGAAGTCCTTTGTAAGGAGCTGGATCTTTCGGAGGAGTATGTGCGGAAGAGGGTTGAAAAGTATTCAGCTATAGAGAAAATCAAGAGCAATGTGGATAAAGAAATAGGAGATGCCATCCGTGCCTATAATCTGGAAGGGGTCAAGGTAGATGAAGACTATAAGCGTTATTATCCCTATGATTCGCTGGCGTCAAAGGTGTTGGGATTTACAGGAGGGGATAATCAGGGTATTATTGGTCTGGAGGTCAAATACGAAGAGTACTTAAGGGGTGAGGATGGAATGATTCTCACTGTCACGGACGCCAAAGGAGTGGAACTTGACGCGGCAGGGGAGGAGAGGGTTGAGCCTATTGCGGGCAATGACCTTTATACCAGCCTGGATATGAACATCCAAAGCTATGCCACCCAGCTTGCAAAACAGGTTATGGAGACCAAGGAGGCGGACAGAGTGTCGATTATTGTCATGAACCCGCAAAATGGAGAAATCATGGCAATGGTGGATGTGCCGGAATTTAATCTGAACGAGCCTTATACATTACAGGATGGAACAGATACCACAGGACTTACAGAAGAAAAAAAACAGGAGTTATTGAATGGGATGTGGCGAAATGGATGTATCAGTGATACGTATGAACCGGGTTCCACCTTCAAAATCATCACAGCAGCAGCCGGGCTGGAGGGCGGTGTGGTTACTACGGAGGATCAGTTTAGCTGTCCGGGGTATATTATGGTGGAGGATCGGAAGATTCGATGCCATAAAATTGCGGGGCATGGGGCGGAGAACTTTGTGCAGGCAACCATGAACAGCTGTAAACCGGTGTTTATGGAACGGAGAAGAAGAGGGGGCAAATTGAAGCAGTGTGGTGGGCGGATTTTGGTGTCGTGGTGCCCGCGCTGAGGGCTGACGGTACAAAAAACCTCCTCAGAACCTATGTACAGTGGTAAGAAGGAGCGCGTATCCCTTGGAAGGTTTATCAAGGCTGACGCAAACGGCGTATTGGTCCATCCGTGGACCAAGTTACGCCTTCCGCGGACATCCTGTCCGCGGATTGCTGGGTATTTAAAGGGATACGGCTCCTTCTAACCACTTCCCATAAGGTTCTGGGGAGGTTTTTTGTACCGTCAGCCCTCAGCGCGGGCACCACGACACCAAAATCCGCCCACCACACTGCTTCAATTTGCCCGCTACGTTATTCATATTCCTTCGCATCCCGTCATTCCCCTGATGCTTTGCTGTTTCCCGTAACTGACGATTCCTCTGTAACATTAATGGCTAATTGTAGCTTTGATTGCTCCTGCGGCATGAATACGAACTACGTTTACCTCGTCGTGGTCGGCCATATCTTTTAATTTATCTAAGTACGGCTCAACAAACTCTGGCACGCGCTTTCCTAAAACTCGAAACATCTCTGGCGCTTCTATTCTCACTCTTTCGTTTTCATCATTTAGAAGGTCTGCAAATATTGTTAAACAGTCCTTATATACTGTCGGTGCATTTGTTGCGATATTTTCAGATGCCCATATAAAACTCAACCGTACATTGGGACTTTTATCTTTTGCTAAGGAACACAACTCGTTCATAAAGGGCATAATAAGTTTGCAATCGGCTCTGCCAATTCTCCCCAGCGCATTAGCGGAGCGCTCTCTCAACAAGTCATTGTCCGAACCAATAAATGTAGCAATCTCGCCTATATATGGCGCAGCCTCTTGCGGATATCGCAAGCCCATTTCACCAAGCAGCCACAATGCTTTAGCTACTATTTTGGCGGATTGATTTTTAAGTAAAGAGGCTATATAGGGGATATTCTCTTTCCATATGTTTTTATCTTTTGTTAGCTTACTAAGCTCTTTATATAGTTTCTCATCCATAGTTGTTCTTTACCTCAAATATTGCAGTTTTGCTGACTACGTTTTAGTAATAGTATATATGTACACCACTACATATATAGAGTAATTAAAAATAAAGTTTTTGTCAAGAAAAAACACACCAACGGTGCAAAAATCAAAAGATGGAAATTAGGTGAAAGCTTCATTTTGAGGAAATTGAAGGTTATTGACATTTTGTAAAATGCATAGTAAAATTACAACGTTCATCGGAGGATGTTGCAATTCGTAAATGTAACGCCGGATAAGATGTCGCATAGGGCTTTTATCGGAGGGTAAGCACAGCGTATGGTGTGATGCCGGATAAGATAACAGTATTTGTGCGGTTATCTTATCCGGCGTTTTTGGATGAAGGAGGATTTTATGGAAAAGACACAAAATTTCACGGAAGGAAAAATCTTTGCGCCGTTGATACGGTTTGCACTGCCGGTATTATTGGCGTTATTTTTGCAGACTATGTATGGTGCGGGTGACCTGCTGATTGTAGGGCAGTTTGGCGGTGAACGGGCTGATGTTTTTGTATCGGCAGTGTCTACCGGAAGTCAGGTCATGCAGACGCTTACGATTGTGATTACAGGTCTTGCGATGGGGCTGACTGTCTTTGTCGGCAGAAAAATCGGTGAAGGGAAAAGAGATGAGGCTGGCAAGATTATCGGAAGCGGAATCTGGCTGTTTGGGGTGATTGCCATAGCGCTCACGGTGATAATGGTCGCAGCAGCGCCTTTCCTGGCAGAAATAATGCACGCTCCGGAGGAAGCTTATGGGGAAACCGCTGCATACATTACAATCTGTTCTGTCGGTACGGTATTTATTGTTGCCTATAACTTGGTAGGCAGTATTTTCAGAGGAATCGGCGATTCAAAAGTGCCGCTTATCACAGTATTCATTGCCTGCGTTCTGAATATTGTAGGAGATTTGATTCTTGTAGCCCTTTTCCATATGGGAGCAGCCGGGGCTGCGATTGCCACAGTATCTGCACAGGCAGTAAGCGTATTGATTTCACTGGTTATCATCCGGAGGCGTGAACTGCCGTTTACTTTTTCCTTAAAAGATATACGGGCGAGGGGCATATATATCAGCAAAATACTAAAGCTTGGAATTCCCATTGCGCTTCAAGATTTATTGGCAAGCATTTCTTTCCTTGTAATCCTGGCTATTATGAATGGTTTGGGACTGGTTGTCTCAGCAGGCGTTGGCGTAGCAGAGAAAATGTGCGGTTTCCTGATGCTGGTTGCTTCTGCCTATATGCAGTCCATGTCTGCCTTTGTTGCACAGAATATTGGCGCCGGAAAACCAGAGCGGGCAAGAAAAGCGTTGTGGTGCGGAATCGCGTCCTCTTTGGTGGTAGGCATAGTGATGTGCTTATTCACCTTTTTCCGCGGTGATTTGCTGGCAGGCATCTTTGCCAAAGACACTGCAATTATTTTGGCAGCTGCTGAGTATCTGAAAGCATATGCGATAGACTGCATATTTACTTCATTCTTGTTCTGCTTTATAGGCTACTTCAACGGATGCGGCAGAACAACCTTTGTCATGCTCCAAGGAACCATTTGTGCATTTGGCGTGCGAATGCCAATCACTTGGCTTATGAGCAAACAAATCCCAGTATCCTTATTCCACATCGGCCTTGCCATACCCGCCTCCACAATCGTGCAAATCACACTCTGCGGCATCTATTTTAGCATAATGCTTCGTAAAGAAAGACAGAGGAGTCGGTCAACATAAGGGGAACAGCAAAGTGTCGGGGGAATGAAGGGATGCGGCGGGAGGTTTTTGGGGCCTGAGCATCCGGCGGATATAAAAAGATACCCCGGAACCTTATGGAAGGCAGTTAGAAGGACTTGGCATCTCTCTCGACACCCAGCAATCCGCGGACAGGACGTCCGCGGAAGGCGTAACTTGGTCCATGGATGGACCAATACGCCGTTTGCGTCAACATAGACATCCTACCCAAGAGATGCCTAGCCCTTCTTACTGCCGGACATAGGTCCGGAGTATCTTTTTATATCCGCCGGATGCTCAGGCCCCAAAAACCTCCCGCCGCATCCCTTCATTCCCTTCAACAACCTAACACTTAGGGAATAATCTTTTCGTTACCCAAGAATCGCCTGATCGTTAGCAAATTCCTCTCCGCTTGCCGCCTCAAACTTCTGCAGCAGTTCCTTAACCGTCAGCTTTTTCTTTTCTTCTCCTCTGATATCCAGAATAATCTTCCCATCCATCAGCATGATCAGCCGGTTCCCATGAACAATAGCATCCTTCATATTATGAGTGATCATAAGGGTGGTCAGATGATCCTTGCCCACGATGTACTCCGTAGTTTCCAAAACCTTTGCAGCAGTCTTAGGATCAAGGGCTGCCGTATGCTCATCTAAAAGGAGCAGTTTGGGTTTCTGGAGCGTTGCCATGAGCAAAGTCAGTGCCTGGCGTTGTCCGCCGGATAAGAGGCCAACCTTGGAGGTAAGGCGGGTTTCCAGACCCAAATCCAATATTTTTAACAGTTCTCTGTATTCTTCCCGTTCTTTTTTGGTGATGCCCGGTCTTAGGAAGCGGGCGTGGCCGCGGCGTTTAGCCAGTGCGAGATTCTCTTCGATTCCCATGGTTGCCGCAGTTCCGGTCATGGGATCCTGGAAAACACGTCCAAGGAATTTAGCGCGTTTGTGCTCAGGCAGCTTTGTGACATCAATGCCGTCGATCAGAATCTGACCAGCGTCCACGGTCCATGCGCCGGCGATGGCATTCATCATGGTCGATTTGCCTGCACCGTTACCTCCGATGACAGTGACAAAATCGCCGTCCTCAAGGGTAAGAGAAAAATTGTCTAAAGCCAGTTTTTCATTTACAGTTCCGGGATTAAATATTTTTGTGACGTTCTTGATTTCAAGCATTGGGTTCGCCTCCATTCTTTACAACGGCTTTGCTGAAATATTTGTCTTTCCAGTAGGGAATGGCAAGAAAAACAGCAACGATAAGTGCAGTCAGTAATTTCAAATTGTCTGTGTCCACAATGCCCATCCATACAACTGTCTGAAGAACTACATAATAAAGGATAGAGCCAAGGGCAACACTGATCAGTTTAAGTGCAAAGTTGTGGAAGAGGCGTCCGAAGACAGCTTCGCCGATGATGACGGCGGCAAGTCCGATGACAATCGCGCCGCGGCCCATATTGATATCGGCAAATCCCTGATATTGTGCCAGCAGGGCGCCGGATAATCCTACAAGACCGTTTGAAATCATAAGTCCCAGTACCTTGGAGAAATCTGTGTTGATTCCCTGCGCGCGGGACATATTGCCGTTGCATCCGGTTGCGCGCAGCGCGCATCCAAGTTCTGTACCGAAAAACCAGTAAAGAAGAGCTACCAGTATAAGTGTACAGATGGCGACTATAAATATGGTGTTTTTGAAGAAATCTACTCCTTTAATATATCGTGAAGAAACCAAAAGGTTGTATTTGTCAACGTTAATTGCCTGATTCGCTTTTCCCATAATTTTCAAATTTACGGAATAAAGCCCTAATTGTGTTAAAATACCAGATAAAATAGCGGGAATACCCATAAAGGTATGAAAAATTCCCGTCGCCAGTCCGGTCAACATACCGGCTAAGGTGGCTACGAGCATGGATACAAAAACGTTCTGACCGGAAACCATCATCATAATGCAGACGGCACCGCCGGTACATAAGGAACCGTCAACGGTAAGATCCGCGAGGTCAAGAATCCGGTAAGTGATGTAAATACCGATAGCCGTGATACCCCATATAAGTCCCTGTGCGACGGTTCCCGGCATAGAATTCAATAAGTGCAAGATATTCATGATTACCCTCCAATTGTCCGCGGTCTGTAAGTCTGCGGAGCATTCTCTGAATCGTCGTTGCCAAGCAACGATTTTTAATAAAAACAGCGAGAGAATAAATTCCCCCGCTGCAAGGTTTTAGTCAATAGATTACTCACCGATTGCTACATAATCATCGGGAACGGTGATATTCAGTGCTTCACAGTTAGCTGCATTGTATTTCTTAGTGAAGGTAGGTGCATATTCGATAGGCATCGTAGAGATGTCTGCGCCTTCAGCAAGAATCTTTGCAGCCATCTTACCGGTAGCAACACCGATGTCATAGTAGCTGATTGACAAAGTAGCAACACCGCATCCTGCACAGATTCCTTCTTCGCCTGCAATGATTGGAACACCTGCAGGAAGGCAGATGTTGTTAACCAGTTCTGCGTTGGAAGCAGCGGTATTGTCTGTAGGAATGTAGATAACATCAACGGAATCAACTGCGTTCGTTGTTACAGCGGAAATATCGTTGGAGTCAGAGAAGGAGTAATACTCACAGCTGTAACCTTTCTCTTCCAGAAATGCTTTGATGGTGTCTACCTGATACTGAGAATTTGCCTCAGCAGAACAGTAAAGCAGACCTACTGTCTTTGCATCAGGGAATAATTCTGCAAGCATATCAGCCTGACCGTCAAGCGGAGCAAGATCGGAAGTACCGGAGATGTTGCCGCCAACAGTACCGCTGAAGTTGTCGATATCAAGTGCTACGCCGTATTCTGTAACAGAAGTTCCGAGAATCGGAATCTCGTTTGTTCCGGCTGCAGCAGCCTGCAGAGCAGGAGTTGCGTTAGCAAGAATTAAATCTGTATTGCTTGAAACAAAGCTGTTGATGATAGTAGAACAGGTATTAGAGTCACCCTGTGCATTCTGGACGTCAAAGGTAACCTGATCGCCTAATTCTTCGCTCAGGGCATCCATAAAGCCCTGTGTAGCAGCATCTAATGCTTCATGCTGTACGAGCTGGCAGATACCTACTGTGTATACAGTGCCGTCTGCCTCCACATTTGTAATTTCTCCGCTGTCGGCGGAATCTGCTTCGGTTGTGGTTTCTGTGCTGCTTTCAGAGGCGGATGCATCCTGAGTGGTTGAAGCAGGGCTTCCGCAAGCAACAAGACCGCTGACCATAGCTGCGGTTAAAAGTAAAACAAGTGCTTTTTTCATAATGGTTCCTCCCATAAAATATTACAGTGAAATAAATCACTGCGTATCAGATTATACTAGTTTAAAGCATTAAAGTCAATGGTTTTCAAGGGATTGACGAGCATTTTAAACATATTTTTCAATATTTGGACATGAAAAGAATATATTAAAGTAAAACTTTAAGGGAATCGGCATAATGGAGAAAAGCGGAATGAGAGAGCAGATATTGATTCACCTTTCAGAATTGCTGGCAGAAAGGGGGCTTATCAGCAGTTCAGAGAAAAATGCTGTGAAGGTTATCATTGCCCGTGAGGAAATGCGGGAATTTGTGTCATTTCAGAATGGAGAAGAAGTTGGAAAGAGTGGGAATTTATAACAGATGCAGTACGGAGGAGGAAAGTCAGAAGAATGCGCTTGCAACCCAGGCTGTTGAGAGCAGGGAGATAGCGGAAAAAAAGGGATGGCTGATTGTGGAACAGTATATCGAATCCCAGACGGGGACCGTGGCATATAAGCGCGGAGAATATCAAAGGCTGCTGGAGGATATGGAAAAGGACAGATTTGATATCGTTATGATCAAATCCATTGACAGGCTTACGCGCTCGGCAAAGGATTGGTACTTTTTCTTAAGCAGGCTTACAGAAAACAGATTGAAACTGTATATATATATAGAAGGAAAATTTTACACTCCTGATGATAATCTGATTTCCGGCATCAAGGCGATATTGGCAGAGGACTTTAGCAGAGAGTTGTCCAAGAAAATTAAAAATGCTCATAGGAGGAGGCAGCAGAAAAGGAGCGGGTGCAATATCACCTGCGATATGTTTGGATGGAATAAGGTGGGGAAGGATCGCTATGAGGTCAATGAGGAGGAAGCAGAGTACTATAGAACCGCATTTGCGTTGGCAAAGGAGGGAAAAGGCTTTTATACCATAAGCAACACTTTGTATGAGCTTGGCGCCAGGGGAAGACGGGGACAGAAAATATCTGAGGTGCAATGGAGGAAAATGCTGTATACGCCAAGAGCTCACGGGACCATGATATTAAATAGGAAGACTTACAATTTCGATACGAAAAAGTATGAGGAGGTACCGGAGGAAGACTGGATCATCATGGACAGTGCCCTGCCGCCCATTGTTTCAAGGGAATACCAGGAGGAAGTGATTGCTGTTATGAAAAAGAGAGCCGGAAGCTGCCAGAGAGGAATTAGTTCCTGCGAAGATAAGCGCGGCGGAAAATATGAATTGTCTAGGAAACTAAAGTGTGCAGAGTGCGGGAGATATTATTACCGAACCTGCTATGCCTCCGGCACAGGAAAAAAAGTGGTATGGAAATGCGCCACCTTTCTGGAAAACGGCAGGACGGGGGGCAAGGCGCATGCAAGGGGATGTGACAATATCAATCTTTTGGAGGAAAAGCTTCTTATGTGCGTGGGGGATGCCCTTAAAAATGATTGTGAACCGCTTTGGGAGGAGGAGCAGATGCTTGCCGAGGCAATGCACACCTTAAGAAAGGCACTGGAAGCGCAAAGTGGGGAAAAGGAACTGAAAAAGCTTGAAAAGGAGTATAAAAGGCTGATATCCAGAAAAGATATGCTGATAGAAAAGCTGCTTGGCGGTGTGCTTGGCGATCTGGATTATGAAAAGCACAGCGCCGACTTAGCGGACAGGTGCAGACTGATAGAATCCAAAATAGACGGCATAAAGCAAAACCATCTGCAATATAATAATTATGAGGCGCGTATAGAAGATATAAAAACTGTAATCCGGAACGAAAATCTGATTAAGAAAGCAGGCACGAAAGCATTATTAAGGCAGATTCATCAGATTGAGGTACATAAGGACGGCAGGCTTCTGATTTCCTTTGAACCGGAAGGGGAATGCCGGAAGGAGGCCGTTTATGCAGGAAAACGTTAGAGTTTCATAAACACCTGTAACCCGGTATTTATTACGGTAGGTCTGCGGCTGGGGGTGGAAAATTACTATCGTTATTTTACCCAGTTTGGGCTCTTAAGTAAGACCGGTGTGGATCTGCCGGGGGAGGCGGGAACAATCATGCACAAGATGGAAGATATGAAAGCTGTGGAACTGGCAACCGTATCTTTCGGGCAATCTTTTCAGATTACGCCTATACAGCTTATCACTACAGCATCTTCCATCGTAAACGGAGGAAACCGAATCACGCCTCATCTTGCCGTCATGACTGCCAACAGAGAGGGAACTGAAATTGAAAGGTTCTCCTATCCGGTAAAAGAGCATATTGTATCAGAGGAAACCTCTGCTACCATGCGGATGATGCTGGAGCAGGTGGTGGAAAATGGTTCGGGGAAAAATGGATACGTAGAGGGTGCAAGAGTGGGAGGGAAGACGGCAACCAGCCAGACCCTTCCCAGAGGAAGCGGAAGATACATTGCTTCTTTTGTAGGTTTTGCACCGGCAGATGATCCGCAGGTGATTGCCCTTGTCATCATCCATAATCCGCAGGGAGTTTACTACGGCGGGCAGGTGGCGGCACCAGTGGTAAGGCAGCTTTTTGAAAATATTCTTCCTTATTTGGGGAAAATGGATTATAATTGAGAGGTGCAGGCTATGGCAGGCAGTTTTATTATCGTGCCCATACTGATTTCATTTGCATTAAGCGCGGCACTTGGACCCTTCATCATTCCCCTGCTTAAGAGGCTGAAAGCAGGGCAGACTGTAAGAGATGACGGACCAAGCACCCATCTGAAAAAGTCAGGGACACCTACAATGGGGGGGATCCTGATTATGGTCAGTGTGGCAGTTACATCTGTACTATATGTAAAGGATTATCCGAAGATCACGCCGGTTTTGTTCCTGACGTTAGGTTTTGGACTGATTGGCTTTTTGGATGACTACATCAAAGTAGTGCTTCGGCGTTCCATGGGGCTTAAGCCCTGGCAGAAAATGTTTTTGCAGATCGTGGTGACCGGAATATTTGCTTATTACCTTCTTAATGCAGCGGATGTGTCACTGACAATGCGTATTCCTTTTATGAAGGGATATTTTGTGGATTTCGGCAGGCTGGATATTCCGCTTTTATTTGTGGTAGTAATCGGCACGGTCAACGGCACGAATTTCACGGATGGACTGGACGGTCTTGCGAGCAGTGTGACGGTAATGGTGGCGACCTTTTTTACGGTGGCAGCTGTCGGAACAGGGGCGGGAATCGCACCGATTACCTGTGCGGTGACAGGTGCTCTTTTGGGTTTTCTGCTGTTTAATGTGCATCCGGCAAGTGTGTTCATGGGAGATACCGGGTCGCTGGCACTGGGGGGATTTGTGGCAGCTTGTGCGTACATGATGCAGATGCCTTTGTATCTGCCTATTGTAGGTCTTATTTATGTAGTTGAGGTTCTGTCGGTTATCATACAAGTGGTTTATTATAAGATAAGCGGGGGAAAAAGAATATTTAAAATGGCGCCGCTCCATCATCACTTTGAATTGTGCGGATGGAAGGAGACGAAGGTGGTGGCAGTCTTTTCCATTGTTACTGCAATGCTCTGCCTTCTAGCCGTGCTTGGAATATAAAGGTCTGACAAGGAGATTTATTATGGAAATACAGGGTAAAAAGGTTCTGGTGGTAGGAAGCGGCAAAAGCGGAATCGGCGCTTCACGCCTGCTGGGAAGTTTAGGAGCTTATCCGGTACTGTTTGATGGGAATGACAAACAAAATGAGGAAGAAATCAGGCAGAGGGCAGGACAGATACCGGGGCTTACCATTTTATTGGGAAGCGTTCCGGAGGAGATAAAAAAGGAAATCGCGCTTGTGGTAATCAGCCCTGGTGTGCCGGTTGACGCACCTATGCTTGAAGAGTACAGGGCGCTTAGAATCCCAATCTGGGGAGAAATAGAACTGGCTTATGCATACGCTAAGGGAAGCGTAGTGGCAATCACGGGAACCAATGGAAAAACCACCACCACTACTTTGGTAGGGCAGATCATGGAGGCGTATTATCGTTCTGTCTATGTGGTAGGAAATATTGGAAATCCTTACACGGAAATTGCACTGGAGACAAAAGATGAAACCGTAACGGTTGCGGAAATCAGCAGCTTTCAGCTGGAAACGATCCACACCTTTAAACCGGCAGTATCTGCAATCCTCAACATCACGCCGGATCATCTGAACCGTCACCATACGATGGAATGCTATGTGAGGACCAAAGAGGCGATTACAAGATATCAGACGAAAGAGGATACCTGTGTTTTGAACTATGAAGATCCTTACACTAGGGATTTCGGAGACAGGTGCCCGGCAAAGGTTGTTTTCTTTTCTTCCAAAAGAAAGCTTGAAACGGGAGTTTATCTTGATGGAGAGGAAATCTGCATGGCAGAAGAACTTCCCGGAAAAGGAATAGAAACGCAAAGACTGATGAATATCCACGATATGAATCTTGTAGGGATGTGCAATGTGGAAAATGTGATGGCTGCCATTGCCATCTGTCATGCCATGCAGGTGCCTATGGATATCATTCTTAAGACGATACGTGTGTTTAAGGCGGTAGAACATAGAATTGAGTTTGTCGCTACAAAGAACGGAGTGGATTATTATAATGATTCAAAGGGAACCAACCCAGATGCGGCAATCCAGGGGATACGTGCAATGGACCGTCCTACGGTGCTGATAGGTGGCGGTTATGATAAGCAGAGCGAGTATGATGAATGGATAGAGGCTTTTGAGGGAAAGGTGAAGGCGCTGGTGCTGATTGGTCAGACGAGAGAAAAGATCGCCGCCTGTGCGAAAGCTCACGGTGTGCAGAATATCCTGCTTGCAGATACCTTTGAGGAGGCTTTTGCGCTCTGCGTAAAATGGGCAGAGCCTGGGGATGCGGTGCTATTGTCTCCGGCATGTGCAAGCTGGGGAATGTTTCCCAATTATGAGGTGCGGGGAAAGATGTTTAAAGAGTTGGTTGAGAAGATTGGAGTTTAGTGGTTTTGGCAGAAAGAAGATACGGAAACAATCTAAGAAGGAGGACCAGAGGGCAGCAGGAGTCATTTTTTGACTATACCCTGTTGTTCATAGTATTGTTTTTGCTTGCTTTTGGTCTGGTGATGCTGTATTCAACCAGTTCCTATGACGGAAGCAGCCAGCAGGGGGATCCGGCGTTTTACCTAAAGAGGCAGCTTTTGTCCACGATTATCGGTATGGCGGCTATGATCGTGGTTGCGAACATTCCCTACCATTTCTGGGAGCATTTTGCAGTATTAGGGTATGTGGTATCCATTATAATGATTTTGTTGATTATTCCTTTTGGTTATGAAGCTAACGGCGCTAAGAGGTGGCTGAGGGTAGCCGGTATGTCTATCCAGCCCGCGGAGGTTGCAAAGCTGGGGATGATTCTATTTCTTGCAAGCCTGATCTGCCGAATGGGCCGGAACATCAGAACAGGAAAAGGCTTTTTGATAGTACTGATGATACCTATGCCGATTTGTCTTCTGGTGTGGAAGGTTACGGAAAATATGAGTTCTGCCATTATCATCTTCGGAATCGCAGTGTTGATGCTGTTTGTTTCAAGTCCGGACTATAAACGGTTTATCCTGCTTGGACTGGCGGGGGTGGCGGTGTGCGTGCTGGCGGTTTTTGTAATTGTGAGTCTGGCAGATTCCGGCAGCCTTGGCGTGCGCGGTACCCGTATTCTGGCATGGCTGGATCCGGAGGCATATGCCAGCGGCAAGGGGTTCCAGACGCTGCAGGCGCTGTATGCCATAGGTTCAGGAGGAATTTTGGGAAAAGGACTTGGGCAGAGTATGCAGAAACTGGGATTTCTGCCGGAGGCTCAGAATGATATGATTTTTTCAATTATCTGTGAAGAACTGGGATTATTCGGAGCGATTTCCATTTTGCTCTTATTTATCCTTCTGATATGGAGATTTATGGTAATTGCCAACAATGCACCTGATCTGTTCGGCGCGCTTTTAGTGGTGGGAGTTATGGGGCATATTGCGATACAGGTCATCTTGAATGTGGCGGTTGTAACGAATACGATTCCCAATACCGGTATTTCCCTTCCGTTTATCAGTTATGGAGGATCTTCCGTTCTATTTTTGCTGACAGAAATAGGAATTGTCTTAAGTGTGGGAAGAGGAATACGGCTAAAAGATTTATAGTACAAGGTGCATTCCAAGGGAGCATACATATAGTAGAATAGGTCGAACTTTTAAACCGGAAGGCAGAAGGTGAGAATTTGGATGCTATTCATATTAGAGGAGGAAATGCTCTTTTTGGAGAAACAAAAATACAAGGTTCCAAAAATGCTGTGCTGCCGGTAATGGCAGCCGCTCTTTTGATAGAGGACGTCTGCATGATAGAGAACTGTCCCTGTATTTCGGATGTACATCATATGCAGGAGCTGCTTTCGGGCATAGGATGCAGGATAAGCAGGACAGAACATACGCTCATGATTGACGCGAGAAACCTGTCGGAAGATACCATGTCGGGGGAAAACGTTACAGGTATGCGTTCCTCCATTACGCTGCTGGGAGCCATGCTTGCCAGGATGGGCGAGGTGACGATGGCTTATCCCGGCGGATGCGTGATAGGAGAACGGCCAATTGACCTGCACTTAAATGCGCTGCGCAGAATGGGAGTTTCTATATATGAGAAAGAAGGCTGCTTTACAGCAAGAGTAAAGGAGCTCGAAGGTACTGTAATCAGACTGCCAATCTCCAGTGTGGGCGCTACAGAAAATGTAATCCTTGCATCTGTCAGGGCAAAAGGGGTAACGGTGCTGCAAAATGCCGCCATGGAGCCGGAAATCGTCACGTTGTGTGAGTTTTTGCGGGAAGCAGGGGCTGTCATTGAAGGAATCGGCGGCTCCGTGCTGATCATTCAGGGAGGTCATAAGCTTCATGGGATCCGTTTCCGTATACCGGCAGACCGCATTGTGGCGGGAACCTATCTGATGAGTGTGCTTGGCACCGGAGGTCATATTTTTCTGGAGGATGCACCAGTGGCGCAGATGCGCAGCATGTTGAGAACAGCAGAAGAGATAGGGGCGCAGATACACATTTTCAGAGAAGGGCTGAATGTAATTGCAGATGAAAACCGGAGGGCGATTCCATACCTGAAAACAGAAATCTATCCTGGGTTCCCCACGGATATGCAGTCACCGTTGATGGCTGTTTTAGCGACTGCAAACGGGGTCAGCGTCATAGAGGAAACCATCTTTGAAAACCGTTTCCATATTGTGGAACCGCTTAAAAAGATGGGAGCGTGCATCGAAATAAAAGGAAAACGTCAGGCAGTGATCACGGGAGTGGATAGTCTCTTAGGCTGCGAAGTGACGGCGGAGGAACTGCGGGGAGGAGCAGCCCTTGTGATTGCCGGTGTTATGGCAGTTGGAGAGACAATTGTAAAGAACCGTCATTTCATCGAGCGGGGATATGAAGATATTTGCAGGGATTATCAGAACCTTGGTGCGAATATCTATATCGGGTAAGAATGGAAGATTTACATGGCAAAAAAGAAAGCAAAAAAAAAGAAACAGGTTAAAAAAGTAAATACGGTGCCAGTAAAGACAAGGGAAAAAGTCAGTCCGGGCGAGTATATAAGGGGGCACAAGAGTCTGCTTATCATTGGCGGCATGCTGGCAGCATTTTTTGTGTTTCTGGCGGCTGGCTTTTCCTACATTATAACAAACTATACGGTCACTACGGTATATGTAGAGGGAAACATTCACTATACGAATGAAGAAATCATAGGTATGGTAATGGAAGGGCGTTATGGGAATAATTCCCTTCTTTTATCCTTAATGTATAAGGACAAGGGTATTACAAATGTTCCTTTTGTAGAAAAAATGGATGTCTCGGTCATGGACCCCCATACCATTAAGATTGAGGTTTATGAGAAAGCGCTGGCGGGGTACGTGGAATATCTGGAACGTTATATGTATTTTGACAAGGATGGCATTGTGGTGGAGAGTTCCCTTGAAAAGACGGAGGGAGTTCCCATGGTGACAGGGCTTAAATTTGATTATGTAGTCGTGTATGATCCGCTGCCGGTTGAGGATCCGGCAATCTTTGCATCCATTTTGAACATTACCCAGCTTGTAAATAAGTACAACCTTTCGGTGGATCGAATCTATTTTGGCAGTGACGGGTCGTTGACGCTGTACTTTGACGAAGTGAAGGCAGCGCTGGGAACAGGGGATAACCTGGATGAAAAAATTATGAAGCTTCAATACATGCTTCCCAGTCTTACAGGGGAAAAAGGGACTCTGCATATGGAAAATTATACCGAAGAAACGAAAAAAACGTCCTTCGAACCGGACAAAGTGATGGATGACGCATTTGAAAACTAAAAAAAACTAAAATTTGTGGTTGATAATTCAAGAAAAAGATTATATGATAGTCTATATGAGTTCAATAAGCTGGCATATAGTGTGCGCAGTTCGTTGTGGGAATGATGAAGGAGGACATACCCTTGCTGGAAATTAAGACAAACGATGCTGAATCTGCTGCCAAGATTATAGTAATCGGTGTAGGAGGCGCAGGTAATAATGCTGTCAATAGAATGGTAGATGAATGTATTACCGGAGTTGAGTTTATCGGTATTAATACAGATAAACAGGCGTTGCAGTTATGCAGGGCACCCAAACTGCTTCAGATTGGTGAGAAGCTGACCAAAGGGTTAGGTGCAGGAGCAAAGCCGGAAATCGGAGAGAAAGCTGCTGAAGAGAGCAGTGAGGAAATAGCGGCAGCCCTTAAGGGAGCGGATATGGTATTCGTGACCTGCGGTATGGGAGGCGGTACAGGAACCGGTGCGGCACCTGTTGTTGCCAAGCTGGCAAAAGATATGGGAATCCTCACGGTAGGCGTTGTGACAAAGCCTTTCCGTTTCGAGGCAAAAGCCCGTATGGTCAATGCGATAAACGGTATTGAGAAGATTAAGGATAATGTTGATACCTTAATCGTAATTCCTAATGATAAATTACTTGAGATCGTGGACAGAAGGACAACCATGCCGGATGCCCTTAAGAAAGCGGATGAAGTGCTTCAGCAGGCGGTTCAGGGTATCACAGACCTGATCAACGTTCCGGCAGTTATCAACCTTGACTTTGCGGATGTCCAGACGGTTATGAAGGATAAGGGAATTGCCCATATCGGTATCGGCGAAGGCAAAGGTGATGACAAGGCAAGCGAAGCTGTTAAAATGGCAGTGGAGAGCCCGCTTCTTGAGACGACGATCTCCGGAGCAACCCATGTTATCATCAACGTATCGGGTGACATTACACTTGCAGATGCATCTGATGCGGCAAGCTATGTGCAGGAACTGGCAGGAGACGATGTCAACATTATCTTCGGTGCCATGTATGACGAGACCAAAGGAGACAGCTGCAGAATCACAGTCATTGCTACAGGACTTGAGGATGCGACTCTTCCTACCAATAAACCGATATCACCTTACAGTACATTTTCCGGTAAGTACATGAAGCCTGTAACACCAAACGTTTCCCTGCGCGGAACAGGTGCATCAGACGGTGTGAATGTGATTCCGGGTCATTCTGCTCCGAATGGCGGACAGGCACCCAGAAGACCGGTTTCCGGAATCAACAGCCCTGGAGATATCAGGAGCAATGTGGCGGACAAGCCGCTTAAAATACCGGATTTCCTGCAGAAGAGATAAAACATATAGGAATATTTTTTTAAAGAAATTCAAAGGCTGTATACCGGAAGGTGTGCAGCCTTTTATGCAAAATAGGTTCTGAACAAGCAGAATGAGAATAATATTACTTTTCACACGCTGACCAACGTGACGCTCTGAGAGGATAAATAATCCAACGTCGCCGCGCTCCCGCTCTACAAAAACACAGCAGACACTAGGCTCGTGAGGAACCTCGCCAAGTGCTGGTGTTTTTGTAAGGGCTCCTTATGGATTATTTATCCTCTCAGAGCTGTGTTTCGGCTACCTGGTGAAAAATAACAGAATATTATATTTCTTTTATGAAATAGTAAAAATTACTTGATTATTTCAATAATTATGATATAATCAAGCTAAATTAAACCCATGGGTAACCATGAAATTAAACCACCCATCGCTTTTCATAAAGTGATGGGTAATTTTATCTTTAGGAGATACAGATGAAAAAGGGCATGATTTTTATTGATGGCAGTAATGTTTTCTATGATTGAAAAAACGCGACAGCAGGAAAGCAAATGGATATCTTAAAATATATTCAACTTGTGAAAAAGAAATATGTAGATGTTAATTTTATTCGTACATACTATTTTACAAGTCAGACTGCTAATAATGCGGGTTTTTTGCAACAGATAAATAAGATACCCTATACTCAAGTGGTAACGGGACGCTTGCAAAATAAGACAATAAAAATTGATAATCGGGCAGGAATTAAATGTCCAAAATGTGGTGATAGTATTATAGACACGTTCGTGACCCAGGTGGACAAAGGAACAGATGTGAATATTGCTGTAGAAATGCTAAAGCATGCTTATAATGGAGCGTATGATATAGCAGTACTCATTTCGAGAGATGCCGATTTTGCGGGGGTTGTAAAAATAATAAAAGATTTGGGAATGATAACATTTCCGATTTCTCAAATAGATGGAAGTGATGATTTTGAGATTGATATGGAAGAACTTCGCAGAAGTGATGAGAAAAATAACCGTTTACGGGCTTCTATCAGAGGCAATGAGGGGATTGTAGAGAAATTAAAGCGTATGTAACAAAATATACTGTCAGTGCGATTAGTATGGAAAACTTCCAGCGAATACCGCCGGAAGTTTTTTGGTGAAAAAATTCAGATGTTATAGGAAAGGGAAAATATGATGAGTTTGGAATGGGCAGAAAAATGTCTTGCGTTTATTGACAAAGGTGTGAGCTGTTATCATGTAGTCGGTAATGTGGAGAAGCAGCTTAAGGAAAATGGATTTAAGGAACTTAAGGAAAGAGATGCATGGGAAATCTTGAGCGGAGGAAGTTATTATGTGAAGCGCGGCGGATCTTCTCTGATTGCATTCAGAGTTCCGGAAGGGGAGTTAAGGGGATTTCACATGATAGCATCCCACAGTGATTCTCCATCCTTTCAGCTTAAGACCAATCCTGAAATGACGGTGGAGGATCAATATCTTAAGCTGAATACCGAAGGATATGGCGGGGCGATTTACTCCACATGGTTTGACCGGTGTCTCTCGGTGGCTGGAAGGGTAGTGATTGACAGTGAGGATGGTCTGAGAGAGATGAATGTGAATGTGGATGAGGACCTGCTGGTCATTCCCAGCCTTGCGATCCACATGAGTCGCGATGCCAATAAGGGGATGGAGTTCAATCCCCAGACAGATTTGCTTCCTCTTATGGGAAGCTGTCAGACAAAGGGAAGTTTGACAGAAAAGTTGGCAGGACTTGCCGGAGTACAGGCGGATGAGATACTTGGTGATGATTTGTTCGTGTATGTCAGGGAAAAGGGAAGGATTGCTGGAGCTTGCAGGGAGTTGATGATTGCGCCGAGGCTGGATGATCTGGAATGCGTTTATGCTTCCATGGAGGCAGTCATAGGGGTAAAGCCGAAGGATTACTGTACAATGTGTGTCATTTTCAATAATGAAGAGGTGGGGAGCCATACCAGGCAGGGAGCAGCCTCCACATTTCTGAAAGACACCATGGAAAGGATAGGGGAAAGCCTTGGAAAAAACAGAAGCGACTACTTAAGACTTTTGGCGGACAGTTTTATGATCTCTGCTGATAATGCCCATGCGCTTCACCCAAATCATACGGGAAAGGCGGACCCGGGAAACAGACCTATGTTAAATGGGGGGATTGTGATCAAGCATCATGGCGGGCAGAAGTATACTACTGATGGGTATTCGGAGGCAGTTATGAAATCCTTATGCAGGGAAGCGGAGGTGCCTTATCAGGATTACCATAATCGTTCGGATATCGCCGGAGGTTCTACGCTGGGCAATATTTCAGCGGGGCAGGTGTCTGTGCCGACTGTGGATATCGGACTGGCGCAGCTTGCTATGCATTCCGCGGTGGAGACGGCAGGAAGCGCAGATGTGGAGTATCTGGTGCGGGTGCTTAGGAGGTTTTGCGAGAAGTAACGCGGTAGATGGTAGGTGGTAGGCGGTAGGGCGTCGCGGTGGTTCTGGATGTGGGTGCGGTATGGGGCGGATGGCGGAGTGTATTTATGGCGCGGGCCGGATAAAAAATCTGCTTCGGACCTATGTGCGGTGGTAAGAAGAATAGAGTATCCCTTGGGTAGGTGTGTCAGGAGTGACGCAAGCGGCGTATTGGTCCATCCATGGACCAAGTTACGCCTTCGTCGGACGTCCTGTCCGACGATTGCTGGGTATCGTAAAGGGATACTTATTCTTCTAACCACCTTCCATAAGGTCCGGCGCAGTTTTTTTATCCGGTCCGCGCCATAAATACACTCCGCCATCCGCCCCATACCGCACCCACATCCAGAACCACCGCGACGCTTCCAATAATCTACGCTGTCTCCGGCTAATAAAGGACTGTGTCAGTCCATTCTCGCTTTTACTCTAATGTATATATTCTGTTCAGAACATCTTCTTTTTCTTAGAAATTTCCTAATTTATTATCGAATATCAAATCTTAGTGTCACGCATTCTAAAGTATATTCTTTACAAAAGCCACAGTGAGTCAGTACTTTACTGAGGAGCAGGTGAAGAATCGCCTTAATGTACCCCATTACTCATAGCGCGAAGGGAATAACTTTGAACAGCAGAAGGGGCAAGAGGTAGTATGCGGCGGGGCTTATGGGAAGAGATTAGAAGGGCTTGGCATCCCGTTCGACTCCCAGCAATGGGCGGACAGGACGTCCGCCCAAGGCGCAACTTTGGTCATGGATGACCAAATGCGCCGCTTGCGTCCGCCTCGAATCCCTTCCCCGGGATGCCTAGCCCTTCTTATCTCTGTACATAGCCCCACCGCATACTACCTCTTGCCCCTTCTGCTGCCCACAACCTCCCCCTCCCCCCCTGCTTTATGAGCCGCAATCCATGTCGCAATACCGCGATGAATGACCCCCCTTAAAGGACAACGTTTTGACAAATTATGAAGACGTTAATGTTTATAATGAACAAGTACATAAGAAATGGAGGTGAAGGATTGCAAAGTGCAATTACAAGGTACCATTTATATTGACAGCATATTTTTATTGAATCTGGTCATGGACTTATACCTGCTTTCACTTACTGCGAAAGTACTTGGAAAAACTGCCACGTATCCAAGAATTTTTGCNGGAAGNGCCGCAGGTGCAGCNGGGTATTGCATCATCCTGTGTCTGCCGGGNATATCATATATGCTGAAGGTACTGTTTGGGATGATTCCTGTAGGAATGCTGATGATAAAAATTACGTGCAGGACAAAAGGTCTNAAAGAATTGNTNCGGGCTTTGGGAACTCTTTACATATTATCTTTCTTAATGGGAGGGTTCATAATCTTTCTTAAGGGGAAAAGCAGATGGCTTGCGGAACATGGCGACTGTGCATCAGCNNTTGCNGGAATCGGNTTTGNCGGTTTTATTATNGGNAAGAAGCTGATCGCCATATNTCGGAAGAGACAGGAGAATCATTTCTGTCAGGTCAGTATTCCGGGAGATGAGGGCACNCTGACGATTGACGCGCTGATTGACACNGGNAACGGTCTGGTGGAGCCTGTCAGCCAAAAGCCGGTGGCNATACTGGATGCAGATGAGTGGAAAAATTTAAGACGATGGATGAAACCAGAAAAATATAAGATTATTCCTTATCACAGCATNGGAAAGGACAGCGGNATGCTGGAGGGATACGAAATAGATACCATGGAAATAAATGGAAGTATGGGCAGAAAACAATTTGACAAAGTAATTATTGCAGTTTTTAAGGGNAAGGTGTCCAGAAAAGGCAGCTATCAGATGATATTGCCGCCGGAATTATCGATATAGAGATTGAGTTTAAGGAGGAAGTTGAGAATGGTTTTTAAGGTAGCAATCCCAGGTAAATTNCAGTTNAAGCTTTACCGGAGGGAGCCTAATTTTTTATTGACNAGACAGGGGGATGTACATTACATAGGCGGTTCAGAGGTGCTNCCNCCGCCGCTTGAGAGCGAAAAGGAAAGTGCCGTCATCAGTGATCTGGGGACAGAATATGAGGATGAGGCAAAGTCCATCCTGATTGAACATAATCTGCGGCTGGTGGTTTATATTGCAAAGAAATTTGATAATACAGGGGTGGGGGTGGAGGATTTGATATCCATAGGGACCATTGGACTGATTAAATCCATCAACACATTTAACCCGGAAAANAACATCAAGCTTGCCACTTATGCGTCAAGATGTATCGAAAATGAAATATTGATGTACTTGCGCAGAAATAATAAGACAAAGCTGGAGGTGTCTATTGACGAACCTTTAAATGTGGATTGGGATGGNAACGAGCTGCTCCTTTCCGACATNCTTGGCACAGATGAAGACGTCATATACAGNGATATTGAAAATGAAGTAGAATGTAAGCTGCTNCTAAAGGCNATNGATAAACTGACAGANAGAGAAAAGACCATCATCAACCTGCGCTTTGGGCTTGGCACACCGGACGGACAGGAGATGACCCAGAAAGAAGTGGCGGAGCTTCTTGGAATTTCCCAATCTTATATTTCCAGACTGGAAAAAAAGATTATGAAAAGGCTGAAGAAGGAGCTGCTTAGGGAAAGCTATTGAGCAGAGATCACGTAATTAGAAAATGCAGGAGCTGGCCGCGGAGCCAGCTCTTTTTAACAGCGGATATCCACAATAATGATATCGGGACCGATCTGTTTAATATCCTTATAGGGAATGCAGATGTCTGGTTCACTGCAGAGCAGATTGAAGAATTTGTTGCCGCTTGGGATAAAGACTTTGCATATCTGTCCGCTGCACTTATCAAATTCCAGATCGGAAATTCTTCCCAGTTTTTTACAGTCTCGCATATTGATTACATCTTTGCATTTCAATTCAGAAAAGAGCATATCCGTAACCTTTCTTTTTCTCTGTATATATTATTTTATGTAAGGATTAAAAAAGGGTTCTAAAATGATGAATATTTTCCTGCCAATTTGTGAATGATTTCTATTACAAATATTTGTCTTGAATAAGACAGAATTTGGAAATGAAGCAGGAGGAAAATAGAACATGGCCCAGGGAAAAGTTGAGATATGCGGGGTGAATACAGCAAAGCTTCCCCTTTTGAAGGCAGATGAGAAAGAAAAGCTATTTGAACAGATAGAATCGGGGGACAGGGAGGCAAGAGAGAAATACATCGAAGGGAATCTACGTCTTGTCCTAAGCGTAATCAAACGCTTTTCGTCCAGCAATGAAAATGTGGACGACCTGTTTCAGATTGGATGTATTGGATTGATTAAAGCAATAGATAACTTTGATTCCTCGCTGAACGTGAAGTTCAGCACGTATGCGGTGCCGATGATCATCGGGGAGATCAGGCGTTTCCTTCGGGACAACAATACCATACGCGTNAGCAGATCCNTAAAGGATACGGCATATAAGGCAATCTATGCCAAAGAAAACCTGATTAAACAGAATATGAAGGAGCCCACCATCAATGAGATTGCTGCAGAAATCGGCATATCCAAGGAAGACATNGTGTATGCGCTGGATGCGATTCAAAATCCNATGAGCNTGTACGAACCGATTTTTACGGATGGCGGCGATGCATTGTATGTGATGGACCAAATCAGCGATAAGAAAAACAAGGAGGAAAACTGGGTAGAGCATCTTTCTCTAAGCGAGGCAATGAAACGGCTTGGGGAGCGGGAGCGGGAAATCATCAGCCTCCGTTTTTTTGAGGGAAAGACACAGATGGAGGTAGCCGATATGATCGGGATTTCCCAGGCACAGGTGTCAAGNCTTGAAAAGAATGCATTGCGGGCGATGAAGAANTATCTGACTGCATGAANATAAGCGGTTTNAAGANNNTATCGGANAATAGATAGTTGAAAGGCATTGACGGGAATCATTCGTTGATGCCTTTTCCTTTNATCTTGACNATACAACATATTTGTTGTANTGTNTANATATAAACAAGAGAGGAAATGNNTAAAATGAACAGAACGTTTAAAGAGGTGCCATCTTTCACAGAAAAGTGGAAATCGCTGGGGCTTACAGATGAAGACTTGAGGTCATTAGAAAATATCTTCTTAATATCTACGTAAAGAATGAAAAGACAGATTTAACAGAAAAAGAGAAAAAAATGTTAAAGAAGCTTGTAGAGGTTTTAAAGGAGGAGTGACAATGGGATTTTATGAAGATATGGAAAAAAGCCTGATTGAAGCCATTGTAATGGAAAAAGGAAATATAACATTAGAAGAAAAAGAGAATATGCCAGCTCCTACATTTATTGTATCCAATGAGGAAAAGGAATTAATTGATCAAATGGTAAGCTTGCGAAAAGAACAAAATCTATCACAGAAGCAGCTGGCGGAAATTACTGGAAACAAACAGCAGGCAATTTCAAGAATAGAAAAAAAGGAACATAGCCCATCCTTACAGACGTTCTGTAATATTTTAAATGCATTGGGGTATGGGCTCGCAATTGAAAAAAAGGTGATAGTTTAGAAAGTAGATATCAAACTGGTTTCCATAAAGTAGTTGACATAATTCGAAGGTCGGAATATAATGGTATTGTTATCAAAATAATGTACAGCTATCAAATTTTTCAACCAGCGGGGGAGAGCATATGAAATGTCCGTTTTGCGGCCACGAAAATACCAGAGTGATTGATTCAAGACCGGCGGAGGATAATAATTCCATAAGACGCCGCAGAGTCTGTGATGAATGTGACAAGAGATTTACCACTTATGAAAAGGTGGAAACCATTCCCTTGATCGTCATTAAGAAAGATGACAACAGGGAGACCTATGACAGGTCCAAGATTGAAGCAGGCGTGTTGCGTGCCTGTCACAAAAGACCCATCAGCGCCAACCAGATCAAGAAGCTGGTGGATGATGTGGAGACCGAAATCTTCAATAAAGAAGAGAAGGAAATTCCCAGCCGTGTGATCGGTGAACTTGTGATGAATAAGTTAAAGGATTTAGAGGCAGTAGCGTATGTTCGATTTGCTTCTGTGTATAGAGAATTTAAGGATATCAATACCTTTATGGATGAATTGAAGAAGGTTCTGGAATAAAAGGCAGCATGACAGAGAAGCATGCAGCAGATTTGGGATGAAAATGAAAGCCCCTTTTGTCAGATAAAGAAATATCTGATAAAAGGGGCTTTTTTCAATAGACCGACTTGCGCTTTACACAAGGGAAAAAATTTGATTGGAATAAGGATGCAACACGGTTAGCGAGTAAATATTAAGAGTTTATACACTTCAATGTCGAGAACTGCGGCGATATTGAACAGCAGGTCCATTGAAACTTTGCGCACGATATTTGGCGCTTCGATGGCGCTGATATGAGAACGGCTGATGCCGACCATTTCAGCTAACTGTTCCTGTGTCAGTTTTGCATGTTTTCTGTAATAGGCAATATTGTAACCTATTTCAATGTACTTATCTGCGTGATTATAGATATATTTTGTCTCTTCCATTTGAAAATCTCCTTAAAGCATGTTTTATGTAAAAATCAAGAAAATAAAATTGCGCATCAATAAACTATTACTATTTAGTATACAGCAAATCATGATCTATATATAGTAATAGTTTTATAATAATCTGGCTCGCGGTGCAGGGCAACATTTGTTCTTGTATGCAAAAATCCCGTAAAAAACGACAAAAATCACCAAGTTTCTGTTTTTAGAATGATTAAGTATTAAAATTTATGTCGCAATAACTGCAACGTAATTAATTAACAAATAGAAACGGAAGTCGGCTATGAGAAGAAAAATAACGTATTTTGCAGCAATATTTCTGTTGTTGTTTTCAATAAGATGGAATGTATTTGCTCAGGAAAAAGACGCGGGAGAAGATATTTATATTGTTTTTGTGGTAGATCATAGTGGTTCAATGAATGAGCAGGATAGCCGGAATGTGATATCAAATACACTTAAAGCATTTGTGGATACCCTGCAGGGTGAAACTATGCATGTCGGATATATTGCTTATAATGACAGAATTATTGTCAGTCAGGATCCGGTTTCTATACGGGATAAGGTACAACGTGAGAACTTGAAAGATGCAATCGGCAAGGCTTCAAATAAAGGCGAGACAGACATCGGGATAGGGCTGGGGGAGGCATGCCGGATGCTTGATAAATGTCAGGGGAAAAGGATGATTGTGCTTGTTTCTGATGGTGAGACAGATCTTGCACATTCTGACACAGGAAGAATAAAGGAGGACTCTGACAGAGATGTGCAGGAAATAGTACAACAGTGCAGGGAAGGAGAAATCCCGATTACTACCATTGTTTTCGGCGAAGAAAATGAAGCAAATGCACAGGCACTTAGGGATGTATCCATGCAGACTGCTGCAAAAAGCTACATTTTGCATAAAACAGATGAACTGCCTGGAGTGCTGTGTGATGTGCTTTATAGTGGTCCATCCTACAGTGTATATGAGGCAGGAAGCAGCATTTATGATGAAGGAAGCCAGAAGATCAGCTATGAACCAGCAGAATATGCGGACGAACTGACAGTACTTCTGTTATCTGACAAAGACATCAAAAATGCTGATGTATGGCAAGGCACAGGAGCGGAAGATACTTCTATGGCGGAGCAGGATAAAATGGAAATCTCTGGAACGTATGCCATGGGGAGGCTCCTTGATTTGAATGGACCGGTCAACATAGAATTCGACACGGGGCAAAGTCAGAGGATGACGGTATACATAATTGGCAGCCGCGGTATTACTCCGGTTTTGGAATGGCAGGAGGAGATTCATAAGAACCAGCCGCTTGATTTCAAGATTAGGCTTGAGGATAGGAGCGGAAGCACTGTTGAAGGTACAGACTATGACACCGCAGCATGGAAAGCGGAATTGGAAAATGTGCAGACAGGTGAAGTGATTCAGGCAGAAATCAAAGGGGATGAACAGGGCTTATCGGGAACCGTGTGTTTTCATAATTCAGGCGAGTATATACTATGTCTGGACTTTCTGGAAAATGTGCAGAGTACTTACATAAGTGAAAGAATCAATGTTTTAAATGCGCTGCCAGGCAGTATATCGTCAAGAGAAGTTGACCTTTTAACGATTTCGGGGCAACAGACCATTGCGCTGGATGAATATTTTACAGATTCAGATGATGATGCACTTTGCTTTGAATTGCAGGAGGTACCGGAAGATATTGTAAAAGGAGAAATCAGAGGAACGACTCTTTTGATTGAACCTAGAGGAAGGGGAAGAGGAGAAATCAAACTTTTGATCTCCGACGGGGAAGGAAGTCTGGTAGGAAGTATTCCGGTAAGAGTCAAATCACTTCCGGAGGCATACTGGCAGGTATTGGTTGCTCTCATATGCTTGATGGTTTTTTGCATCATTAAGATCTGGAAAAAGAGAAACAAGGTGATTTTGATTCCAGAGCAGACAGAAGCCAAAAATGAAGGCGCATTTACAGGTAAGCTGAATGCCTACTTTACGCTCCTGCCGGAAGAAATAGAAGAAATTCCGCCATTAACCTTTGCACTTCATCCCATCAGAGAAAAGAAGATTGCATTGGCAGATATGTTTTCGGATTATCCGGAACTCATTGATGTGCTTACGCTTGATGAAATATATCTGTTTCCAGCGGAAGGCAGACAAATGATACTTTACCATAAAAGTGATTCCACGATTATGATAGGAAATTCCATTGTCTGCCGTAAGATGCAATATATGGTCAGCTATGGAAATGTAATATATATAACTTCCAAGGATGGAACCTGTGAATTGGAAGTACATTATATATCCATGATTTAAAAAGAAAGAGAGGTATAGAAATGGATGTAATAACCCAGACAAACAGAACGATTCTGTTTGAAGAAATCAATCCGGAAAAGAAAGATCTCTTAACCTTGATTGGGGATGTTAAGGGAAAAAACAGTCTGGATGATGACAAAGTGAAGGAAATCAACGAGGAACTTTTAGTGGGAAGCTTTGATGAATTTCTGGAAAAATTTGCTCCGGTGGTGTACTCGTTCTTCAACGCAAATAACCAGAAGGTTATGTACAGCTTAAAGAAGCCGGAAAATATACCGGACAATTGCATCACAGAAATCCCCCTCAATATGGACAACGATTTCTTAAAAATGCTCCTCACTCTAATTGAAACAAAGGGAGCTATGGGAATTGCCAATGTGGATTTCAAGTTTGAAAAAATATTGGACATGATCTCACCTAAAAAGATTATGGATGACATCAGACAGTCCAGAAAAGAAATTCAGTATGTATATGGACAGTATGAATCGCTGGATGATGGGGATCCCAAGAAGTTGGATATGGGTGACAAGCTGAACTATATGTTTGAACAGGCAAGTCAGAATTACAACAATGTCATGGCGATGCTGCCGCTTGCTATAGAGGATATCAAGACCAGGCTTCTGCTTGGAGATTCGGGCAAGGAGGAGAGTGGACAGGTATTTAAAGCAGGGCTCCTCAGCATGGGAGATGACGGCGAACTAAAAATACTGGAAGTGAGTAAAGAAGAAAACACGCAGCTTGCCATAGTAGATGACAGTGCTAATACAGGATTGATTGCAGCTTTCAAAGATGATTATGATGCCCTTAATGAAAATCAGTCTGATTATGTGAGAGAACTGGTAGTGCGCACTTTCTGCCCTCTTACATCTACGTTGGAAAGCGAAGTGAATGTAGAGCAGGAAATTGCCAATTACAATAATTATTTGGATTTTTACAAGCAGACAAAAGATGATTTTGTCAAGGTTGTAAAGCCGTTAATAGAAAAAATGCTTGGGGTAAAGACATTTTTTGATCAGTATAAAGTAAAAGAAAATGGTATGAAACCGAAACTGTTAGTCACTAACAACAAGCTGGAGCAGCAGGTAAAGGCACACAATCTTCCACGCCTTGTCACTTATCTGAATACAGTCAATGACAAAAATGAGTTTGACAATACTCTATGGTTTGCTATTGTGCCGAATGTGGAACTGGAGCAGAGCAAGGGTGTCAAGCTGCAGAGAATTCGTTTTGCAGGTAATGAAAAGGTGGAAAAGGATGACCAGAACACAATGGAAAGCCTTGCAAATCTGATGAATGCCATGTATCCCTATAAGGTCACAACCTTCTTCAGTTTTCAACCGGGGGAAGAGACTACGTTCAGTGCTATGGCATCTTCCGGTGTTGAGAAGTACAAGGAAAAATGCGGATTACTGATGAAAAGAGAATATAGCGAATTCGTCGTACCATGTATTCCGAATATCACTGTTATTCCCAAGGATAAATCAGGTCTGATTCTTGATAAGAAGATGATTATGAGCGAAGAAGGTGCAGCAGTACTTTCTAAAGAAAAAGAAGATATCATGAAGCTCTGGATTGAAGGCGTTTATATTGGCGCTGCTTATGTAGCGGCAGGACTTGTGGCGGCATGGCAGTGCCCCGGATATTTGAAGGAGCGTTTTCCAAGGACTTCAAGAAATTATCCCGGTGTTCGCTTTGATATTGAGGCAGGCGACCATGCACTTTCTGCTACAACTACAATGACCAAGGAAATATCAGGGTTCACGAACACCATTAAAAATGATATCAACGTAAACGGTTTTGGATTTGTATTTTCTTCTGAAAATGCCAAGTACAAAGGAAAAGATATCAGAAATATCATGGTTTACAAGGCAAGAAATCTACAGGTAAGCGAAAATGAATTTGAACCGATCTATAAGACCCTTGTAAGCACTTATGTAGAGCGCATCTTACGCTTTTATAGCAATGATTTCAAGAAGGACAATATTTTAAAATTCTTCAGCAACAATCCTGACAGCCAGAAGAGCAAATGGGGCGTAGACAGAGAATTTGTCAATTCCATTTTGCAGGAGGGGGATGAATTGTCCTATGAAATCGATGATACTGCTGGAATTTGTAATATACTCATCGCCTTTAACAACAATACAAAGAATCTGAAGGTAGAGATGAGTAAAAAAACAAGTTAATAAATACCCAGAAAACAAAAGGAGGAAAAAGAAATGGGATTACGACTGAAAATTGAAGGAAACGAGACCATCCAACTGAACGAGACAATCGTGACGGGAGTAAAGTATGGAGCAGATATTCCGAAGGACTCCAATGCCCGTTCCACAGATCTTGGCGCTACTATCATGATCACAGGGAAAATTCTCGCAGCAGTAGGCGGAGAGGCAGCTGACGATACCATGAAAATTGCCAAATGGGCATTGGTACCTGCTGAAAACGCAGACTGTTACAGAAAGCTGGAAATTGATGTGGTATCTGCGTCACAGGTAGTAAGACAGGTAAATCTTCCGAATGCATTTGTGATTGGTTATGAAGAAGACTTTGCTGACGAGTCAGGTGTAGGTACGTTTACCCTTCTTGTAAAACAGAAAAAAGATAAGATGACGACCCTTGCATTTGAAGGCGGATTCGCAGGCGAATAAAACAAGCAGAAAGAGAGGAAATGAAAAATGGGATTCAGATTGAAAATTGAAGGCGGCGCAGCAATTGAATTGAAGGAGCAGAGTATTACATCCGTAAAGTTCCGGGCAGATATTCCCAAGGATTCCAATGCCCGTTCTACAGATTTAGGTTCAACGGTGGAGATTACGGGGAAGATACTTACTGCAGTTGACGGTGAACCCTTTGATGCAACAAAGGAAATTGGAAAGTGGGCACTGGTTCCGGCAGAGAAAGCAGATTGCTACAGAAAAGTCACGATTGATGTCATCGCAGCATCTCAGGAGGTAAGAAAGTATACATACCCTAATGCATTTGTGGTGGATTACAGAGAAGACTACGGTGATGAAGCCGGTGTAGGTACTTTTTACCTTATGATTAAGCAGAAAAAAGATAAAATGGCAAACGTTGCAGTAGAAGGCGGATATGCTGTATAGCAGATGTGGTTTGTCTTAAGGGAAACTGCCTTCGGGCAGTTTCCCTGTTAAAGAAAGTTCCTAAAATCGCGGACAGGACGGGATTTTTTATGAATTATTATGAAGTTTTACATATCAGAAAAACCTCATCTCAGGAGGAAATCAAGAAAGCATATCGAATGCTGTCACGAAAATATCATCCTGATAATGCAGGGGAGTCGAGCAGAGAGTTGTTCGATCAGGTGCAAGAAGCCTATGACGTGCTGGGAGATAAAGAAAAAAGAGAAGCCTATGACCGGAAACTGGCAGGCGACAGTATAGATAGGCAGGAAAAAAGGGAACAAAGAGAAAACAGTCCAAAAAGAGAAAACAATTACAGGGATATGGCGGCGTTTTTTAGCGGTAAGTATCAGAACAGCTTTGAACAGTTCTTTGGATTTAATCCTGACGGGAAAAGAAAAGAGCAGGGAAAGGCAGAAAATCCTGTAAATACAGATAAATTATTTGAAGCATTTTTTAAAGTGAAGTGACAGATAAGAGCATAACGGGGATACCTGTGATGTATATGGAGAGTGGAAGATGGGTAAGAAGATAACGGATGCAGGCATGATGTTGTGTCTGGCGGCACTGGCAGTATATATTGCAGTCTATCAGGCGTCAGTCTGGTGGAAATGGCCGCTTTTTATTTTGCTGATGATAGGAGCCATAGCAGCACTGAATAATATGATTGATCAATTTGCACCCCGAAGCAAAGAAAAAAAATATGGGATGCCGGATGAAGCTGATTATGGAATCAGGGAATTAATTCTTCTGGATGAAAACGAAAAGCCTGTAAAGGCATGGGATCTTGCCGGTAAGGTATCGTTTCTGATAGGCAGGGATAGTCCGGATGAACCTGTAGATGCTGATCTGGATGAATGCGAGTATAGCGCGCTGATAGATTATCAGCATGCTGTTTTAAATTATTGTATGAATTCATGGTTCATAGAAGATCTGGATTCCTTAAACGGCATACGGATACGAAAAGTGGATGACGGAGTGTGCTATAAGGTTATGAGAAACAGACCCTGCCGGTTGATGCCGGGGGATGTGATTTATATCGCAAACACAAAATTACTGATTACATGAAAGAGAGGTATAGAGCAATGAGTTTAATGAGATGTCCGAATGGTCATATGTTCAGCACGAGAAAATATGGCAACACATGTCCTTACTGTAATATGGAAACTGCTGCCATGGAAGATACCAAGGCACCGGCAGGTTTTGAAGCACCGATAGAGCTTTTGGAGGAAGAGGTACCGCCGGTATGCGGATGGCTGGTATGTATTGAAGGTGCAAGAGTAGGAAAGGATTACAAAATCAAAAATGGAAAAAATTTCGTAGGCAGAGGGGATGATATGGATATACAGATTCTTGGTGATAATGAGATATCCAGAAAAAATCATACGATTATCGTATATGACTCAAAAAAGAAAAATACGGTGATGCTGCCGGGGGATGCTGCGGGTATTGCTTATCTGAACCGTGAGGCAGTGTATGTACCCACAGATTTAATGCCATATGACACGATAGAACTTGGGAAAAGCAAATTTGTATTTGTTCCTTTTTGCGGCGAACATTTTGAGTGGAAAGATGTAAAGAAATGATATTACAGATAATACTATTTTTACTGACTGTGTGTGTAATTGCCAGGGGAATTTTTCAGCTGTTGGGAGATAAAGAGACCTATGACGCGTCTGACGGGATGGCGCAAACCACGGGAAACAGAGATGTACAGGCTGATGCTATGGACATTTCCATCACTGCTGCAGGAAAGCTGGCGGTGATGGCGGACGGAATCGGAAAGGAAAATACCGGAAAGGTATGTGCCGGATTGGCAGTAAAAGAATTTATGGATGCTTTTTCTTTCTATAAAGCAATTCATAATCCAGAGTATTTCTTTGAAAGAACCATGTACAGCATACATATGAATATGCAGAAGGTATTGGAGGAACGTCACGGCGGCGCCAGCGTGGGGGTCGTTTTACTGAAAGAAGGCAGACTGTATTATGCTATGGCAGGGCAGATTAAGATTGCAATGCTTCGGAACGGGGAACTGATTCCGCTAAGTGAAGGACAGACAATCAGTGTCCTTGCACAAAGGGCGTACAAAGATGGAAAAATAAGCAGGCAGGAAACCATATGGTCCATGGAGGATGAAGGCATCTGGAATTATGTCGGGAAGGACGGTTTTCATCAGATGGAGGTGTGCGAAATACCTGTGGAACTGAAAAAGGGAGATCTGGTCGTGATGATGACCAAAGGGATCTTTGAAGAGGTGTCTTATGCCGAATTGGAAAAGACATTGGTAAGTCCGGCATTGACGGCACAGGAAAAAGCAGACAGAATCATCCGCAGGGCTGAGTGGTCAGATACTCAGGATAAGGAAAACGGAAGTATCATGGTACTTCTTACCGACGGTGCAATACGTGGATAAATAAATCTTTCGGACAAGGAGAAGGAAATGAGAAAAGAAAACGCAGGCTTTCGAACAGCTTTCCTGTCAGAAGAAGGGTCAAAATTATTAAACAGAGATTATTTTGCATATGTGGAACTGGATAACCTGGCCTGCTATGTGGCAGCAGACAGCCTGGATGACGAGAAAAGCAGAAATAGTGCAGAAATCGTGGTAAAGACTATCTTAAGAGAGTTTACCGAGCATCCATCCATATCTTCTTTTTCCATAAAAAGAAATCTGAAAAAGGCACACAGGGAGTTGCTTTCGGATAAAGACGGCATGCGGCTTAGAGCCAGTGTTTCCATGTTTGTCACCGATTATGTTAAGTTCCGGTATGCCAGTGTGGGAAACAGCAGAGCGCTGCTGATCCGCAATGACCGTATCCTTTATGAGAGTAAGGATCAGTCTCTGACAGAAAATATGGTTGAAGATGAAGTGCTTCCCAAAGATAAGGCCGCTCTCCATGAAGAAAGGAACAATCTGTATGCTTATCTGGGACAGAGAGACGGGCAGCCTAAAATTCAGATTTCCCGAAAGAAAAAACTGACAAATGGAGATATTCTGATTCTGGATACCAGAGGCGTCTGGGAAAATTGTGACAATGCGGAACTTCTGGACTGTGCAAAGGAAGTAAGCACACCATTGGAACTGGCTGATAATGTGGAAGAACTCATTTTAGGAAAACTAAAGAGCGAAATTGATAATTATACCATTTCCGTTACCTTTGTGGACAAGATCTATCTTAATCCCAAAAAGAGGATGAGCCTTAAAAAAATTCTTGCTATAGCAATTCCCATTGCGGTAATCTTGCTGGCGGTTTTGATTGGGCTTTTTGTGCGTTACCGCATCCGCGAGGGCAAGCGGAAGGATATGGAGCAGTATATAGCAAGTGCAGAGGAATACGTGTCCTATCATAACTTTGAGAAGGCAAGTGAGGAATATGAGGAGGCACAGTCACTGGCAAAATCCTTAAAGGCGGAAGAAACTCAGGAAGAAATTGAAGCAATGCTTCTCTTTTTGGAGCAGGTCATCCAGGGGGATGACGCTATGGCGGATGAGGATTATGAAAAAGCGGAGGCATTTTATCAAAAAGCCCGGGAACTCTCAGCAAAAATGGGAGGAATGAGCGGAGATTATCTGAAGGAGCAACAGGAAAAAATAGATGATTATCAGGAATTATTTGAGTTGTTGGAGTCAGGTGAGTTAAAGGAAGACTATGGGGATTATGCAGGCGCTATAGAACTGTACAAGCAGGCAAAATCAATGGCGGGCAGTCTTTATGATAAGGAAATCAGAAACGAGGCTTTGGAAAAACAAAGGTCGGCAGAGGAGAAGCTTGAAGAGTTAAGACAGGAGGAACTTGCAGCGCTGGAGGAACGTATCCAGAAAGCAATAGAAGAGGAGCAGGTGGCACAGGAACTTGAAGATCAAAGCCTTATGAATGATAAGAAAAATGCGCTGGAACTTGAAAGCAAAGGCAATGATCTTATGAAAGAGGAAGATTATCTAAGCGCTATTACCTATTTTGAAACAGCCATGGGAATGTATGAAGATCTGGAAATGCCAGATAGAGTAAAAACTCTTTCAGCCCAGATAGAGTCCTGTAAAAAATTAAATGAGGAAGCGAAGAGAAAAGCGGCGGAGGAAGCAGAAAAACAGTCTGAAGAAGAGGCAGCTGCAAACGAAGCCCAAAAAGCGGCACAGGAAGCAAGGCAGGCTATTTCAGATTTGAAGGAGGCCCAGACGAATCAGGCGCTGGAAGATGCAAAGAAGGCAGCCGAGGAAGCAAAACAGGCAGCTGAGGAAGCCAAAAAGGCAGCCGAAAATAAAGGGGATAAAGAGCAGACGGACGAAAGCAATAAAGGAGACGGCAGCCCGGATGAAAATAATCCGGGCGAAAACAGCCCACAGGAAGGGGATGGCAGCTAAGCTATGGGGCAGTATACATACAGATTATCCAGAGAACATGAGGAAAAAGCAGAACCCAAAGCCGTATATCGTATAGAAGAGCTGCAGGGAATGACCACTTATCAGCTAAAGGAAATCTGTCAGAAGCAACGGCTGGTGGTGCCCATGGGGACACGGCTAGACAGGGAAGAACTGATTCGTTTTATCATGCGGTATCGCGGCATTCGGGAATACAGGCAGATTAAAGAGTTTTCTCAGGGCGGTATGGAAAAGCTTCAGAATTTTATCAATAGGGTAGAACTTAAGGTGGATCATCAGGCCGAAATTGCCTTTCCGGCACATCTTGTTCTGTATGATGGAGAAGCAATTGAACTGACAGATCATTATGAAGTCAGCAGTGATATCCAGTTGTATGAGGGGAATGTACTGTTGGTAGATGAAGATTTCCAGATATACACCTGCTTTTACATAAAGAGAGTGGAAGAGAAGGGCTTTTTCTTACTGAAGGGGAAAGGTGTTCCCATTTTGAAAGCAGAGGGACACCGATATTCACTGTTATATTTTAAAAGGGAAGAGGTTTCGGAGATTCTTTATGAAATTTACAACGGGAATGAAGTCAGTATACCAAGCCAGGCACTCTGCGTCATTACGCCTCTTCTGGCAGTGGACATAAAAGAGCCGGAAGAGACACAGCTGCCGCTGATTATTGATTTTGGAAGTGCCAATACTACGCTGGGGATCTACTGTGCGGATGGCAGTACAAGAATTGTCAGGACCCCTGATGTAAGCGGCGGACATTACAGGGAAAGTGAAATGATTCCCAGCATAATCGGAATCAAAGGAATAGAAGATGGAAAGCCCCTTTACTGCTTTGGACATGAAGCAAAGCAGATGGCGGGGCACTCTTATCAGGATGAGGATAGTCCTCTGTTTTATGACATCAAGCGTTGGGTCAGTGCACCGGAGCGGATGCAGCAGGTGGTCATCACAGGAGGAATCAAGCTGCAGATTAAGCGAAAGGAGATGCTGACAGCGTTCATGCAGTATCTGATTGATACTGCACAACAGCAGTTTAAGTGCAGATTTAAGAATATCCAGCTGCTTGCACCTGTCAGACAGACGGAACGCTTTGCAGGGATGTTCAAGGAACTTCTGCCGGATAAAAATGTGGAATGCACATTAGATGAAGGAATGGCAGTTCTGTTCCACAGCATCAATGAACTGATTGAGTCCGGCAGATATCAGGATGGCGCATGGTATAAGGCGCTGATTATGGACTGCGGAGGAGGAACAACGGATCTGACTTCGGGAAGATTCCGTATCCGCAACAACAGGGTATCTTATGAAGTGGATCTGGAAACCGGATACGAAAACGGGAACACGAATTTCGGAGGAAATAATCTGACCTTCCGCATTCTGCAGTTGGTTAAAATAAGACTTCTTGAAGCAATGGGATATAAGCAGTTTCATTTTGACTTAGAGTCTTTTACAGGAGGCAGAAGCAGAGTCTATGAGAGCATAGGCAGGCTCTATGAAGAAGCAGAGGAGATACTTCCTACACGTTTTGCAGAGTATGAGCGAAAAAGCAGGGAAGAGTATTTCCGGGTGAAAAATAATTACTATTACTTGTTCCGCACCGCAGAAATCATTAAGGAAAGCTTTTTCCAAAGGTCCTTTCAGTATGAACTGCAGATAGGAACAGAAGGAGAAAAAGCAGGTAAGAAAGCAATCTTACTGGATAAATGGAGGCTGTCCATATTAGAGGAAGACAGAATCATGCCTTTAAGGAAAGAGGTCTCCTTCACGCTCTATCTGTATGAGATTGAAAATCTGCTGCGTCCGGATGTGTATGGATTGATGGACCGCTTTTTGGAAAGACCTTTTGCAGAGGGTGAATTGTCTGAGTATGGGATGCTAAAACTCACCGGACAATCCTGCAAATCCAGCCTGTTTACAGAAGCATTAAAGGAATTTGTGCCCGGAAGGCTGATTAGAAATGAGCGCGGGACAGATAACGGAAGCGGACTTAAAATGTGTTGTCTGGAAGGTGCTGTCAGCTATTTCAAGAACTGTAAGCTGGGTTATATGAAAATCAATCAGGGATGCAGGGTAAATGCACTTCCCTATGAGGTGATGGCATATACACACGAAAACAAAGAAAAAATCTTGATTCACAGTCTGGAAAAAGAGCAGGATATCGGATACATTTCCAGGTTTAAAATCGGAGAGCAGCTGGATTTGTATCTGCATGATGAAAAGGGACGTAAACTGAAGGTTTACCATTTTAAATACAATATGGCGGATTTCAAGCAGGTGACCCAGGAAGATATTGATGAAAAATATGCGGATACCGTTATTCAGGAAGAAACCGACACCATTCTGGAAGGCGAGATTAAGTTCTTTGTCTGGCCATCGAAGGAAAGATGGGGATTTCTGGTGCTTCCGGTGTTGCGTGAAAACGATCTTTTAAGGCAGGGGGAGGAAACGTTCTTTGCTTTTGAAGATGATACATGGGAAGAAAACTTTTTTGACGGAAGGAAGTAGCCTATGCCTGATATGGAGGAATTGATCAAAAGGGAAGTAAATCAGATCGGAGGTTTGAAGGAACGAGTCATATTTAAGGATATTGTGGAACAAATCTTTTTGTCTTTGTATGAAACAAACAAGGAGATGTACAGCGTATTAGAGCATCGTATCATGGATGACCTTGCATTTGATATCAATCGTTACCGTATCTGTACGGGAATTGTAGAAAAGGAATATATTGACAGATCCCACCATTTGCTTGTGCCTATGCGTGAGCAGGATCTTGCAGAAAAGGTTTATGATGTCAGGAGCATGGGAAAAGAGTTTCTGGAAAAGGGCAGCTGCTATGTTAAAACTCTGTTCATGGAGTGTGATTTCATGCAGATTCAGAGGCTTCTTCAAAAAGAAAAGTTCGGAGGCAGAATCAGAACTGATAAGGGGGACTATCCGGCGGAATTCGTACTTAAAATCAATGAATCTTATCTTGGGGAAATTGCCCATTTGTATGAAGTGTTCATCAGTAATGGAATTGGATGGCAGACGGTGAATGCACCTTATCTGCATAAATTCGTGGATGTCTATCTTATAAACGATGGACTGTTAAAACTTCCTCAGGGAGAGAAGATTGTGGATGTGGAACCGGAGCTTGCAGAATTTAGCGAGTGGGCGCATGAAAATTATATTCCTATTTGGAATATTGGAAAGACGGTCATGGATGGTGTGGGTTTTCCTGTTCCCTGCGAAAATCATAGGAGTTATGAACATACGATTTCTCTCAAAGAGTATGGAGATGAGCATGTTTATCTGATTGATGATGTTAAACATGTTATAAGTGTCCGGCGGAACCCAAACTGCCTGATTGTTATGGGTGACGAACCAGATGCAAGAAGATGGCAGGTATACGTAATCCGCAGTGGGGAAAATAGAAAATTTGAGCACTTTACCTATCCGATCATGACAAATCAGCGGAGAGATGAATTTACAGAACGCTTTTTTAAGCGTCAGGGAAGGAGCGTAAAGACCGCATCAGAGCTTACCAGATTTATCCGCGGATTTGAGTTGGAGGAATATGTTGCATTTGACAGCTATGAACTTACGGACAGAATAAGTAAGATGCCGGAAACCTATTCCATGAACAGCTTTATCATAGACGAAATCAGAGACAGTGAATATAGAAAATGTCTGCTGCTGAAATTTAAGGGGAAGGGAAAATACACCTTCCTGCTTAGAGACATTATGAGCTTTTTTGTTTCGGAGGTGCAGTTGTTGTATCCGGAATATTTGTGTGAAGGAGTGCTTTTGTGAGATGAATTATCTGTGGGAAATCATGCTGGGGGCAAAAGAACAGGGGATAAGTGAAGAAGAGATTCATTTTAAGATTGCCCGGAAATATAGTCCTTATATGGAATTGTCTGAGGAATTTTTGAATAGGACGAAGCTGGAGGAACCTTATGTCGTGGAGATCAATCCCTATTACAGGTTCTGGCAGATTTTTCACTCTATGTTTCATCCTGACCTGGAGGATTATCCTTCCCTGCGCAACGGTCTTTTTCAGCTGCTGATACACCAGCTTTCGGAAAATGATCTGAAAATGGGGATGACCAGGGAGGAATATTATAAAAAACTGCTTGGAGAGGCGATAAGAGGGCACGTTTACGGGAAAGAGGCAGCGGATGCCTTTGCTCTCTTTGACGGAAAAGAAAGGGAAATCCTTCTGGAGGGCATACTTACGCTGTATCGCGTGGGAGAAAGCCTTACTTTGTTTCGGCATGTAATGTGCGCGCTGATTTCCAACTGCATCGTGTATAACAGCAATGATGACCCTTGTGAAATCCTTGTGTATATAGGGAAGAAAAAAAGCGAAGAGCTTGAGCGAAAGAATGCATTTATCATCAATCAGTTTCTAGGGATCAGATACCATGTGGATTTATATTATGAATATCACTTCGGCATTATCGGTATCGAAGAAACTATGGATGTGGGAGAGATTGCAATCTGTTAGGAGGTATGTCATTTGTTTAAATTTGAATCCCCGGTTTTTGTACATAAAAATATCCTGAAAAAAGACATGTTGGATGAACTCAGGGATTATCCTTTGCAAATCAGCAGGATGATGCTGGAGGGATGTGATGACGGGGTCCTTAAGGGAACAGAGATCACATGGGAAGACAATCTTTTAAAGGTGAGTCCCGGGCTGATTTGGCATGGAGGGAACATCTACAGGATGGAAGAGACTTGCAGCATAAACTGTCCTCCGGTGGATCAGCTCACTTATATCAAAGTACGTTTTATCACAATGGATTATGAAAAAGACCGTATAGGTGGATTAGGGGACGTGTATATGAATGAAATCCCGCCGGAAAACGGGGAAATAGAACTTGGCAGATTCCGGCTTCAGGAGGGCGCACGTCTTAGAACGGATTATGAAAACTTTGATGATTATCAGACGGAATTTGATACGGTAAACAGAATCCACATGCCCTTTATCGGAGCAGGTGGTCCGGGGCTATGGTCAGGACTTCTTATGGAATATGCCTATGAGTTGTTAAAGACAGGAACGGACAATATTTATGATACTTGCTTTGCCATGCAGATATTGGGCGCTAAAGGAAAGATTGCCGGAGAACTTACAGCCTGGTATGTGGAGAAAAGCGTGGGGAGGAAAGTCACAGATTTTTCAAACGGATTCTTCTATGAAAAGCTTCGGGGTATTTTGAGAGAGAGGAAAAACGGAAATAGCGACTTTGAAAAGAAACAGGGGTATACAAGACAAATGCTGCTTTTATAAAAAAATGGCAGTTTTGGAGGGATAGGTATGGAATACATAGATGAACGAATCGCGATGCTCGAGCGGGAAAGCAGAAGGCAAAAACGGGAAGAGGCAGAAAGGCTTGAAAGACCGGAAGTAGAAAAGGAAAACGTTACGCCCAAAATGACGCTGGAAGAGATGCTGGATTGTGTGAGGAGCGGAAAGGTGACGTTTCCTGAGGGAGCAACCCATGATTTGGAGACCAGAGTTTATTTTGAAGACAGGATACCAATGGTCCTGATTAAGGATTTTTATACCGGAGTAGAAGAGGCGCCGGCGGTGGCTATCTTCGTAAATCATGATCAGAATGCGAGCCAGATTCTGACAGTGGCTGACAAGCCCATGGAAAAGCAAAGCATCGGAAAATGGAAGAAGCAGCTGGTGGGCGGCATGAAGGCGGTAAACACCTATGCGGAGGTGACGAAAGAAATCGTACTGGAAAATCTGGACTACCTAATCTACCGGACGCCCACAGGAAAAGGCTGGACATATAACATCATCTTCCGCATCCGCTTTGGCAGCAACAGAGTGGTGGGCAATTATAACTGTTTTGAAAGGGATAAGGACACTTACGGACTCCTTCTGGAAGCGCTGGTGTTAAGGCTTAATGAATTATTGTCAATGCCACTTCAGGAAATTTCGGAAGGAGAGTAAGCTAGGATGAAAAATGCGATTACGTATAAAGATTTATACCTGTCTTTGGGAGAAGTGATTTCGATTGATGAGCTGGAAATTCTGCAAAGCCCTAATCATCACGGCGAACTTCACTTGTCGGCAGTGCTTGATAATGAGCCGGAGGAGATGGCTTTTTACGAGATGCCGGAAACGGTGACAGTTAATTATAGGGAAGACGGGCAGGAGAAGATACTCTTTAAGGGAACCATAGCGGACAGCAGCATGAAGCGGGTGGGAAACCACAGAGAAGTGAAGCTTAAAGCGTATGATGCCACATGGATTTTGGACACCAGGCGGAAAACCAGATCCTTTCAAAATACTTCAAGGACCACCCATTCTGTCATTGCAGAAATTATGGAAGAATACCCTGGGTGCATCTGTATGAAAAATATTCCGGATGAGCCAATCGGACAGATCTGGTTCCAGTATGAGGAAACTGACTGGGAATTTTTAGCCCGTTTCGTCAGTGCTTATTCTGACAGGCTGTATGCGGATGCTACCTATCAAAGTGCCCGTTTTCAGGCGGGGCTGTCAGCCGCATATATTGATGTGGATTGGGAGAAGAATCCCTACCGCATGGGAAAAGATTTAGAGAGGTACGATTATTTATCACAGAATGGATTCCCGAATCTGATTCCCCAGCAGTTCGTGGAATATTTCATTGACAGCTATGAACTGTATACCTTAGGCAGCAAACTTCAATTCAAAGGAGCGACATGGTATATCAGCAGCCTGAAAAGGATATTAAAAGATGGATTATTGGTATGTACCTATGAACTGAGACAAAAGGAAGCCATGCTTGCCACCCGCAAATACAACAGACGTATTACCGGCATCTCCGTAGATGGAAAGACTTCCCAGATTAACAGGGATAAGGTGCGTGTGACCATAAATGGGGATATGACCCGTGAGCAGGGCACCTACTGGTTTCCTTTTTCAACGGTGGCGGCATCCTCGGACGGCAGCGGCTGGTACAGCATGCCGGAAGTGGGGGACAGTATCCGCGTGTACTTTCCCACGAAGGATGAGAAGGAAGGATACGTTATCACCAAGCACGACAGCCATATGCCTGCTGCCGCAGGGGGCAGTGCATCAGGAAGCAGTTCCGGTAAAAACAGCGGTTCTTCGGGGGGAGGCAGTTCTTCCGGAGGAGGAGGCAGCTTTAGTGGAGGAGGCAGTTCTTCCGGAGGCGGCGGAGGTTTTGCAGGCGGCGCTGGTGCCGGAGCAATCGCAGCGGCGGGCGGAGGAACTGGAGCGGCGGCGCTTGCAGCTACTGCGGAAGGGGCTGCGGAAAAGAAGGAGGATCCTATGGACGACCCTTCCAAGAGGAATATTTTTACGAAAGATGGAAATGTGGTGCAGATGGTGTCAAGCGGGGTTCATTTATTGGCGGGAAACTCCAGTATTTCTCTGCTGAAAAGTGGACAAGTTAATTTTAATGCACCTGCCGGGATTACGATCAGTGCCGGAAAGCAGCTGTACGTCAACGGGCAAAATGTAACGTTGGAAGCTGGAACACTGATAGAACTGAAAGACAAGAAGGGTGCAGAAGTTAAGATTTTAAAAAAGGCAATCAATGTCAAAGCGAAAGAAATTTATGAAAACTCTTAAAGAGAAGGAAGGGAGCGAACATGGCATATGGTCTTCATGACTTGGAGCTTACGGGCTTGCAGGTAAAAACGATTCTTTCAGTACAGATTCTCCATAAGCCGGGTGAGCATGGGAAAATGGAACTTACAGCGGATCTAGGAGAAGAAAACGGG
>JAAVAE010000008.1 GCA_014804245.1 Lachnospiraceae bacterium | reverse complement strand
GCACGATAGGGCTGGTCTTTAAATGCAGCAAAATATTGTTTGACAGAAACTTCAATATCTGATAAAGTTTTATTAGTTAAAAGGGAGTAGTAAAAAGGGTTCAGTCAACAATCCCCAGCGAGACGCTGTGGCTGGACACTTCTGCGGTTGTGGAAGTACGAGACTTTTGACACACTTATCTGTGTCAGGGGTCTTTTTTTATGCACAGAGGGCATAAAGAAATGGTTATATCAAAATAAAAAGTGGAATACTTAAGAGGAAAGGAAAAGAAAAAATGGTAAAAGCAGTTATTTTATTTGTTATCGGTCTTGTCCTTATTTGCTTAGGCGGAGACCGGCTGGTGGATGCGGCAGTGGCGATTGCCAAAAAACTTGGGATTCCCCAGATCGTGGTAGGCGCTACCATTGTAAGTCTGGGCACCACATTGCCGGAGATTCTTGTGTCTACCACAGCGGCTTTTGATGGATCAGCGGCGATTGCTGCGGGGAATGCATTTGGCTCTATTATCTGTAATACTGCTCTGATTGCAGGACTGACGCAGACCATACGTCCCACGAAACAGGTGGAGACCTCTTCGCTGTCATGGCGGGGTATCTTCTTTTTTATCGTGGTGATTGGGCTGGATATATGCGGCTTTTTAACCGGAGCTTTTGGCAGGCCTGTCGGAATCGTGCTGTTAATATTGTTTATTGTGTATGCTTATTTAAATGTGATACGTGCTTCCGCAGAGGGCGGTGGTGAGGAAGAGCAGGAAAAGGCGGATAAGGTTTCAATCCCGCTGCAGATTATCATACTTGCAGTCTGCGCAGCCTGTCTTTTTGTGGGGGCAAACCTGCTGGTAGACAACGGAATTCTGATTGCGGAAGCGATTGGGGTGCCGGAGCGCGTCATTGCAGTCACATTTATTGCTCTTGGAACTTCCCTTCCGGAGCTTATGACGTCTGTTATGTCTCTGATTAAGGGATATGGAAATGTGGGACTTGGAAATGTGATTGGAGCCAATCTCCTCAATATGCTCCTGGTGATAGGAATCCCGTCGGCAATAGCAGGAATTCCGCTGGAACGCTCTGCTGTTTTGGTTGACATGCCTTTAGCTTGTCTTGTCATGGCGATTCTTATTGTACCGATTTTGATAAGAAAGAAGTCCTCACGGGTACAGGGAATTGCGCTCTTGGGAATTTACGCTGTGTATTGTATTGCATCCTTTGTCTAAAAATGGTAATGACTCTTGTCAGAAAAAATGGAATCTGATATACTTCTTATGGAATGAATCAAAAAGAAACAAAATAAAGAAATAAAAGGAGAGATTATAATGAAGGGTAACATTGTTGTAGGACAATCCGGCGGCCCCACAGCCGTAATCAACTCATCTGTAGCAGGTGTGTACGCAGCAGCGAAAGAGCTGGGCGTTAAGAAAGTATACGGTATGGTTCACGGAATTGAAGGATTTTTGGAGGACAAGATGATCGAACTTGAAGATTATCTTGATGATCCCACTGGAATCGAGCTGTTAAAGAGGACACCTTCTGCATTTTTAGGTTCCTGCCGTTTTAAAATGCCTAAAATTGAAGGGCATGAAGATGTTTATGAAAAGGTATTTGAGATCATGGAAAAGCATGACATTGAGTGTTTGTTCTATGCAGGCGGAAACGACTCAATGGATACCGTTAAGATGCTGTCTGATTATGCAGCTGCACATGGAAAAACACAGAGATTTATGGGCGTGCCCAAGACAATCGACAATGATCTTCCTGTTACCGATCATTGCCCCGGTTATGGTTCAGCAGCAAAATACATTGCAGCAAGCTTAAAGGAAATTATCCGCGACAATGAATCCTTTGGTGCAAAGAAGCCTACCATCTGTATCGTAGAGATCATGGGACGTAATGCAGGATGGCTTACAGCAGCAGCAGCTCTTGCAAAGGGTGATGACTGTACAGGTGCAGATGCGATTTACTTACCTGAAAAGGTATTTGATATGGATGCTTTCATGGAAAAAGTAAAACACCTTGCAGCAACCAAATCTTCTGTCGTAATCGCTGTATCTGAAGGAATCCACATTGCTGACGGACGCTATGTATGCGAACTGGCAAATGAAAATGTTGCAGTAGATGCATTTGGACATAAGCAGATGTCCGGTACAGCAGCTTATCTGGCACAGGCAGTTGCAGCTGAAACAGGATTAAAGACCAGAGCGGTTGAATTCTCAACACTCCAGCGTGCAGCGACCCACCTTGCTTCCCTCACAGATATCAACGAAGCATTCCAGGTTGGTCATGATGCTGTTATGGCAGCAGAAGAAGGCAAGACAGGTATGATGATCACATTAGATAGAAACGGTGATAATCCTTACCAGTGCGGGACAAGCGCATATGACATTCATGCTATTGCCAATGTTGAAAGACCTGTTCCGGCAGAGTGGATCACAGAAGATGGATGCGGCTTAAATGACGGTTATGTAAAATATGCAAGACCGCTTATCATGGGTGAACTGACTCCGCTCTATGTAAACGGACTTCCTCGTCATCTTGTAAGAAAATAATCAATCAAGAAATTGCGGTGGCTGGCCAGTGTGGTCAGCCACTTTGTGCAGTTTACGCCAAATTGGGATGCCATTATTCAAGTCTGATACTTGTTCTCCATTGACTTAGACCTCAAAATATATTATTCTAATACTATGGCAAGAGGTGAGGAGGGCAAATTATGGTTACAATTATAGTGGGTACATATTTAGTAGAAAAGGGACTTCTTACCCATGAGCAGCTGGATGATCTGCTTTCTCAGCAGCGTAGGGTTCATGTGAAGCTGGGGCTGATTGCCGTGGCAGAAGGATTAATGATGCAGGAAGAGGCTGATGAAATAAATAGAATGCAGGCAGCTCAGGATAAGAGATTTGGAGATATTGCCATTGAGCAGGGGTACTTGACAGAAGGACAGGTAGAAGCACTTCTTACAAAACAGGGGAATGCCTACCTGATGTTTGCACAGGCATTAGAGGATCAGCAGCTTATGACTGTAGAACAGTTGGAGCAATGCATGATGGATTTTCAGATTGAAAATCAGATGACACTTTCTGATATAGAAGATCTGAAAAGCGGTGACGTGGACAGGATTCTGCCGCTTTATATTCCAACGGGCTGTGAGAAGTATCTGGATGAAATGGGGACAGCGCTTCGGACAATTATACGTTGTGTAGATGCAGAAGTTTACCTTGAAAAAGCGTTTGTGACATCACGGTGTGAGGGAGAATATGGCGCGGTCCAATATATAGATGGAGAACGCAGGTTTAGCTGCGGCATGGTCGGAAGGGGACAGGCACTTTTGCCGATAGCTTCTATATTTGGAAAAGAAGAATTTGAAGAAGTGAACGAGGATGCGTTGGATGCAATTGGGGAATTGCTGAACTGTATCAGCGGAATTTATGCCAGTGCCCTGAGCCGGGGCGGAGTGTTGGTGGAACTTTATCCTCCAGAATATTCTGTGGAAATAAGCGGAATTGTCAGTGATGAAATGTTGGTGCTGCCTTTACATATTAAGGGCCAAAAGTTTTATCTTGCGGTTGCAGTAGGAAACAAAATTGAAATGGATCAGGAGGCGTAGAGATGGCAAATATTTTGATTGTAGATGATTCAAGGACATCACGCAAAATCCTAAAGAAGATGGTAGAGGAGGCTGGGCATACGGTAATTGAGGAATGCTCAAACGGTGAAGAGGGATACCTAAGATATAAGGAATTGAAACCGGATCTTGTTACATTGGATATTACCATGCCGAAGCTGGATGGGCTGGAGGCGCTTCAGCTTATCAGAAAGTGTGATGAAAATGCCAAAGTCATTATGATTACAGCAGCTGGTCAGAAGGAAAAGATGATACAGGCAATTAAATACGGTGCTGCTGAATTTGTTGCGAAACCATACGATGGTGAGGATATAAAGAACGCTATTGATAATGTACTAAAACTATAGATTTTTTGGTGTCTGGTGCTTTCCGGTGTTTTAGAGGCGGGGTGCCGCTTTACGATTGAAAATGTAGAGAGGCAGCCCTTTTTTCGTAGCATTTTTTGCATATAAAATGAAAATTCCCAGAAATTTCTTGCAATGTAATCGGGTATTAGGTATGATGGAAAAAGGAAATCGTTTTCCACTATATCACCGGAGGCGCCAAATGGTATCGATTAAAGATGTGGCAAAGCACGCAGGGGTAGCAATTTCTACAGTTTCCAAAGTGCTGAATCATTATCCCAATGTCAGTGAAGAAACGAAAATAAAAGTGAATAGGGCAGTGGAAGAACTGAATTTTGTCCCTAACTCCGTAGCGGCAGCGCTTTCTTCCAAAAAGGCGGGGCGTGTTGCTTTGTTTGTGAATCTGAGTGTCAAGACGCAGGCGATTGATGAGATTGATATGCAGTATATCCAGGGAGCAATCACGAAAGCGATGGAGTTGAATCTGGATGTAATCACATTGTTTTTCTCCATGTTTAAGGATCGGACCAGTGAAGAACTGACCAGATATCTGCAGTCTCAGAGCATCACAGGAATCATTATTTATGGTCTTTCAAAAGAGGACAAGGTATTGCACCGGCTGATTGATGAACAGAAATTTAAATGTGTGGTAGTTGATGCGCCGATTGTAAATGAAAATACGTCTTCCATCTGGATAGATAACCGGAAAGCGCAGTATGACGTGGCAAAGAAAACGGTGGAGGAGAATAACTGTAGGCGTATTCTGTATATTCTGGGAAAGAAAAATGGTTATGTTACGGAGGAAAGACTGCGGGGAATGGAGGACTTGGTTAAGGAAAAAGGATTAACCATGATGGTCAGAAAAGGAGAGTTCTCCGAGTTGCAGGCACGTAATATTACATTGAAATATGGCAAAAATAAAGATGTGGTGATCTGCGCTTCGGATTTGATGGCGATCGGAGCTATGAAAGCGTTGACAGAAATGGACATTTTCAGACCAGTCTGCGGTTTTGACGGAATTATCCTGATGGGATATGTAGGAAAGCAGATGAATACCGTACGTCAGGATTTTGCAGGAATTTCGGCAAGGGCAATGGAAGAGCTGCACCAGTTAATGAACGGGGCATCCGGTAGAAATGTCAGGACGCCATATACACTGGAAAGAATGAAGTATATGGATATTATATGCTGAAGAATTCGATTTTGGATAAAAGGATTTTAAATTTGCTCTTGCGGAAAACGTTTTCTTATGTTACACTACAGTATGTAAGCGGGAAAATTTTGGCACAATAGAGAGAAGATAATTGAAAATTAATATATTTTAAAATCAGGAGGAGACTATGGCAGCACAAACAAATTTACAAAGGGACGTATTGGTTTTGAACATGGAGCAGCAGCTTGAGGAAGTTGCAAAGGAAATGTTCGGAAAGACAGTAGCCGAGCTTTCTGACCAGGAAACTTACTATGTAGTACTGGTATACGCAAAGAGAATCATGGCTGTTTCAGACACGAACGAAGGGGAGAAAAAGATTTATTACATCTCCGCTGAATTCCTTATCGGAAAGCTTTTATCCAACAATCTGATCAACCTTGGTATTTATGATAAGATTGACCAGATTTTAAAGAGCAAGGGCAAGAGCCTTTCCGTAATTGAAGAAATCGAGCCAGAACCATCACTTGGTAATGGTGGTCTGGGAAGATTGGCAGCATGCTTTTTAGATTCTATTGCAACACTTGGACTTCCGGGAGAAGGCATTGGTCTCAATTATCACTTCGGACTGTTCAAGCAGGTATTTAAGGACAAACTGCAGAACGCAGAGAAGAATGACTGGATTGAAAATAATTCATGGTTGACCAAGACAGACGTAACCTTTGACGTGTTCTTTGGTAAGAGGAAAGTGACATCACGTCTGTATGACATTGATGTTGCTGGTTATGACAGCGGTGTCAATAAACTGAGATTGTTTGACATTGAATCTATTGACGAGAGCATTGTGAAGGAAGGCATCAATTTTGATAAAGAACAGATTGAAAAGAACCTTACTTTGTTCTTATATCCGGACGATTCTGATGAGGCAGGTCATCTGCTTCGTATTTATCAGCAGTACTTTATGGTATGCAATGCAGCCCAGCTTATTTTACGCGAAATGAAAGAGAAGAAATATGACCTTCGCAAGATGTATGAGCATGCTGTTATCCAGATCAATGATACACATCCTACCATGGTTATTCCTGAACTGATTCGTGTTCTGGTTGAGGAAAAAGCATTTACCATGGATGAAGCAATTGAAGTGGTAAGCAAGACTTGTGCTTATACGAACCATACAATTTTGGCGGAAGCATTGGAAAAATGGCCTCTTGCATATCTTGAGAAAGTAGTGCCTCAGCTTGTTCCTTATATCAAGGAATTAGATAAGAGAATTGCTGCTAAGTATGATGATCCTAAGGTACAGATCATTGATGAGAGCGGCAGAGTACACATGGCTCATATTGATATCCATTACGGATTTTCTGTTAACGGTGTTGCAGCAATCCACACAGAAATCTTAAAGGATTCAGAGTTAAATGCTTTTTATAAGATTTATCCTGAGAAATTTAACAATAAGACCAATGGTATCACATTCAGAAGATGGCTTCTTAGCTGTAACCGTGAGCTTGCAGGATTCCTGGCACAGACCATTGGAGATGGCTTCAAGAAGGATGCGGATAAGCTTGAAAAGCTTCTTGAGTACAAAGACGATCAGGCAGTCCTTGACCGTCTGGCAGAAATCAAGATGAACCGCAAGAAAGACCTGGCTGATTTTGTGAAGGAAGCAGAAGGTGTTACATTAAATCCTGAAGCAGTGTTCGATATTCAGGTTAAGAGACTCCATGAGTACAAGCGTCAGCAGATGAATGCACTTTATATTATTCATAAGTACCTTGAAATCAAGAGCGGCAAGAAGCCTGTAAGACCTCTGACATTTATTTTCGGTGCAAAGGCAGCGCCTGCTTACGTGATTGCACAGGATATCATTCACCTTTTACTGGTATTACAGGAGATCATCAACAATGATCCTGATGTAAGCCCTTATATGACAGTGCTTATGGTAGAAAACTACAATGTAAGCTATGCAGAGAAGCTGATTCCTGCCTGCGATATCTCTGAGCAGATTTCCTTAGCATCCAAGGAAGCATCTGGTACCGGAAACATGAAGTTCATGTTGAACGGCGCTGTAACCTTAGGAACTTCTGATGGTGCTAACGTTGAAATCCATGAACTGGTTGGAGATGATAACATTTACATCTTCGGTGAGAAGTCAGAGGAAGTCATTGCACACTATGAAAAGTCTGATTATGTTTCAAGAAACTTTTACGAGAAGAGCCCTGTAATCAAAGAAGCAGTAGACTTTATTGTAAGCGAACAGGCTCTGAAAGTAGGACATAAGGAAAATCTGGAGCGTCTTTACAATGAACTGATCAACAAAGACTGGTTCATGACACTGCTTGATTTGGAAGATTACATCGCAGCTAAGGATAGAGCGTTTGCAGACTACGAAGACCGCCAGAAGTGGAAAAAGATGATGCTGGTAAATATTGCAAAAGCTGGATTCTTCTCATCCGACAGAACGATTGCGGAATATAACAGAGATATTTGGAAATTGAAATAATTGATTGACTGAGAGATTAAAAAATATTGGGAGCACGCATCAACATGACATTTTGCGTGCTCCCAAATTATTACAATAAGCTGTCTCGCGAAGCGTGGCAGCGTTTGTTACAATAAGCTGTCTCGCGAAGCGTGGCAGCGTTTGTTACAATAAGCTGTCTTGCGAAGCGTGGCAGCGTTTGTTACAATAAGCTGTCGCATGAAGCGCGGCAGAGTTTGTTAAGAGAGTTGTTTAGGATTTGCTTAATTTCTGCATCAATGCTTCTTGTAGAACTTGTGAAAAATTTAGTTTCAGCGCTTCCGCTTCGGCGTTTAACCATTCTGGTAATGTTACATTTTTTCTGACGGATTTATTGCTATACATTTTCCGGTATTCTAATGTATCGCATTTAACATAACTAATAAATTCATCCGATGTAATTTCAATATTTCGAAGTTCAGATGGTGCAGGAATTTCTCTGCCATCCACTTCGTACCCATATAATACTAAAGCAAGCGCATCCTCAGCCATTTCAATTGCATGTTCAAGGTTATCTCCGCATGTAAAACATCCTTCTAAATCTCTGAACACAACGGAGTACTTTCCGTCTGCTTCTTTTGTAAATACTGCCGGATATGCATATTTAGTCATCTCATTAACCTCCTGTAAAATAAAGAGTTCTATATATAAGGCAATGTAGAATTTTAAAATCCTGCTGCCTTCTTTATGTTCTCATATGTTCCTTTGGGAACATCCTGTGACGGGTGGCGAGGTACAGGGAACTGTTTACCTGTTATCTCGCTATACCATATATCGTGGTTGCTGCCATGCCTTATGATATGGCACCTGTTCTTGACTAAAATTTTTGTTAGTTCAGATACCTTCAATCATATATCATCTCCTTTCACAGTGTGTGTTAATGCGCATGCTTAAATATATTATATGCGCATAAGTACGCATTGTCAATTCTTTCTATTTTAGTATATTCTGTTCGGATTAAAAAATACTTGCGTATAATAGATAAAGCTTTTTCCACAATTTCCCTATACAAGCCGGGTAGTCCACTTTGTACAGTCCCATACATCTGTAGCGAGACCTTCATAGAATTGAGGTTCATGGCATACCATAAGGATACTGCCCTTATATTCCATCAAAGCGCGCCGCAGTTCATCCTTGGCATCCACATCCAGGTGGTTGGTAGGCTCATCCAGAAGCAGAATATTAGTCTCACGGTTAATCAGTTTACAGAGGCGGACTTTTGCCTGTTCGCCGCCGCTTAAGACTTTTACCTTGCTTTCAATATGTTTGGTGGTAAGACCGCATTTGGCAAGGGCGGAGCGCACTTCATACTGGGTGAAACCGGGAAATTCCTGCCAGATTTCTTCGATACAAGTGGTTGTAATGTTTTGATCCATCTCCTGTTCAAAGTAGCCGATACTCAGATAATCCCCCTGTTCCACGTTCCCGGATAGAGGCGGAATGATTCCCAGGATGCTTTTTAGGAGGGTGGTTTTTCCGATTCCGTTGGCGCCTGTCAGAACGATTTTCGCTCCCCGCTCCATTTCCAGATTTAAGGGGGAGGAGAGTGGTTCATCATAACCGATTACAAGATCTCTGGTCTGAAAAATATAGCGTCCGGGGGTTCGGGCTTCTTTAAAATGAAACTCCGGTTTAGGCTTTTCACCGGCAAGTTCAATCACATCCATTTTGTCAAGCTTTTTCTGGCGGGACATCGCCATATTTCGAGTGGCGACTCTTGCCTTATTTCGGGCGACAAAATCTTTTAGATCTGCGATTTCCTTTTGCTGCTTGCTGTAGGCGGCTTCAAGCTGTGCTCTCTTCATCGCATAAACTTCCTGAAATTTATCATAATCTCCGGGATAGCGGTTAAGCTCCTGATTGTCCATATGGTAGATCAGATTGATTACGCTATTCAGAAAGGGAATATCATGGGATATCAGGATAAATGCATTTTCATAGTCAATCAGATAGCGCTTCAGCCATTCAATATGTTCTGCGTCCAGATAATTGGTCGGTTCATCTAAAAGAAGAATATCAGGCTTTTCGAGAAGGAGTTTTCCAAGCAATACCTTGGTGCGCTGTCCACCGCTCAAATCGGTTACGTCCTTATCCAGTCCCAGTTCTGTAAGTCCCAGCGCTCTTGCAACCTCATCTACCTTAGCATCAATAAGATAAAAGTCGTGCATGGTCAGCAAATCCTGGATGGTGCCCAGTTCTTCCATATATGTTTCCAGCTCATTTTCGTTTGCATCACCCATTTTGTCACAGATTTCATTCATCTGTGTCTCCAGATCATAAAGAAAGTCGAAGGCTGAGGACAAGACAGTTTTGATAGTCATTCCTTTTTCAAGGACAGTGTGCTGATCCAGATAGCCCACGCGGACATTTTTTGCCCATTCGATTTTTCCTTCGTCGGGCATGAGTTTGCCAGTGATAATGTTCATAAATGTAGATTTACCTTCACCATTAGCGCCTACAAGACCAATATGCTCTCCCTTTAAAAGGCGGAAAGATACATCCTGAAAAATGGCTCTGTCGCCAAAGCCGTGAGTTAAGTGTTCAACATTTAAAATACTCATATTTTCTCCTGATTGTGGAATAATTAACATATACGCTAAGATTATATAGGGAAATCCTATAAAAGTCAAAAAGCATTGACTTTTTCTGGAAATATTTATACACTGAAATAGTAATCATTACTAATATTAAACGAAAGGAGAAGAATATGAATCAAAGTGCATTTCATAAACTATCATACGGGGTCTACGTTGTAAGTACGTGGGATAATGGAAGGCCTACAGGGTGTACGGCAAACAGTGCCATGCAGATTACCTCTTCGCCTGCAACCATTGCAGTCAGTATTAATCACAACAATTATACCAACAAATGCATCAGTGAAACAGGTAAATTTGCCATTTCCATTCTTGCGGAGGATTCTGATCCGTCTATTATAGGAACGTTTGGCTTTAAGACCGGTAAAGAAGCAGACAAATTTGCAGAAGTGAAGTACAGTGTAGAGGATTATATGCCCATCGTATCCGATTGCTGCGCCTATATTGTGTGCGAGGTCATTGATAAAATGGAGACATCGACACATACAGTATTTCTTGGAGAAGTAAAAGGGGCAGAAGTTTTCGGAAACAGAGATGCCATGACCTATGCTTATTACCATAAAGTGATCAAGGGAAAAAGTCCCAAGAATGCACCTACTTATATTCCCGATGAGGAGGAAAAGAAACCGGAAGAGGGAAAAGGGCGCAGGTTTAAATGTGAGGTCTGCGGTTACATCTATGAGGGAGAAGAGCTGCCGGATGACTATACGTGCCCTGTCTGCGGTATGGGAGCGGATCAATTTACTGAAATATAGAAAATGCAGTATTACAATCAAATAGACCGATATTCTGAGTAGGCCCCCGTAAAGTGCTTTGTGGGGGCTTACTTTTCACACTCTAACCAGAGTGACGCTCTGAGAGGATAAATAATCCAACGTCGCCGCGCTCTCGCTCCGTAAAAAGCGTAGCAGGCACTAAGCTCGTGAGGAACCTCGCTAAGTGCTGACGCTTTTTTAGGGGCTCCTTATGGATTATTTATCCTCTCAGAGCTGTGTATTGGCTAGCTAGTAAAAAATAGCGAGCATCATGTTTCTTTACAGGCTAGCCGATAACGTAGCACAGGGGAGGTAAATATACCAAAAGGAGTCCCTATAAAAACGTCAGTGCTTAGCGAAGTTTTTTTGAGCTTAGCACTGCTACGTTTTTATGGAGCGGGAGCGCGACGACGTTGGTATATTTACCTCCCCTGTGCGGACTATTAGCTGTTCTTTGAAAAGTTATCTATACAATAGGTTCCCAAAAAGTATATTTTATATTCTTAAAGTGTGGTAAAGTATGTTATACTAATAGCGTGCATGCTGATAGTATGGCTACTTATTGGCATGAATGCTATTAAAAATAGTCATAGAACAGAAAATATGGCAGATGGGAGTGGGATTATGGAAGAAACAATGAAAGACTACGAGAAAGAACTGGAGGCATCCTTCCGCAAGATTCAGGAAGGGGATGTGATTCAGGGTACGGTAATTGATGTGAACGAGGAGGAAGTAACCTTAGATCTTAAGTATTACACACAGGGAATCATCAAGGCAGCAGACATGAGCAGCGATCCCGGCTTTTCGATATTGACAGATGTGCATGCGGGAGATGTGATTGAAGCCACCGTCGTGAAGATGGACGACGGGCAGGGGAATATTCTTCTTTCAAAAAAGGAAGCCAACGAGGTGCTTGCCTGGGATGTACTTGCCGGATATATGGAGGAGAAGAAAAACTTGACCGTAAAGGTCAGCGAGATCGTAAATGCAGGCGCGGTTGCATATCTGGAAGGCATCAGGGGATTTATCCCAGCTTCCCAGCTTGACATTTCTTATGTGGAAAATCTGGAAGAATACAAAGGAAGAACTTTGACCGTAAGAGTTATAACAGTTGATCAGGAAAAAGAGAAGCTGGTGCTTTCGGCAAAAGAGATCTTAAAGGAGCAGCAAAAGGAAGAACATGACCATAAGGTAGCAATGATCGTACCCGGAACTGTCCTGGAAGGTACTGTGGAAAGCCTGCAGCCCTATGGTGCATTTGTAGATTTAAAGGGTGGGCTCAGCGGGCTGGTACACATTTCACAAATTAGCCAGAAAAGGATCAAAAAGCCTTCTGAAGTGCTTAAGGTTGGAGATAAGGTCAAGGTGAAAGTCTTAAATACCAATGACGGTAAAATTTCCCTTAGCATAAAGGCAGCAGCGGAAGAACAGCAGGCAGAGGAAGTGGAAAGCTTTGATACAAAGCAGTTTGATTCTGGGGAGAGCGTAGGGACGAGCCTTGGAGATTTATTTGCGAAGCTGGGATTGAAATAATAAATAGAAGTAATAGGAGAGATTTATTATGTTCCAATATTGTCTATTTGATCTGGATGGCACACTGACTGACCCTAAGGAAGGAATCACAAAATCAGTACAGTATGCCCTCAAGAAGTTTGGGATTGAGGAGCCTGATCTAGGCAGGCTGGAGCCCTTTATAGGGCCGCCGCTTAAAGACAGTTTTATAGAATTTTACGGATTTACGGAGGAAGATGCAATAAAGGCAATTGCCCTTTACAGGGAGCGGTTTGCACCCATAGGTGTGCTTGAAAACCAGATTTTTCCAGGAATGGCACAGATGCTTGAGAATCTTTATGGCAAGAAGATACATCTGGCGGTGGCATCCAGTAAGCCTACAGAATTTGTCCATCAGATTCTTAGCCACTTTGAAATTGAAAAATACTTTGAAGTGATTGTAGGAAGTGAAATGGATGGCAGCAGGGGAACCAAGGAGGAAGTGGTGGAGGAAGCTCTTTTACAGCTTGGTCTGCTTTCCTGTCCACAGGAAGATAGAAAGCGCGTCTGTGCTATGATTGGGGATAGAAAATTTGACATTCAGGGAGCAAAGGTTTATGGACTGACCGGAATCGGAGTATCTTTCGGATATGCCGGTGAAGGGGAACTTGAGGCTGCAGGAGCAGATCACATTGTAAATACGGTGGAGGAACTTGGGGTTCTTTTGACACAGGAATAGAATTTAGAGGAAAGATGTCTTATGAAAATGAGTTTATGGAAGACAATTAGCCTAAGGTGGGAAAAAGAAGAATTACATAAATGGTCTTCCCTAAAAAAAACGGCATATCTTTTATTACCGCTCCTGGTCTATTATGCGGTGCATGATATTGCGGAAGTGCTGTTGTACTTTCCCTTAAATATGCTTTTTACAGCAGGAGGGGTGAAGGTGTTCCAGTTTTTCCGGCAGTACGAGTATACCATAAGGGGAGTTGTATACGGGGCAGCTTCCCTGATTGGCGTGGCGGCAATCCTGCCGATAGCAAAAGGAGAAATAGTAGTACCGACTGTACATGAAAACTGTAATAAGGAAAAATGGCAGATAGATGAAAAGAAGGTGACAGCCTTTGTGTTACTGGCTGGTTTTGCCTTCTGCATAGCCACAGGCATTAATATTTTCTTTTGGCTGGCAGGTCTTACGGGCAGTTCGGAAGCTTACAATAAAGTGCACGAAATGCAGTATGGCGTACAGTTTGCAGTAGGGCTTGTCCTATATGGAATCATTTCTCCGCTGGCGGAGGAGGCGGTCTTTCGAGGGATTCTTTATAATAGGATGAAGCGTTGCTTTAACTATAGGATTGCACTTTTGGTTTCTTCGCTCTTATTTGGAATTTATCATGGGAATTTGGTGCAGGCAGTATATGGAAGTATACTGGGGCTGATGATTGCTTATTTTTATGATCAGTATAAAAGCTTTGCGGCGCCGGTTCTTTTCCATGGAGTGGCGAATGTAAGTATGTATGTAATGAACTATCAATACCGGTTTGATGAAATGGACAGGAATGAAGCATTGCTGGCAGGGGCGGTTTTCATTGCAGCTGCAGTTGGAATATTCTTCTATATAAAGTATAGGATTAATTTTGAAAAGTAAGATGATCATATTGTATAAGATGTTGATTTGTTTTTAGATTATGTTTTTCCTTTTTTAGAAGAGTGTACTGCATTTGACCTTTAGTGTAGTCTGTTTTTTCCATTGGGAAAAAACTTCTGCAGAAGTAAATGCCTTGTTCTGCTTGATCTAGAAATAGGAAAGTTATTCCCAGAACAGTTTCACTACCCATTTTTAATAGAAATTCGCTCTGAATGGAACTGTGCGGATAAATTTTTTTATTGTATCGGAATATAAGTTGATTTCCGTCCAGTAGGGATTCAAGATTGGGAAGTGCATTAAGTCGACTTTGAATTGTTGGTAGAAATTGACTTTTTAGAAGTTTGTCGTATGTAATGTCGCCGTTAAGGATTCGTTGGAACACGATGTCACGATTTGCACGGGCAACATGGATGTCTTTGAGTTTATGCAATCCTGCAAGATGATGAAAATCTGTGTCTGAGAAGCCAAGCGTGATTTTGTTCAACATTCCTTTTCGACCAAGGGTAAATCGATATTCGTAGCCTGTTAGCTTTTGGAAACTGGAAGCGCATTTCATTAATAGGTCCATTATGTTAGTCAACCTCCTTCCGAAATAAGGTTATTTTATAGGTAAAGAAAAATAAAACCCTGCCGTCAAGCAGGGTTTTTAAGAGCATTTTCCTTCAGCTTTTCAGCCTACGCCGGTTTGAGGTTTCACTGCACAACCCCTCTTGCAAGCTCCATAAGGCAATGCCTGCCGGCACACTCCCTTATTTCAACGCTTTGACAGGCACACGCCGTTGTCTGTCTTGTGTTATTATTATACGGAGAAATAGAAAATATGTCAATTACCTAATGGTATTTTTGTATCGGATTAATATCTCATCTTGTAAACAAAAAAGAGTAGATTGAATGGGAATAGGACAATGGAATTGTATTAAGTCGAATGAAAAAATCAAACAATTAAAACAAATTATGTAAAAATACCTCAAAATAAATGAATTGACGAATAATCTGACAATTGTAAAAATATTCGTTATTTACAAATGAAAAAAACTGTTGTATATTAGACCTACAGGTCGCAAAGGAGCGGGTTTATGGCTCTTTGCGACCTTTTTTGTTTGGTTGTAGATTCAAAGAAAAGGAGAACGATCATGTTTGATGTAAAAAAGACTCAGCCGGAAGCGCCTTTATATCGTCCGGAATTTGAACACGATAACTGCGGTATCGGAGCCTGTGTCAACATAAAAGGTATAAAGAGCCGTGAGACAGTGGAAAATGCGCTGAAGATTGTAGAAAATCTGGAGCACAGGGCAGGTAAGGATGCAGAAGGAAAAACCGGTGACGGAGTAGGAATCCTGACGCAGATTCCCCACAGATTTTTCAAGAAGGTGACAAAGCCTCTGGGCATTTCAATAGGAGAGGAAAGAGAATATGGAGTCGGCATGTTCTTCTTTCCCCAGGATGAGCTGCAGAAGAATCAGGCAAAGAAGATGTTTGAGATTATTGTAGAAAAGGAAGGGCTGACCTTTTTAGGCTGGAGGGAGGTTCCCACCAATCCTTCTGTATTGGGGCACAAGGCAGTGGAGTGTATGCCCCACATTATGCAGGCTTTTGTGAAAAAGCCCGCAGGAGTGGCAAAGGGCGCAGCTTTCGACCGTCTTTTGTATGTAGCAAGACGTGTATTTGAGCAGTCCTCAGACAATACTTATGTGGTATCTTTGTCCAGCAGGACCATTGTATATAAAGGAATGTTCCTTGTGGGGCAGCTTCGAACCTTCTTTGCTGACCTGCAGGATAAGGACTATGAATCAGCCATTGCCATGGTGCATTCCCGTTTTTCCACCAACACAAACCCCAGCTGGGAGCGTGCGCATCCCAACCGGTTCATTGTACATAACGGTGAGATCAATACCATCAGAGGTAATGCGGATAAGATGCTGGCACGGGAGGAAAATATGGAATCCGAGCACCTGCATGGGCTCTTGCATAAAGTGTTGCCTGTAGTGAATGTATCCGGATCTGATTCTGCCATGCTGGATAACACACTGGAATTTCTTGTAATGAGCGGCATGGATCTGCCTCTTGCAGTGATGATCACCATTCCGGAGCCTTGGGCAAATAATAAGACGATGTCCCAGAAAAAGAGAGACTTTTATCAGTATTATGCGACGATGATGGAGCCTTGGGACGGTCCTGCCTCTATTTTGTTCAGTGACGGCGATATGATGGGAGCAGTGCTGGATAGAAACGGTCTTCGTCCTTCCCGTTATATGATTACAGATGATGACCAGCTGATTCTTTCCTCCGAGGTAGGGGTGCTGGACATTGATCCGGGAAAGATTCTTGTAAAGGAAAGATTAAGACCCGGTAAAATGCTTTTAGTGGATACTGTTAAGGGCAGAGTGATAGATGATGATGAACTGAAAGAAACCTATGCTTCCAGAGCGCCTTACGGGGAATGGCTTGACAGTAATCTGGTTCAACTGCATGATTTGAAGATTCCTAATGAAAGAGTACCGGAATTTGCCTATGAAGAGAGACAGCGCATGCAGAAAGCCTTTGGATATGCGTATGAGGAGTTGAAGAACAGTATTCTGCCTATGGCAAAGAATGGAGGAGAGGCGATTGCGGCTATGGGTGTGGACACACCGCTGCCGGTGCTCAGCAAGACCCATCATCCGTTGTTCCACTATTTTAAGCAATTGTTTGCACAGGTGACGAACCCGCCTATTGATGCTATCAGGGAGGAAGTGGTCACATCCACCACCGTTTACATTGGCACGGATGGAAATATTCTGGAAGAGATTCCAAAGAACTGTAATGTGCTTAGAGTAAATAATCCCATTTTAACTAATACAGATTTGATGAAGATCAAGAGCATGAAAAAGGACGGCTTTAAGGTAGAGGTAATTCCCATTACTTATTATAAGAACACCAGCCTTGAACGTGCTATTGCCAGACTGTTCGTGGAAGTGGACAGAGCTTATAGGGACGGCGCCAACATTATCATCCTTTCAGACAGGGGCGTGGATGAAAATCACGTGGCGATTCCTTCTCTGCTTGCAGTTTCCGCACTGAATCAGCATCTGGTGGTAACCAAGAAAAAGACCAGCGTTGCGCTGATTCTGGAATCCGGGGAACCCAGGGAAGTACACCACTTTGCAACATTGCTGGGATATGGTGCTTGTGCCATCAATCCTTATCTGGCACAGGAATCCATCAAGGAATTGATTGACAATCATATGCTGGATAAAGATTATTATGCGGCAGTGGAGGATTACAACAATGCCATTTTGCATGGAATTGTGAAGATTGCGTCCAAGATGGGAATCAGCACCATCCAGTCTTATGAAGGTTCCCAGATTTTCGAGGCAATCGGTATTGATAAAGAAGTAATCAACAAATATTTCCCTCATACGGTCTGCCGTGTGGGCGGTATTACCATAAAAGACATTGAAGAACAGGTAGACAGGCTCCATTCTCAGGCATTTGATCCCTTGGGGCTTGCAAACGACTTGACCTTAGACAGTCTTGGACATCACAAGATGCGCAGCGGAGCCGACGAACATCTTTATAATCCGGCAACCATCCACCTGCTTCAGGAGTCTACCAGACGCGGGGATTATCAGATGTTCAAGGAGTATACGGCACTGGTAAATGATGAAGAATCCGTGAAGAATCTGCGCGGACTGATGGACTTTAACTACCCTAAAAAGGGTGTGCCTATTGAAGAAGTGGAAAGTGTGGACTCCATTGTGACCAGATTTAAGACAGGAGCTATGTCCTATGGTTCCATTTCCAAGGAAGCACATGAGACTATGGCGATTGCCATGAACCGGATTCATGGAAAATCCAATTCCGGTGAAGGTGGAGAAGATTTAGACAGACTTATTCCCGGACCTGACGGCGTGAACAGATGCTCAGCCATCAAGCAGGTAGCTTCAGGACGTTTCGGTGTTACCAGCAGATATCTGGTAAGCGCTAATGAAATACAGATTAAAATGGCACAGGGAGCAAAGCCCGGTGAGGGCGGTCATCTGCCCGGCGGAAAGGTCTACCCTTGGATTGCAAAGACAAGGCACTCTACGCCGGGTGTGGGCTTGATTTCCCCTCCGCCCCACCATGATATTTATTCTATAGAGGATCTGGCGGAACTGATCTATGATTTGAAAAATGCAAATAAGCAGGCGAGAATCAGTGTCAAACTGGTTTCCGAAGCAGGTGTGGGAACGGTTGCTGCCGGCGTTGCAAAGGCAGGAGCACAAGTCATCTTAGTGTCCGGCTATGACGGCGGAACAGGGGCAGCCCCCAGGAATTCCATTCACAATGCCGGTCTTCCCTGGGAACTTGGACTTGCAGAAACTCACCAGACGCTGATTATGAACGGGCTTAGAAATAAAGTAAGAATCGAGACGGATGGTAAGCTAATGAGCGGCAGGGACGTTGCCATTGCAGCAATTTTGGGAGCAGAGGAATTTGGATTTGCCACAGCGCCCTTAGTTACCATGGGCTGCGTCATGATGCGGGTCTGCAATTTAGATACCTGCCCGGTGGGGGTTGCGACTCAGAATCCCGAACTTCGCAAGAACTTTAAGGGAAAACCGGAATATGTAGTGAATTTCATGCATTTCATTGCAGAGGAACTACGGGAATATATGGCAAAATTAGGTGTCCGCACGGTAGATGAACTGGTGGGTCACACGGAACTTCTGAAAATAAAGGATAATTTGAGCGAAAGCCAGAAGCAGATTGATTTAAGTCTGATTCTCACAAACCCTTATGTGGGCGGAAAAGAAAGGGTGACTTTTGATCCGAAAAAGGTTTATGACTTTAAGCTGGAAAACACAGTGGATGAAAAGGTACTTTTAAAACAGCTTGATAAGTCCATCAAGGAGAAAAGCAAGCGCAGCATAGAGGTAGATGTCAAGAATACGGACAGGGCATTCGGTACGATCTTAGGCTCTGAAATCACCAGACGGTTGGGAGACGATCTTGAGGATGATACCTACCGGGTACTGTGCAGCGGTGCCGGCGGACAGAGTTTTGGCGCCTTTATCCCGAAGGGACTCACCTTAGAACTGATAGGAGACAGCAACGACTATTTTGGAAAAGGACTTTCCGGCGGTAAGCTGATTGTTTATCCGCCCAAGGGAAGCAGATTCAAGGCGGAAGACAATATCATTATCGGTAACGTTGCGCTATATGGCGCTACCAGCGGCAAGGCATTTATCAACGGTGTGGCAGGAGAACGTTTCTGCGTCCGTAATTCCGGTGCAATCGCTGTTGTGGAAGGCGTAGGCGACCACGGCTGCGAATATATGACCGGCGGACGTGTGGTAGTGCTTGGCAGGACGGGCAAGAACTTTGCGGCAGGTATGAGCGGCGGTATTGCCTACGTGCTGGATGAAGACAATGATCTTTACATTCGATTGAACAAAGAAATGGTTTCCTCTTATGAGGTGACATCCAAATATGACGTCATAGAACTGAAGGAAATGATTAAAGAGCATGTGGCACTGACCAATTCCGAAAAGGGAAAAATGGTGTTAGACAACTTCAAAGATTATCTGCCGAAGTTCAAAAAGATCATCCCTCATGACTATGAAAAGATGCAGGCGGCAATCGTGCAGATGGAAGAAAAAGGATTAAGTGCGGAGCAGGCGCAGATTGAAGCTTTTTATGCAGTCAAACATGGGTAAAGAAATTTGTGTGACAGCCATATAGGTGGCGGAATGAGAGGTAACAATGGGAAAACCAACAGGATTTATGGATTATAAAAGAGAAGTATCGAAGGATGTAAAGCCGAAGGAACGAATCAAGAATTTCAATGAATTCCACGAGCATCTTCCGAAGGAAAGGCAACAGCTGCAAGGGGCGCGCTGCATGGAATGCGGCGTTCCCTTCTGTCAGGCAGGAATGAATCTGTGCGGTATGACCAGCGGCTGTCCCCTGCACAATCTGGTGCCGGAGTGGAACGATCTGGTTTATACAGGAAACTGGAAACAGGCATATAACCGCCTTAAGAAGACCAACAGCTTTCCGGAATTTACGTCCCGGGTATGCCCCGCCCTGTGCGAGGCAGCATGTACCTGCGGGCTGAACGGAGAACCGGTGTCTACGAAAGAAAATGAATATGCCATTATAGAAAACGCCTACGCGGAAGGCTATGCCGATCCAAAACCGCCCAAGGTGAGGACCGGAAAAACAGTGGCAGTGGTAGGAAGCGGACCTTCCGGTCTGGCAGTGGCTGATCAGCTCAACAAGAGAGGGCACAGCGTCACTGTGTTTGAGCGTTCCGACAGAATCGGCGGATTACTTATGTACGGCATTCCAAATATGAAATTGGAAAAACATATCGTAGACCGCAAAGTAAAGGTGATGGAGGCAGAAGGTGTCACCTTTGTGACCGGAGTGGATGTGGGCAAAGATATGAAGGCGGAAAAACTGCTGAAGGATTTTGACAAAGTAGTGCTTGCCTGCGGCGCTTCCAATCCCCGTGACATCAATGCACCGGGAAGGGATGCAAAGGGAATCTACTTTGCAGTAGATTTCTTAAAAGCAAACACCAAGAGTCTCCTTGATTCTAATTTTGAGGATGGAAACTTTATCAATACCAAGGATAAGAATGTAGTAATCATCGGAGGAGGAGACACTGGAAATGACTGTGTCGGAACCAGCATCCGACACGGCTGCAAATCCGTGACCCAGATTGAGATGATGCCTAAGGCTCCGGATACAAGGGCGGAGAATAATCCATGGCCGGAGTGGCCTAAAATCTGCAAGACAGACTATGGTCAGGAAGAAGCCATTGCCGTTTTTGGTCATGACCCGAGAATTTATGAATCCACGGTAAAGGAATTTGTGAAAGATAAAAACGGAAATCTGAAGGCAGTAAAGATCGTGAAGCTTTCATGGGAAAAGAATCCCGAAACGGGACGCATGGATATGAAAGAAGTTCCGGGATCCGAACAGACCCTTCCAGCGGAAATCGTACTCATTGCGGCAGGATTCCTTGGAAGCCAGAAATATGTAACAGATGCTTTTAAGGTAGAACTGAACCAACGCACCAATGTAAATACAGCGCCGGGACAGTATGAAACTTCCGTCAAAAATGTCTTCACCGCAGGCGACATGCATAGAGGACAGTCCCTTGTGGTATGGGCTATTAGGGAAGGGAGAGAAGCAGCTAGAGCTGTGGACGAAAGCCTGATGGGGTATACCAATCTGGTGACACAGTAAGAAAAGCAGATGAAACCTTGTGATTGTTTCGGCAATTGCAGGGTTTTCTATTATTACAGAGGTGTTAGTAAATGGGGAGGTATTCAAAATTGCCCATTTACAAGCTGCATAAATGCTGGATACTTAGGTTGTGAATTATATCCACCAACCCACTTTAGGGCTGACACCATTACAGAGTATAGGTTATATAATTTTGAATTAAAATTCGTTTTCTTTATAATAAAATGTTGTAGTATAAGTAGTGTGGTTTAGTGTATACTCTTACTTTGAAATCTTAAGTGGCAAAAGTATTTGTATACAAGACCTTATGTACCATTGAAGAGAGGAGGAGAGTGATAAAAACATGATTGACTTAGTTCTTGTCGCATATTTATATGCTTCTATATTTCTTGCAAGTGATAGAATAAGTTTTTTAACTCATACCGTTGCAGGTATTGCATTTAGTCACATGATAGAAGCGGAATATCAAAATATTCAAAGGACAGAGCGTAATGATTTACTTTATAGAACATATCCTGGAACATGCGTTGACTTAGATAAGGAAGCTTCTTTGATAATTACGAGTACACAAGTTGATATGGAAGATGGAAAAGTTGTATGGTTAATAAACGCATCTAATAATACCAGTATCATTAAAAGTTTTATAGAAGGAATGAGTATTGATAATGTGGCAAGCGGGAGATATTATGTTTATATTTGTCAAGGAAATAATGGGAAAATAGTTGACGCAACACCGGAAATTAAAGTTTTTTATCCTGAGCATTGAAAAGTGAAATGGAGCAATTTTATACATCTATGAGTGTGGAAGAGTTTGATGTATATATTAGAAATGCAATAAAGAAAGAGCAAAATATCGGTGACTTCTTTGGGGCAGATACTAGGAATGATTGGAATATTGATAGCGGTATTGAACTAATGGAAGTGTCCAAAGAGCAAAGATATATTTATGATACAGTGCACTATTTATTTGTTGACGTAAACATAAATACAGAACATGGAGTTACGACATATACAGCATTTAAGGGAGCTGGAGATAGTGGTTCGCAGGGCAGTTATCCTTTTTATCGTGTAAAATCATGTGCAGCAAATTTAAGTGAAGATTGCAAAATACTATCTTGTAATTTTTCTTGTTATCAATATGTTGCGCCTAATATTTATAATACTTATGATACACCAATTTTAGTCAGCTTTAGAGCAGGTGGTGGAAATGTTTTTCCTTCTGCTTAATATATATGTGTTTAGACAGAAGTAATATTATTTGAAAGGTTTTATGGGTATTTTATTGAAATCAAGCTATCAAATATTAGAGTGGCAGTAAAATGAATAGAAGAATGATAAAAACCTTGTGTTTGCTTCGGCAATCATGAGGTTTTTTGATACATTCGTTGTAAAAAGTGTTATAGTTGAAACTTTTTTGTTGTATTTTTGTGCTTGCGTGACATGATAGATAAAAAGCTATGGAGGTATATATAACTATTGCTTTTTCTCCAGAGGGACAATTTGCAAGGTATAGCCCAAAGGTGTCAGAATCCTCAAAAGGCTGTCAATTTGTGGAGAATGAACTGATGATTCCATTCTGGCGATAACGGGTTGTTTGACATTGCACATCTTGGCCAGCTCGGCCTGTGTAAGTCCGTTGGCTTCCCTTATACGGACCATTGTGCGGATCAGGTTCTTTTCAAGCTCAATGGCATTCAAATCTTCCTGGCTTATAACAAGGTCATTTTTTAATTTTTTCCATGTAGTCATATTAATCATTCCTTTCCAGATAATCTTGTAGATTTCTCATGGCCTGTTTAATTTCTTTTTTGGGTGTTTTCTGCTTTCCTTATTTGTTGATGCTTTCCTGTTTAGATCCCTGATAAAATCTGCAATTTCAGATTTCCTATTTTTGTCTTCATAGAATTCAATCTCGTACATAATATTTCCTTTTTATAGTTAGATTATAACAAATTCGCTATTATAATTCAATAGCAAATTTGCTATTAGAGTATATATGAAATGTGGTAGTATTCTAATATAGGGCATGTGGATGGAATCGGTGGTGTTGTAGATTTAGATAAGTTTTGCCAAGAAAACAAGAAAGGGAATTTAAAGATTTTACGCAAAATAGTATAGAACTATTTGGAAAAATAAAATTAATTAACCATATCATAAAAATTGATATAAATCAATAGTTTTTTGACAAAGATTATAGACTATTTTAGAGGATGTGAAAAACTCCGTTGACATGAAATTATATCTCACTTATTATGAAGTCTGAGGCAATGGAAAGATCTATAGGTAGGATCTTATGTGTGCTAAAAGGAATTGATGCTATAAAATGAAAGAGGAAACAGCCCATGTATCAGATAGCTTTGTGCGACGATATGACATCAGAATTAGAACGGATAGAACGGCTATTGTCAGAGTATGGAAAAAGGAAACCGATGCTGAACTATCAAATAGAAAAATTTGACAATGCCCAGGATCTNATTGACTGGATCAAGNAGGAAAAAGCGGTACCGGATTTNTTGCTTATGGATATATTCATGTCAGGTAAAACAGGAGTTGATGCGGTNCGGGAACTGCGCGAGGATGGATATAATGTGCCTGTTATTTTTCTTACNACATCAACGGAACATGCCCTAAANGCTTATGAGGTAGATGCAATTCAGTATCTGGTGAAACCGCTGAAGGAGGAAAGATTTTTTCATGCAATGGATATGGCGGTTGACGTGTTTGAGAAGGAACAGAAAGAACCGNTGACNATTAAAGTGTCTGGCGATATACGTCAGGTTTATCCTGAACAGATTATTTATTGTGAAGCGCAGAGAAACTATCAGATTCTGTATCTGAAGGGAGAGAAAGTCANGGTGCGGATGACCGGAGGGGAATTATATGGAATTTTAGAAAGCTTTTCCCAGTTTNTAAGGTGCGGAAGTTCTTACATTGTAAATCTGAATCACGTTACAGCTGTTGATAAAGAAGAGGTCTGTATGGACAACGGTAACAGAATCTATCTNCCAAGAAACAGAGCGGCGGAATTTAAGAAAATGTATTTTGCATTTTACTTTAGAAAGGAGTGAAGAAAATGCTGGGAGGTTCTTTCTGGATTGCATTTCTTCGAAACGGAATCGGAGCCGGGCTGATCATGACAGTTTTTCTGATGTTGGATCGTCCACGNCAGCCTATGAAAAAAACGATAGGGTGGTATGTGATTTTCGGAAGTATGATAGCTGCTTTATTTAGCGTTTGGTATGTACTGAACCGGGANGGATTCATCCGGTTTNCNGGAATATCTNNCATTCCCATTANGGGAAGTTTCAGCATATTGATGAGNNGGGAAAAGTTATACCTGTCTTTNTACAAAATTGCTTTGGGGTTCTATNTNCTTGCNGTAGTCGTATTCTGCGGNGTTAATGCATCNCGCATATGGTTTGACCANAATATGTGGGTGGATATTATNATACGGCTNNTTATGGNNATTGCGATTCTGGTTCTGATTGCAAAGAAAGTNCGCNGCAGCTTCCTNGAGAGCGTGGATATGCTGGAAGAAGAGATGGATTTTTTCAGTATNATCACCTTGTTTGTGTCGATTGTCATAGCNGCGCTGGNTGCCTTCTGGCCCAGTGACCATACCTTTTCTATNTTTAATANTATGCGNACTCTGGTTTTNNTGATTATGGCNGGGATTATCCAGTANATGATGTTCCGTATGTATATACATCAGGGCAGGGAACACCGCTATCAGGTAGAGAAGGAANTGCTGGGAATGAACGAGCAGCTTTTAAGACGCCAGATAGAACTGATGAAAGAAGCAGAGGAGGAGGCAATCAGAATCAGACATGATATTCGTCATCATTGTCTGTTAGTGGAAGAATATATCAGGAATAAGGAATATGNCAAGATTCTTTCTTATGTAAAGCAGTATGGGGCGGATGTGGAAAGTCATAAAGCAGAGCGTATCAGCAGTAATGAAACGATCAATAACATTTTGACTGCCTATGGAAGATATGCCAAAGAAGAAAAAATTCACATTGTAATGGATGTGAAGACGGCGGAGCATATTGCNGTACGAGATATCGATCTGGTGGCAATNCTTGCAAATATTGTNGAAAATGCCATTCATGGATGCCTTTGTGTGGANGAGACAAGACGGGAAATCCAGCTTTNTATTGTTCAGAAAGGAAATAAAATTGCAATCCAGTGTAAAAATACCTGTTCCCAGGATGTGGAATTTCATAAGGGATTACCCAAAGCCNCAAAGGGAGGAGGCGTTGGGGTTTCCAGTATCAGGAANGTGGTATCGTATTACAATGGAGAGACAGATTTCTTTGTAGACGANGGAATGTTTGTGGTCAGAATTTTGATAAATATNCCATAAAAGNTACCAAATATCCCACAAAGTAGAAAGTCTGTTTTCAAAATGNTAATATTTTAATGAAGTTTTCAGTAACCAAAGGGCGAAAGCNNCAGGAGGANNAAGCNNTTACNGGGCACATGATGCTGTAGGCTGAAAAACGACAGAAAAGAGGGAGCAGACGATGGTAAAGACAATTAAGGGGAAATTGACGATCAGTGTCATATGCATTGTTGCCGTCAGTATCGTATTGACAACGGCAGGCATTGTTATGGTNGCAGGAAGNCGNNTGATTAAGGANCAGACGGAGGCACTGCAGTTAAATGCAGATAAGTATGCGGAAGAAATCAATACATGGATTGAAAATGAGAAGATGCTTGCAAAGGGAGCCGCAAACGGTATAGAGGCGGCTGGAAATATCCCAGACGAACCTTCTTGCATTGAATGCGTCCATAGAAGCGGCGAGGGCAGGGGAGGNCGGGAAAGGTTTTGCAGTCGTTGCAGATGAAATCAGCCAGCTGGCGGAGCACTCAAAACAGGCGGTGAATAAGATACGTCAGANTACAGAGGATGTGGTACAGAATGTGTTCTTTTTATCCCAAAGTGCAGAAAAATTACTGCAGTTTATGAATGGAAAGGTTATGGGAGATTATAAGAGTATGACAGAAATGGCAGGAATGTATGAGCGGGATGCCATATATTACAGCAACATTTCCGGTGATTTGGGGACAGCTTCCAAGGAGATCAGTGCCAGTATGGAAGGAATCAATCAGTCGATTGAAACAATTACCCTGCTTGTAGGGGAAGTTGCGGATTATATGCAGAGAATGGAACAATCAGCCGAAAACTCAAATAAAAACTCGAGGGCTGTTCTTACACAGACGGAAGAATTATTCCGCTTAAGCGAACTTTTAAATCAGACAGTAGCATCCTTTAAGGTGTAAAATTATGACAGATGAGAAAATATGGGAATTCTATGAAGAGATGAATGAAATCGTATATGTTGTGGACATGGACAGCAATGAAATGGTGTATATGAACCGCAAGGCTCGTGAGATATACGGGATCAATTCAGAAGAAGAATTAAAAAAGAAAAAGTGTTATGAACTGCTTGCAGGCAGCTTTAGTCCTTGTGCTGTATGCAGCAATCAAAAATTAAGACCCGGTTATTTTTTGGAAGAGGTCAATTATGATCCGGTGATTAAGAAAAAGCTTGCGTTGAAAAAGACTATGATTGAAGAAGATGGAAAAAGATATCGGTTTGATCTTGCGGTGGATATAGGGAGCGGAGGATGGCAGGCAGGAGAGAGCGAAAATAACGAGGCTATGATAAATGAAGGTCTTCGGATTTCCTTGGCAGCGCCTACATCGGAACAGTCGATTTCCGCACTTTTTGAATATCTTGGACAGTCCTTAGGAGGCGACAGGGTATACCTTTTTGAAGAGATGGAGGGAGGCACTTTTAACAATACCTATGAGTGGTGTGCAAGACGGATTTCACCTCAGAAGGAATACCTTCAAGGCATCCCGTTTAAAGTTGTAAGCATGTGGTATCAGAGATTTCAGCAGGGAGAAAATGTCATAATAAAAAATTTAGAAAGCATCCGGGAAGAGGACCCCGAAGTTTATGAATACTTAAAGCCCCAGAATATCCAGTCTCTGGTGGTAAGCCCGTTGATCAGCGAAAAAAAGATTATCGGGTTTTATGGAGTGGATAATCCGCCGGAAAAATATCTGAATCATATTACAACAATCATTCAGATATGGGGGCATTTTATTATTTCCCTGCTGCGAAGAAGAAATCTGGTCAGACGTCTTGAGGAGATGTGCTTTCAGGATCAACTGACGGGAATCGGAAATCGGCATGCGATGCATGAGTACATCAACGAGGTGGATTCTGAGAAAAGCATTGGAATCGTATACTGTGATGTCATGGGATTAAAAAAGATGAATGATGCCGAGGGACATCAGGAGGGCGACCAGCTTCTGATTCGTGCAAGTATGTGTTTAAAGAGGCAGTTTGAAAAGTATGCCCTGTTCCGGGTAGGCGGTGACGAGTTCCTTGCCTTGTGTCCGCAGATAGAGGAAGAAGAACTGAAAAAAAGGATTGAAGCGTTAAGAGCAGATATGCAAAAGGCAAATGCAGTCATGGCAATTGGCTATGTGTGGCATTCTGATGGAAAAGAGGATATTGACCATTTGATCAAGCAGGCAGATGAGCGGATGTATGAGGACAAGAGGGTCTGGTATGGCAGGGAGGCAGAAGGACTTCATAGGCAGATTCATTAATGGAAGAATCTGCCTATGCCGATACTAAGACCGGTCTTTCGACTTTCACTCATTTTTTTGATATAAATCATTAGAATTCCCTCATTTTTTTGTGATTTGAACATAGAATTCCCTCATTTTTTTGCACACCTGTTGTATTTGTTGGAATTTTGGCATATACTAATGATAGAATACAGCAGGAGGCGACAGCATGATTTATCTGAAGCGAAAAATAGATGATTTCCTAAAAGAATGGAGATGCAGCACTGACAGAAAGCCTCTCGTGGTAAGAGGACCGAGGCAGGTTGGAAAGACAGAATCAATCAGAAAGTTTGGCTCTGAATATTATGAACATGTGATTGAAATTAATTTTGTAGAAGAACCTAAATATAAGATGATCGCCGCAGACGGATATAAAACGGCTGATTTGATTAAAAACATTTCCCGTATAGACCCGTCAAAACAATTTGAAGAGGGGAAAACTCTCATTTTTTTTGATGAATTACAGGAATTCCCGGAAATAGCAACAGCGTTAAAATTTTTTTATCAGGATGGAAGATTTGATGTAATATGCAGCGGATCTATGTTGGGAATTCATTATAATCGGATAGAAAGCAACAGCGTGGGATATAAGATAGATTATGAAATGTATTCCCTTGATTTTGAGGAATTCTTATGGGCAAAAGGATATGATGCTTCCTTTGTGAAAGACATGCTTGATCATATGGTTCATCTGGTGCCATTTAATGAGGTTGAGCTGTCTGTATGTAGTGGATTATTTCTGGATTTTTGTATCTTAGGGGGGATGCCTGCAGTGGTCAGAGAGTATATCGTCAAGGGCACATTTGAAGGTTCCCTTTCGATACAGAGGCAGCTTCTCGCAGATTATGAAGAAGATGTGCGAAAATATGCCGACGGCATGGATCAGACAAGAATCTTGAATGTCTTTCGTCAGATACCGCTGCAGCTTGCAAAGGACAACAAGAAATTTCAGATTTCCAAGGTGGCGCCGGGAGCGAGATTTAAGGATTACAGAGGCTGTATTGAATGGCTGTCAGATGCGGGAATGATTCATGTCTGTTATTGTATGAACTATCCAGAACTCCCCTTGAAAGGAAATTTTGACGAAACAAAGTACAAAATTTATTTTGCGGACAGCGGTCTGCTTGTAGCAATGTTGGATGAGGAAGCGCAGGAAGATCTGCGTGCAAACAGAAATCTGGGCGTCTATAAAGGGGCTTTGTATGAAAATATAGTGGGAGAAGCGCTGGTGAAGAACGGCTATGGACTATATTATTATAAGCGTGAGGATTCCACATTGGAGGAGGACTTTTTTGTACGGACGGCAAAGGATCTTATACCACTTGAGGTAAAGGCAGCAAACGGAAGGGCAAAATCATTGAGAACGTTGATAAACAGTGACAAATATGAAGATATTCATTACGGAATCAAATTAACCGGCGGTAATATCGGATATGAAAATCAGATTTATACTTTTCCGTATTTTTGTGCATTTTTATTGAAAAGGTATTTGAAAAGTATCTAAGGTTACTTTCCGCATGTTGACTATAGGACGCTCAGCCAAGACAGATATTCCAACGTCGTCGCGCTCCCGCTCCATGAAAAACGCAGCGGAATGCTAGGCTCGACAGAACCCGCGCTTTTAAGCGCGTGGTCAAGCACCGGCGTTTTTCAAGGGACTCCTTATGGAATATCTGTCTTAGCTGAGCTGGTTGTTTGATTATCTCTCAAATGTGTCAGAACAATTATTTTAATATTTAGAAATATAAAAAAGAAAAAATATATTTACAATTTCGACAAAAATATGCTATGATAAACAAAAGCATATTTTCTTTAGCGCAAATGTTTTTTCTCAAAAAAATACATTCATTTGCTCAAATCAGATATTATCTACAATTCATTTATATTTTAAAGTTTCAGAAAATCCATGCTTTTAATTCCAATCAACATTCTAAATAAGCAGGAGGGTCTGAAACGGTTCTCCTGTATCTATGGACCATTTCTGTTCAGAGAGTGGTCTGTCAACCGGGAGGACACCAGATGAAAGAAACCTATGTACAACGCAATTATAAGGATACTTTATTCCGTATGCTGTTCAAAGAAAAGGAAAATCTTTTGAGCCTTTATAATGCTCTTAATGGGACAGCATACACGGACACAGAGGAACTGGAGATTACCACACTGGAAAATGCAGTTTATATGAATTATAAGAATGATGTTTCCTTTGTATTCGGGTACGAGCTGATGCTTTATGAACATCAGTCCACGATGAACCCCAACATGCCCCTTAGGCATCTGATTTATGTGGCAAAGGTGCTGCAGGGCAGAGTGAAGGATGAGAAACTGTACGGGAAGACCCTTGTCAGGCTGCCGGTTCCTAGGTTCGTTGTCTTTTATAATGGGATTGACTTTCAGCCGGAAAAGCAGGAACTGCGATTGTCAGATGCTTTTGAGGAAAAGCAGGAGGAACCGGAACTGGAACTTAAGGTAACGGTATACAACATCAATGAAGGCAATAATAGGGAACTGATGGAAGCATGTCATCTTCTGAAAGAATATGCGCAATATGTGGAATTGGTACGGAAATATGCAAAAGAACAGCCCTTTCCGGAGGCGGTGGAAAGGGCTGTGAATGAATGCATTAAAAATGGAGTACTGAAAGAATTTTTATCAAAGAACCGGGCGGAGGCGATAGAGATGTGTATTTTTGAATTTGATGAAGAGAAATATATAGCAAGCGAGAGGGAAGATGCTTATAAAAATGGCTTTGAAGAAGGTCGTGAAGAAGGGCGAAGATTGTTGCGTTTGCAAAAATTCCTTATAGATACAGGAAGAGTCAATGAATTAATTAGGGTTATAGATGACCAGGCATATCGGGAGCAGCTATATCAGGAATTATCTGTGTAAAGACAAGCAATTTCAGAAATGAAAAAATGAAATATACAGAAATTATGAATTATAAAAATGATGTTTCCTTTGTATTCGGATACGAGCTGATGCTTTATGAACATCAGTCCACGATGAACCCCAACATGCCCCTTAGGAATCTGATTTATGTGGCAAAGGTGCTGCAGGGCAGAGTGAAGGATGAGAAACTGTACGGGAAGACCCTCGTCAGGCTGCCAGTTCCTAGGTTCGTTGTCTTTTATAATGGGATTGACTTCCAGCCAGAGAAGCAGGAACTGCGATTGTCAGATGCTTTTGAGAAAAAGCAGGAGGAGACAGAGCTGGAACTTAAGGTGACGGTATACAACATCAATGAAGGCAATAATAGGGAACTGATGGAAGCATATCATCTTCTGAAAGAATATGCGCAATATGTGGAGCTGGTGCGTAAATATACAAAAGGACAGCCCTTCCGGGAAGCGGTGGAAAGGGCAGTGGATGAATGCATTAAAGGTGGAATATTGAAGGAATTTTTATCAAAGAACCGGGCGGAGGCGATAGAGGTGTGTATTTTTGAATTTGATGAAGAGAAATATATAGCAAGTGAAAGGGAAGATGCCTATAAGAATGGATTTGAAGAAGGTCGTGAAGAAGGATGTGCAGAAGGGCAAAACAGACTGCTGCGTTTGCAAAAATTCCTTATAGATACAGGTAGAGCTAATGAATTAATCAGAGTTATAGATGATCAGGCGTACCGGGAGCAGCTATATCAGGTTTTATTCGAAAGTTAATGCAGTTAGCAGAAACATGTATCGTTCCGTTTGGTGGTCAATATCCTCCTTTGAAACACCAAAGTATAAATAAATATCTTTTAAAATGGGCGCCATGATTTTTTTATCTCCGGAATAGGAAACAGACAGATGAGGGCAAAACGTGTCCATCTCGATTTCCAGTGAGCCCAGTTCCCCCTTGTTGATGATAAATAAATGATAATCTGTAGGAAATACTTCGTAGGGCACCGCATCTGTCTTTTCTTGACATTCTCTGAACCATGCATCAAGCTGCTGTTGCCACTCCAAAACAGCCTGCTTATCATTTAAGTCCGCAGGAGGAAAGAACTTCTTTTCTTCTCCCAGCAGTTCTGGATTATGGCGTCTGATCAGATCATATTTCATACTTCGTTTTCTGCTTTGATAGTACGGGTAGGAGCAGTCTGCTTCAACAGCACTGTAACGCTGCTGTAGATATTGTATGACTTCTTCTATTGTATGCGCATCTGGAACAATGGATTTTGCAGCGAGTGCACGCTTTCTTTTGTATTGCCTGTTGAAAAATGCTATTTTAATGCGCTTTAAAATATTCTTTTCTTTGCGGCCTACAACAAATATGGAGGTAGGACCATCGGCACCGCCAATAATAGAAACATTCTTTTTCATTTACATACTCCTTGGATTTTTAGATGAAGTCATTTCTTATTCTGCAATTCTTTTCCCACCACCATTTTCATTGCGCCACTGTCTTGGCGAAATCCCATATACGTTCTTAAATGCTCTGGAAAAGTGCAGTTGGTTTGGATAACCGACTGCATTTCCAATATCGGCAATGGAGAGCCCTGTGAGTTTCAAAAGTTCCCTCGCCTTAGACATTCGATAGGAAATCAGAAATTCCTGAGGAGATTTCCCTGTGTTCTCATGAAAAATCTTCCCAAAATAACTTCGGTTCAGTCCGCAGGAGGCGGCAATATCTTCCACCGTAATATCATTCTGAAAGTTCTGCTCAATAAAGGAGAAGGCCTCTTTAATATAAAAATCGCGTAAGCTGTTTCCTTTGTTGACCTGTGTAGAAGCGGAAGAACGGACAAGCCCATCGATGAACAGGTAGAGGTGACCGATCAAATGAAAAGGGGATTCCTCCTTGTGGGTGACGATGTAGAGCAGTTCTTCTTTCATGATTTCTGCGATGTCTTTGCGGTTTGCCCGATAGATGGGCTGATCCAGACTAAATCCTGCCAGTTCAACGGTTTCTTTTGCACGCAGTCCGTCAAATTCAACCCAGGCATATTCCCAGGGAATATCATGGTCTGCAATATAGGTACATATCTGATGGGGAAAAAGCATGAACCCCTGTCCGCTCTTGATTTGATAAGTGATGGATTCGCCTTTGGTATTGTTGGCAATCAGTGTGCCTGTTCCGGAGAGACACAGGTGAAACAGATAATGATTCCTGGCAGCAGGTCCGAAGGAATGAGAAGGGTCGCATTGTTCCCAGCCAAATTGATATAAACCAAGGTCAACAAAATTTTCCCTTGGAAAAACGGAGAAGATTACTTCACTCATACGCCACCTCGAAATGAAATGTTTTTATAAGTATATATCAAAATGCTAGATGACTTCAAGTATATGTCATAAAAGTTGCATAATGGCATAAAATATCTAAAATGGCGGTATTTATTGGTAGCATAAAGGTATGTTATAATTTAACTATCAAAAAAAGAAGGAGATAATGCTATGAAAGGGAAGAGGATTAAGTATCTGGGGACAGCATTATGCTGTATGTTGGCAGCGTTATCTGTCTGGGGATGCGGCACATCATCTGGAGATGATAAGGTTGAAATTGAAATTGTTCAGTACAAGCCGGAAGCGGCAGCCTACTTTGCTGCGGTGGAAGAAGAGTTCAATGCTACCCATGACAATATTCAATTAACAATCAGTTCTCCTAATGATGCAATGACAATACTTAGAACCAGATTTATTAGGGAAGATTATCCGGACATTATAGGAATCGGCGGAGACATCAATTATTCCTATTTTGTGGATGCTCAGATTCTTGCAGATGTTTCAGAGTATGAAGGACTTAAGGATATCAATCAGGGTTATCTGGACATTGCAGAGTCATTGGAACTGGTTCCTACGCAGGGAACCTATATCGTACCATATGTAGCAAATGCAGCAGGTATTCTTTATAACAGAGACATGTTCAATGAGCATGGCTGGCAGATCCCTGAAACATGGGAAGAAATGATGTCGTTATGTGAAGAAATCAAAGCCGAAGGCATTCTGCCGTTCTACTTTGGATTCAAGGACACATGGACCTGCCTGGCACCATGGAACGCTATGGCAGTAGAACTGTCACCTTCGGACACGGCAAAGCAGGTGAATGCCGGCAATACCACATTTACCAAGGAGTATAGGGAGTTATCGGAGAAATATTTAAAGCTTCTGCCGTATGGACCGGATGATCCCTTTGCTTATGGCTACAATGATGCATGTACCGCTTTTGCAAGAGGAGAGTCTGCAATGTATCCAATCGGAAGTTACGCAACACCGCAGATTCTGTCTGTTAATCCGGATTTGAATATTGACTCATTTGTCATGCCGGCAAGTGATGATAAGGATGGAAGGACGCTGAATTCAGGAATTGACCTTGGCTTTTGCGTGACAGCAGACTGTAAAAACAAAGAAGCGGCTTACGAGGTTCTGGATTTTCTCCTTGCAGATGAAAACCTGCAGAAATACATTGATGCGCAGAATGCGGTTCCGTGTAAATCAGGAGAATTTACGCTTTCTCCTATGTTGGATGGGATGCTTGAATTTATCAGGTCCGGAAATATGACGGATTATCAGGATCACTATTACCCCTCAGAGATGGCAGTGGATGCACAGCTCCAGACCTTCCTAATCGGGCAGGACGTAGATGCTTTCTTAAGCAAATTTGATACGGACTGGCAGCGGTATAACAGAGATATCATCCGCATGGTACAGGAGTATGAAAAAGAGCATGGAAATGTGAAAGAGTAAAGGAGAGAAGAGACTATGAAAAATGAGAGAAAAAGAACATTTTTACTGATCACGATTCCGATACTGGCACTGTTTGTCTGCTTTAATACAATTCCACTGATCAGAGGCGTAATATACAGCTTTACGAATTTTAAAGGTTTTGGAAGTTATGACTGGGTTGGTTTTAGAAACTATGTGGATTTATTTTCAGATGCGCGTGTAGGAAAATCTTATCTATTTACATTTAAACTGGCAATCGTGACAACTGTTGTGGTCAATGTGATATCGCTTCTTTTGGCGTTGGCTTTGAACAGCAAGATCAGGGCAAAAAGCTTTTTCAGAGGCGCCTACTTTTTGCCGAACATATTAGGTGCGTTGGTTGTAGGCTATATATTTAATTACTTTTTTACCTACATCCTTCCTGCAGTTGCTTCCATGATAGGAATAGATTCCTTAAGTTCAAGTATTCTGTCCAATCCGAGTTCAGCATGGGTCGGTGTTATGGCGGTGTGTGCATGGCAGGCAATTGCAATGAATACGATTATCTATATTTCAGGATTACAGACTGTACCGGAGGATGTGTATGAGGCCGGAGGACTGGATGGAGCGACAGGATGGAAGCAGTTCCGTCATCTGACATTTCCTCTTATCATTCCGTTCTTTTCCATCAACATGGTGCTCTGTGTGAAAAACTTCCTGATGGTATTTGACCAGATCATGGCCCTCACCAAAGGCGGACCGGCACAGAGTACAGAATCTATTTCTTATCTGATTTATAACAATGGTATGTCAGGCGGACAATTTGGATTCCAAAGCGCCAATGCAGTAGTTTTCTTTATCGTGATTGTATGTGTTTCTGTTGCACAGATGAAGTTTTCAGGTAAAAAGGAGGAACAGTTATGATAAAAAGAAAAGGCAACTGGCCAGCGATGATCCTTTTGATCCTTGGTCTATCCACAATTATTTTTCCGCTGTATATGACGATTGTGATCGCATTCAAGCAGCCATCAGAAATGACCAACAGTATTGGCGGTATTTTAGCCTTGCCCAAAGTATGGAATTTTGATAATTTTAAAGAAGCCATGAGGGTGACAGATTTCTGGCGTTCGCTTCGAAACAGCCTTTTGATTACATTGGCTGCTGTTGGATTATCCCTTATCCTGCATTCCCTGATGGGATATGCACTCGGAAGGAACAAAGCGGGCAGTAAATTCTACAGTTTTGTTTATCTTTTCATTGTAAGCGGTATGTTTGTACCCTTTGCGATTTTGATGATGCCTCTGGCAAAGCAGACTGCTGAAATGGGGCTTGCCAACTGGTTCGGTGTTATCATTCTGTATGTGGTATTTTATATGCCGATGAATATCCTCTTATATTCAGGATATCTTGTTAATATTCCAATGGCGCTGGAGGAAGCTGCAAAAGTTGATGGAGCGTCTACCTGGACGACTTACTGGAAAATTATTTTTCCGATTATGAAGCCGATGCATGCAACTGTTGCAGTTCTTACGGCACTGGCAGTGTGGAATGATGTGATGACACCTCTTGTCATTCTGGCAGGTTCCGGTCAGAACACATTGCCTCTGGCTCAGTTGAACTTCCAGACACAGTTTGGAACGAACTATAATCTGGCATTTGCATCTTATCTGCTGTCATTGATACCGATTCTAATCTTCTATATTGTTTGTCAGAAACAGATTCTGAACGGTGTTGTGAACGGAGCAGTTAAATAAAAAATAAAAAAGAAGTTACTCTAAGGCGGCATGGCGCCGCCTTAGAGTAACTAAAAAGGTATAAAGGCGGTGTAAAGGCATGGCAATTTGTTTTCAGGAGAAAAAGCATATATTTACTTTGCAGACTGCCCATAGCACCTATCAGATGAAGGTAGATGACTTTGGGTTCCTTGTGCATTTATACTATGGAGGAAAGACGGCAGGTGACATGGATTATCTGCTGACTTATTACGACCGGGGATTTTCGGGAAACCCTTCCGAAGTGAAAAATGACCGTACTTATTCAATGGATGCTCTGCCCCAGGAATATCCTGCTTTGGGGATGGGGGATTATCGCAGCAGTGCGCTTATCATTCATAATGTAGATGGCACTGACTGTTGTAATCTCCGGTATGTCAGCCATGAAATAAAAAAGGGCAAATACCACCTTAAAGGGCTTCCGGCAGTATATGCAAAAGAGGAAGAGGCAGACACGCTTAAGATTCTTTTGGAAGATGCTGTGAGCAAGGTTCAGGTAGTATTGTTGTACGGTGTTCTGGAAAAAGAGGATATTATCACGCGGAGCGCCAAAATCATCAATCAGGGAGATAAAAGAATTTCTGTTAAAAAGGCAGCATCCGCTTGTCTGGATTTTGTGGACGGGAGCTATGAAATGCTCAGCTTTTATGGGCGACATGCCATGGAGCGTAATTTCCAGCGTACAGAGATTGCCCATGGAAATTATGTCATTGGAAGCCGCAGAGGGACTTCTAGTCATCAATACAACCCGGCGGTCATGATTGCGGAGAAAGGCGCCACAGAAGATACCGGAAAATGTTACGGGATGGTCTTTGTGTATAGCGGGAATTTTATGTTTGAAGTTGAAAACGACCAATATGGTCAAACCAGAGCAGTGATGGGGCTGCACAGTGATCTGTTCCATTATCCGCTGGAACAGGGACAGGAACTGGTTATTCCTGAAACGATTCTCAGTTATTCAGGAGAAGGGTTCGGAAAATTATCCAGACAGTATCACCAATGCATCAGAGAGCATATCTGCAGAGGCAGATATCGGGATCAGATACGTCCGATTCTTCTCAACAGCTGGGAAGCAGCATACTTTGATTTTGATGGAGAGATGATTGTAGAACTTGCCAAAGAAGCCGCAGAACTTGGAATTGACATGGTTGTCATGGATGACGGTTGGTTTGGAAAGCGGGATGATGATAACAGCGGATTAGGAGACTGGCAGGTCAATGAGAAAAAACTGGGATGTACACTAAAGGAATTGACTGATAAAGTTAATTCTTATGGAGTGAAATTCGGCATCTGGATTGAGCCGGAAATGATATCGGAAGACAGCGACCTTTACAGAGAGCACCCTGACTATGCGATTCAGATTCCAGGTAGAAAGCCAATACGCGGCAGGAATCAGCTGGTACTTGATTTTTCCAGAGAAGAAGTTCGCAGCCATGTCTTTGAACAGATTTGTGCGGTCCTCGATCAGGCAAATGTAGAGTATATCAAGTGGGATATGAATAGAAGTCTTGCAGATTTTTATTCCATGAAAAAGAATCAGGGACAGGGGCAGGTTACTTATGATTATGTACTCGGCGTTTATGATTTTCTGGACAAGCTGCTCGGAAGATACCCTGATATGCTAATAGAAGGATGCAGTGGAGGCGGCGGAAGATTTGATGCAGGAATGTTGTATTATACCCCTCAGATCTGGTGCAGCGACAACACGGATGCTGTAGACCGGGTACTCATTCAGTATGGAACGTCTTTCTTTTATCCTGCATCCGCAGTGGGAGCGCATGTGTCGGCAGTGCCAAATCATCAGACAGGGCGCAGTGTGAGTCTTCACACGAGAGGGGTCGTGGCAATGGCAGGGACCTTTGGCTATGAACTTGATCCCGGAAAACTTACGAAAGAAGAGAAAGAAGAGTTAAAAGAACAAATCAGGCACTATAAGGAATATGCACAGCTCATTCATAGCGGGAAGTATTATCGGCTGTCCAATCCATTTAGTGATTCCTGCGGAGCATGGATGTTCGTGTCCGAGGATGGGGAATGCGCGTTGGTAAATGTGGTGATGCTTGAAATTCACGGAAATATGACCGTCAATTATGTGCGTATGAAGGGATTGATTCCTGATGCAGTATATGAGGATTCAGATACCGGAAGATGTTATTATGGTTCAGCGCTGATGGAAGCGGGAATTCCAATGCCGGTGGAACTGGGAGAGTATCTGGCATATCAGATAGTCCTTAAAAGAAAGCCGGATGAAATATGAAAATAAAAAGAAACCGCGGGGAAGAATATTCCCTGCGGTTTTTACTTACAATAAGCTGGCTCGCGAAGCGCGGCAGCGTTTGTTTGCATCTTTTTTTAGGAACCATTACATACGGAATTGATTGTTTCCACGATTTTGCTTTTCGTCAGCTCTGCAATTTCCTTTGAGTTCAATTCTTTGTAATCTTCGTAATGAATGGGAGGCAGAAAATAAACTTGTGTGGTGACTGGCCTTAGCGAGTTGATTTCAAAGGGTTTATAGGAATCAATCAGTGCTACCGGAACAATAGGGCTTTGCGCTTTGATAGCGCACTTAAAGGCACCGGGCAGAAAATCCTGTACTTCATTTCGATTGTGGTAATAACCGCCCTCCGGGAAAATGATGATTCTGCGTCCGGCTTTTACCTCCCCGATGACTTTCATGATTGTTTTCAGCTGTTCTTTCATATTAGTTTTATCCAGCCGGGTTCCCTTGAGCAGGGTGATAAACTGCGTAGTGACCAGTTTGTGGGAACGCTTGTCATCAATCATCACGGTGCAGGGAGCTTCATGACCCGATATGATGCCAAGGGCATCATACTTCCCCTGATGATTGGCATACATAACATACCCGCCTTCGTTGGGGAGATTTTCTGTTCCGAACACGTCTGTATGTATAAAGCCGTTGCGCTGCAAAATTGCAACGGCACGTTTGGCAATTACATAGCGGTCCGCTTCTGTGTATTTGTCATCATGTCTTTCAATATAAAAGGCTTTCCCCAGATAATAAAGTATAAAGGGTAATGAAATTATGATTACATAACAAAATCTCAACATAAAATTAACCTCACATCCTAACATAAAAAATATACCATATTAAGACATTCTTTTCAAACTGTAAATCTTTTATGTTTTTAGTATTTTGCAAAGGGTTGACAAATGTAACACTGATTGATATTATGAACAAAAGGGTTACAAATGTAAACCAAAGATTATAGTCTGTTTCATATGAGGAAAGACTCATATGGGAAAGGGATAGGTATGAATATGGATGGAAATATCAGTTTGAATAATTCGGAATGGTGCATCATGGAGGCATTATGGCATGAGCAGCCGAAGACATTAATGCAGCTGGTACATGAAATGAAGGAAAAGCAGGGATGGAGCAAGAGCACTACCAGCACCATGCTCCGCAGAATGCAGGAGAAGGGATATATTCGTTATGAGGAGGGGGAAAAGGCAAGACTTTACTATACAGAACTAAAGAGAGAAGAGGTGGTTTTAAAAGAAACGAAATCCTTTTTAAAACGCACCTATGGCGGAAGCATTGGAATGCTTGTAAATACTTTTGCAGAAAACAATCAGTTGTCAGAAGAGGATATGGAACAGTTGTGGGAAATCTTACATAAAGCAGAAGAAAATAAGGATCTTTTGTCAGATAAGAAAAGCGGAAGGCGGTGAAGGCTGAGATGACAAAAATAATAGTATCATCGTTGTTAATTATTGGGATTCTGATTATAAGGGCAGTTTTCCAGAAGAAAATCAGTCCGATCTTCATTTATGCAATCTGGCTGCTGGCGGCATTCCGGTTACTTATGCCGGGAATGCTCTTTTTCAGTCCAATCAGTGTGATGAACACAAGGTTGTGGAACATGGGAAGCACCCTGATTACAGAAGAAGAAAACAGGCAGGATATGGAATACAAAAGGCAGATGTATCAGGAATATTATGAGAAGAAGCTGGCAGATGCATATGAAAAGGAAGTGGAACTGGATGATACCGGAGAGAAAGGGGAATGGAGTATTGCCAGGCCAGAGGAAGAAGTGGCGACGACGGCAGGCATTGTCAAGGAACTGAGTACAGATATCGGAATGAGGACAGAAGAAACAGTCCGGGAAACTGAGGACTATGCCATATCACAATTGCTGTGGCCTCGCACTTTTTTTGGAAGAATCAGACAAGCAGCCCGGATGATATGGGTGATGGGAATGCTGGTGATCGCCTCATCTTTTCTTTGGCAAAATCTTTCTTTTTACCGTTACCTTCGGTCTGCAAGAAGAAAAATTGCTGAATCCGCCGTGGGAGGCAGAAAACTCCCTGTTTTCCAGGCAGGAGACAAATTGACATCTCCCTGTCTGTTCGGACTTTATCCGGCAATCTATATTCCGGAGGGAAGTATTGATGTAAAGGACACGGAGCAGCTTGGTTTTGCTTTGGAGCATGAGCTGACCCATTACAGACATGGGGACCATATATGGGCGCTAATAAGAATCCTGTGTCTGGTTATTAACTGGTACAACCCTTTGACATGGGTTGCTGCAAAATTATCCTTGCGCGACGGCGAGCTTGCCTGTGATGCCGGCTGCATCCGCAGGCTTGGAGAGGAAAAACGCTGCGCTTATGGGGAGGCGCTTCTTACGGCAATTGGGCAGTCAAGAGAGAGGGAACGAGTATTGAAGACGGCTACTATGATGACTTCCGGAGGGAAGTTTATGAAAAGGCGAATGGAAAGTATTGCGATAAAAAGAAAGAACAGCGTGATTGCCTTGGCTCTTATGATGGTTTCCTTGCTGCTTGTAGTAGGATGTACTTATACCGGCGGGACGAAACTGGAAGAAAACAGGAGTGACACAGCAGAAACAACAAGTATGAATACAAATCCCGTGCAGGAAGAGGAGGGCGGAGAAAAAGAATCTGAAGTTGCAAATGAAGTGTCTTATGACGGAAGGGCAGTGGTGCTGAGAGGGGAGGGAGAAGGGCTTAACGGCAATCTGCAGGGAATGGTTTTTCTTGTGCTGCCAGGTCCGGTGAAAGAGCGAAGTGAGGAAAAGAATGTGGTATTGCTCCCGGATGATTTATGGCTCTTTGACCTTGAAGGAAACGGAAGAAAGTTGGAAACAATCTTTCAGGAATATACGGATAAAGAAATTCTTGAGGTCATAAATCGCAATCTGGATCTTGATTTAGATGAAATAGAGGTCTGGGGATATGAAACTCTGATTGAAAAAATAGAGGATGTGGGGGGAATTTCGATAGATGTGAAGGAAGGAGAGATTGAACATATAAATAACTATCAGTTGATGATGACCGGCAAGGGAGAACTTGCAGAAAATCAAGTGACAGAAAGCGGAGAACAGCTGCTTAATGGGATACAGACAGCCAGCTATCTGCAGATTAGATATTTTGACTTCTTTTGGATGATGGACAGATGGGAGCAGGTCACCTGCACACTTCTTAAAAAGGAAGGTCAGGAGATTATAGACTGTGATTACGGCTATTTTGCAGGGCTAGACAAGTCCGTTTACGTAGAGGATGATTTGAATTATCTGCTGTGTCTGTGCTTTGAGGAAGAATTAGAGCGTTTTCATGAAAGTTACTACCCGGATAGAACCTATCAGGCTTCTGCCCATGTAAAAGAAGCAGATCAGATGATGAAAGAGCAGGCAGCAAAAGTCATTGAGGCGGGAAGAGATGAAGCATATAAGATAGCATGGCTCTTTGACCAGTATATGGGATTTAGTCCTTTTATGATTTCTCTTCTTTCAGACACTTCCTTAAATCAGGAGGTGGAAGANGCGTGGCAGACGGTGATGGTATACAGATCGGGAAGTGAGCTTGTGGTGAATGAAGAGGCAGGGAAAGCCGTTTTTCTAGTAAATCTTGTGTTTGAAGATAGCGGTGTTTTAAGTTTGCCGGAGAAAACGAATGAAAATCCGATATCAGTAGAGAGATTTCTTTATCTGACGAAAAAGGAAGACGGCTGGTATGTAGATGGGCTGCTGCATAATAATCTCCCGCCAAAGGAATGGTGGGACGGCGCGCAGATGCAATGGGAAGTATATGACTTTGGATTTAGCGATGAAGATGCAGTGGGAAGAACAACAAGTTCCCAGACAGAATATGATGCATTTGCGAAGGAGGTGCAGGAAGCAGCCGAAAACAGAGAACAGCTTGACATTCGGTAAANCTCATGGTATTTTTTATATTAGACAAATGTAGAATATAAAACAGAAGNGCTGAACAGACAGNNGCAGCAAGGAGANACCATTGAAAAAATTACCNGAAGCAGAATTAGAACTGATGATGATTATCTGGAATGCAGGAAAACCCATTACCAGGACAGAGATAGAAGAGAGGATGGATGGCAGCAGGAAGGTGATGCCCAGCACGATTTTGACGCTTTTATCCAGATTAGAGGAGCGGGGATATGTATCCAGAGAAAAAAGAGGAAAGATCAATTATTATACACCCCTTAAAGAAAAGGACTCCTATTTGCAGGAAACAGGCAGAAAGGTCTTAAAGAATTTATTTGGGAATTCTCTGTCTGTTTTTGCAACGGCGCTTTATAGCGGGGAGCCTATGAGCGATGCAGAAATAGAAAAATTGCAGGAGTTTCTGGATTCTCAGAAGAAAGGTAAGGATGGAATAAAATGAGCGGCAGGTGGAAAAAGACAATCTGGGCGCTTCTGATAATTCAAATGTGTCTGCTTCACGTGTATTTTCTCTATTTTCTTTATGACAAGGGATTNTGTTTGGCGGCGCTTGGGGTGTCAGTGGTCAGTGTGCTCATGGTACTGATTTTTTATATCCACTATCGGAGGTTCAGGGTACAGTGTATCAGCGGAATCTATCCCCTTGAGGAGGAAGGAATCAGGCATCAATACGAAGAAGCCCGTATTCGGGCAGGAATCACACGCTCAGGCAGAAAATTGATTTATGCCAGCCCCAAGGTGGCAACCCCTTTTGTACTTGGATTTTATAAGCCGGTAATTTTACTGCCGGAATGGGCAAAGGAGGAAGAAATGCTTGCCATGCTCCTTACCCATGAATGTGTGCATATCCGNCACAAAGATACCTGGTACAAGCTTTTTCTTTTTTTATGTAATGCCCTCTGCTGGTATAATCCCCTNGCGTATCTGATCCGCAGTATCAGCTTTAGGGACATTGAGATTGATTGTGATGAGGCAGTAGTCTCAGGATACAGCAGGGAAGAAAGGGAAGTTTACGGGCAGTTTTTAATTGACAGTCTTAAAAGAGTACAGAGCAGAGAGTTTGTTTACTCTGCTTTTTTCAGCGCGGGCGGAAGAATGATGAAGGCGCGGATTGCCGCGGTAATGGAAAACAAAAGACCTTATAATGNGCTTGCCGNAGGTGTTGTGGCCTTGCTTGTTCTGGAAACAGTGTTGGCGCTGAGCATTGGCGGCAGGAAATTTATGGAGAACAGCAGGATGGAGGANGTGCCGGAAAATATTTATGAGGGATATGAAAAGCCGGAATGNTTTACGGCAGAAACGCTTGCCCGCATGCTGACATTGGCGCCGGCAGAGGAAGATAGCTATAGGCAGGATGTAGGAAGCATGCCTTACAGAGATATTGAAGATTACAGNGAGTTGCCCTGCCAGGCGGAGGGNCCCTGGCAGGTAAGGCTGAAGGATAATCATTATGTGTATTGTATAGATAAGCTGGTGTACCGCTATTTGAATTACGACAGGGATCAGACGGCAGATAGTGCAGTTTCCATGGAAGATCCAGGCTTTTATAATCCTTTGGAGATGGTTCGTTTCAGGATACTTGCAGGAGACCATAAAGAATTTGTGTTTGCTGTAGTGCTGAGAGAATACTGGTCAGACACAAATGAGATGAAGGAAGTGCCGCCTTTTGGACAGATAGAGAAGGTTGATGGCTATTACTATGCCTATTATCCATTAGCGGTGCATGTGAAAATGGTAAAGGATTCGGTATTTGAGTTACAGGGAATTACGGAAATGAATCAGGCAGTGGAGGCATTTAAAGAGACTTATCCGGATNCAGATTACAGTGATATCCCTTATTTTACTGGGAAACCGAAGGCAGAGACAGAATCGGAATATGAAGCACGCACAAGCGGAGGCATCCTGGAAATGCGGAAAAAAGGACAGGAGGAGTGGGAGACGGTTCCTGTGTCTCTGGAAGAGCTTTTNACAAGAGGCGATGGAATGGATGGCGAACTTACCCGTCTTCAGGATGGAAGTTATCAGTGCGACGGAATCAAACAGATTTTTGCTTATGGAGGATGCGGAAGTTACGGAAGGATGCAGGGACTGCCTGTTTATGTGGTATATTATGATAGGGAGGCGGGAGCCTTTCGGAGCAGCGTTGTGACGAAAGATTATGGTTCAGTGAGAAGACTGTTTGTATCTTTCCCGGAAAATGACAGGAAGGGGTATCTTGTGCTCACAAGTGACAGAACGATGTGGCATGAATGCACCGCATGCTTTGTGACGGAGGATGGGGGCAAGAGCTGGATGGAATGTAAAATAGAAGAGGGAGGGGAACTGATGGAGCATTCCCTGACCATGGATATGAAATTTATNACAAATGATATTGGATTTATTACCATAAGAAGTTCGGGAAGCCCGGATGTGATACGGACGGAGGACGGCGGCGCTACATGGGAAACGGTAACCTTTGATACANCGAAAGAATATTATTCCATAGCCTATGCTCCCTTTATTGAAAACGGGAAATGGACAATGGATGTGGGGGAGGAGGAATACAGCAAAAACGGTGGTATCAAGGCGCGTTATGTGACAGAGGATATGGGTAAGACCTGGCAGTTTACAGGTTTTGTTGTGAAACAATAAAGGCAGGGAAAGAGGATAAGAGGTGAAGGAAAAAAGAAATACCCGGTTAGAAGGGGAAAAGGCATGGAGAAGGAAGCTTCGCAGAGAAATGTTTTATCGATATTTTTGCAGGATTTATGTACTGATTTTGGGCAGTACCGCATGGGTTTATCTGTATAGGCTCTGCCGTTTTGGNGGNATCAGAAAAAACATGCCGCCCCTTGCANGCTGCGGAGNGGTGTTCTTGATGCTTTTTCTATGGTTTTGGATTGCATACAGAAAGCTTCGAAAAAACAGTCTGCCCTTTACCTATCAGGAGGTTTTTATAGAGGATGAGGGCTTGAGGCTGCAGGTCAATGATACTTCGGCAGGCTTTTCCATCAAGGACATTGTGTATTATCGTTTTGATAAGAAATACTGTTATATTGCAGTAAAGCAAGGACTTTTCTTTCTGCTTTCCTGCCAGGGGGAAAAAAGGGAATTTTTGAGGCTGAAGTTATCGAGTGTTGCTTTNAGACGGCGCTGCCTTTTGAGAATACCAATTATGGTTATCGGGACAATGATCTGTCTGATTGGAGCCGGTTCTGTGGCAAGGAGCGCCATGCCCTACCAAGGGAAATTATCCTGGTACTTGAGAGAAATGCGATATACCAGAAGGATGGAGCTTTTGCATGACAATCTTTATGAAGATAAGCTCCAAGGCATTATGGAGGATGTAGAACAAAAAATAGAGCTGCCGGAAAAGCTTTGCCTTGCCACCAGCTTCTCTCTTCATTTCAAGCCGGACGGAACGATTGTGCGCTTTGATGTGATGCTGAAAGGATTTGACGCAGAGGGAAATTACGTAGACAGCTACCTGATTTCTTATGACAGAAATAAGTCCGAGAAAATCCGGGTGGATTTNCATGGGATNACAGATGGNGTTTATGAGGAAGAAAAAGACTTTTCCATGCTGGTTTTGGGACTGGAAAGCGCACCGGTGGAGCAGACTGTCAGCCATTTTGANGAAAGGGAGTACGGTATCTTATATTATGGGTGGCGGGAGTTTGNCTCTTATGAGGAAAACATCATTTATTTAAGNANNCNGAAGGAAATTGTGGATGCNCAGGATACCATTGANGGATATGGGGTCTTTGGCGGCTACAGTATTTCTGTTTACTGNCCNGATAACGAGGAGATGATGCCTTATCGCTATCTATATCTTCCGGATGAGCAGTTCCATGCGNTGAAGATGCAGGCAGAAACTATGAAANCAATGAAATCAACGGAATCAATGGAATCAATGGAGCCATGGAACAATGGAATTGAATATGTGGTACAGCCGGGAGATACCCTTTGGGGAATTTCAAGTAAATTTTACGGATCCGGAATTTATTATGAAAGGATTGTNAAGGAAAATGAAGAGGTNCTNTCNCATGGNNTTTATCTGATGCCGGAAACAGTTATCAGGATTCCNGAATATTTAGGGCAATAATAAGCTTGTTCCCAAACAGAATATGATGCATTTGCAAAGAAGGTGCAAAAAGCGGCTGAAATCAAGGAACAAATTGACTTGTAAGGCAGAAGATGATAAAATAAAACAAATGTTCGATTNGNGGAGCGGAGTATGGAACAGTTATCGCTTTTTACACAGGAAGTAAACTTAAGTGCACCTTTAGCCAGCCGTCTTAGACCGCAGANACTTGATGACTATATTGGTCAAGANCATCTGGTAGGGAAAGGGAAGGTGCTGCGTCAGATGCTTGAGAAGGACATGATATCTTCTATGGTATTCTGGGGACCTCCAGGGGTGGGAAAGACCACGCTGGCNCGGATTATTGCACATACGACACGCTCGTCATTTATTGATTTCAGTGCTGTCACAAGCGGTATCAAAGAAATCAAGGAAGTGATGAAGCAGGCAGAGAATGACCGCATGATGGGTCTTAAGACGATTGTCTTTGTGGATGAAATCCACCGNTTCAACAAGGCACAGCAGGATGCCTTTCTCCCTTATGTCGAAAAAGGCAGCATNATTTTAATCGGTGCNACCACAGAGAATCCCTCTTTTGAGATNAATTCCGCTCTTTTNTCAAGATGTAAGGTCTTCGTACTACAGGCGTTGACCGAGCAGGACATGCTAANACTNCTCCACAANGCGNTAAGTGATAAGCGTGGGCTTGGAAATAGTACNATACANATAGAAGAAAGATTGTTAAAAGCAATTGCGGTTTTTGCAAACGGAGATGCGAGGACTGCACTCAATACATTAGATATGGCGGTATTAAACGGCAGGATAGAACCGGACGGATCCATTACGGTGCAGGAGGAAATTCTGGAGCAGTGTACCGGCAAAAAGATGCTTTTGTATGACCGGAACGGCGAGGAACACTATAATCTGATATCTGCACTGCATAAGTCAATGCGAAACAGTGACCCGGACGCTGCCATCTACTGGCTGGCAAGAATGTTGGAAGCGGGGGAAGACCCGCTTTATGTGGCGAGACGCCTGATACGGTTTGCCAGTGANGATATAGGAATGGCGGATTCNCAGGCACTGCAGGTGGCGGTANCCGCCTATCAGGCATGCCATTTNAACGGAATGCCGGAATGCAATGTGAACCTGACCCACGCAGTGGTCTANCTGTCCATGNCNCCCAAGTCCAATGCACTGTATGTGGGATATGGCAGAGCNAAAAANGATGCTGAGAAAATGTTGACCGAACCNGTACCACTNCAAATCCGAAACGGNGTAACCAGCCTGATGCAGGAACTTCACTACGGTGAAGGATACCAATATGCNCACGACACCAAGGAAAAATTAACCGACATGAAATGCCTGCCGGATTCNCTGGAAGGACGGGANTACTANACACCTACCGANCAGGGAAAAGAAGCANANGTNAAAGAACAGCTTCANAAAATCAAGGAGTTCAAGAACTCAAAATAGTTATTTATTATGCAATTTCCTTTTCCGAGAAATAATCAANACANANATTAANGATAAAACATTTGATAAAGTTATCCTGATTATCATCANTTCATCTGCCCCTGTTTCTGTCACAGTATGCAAGGAATTGCTTATAAAATTATTAAATAAATGTTCNGATGCACCTGTCCAAAGCGTTCCTGTCAACGCTGCACACATGCCCCATTCATAGGCTAAAATTCCGGATAATAGTACATATCCTATGCCCATGAATACAGCCATAACGACATTCATAGAACCGTCAAGCACCGGAATTATTATATTAGTAATATGCCATATTCCAAAAAGCAGAGCTTGTATTATATTAGCTGTTTTTGGGGAATAACATTGCATACCNATTATCCGAAATAGTCCTCTGAAAAGTCCTTCCTCTGCNNAGACATTTACTANNTTACCAATAANGCACACTNCTACTGCTAACAAAGAACTTCCATTTGTATGTGTCTGNGAAAGTGAAAAATTTGTGATATAGAATTGCAAAGATGGGTGTTTCNCCATTACAGACAGNACAATAAATTCTGCAACATAAGAAAGAAAAAAGGTGCTTATACCGAGAGCAAGACCGTATTTCAAACCACTACCGAGCCCTTTTTTTGAAAATCCTAAATCACTCCAACGAAGCTTGAGCATATCGAGTGCAATCCATATCAGCAGAATGCAGCAGATTTTGTGTATAATATTTTCGCTGATCCATGTTTGATCGGTCTTTACAAAAACAATTTCTATCACTCTGATAATCATCAACAGAATAAACATCATGCTGATAACATTTATTACTTTTCTTTTTTTCATTTTACCTTTTTCTCCAAGGAATTTTGTTTGCTGACTGTCTTAGTCTTGATGTTTATTTCGTTTCTTGATCAGTAAATTGATTTCTTTTGCCTCTTGCTTCATTTGGAGCAGATTCAAAAAGAGCGATATGATATATATCATAACACCCATAATAACAAGCAGTCCGATTGATATACTTGTAAACCAATTAAACAGTCGTCCAAAAACAAAGAGTTCGCTTATTATAAATATAATTTCTAGTATCATTTCAATAAAAAAATTTCCAAATTCAATTTTATGAGTGAGAAATATTCCCAAATGACTCATGGCATTTACAATAAAAACTTGAAACACTGTTTCTAAGTAAATACACTTTGCATGAAAAGACAACGCAACGAATGAAAGCAGTAGCAAGGAAATTCCTGTTGTAGCCAAAATGTTTACAATAATTTTCTTCATGCTTTTTTATCTCCTTCCAATGCTTTTTTTACCCCATATAAGTAGTTGCGATTGACATTAACTTTTTCGCCATTCTTCAATGTTGCTTCCATTCTGCTATTGAAAAGAGGTTTTATACTTTCCAAAACATTGATATTTAAGATACATGACTTGCTGATTTGAACAAAACCATATTCCTGCAATTTGTCTTTTAGCTGGTATAATCGAAAGTTTGTGTGATATACTATATTTTCAAGATATACATAAGTCTTTTTATCAACGCTCTCTATGTAGTAAATATCCAAAACATTTATCATTTGTTCTGCACCGTCGCTATCACATTTTATTTGCATATCAAATGACTGCAAAAAATCAATAATACGGCTAACTTTCTTGTCCTTTTTGGGATATTTAATTATCACTTCTATTTCGTTACAGGACAAATCCTGTTCTGTTTTTATTTTCATTGTGTCACCCTCTTAAAAGTTATATCACAGTCTTTTATTAAAGAAAATATCCTTATGACTAAGATACATGTTCCGCTTACTGAGATACAAATCTGGTATTAAAATATGGAACAGTTGAATTTTTTATCACTATGCATTATATAGAGAAATACATAAAAACAGGTGATCATGTGCTTGAAATAGGGGCAGGCAAAACGACGACAATCGGTTGTATTCTCAATACGGTCATAAAAGACAGCGGAACAGTAAAATTGTTTGGAAAGGAAATGTTGGATGCAGATACGGACATGCGGGAGAAAATCGGTGTTGTCTATGACGGTGATAATTTTCCGCCTTACTGGACTGCAAAGCAATTATCGAAAATCATGGATGGGTTCTATACCAGATGGGATCATTCTTTGTTCCAAAAGTATTTGGAGGATTTCCAATTGCCTCCCGGACAGAAAATCAAGCATTATTCCAGAGGAATGACGATGAAATTGGCAATTGCTGCGGCATTATCACACCACCCACAGTTACTGATTTTAGACGAAGCAACCAGTGGACTTGACCCTATTATGCGTGATGAAATGCTGGATGTCTTTCTTGAATTTGTGCAGGAAGAAGATCATTCAATTTTACTATCCTCCCATATCACAAGCGATTTGGAAAAGACTGCGGACTATATTACATTTATCCATAATGGAAAACTCATTATGACTGCGTCAAAAAATGATCTGGTATATCATTATGCTGTCATGCGATGCAAAGAAAGTCAATTTCGCGCGTTAGACCATGGAGATATCCTTGCATATCGCAAACGCGATTTTCAGATTGACGTGTTGGTTCGGAATGGGAAAGAAGCAGAACGGAAATACAAAGATGTCGTTATAGACCACGTCTCAGTTGATGAAATCATGCTACTATTGGCAAAGGGGGAGCGAGTATGAAGGGACTTTTCAAAAACAATTTTTATGCTGTGTGCACAAATGCAAAAGTATTTGCTGCCTTTATGTTTTTACTAGGAATCTTCGTCGTTGCCGTCATCAGCCAATCCGCACAGATTGCTTATGCAATGACAGGAATAATCGGTTTTTCCGTAAATGCGATTGTCGTTGTCAAGAACGAGTTCGCTTCAAAATGGGGAAAATATAAACTGACCTTACCAGTAAAACGGGCAGATATCATAAAAAGCATGTTCCTAAACCAACTCATCTGGCTGCTTATAGGAATATTGTTTGTAGGAACAGGAATGAGCCTGTCATGGCTCCTACACGGCTGCTCCTTTGACCAGCCAATCGACGCCCTTACCATGCTTGCCCTGGGAATCAGCATCAGCCTTTTTATGGGAGCAATATTCTTTCCCCTGTTCTATTCAGGCGGCGAAGAAAGAAGCGAGGTATTCCTAATCATCTCCCTGCTTAGCGCCATCGGCATAGATTTAGTGATTATTAACGTACTCAATGACATATTAGAGCCAGGCCCCACCACCCCCCTGCTAGGAGCCATTACTTTATTGGTAAGCTCGCTATTAATTTTCACCCTGTCCTATCCATTAACTGTAGCCATCTTCAAACAGAAAGAATACTAATACAAATAGAATATTAAGCCAATGATAAGTCCTGCAATGCTTTTTCACTGGCCATAGCGTAGGAACTGCCCTCCCGCCTGGGCGCTGCTGACTCTCCTCACTATCCCATATCCCCTATTCCACACATTTACAGCGTTCATATCCTATATAGAAAATACTGATTATAAATGTCACCCCTTCCGTCACCGGCGCCGCCATCCATACCCCCGTCATACCCAGATAAACAGGAAGCACAAAAATACAAACGAGAAGCACTAAAAGCCCCCTTGACAGGGAAATCACTGCGGAGGGAAGAGCCCTTCCGATAGACGTAAAGTAAAAAGAAGTAATAGCATTGATCCCCGAAAAGAAAAAGGAAACCATAAAGATTACCATACCAGAGCGAACCATTGCAGAAACCGCAGCATCTTTCACGAACAGGTGACTGTACCAGCCGGAGAGCACGGTCAGCAGCAAAAATATCATTACGCCGATTGCAAATACGAGTCCGTTTGTCCTTTGCCGTATCTTTCTGGCAAGCATAACCTCCTTTGCGCCAAAGCAAAAGCTTATGAGAGGACTTGCACCCTGTCCGAATCCCACCACAATCATACTGAACACGTAGGACACATAACCCACAATCGTAAAGGCAGTCACGCCGTCAACTCCAATCCGTTTCATGATTACAAAGTTGTATGCGAACATGGCGATGCCTATTGACATCTCACCGATAAATTCGGAACTGCCGTTTGCCAGAGTTTCTTTTAATATTTGCAGGCTGAAAGTGAATGTGCCCAGATGATAAATGCATGCTTTTTTACAGAAAAAGTGCAGAATCAATAAGAGAGAGACCAATGCAGAAAGCAAAGAAGCAATTGCGATTCCTGCAATTCCAAAGCGCAGGATGCCTGCAAAAACATAGTCCAGAATAAGATTCATTACAACACTTATAATATTGATTTTCATGTAAAACGCCGGGTTGCCTTCTCCTCTGATGAACATGCCGAAAGAAGAATTGACCACCATGATGATCAGTTCCGGCAGTAAAATGCCATAATATGTTTTGAAGTATTCCCGCACCTGCCCTTCTGCGCCCAGAATATCCAGCATTGGCGTAAAAAATGCCAGTACCAGCAGACCGGTCAATACGGAGAATGCAATAGTGGTTGCAAGTGTCTGCCGAAAGACCAGAGTGCACTCTGACAGATTTCCCCCGCCAAAAGAGATTCCTGCAATTGCGGCACCGCCCACCGATATCATCAGTCCGATGGACAAAAACAAATAGATAATAGGGAGGCCTAAATTGACCGCAGCAATACCATCTGCCCCAATATAATTTCCAATAAAAAATCCATCAACAACGGTAATCAAGGAAGTCAGCACCATTGCAATAATGGAAGGAATCGAAAACCGCAGAATGGTTTTCAGTGTGTTTTCTCTAATTTTTTCTAAGTTCATAAACAACTCCTCCTATGATAAAAAATCTTTTCACATGCATCATAGCAGGAGCATAAAATATAAACTTCTGAATTCGTGCTTTCTTCTATTTTAAAGGAAGGCAGATATCTAGTTCCATATAGCCGGAATCACTGTCTATTTTGCGGTAAATATCAAATCCGCTGCGGTTGTCCAGACAAAGACCTGTCTGGGGCAGCCATACGGTAAAGAGGGTCTGGTAGGCAGCATAGATGTGTTTGCCCAGTCCCTTATAGGGGTAAACCGCACATTTCCCGCCTTCTATGACACAGGTATTCGTAAGCGGGCAGTCTGGATCTACGCTCATGCAGATATCATACAGGCAGCCGTCTATATCTGTTATAGCCGGATCATCAAAGGTGCGCTCAAAAAACAGGGTTTCTTTTGTCACATATTCCTGATACCGTCTGATGAAATCACCCCATTGTCTGCTTAAGCTGCGGTAGCTTCCGATTCTGCGTTCATATAATACAAAATAGTCAGGCAGTGTCTTTATTGCAACTTTCTGATTGCACGTCTCAAAGGTCTCCATAAAAATTAGGGTATCATGATAAAAAGGATGCTGAACGGATGCCTGATGGATCTTCTTTCTGAAATGAACCGGGCTGGTCTGATATTGCTGTCTGAAAACCCAGCTATAGTTTGAGGGACTATATCCGAAATCGTAACCGATATCCGTAACAGTTCTGCCGGGCTCAATTTTTAGCCGGAAGGCACTCTGCTCCAGCTTCAGCCTCTTGATGAATGCGTAAACGCTTTCACCGGTTTCTTCCTTGAACATCCGATTAAAATAATATTTGGAAAAGTGGCACTCGGCTGCCACATCATCCACCGACAGTTCTTCGCCAAGGTGCTGTAAAATGTAGTCGATAGCATGATTGATAACTTCATTTGTAATCATAAAAGACGCTCCCTTAAGTGATTGCCATGTTCAGCGCAATGCCTTTGTTGGGCATTCATTGGTACATTCATAACACAAAATGCACTCAGTTGCATTTTCACGCGTTCTGGACGCATTATTAACTTCAACGTTCATTGGACAGATTTTTAAGCATTTCCCGCAATTGATGCATTTGCTCTCATCACAATGAATCCGCAGGATGGAAAAATAGCTCATTGGTTTTAAGAAAACGGTTATAGGACAGATATATTTACAGAACGCACGGTTATCCATATAAGCAAGGGCAAGTATGATCCCAACCATATAATAGAACAGGTTGCCGCCAATGAAAAGCCAAAACATAATTTTTTCCAGATTTGCCGCTTTCATCCCAAAAAGCCCGGTAACGATGGCAAGCGCCAGCGAAAAAGTGATATATCGGATAAAGCCAAGCTTCTTTCGAGGCGTTTGGGGATGCTTATAGGGCAGCAGATCAAAAATCATTGCGCTCCAGCAGGCATATCCGCACCAACCTCTGCCGAAGAGTATGGGACCAAAGATTTTGGCTACGGCATAATGTATCGTTGCGTCAAACGTGACGCTCTGAGAGGATAAATAATCCAACGTCGCCGCGTTCCCGCTCCGTAAAAAGCGTAGCAGGCACTAGGCTCGTGAGGGACCTCGCCAAGTGCTGACGCTTTTTTTGGGGCTCCTTATGGATTATTTATCCTCTCAGAGCTGTGTTTCGGCTATCCGGTAAAAAATAGTGAACATTATGTTATCTTTGCAAGTTAACCAGTAACGTAGCACAGGACAGGTAAATATACCAAAAGGAGTCCCTGTAAAAACGTCAGCGCTTGACCACGCGCTTAAAAGCGCGGGTTCTTTCGAGTCTAGCGTCTGTTACGTTTTTAGGGAGCGGGAGCGCGACGACGTTGGTATATTTACCTGTCCTGTGCGGACTACTGTCTACCCCCTCATAAAAAATAACTAAATAACAAAACAAATGTTCGAAAAAGGATTGCTTTTTATAATCAGTTATGCTAGTATAATACAAACAGATGTTCTGTGAGGAGCGATTATGGAAAACAATCTTATTGTTCATACAACTGAAAATCAGTCCATTATGGAAAAACTTGGCATCCTTGCAGATGCGGCAAAATATGATGTTTCCTGTTCCTCAAGCGGCGTGGGGCGAAGGGGGGACGGCACAGGAATCGGTAATACTTTGGCGGCAGGTATCTGCCACAGTTTTGGGGCGGACGGAAGATGCATTTCCCTTTTAAAGATTCTTTTTACCAATGAATGCATTTATGACTGTAAATACTGTATCAACCGGAAATCAAATGACGTTCCAAGGGCGACCTTCACACCGGATGAAATCTGTGAGCTGACAATTCAGTTTTATCGGCGCAATTATATAGAAGGTTTATTTTTGAGTTCGGGGATTGTATATAGTCCTACTTACACCATGGAATTGATTTATGAGGCTGTGCATAAGCTGCGCACATTGTATCGCTTTCAGGGGTATATCCATGTGAAGGCGATTCCGGGGGCGGATCCGCTGATTGTACAGAGGCTGGGGCTATTAGCAGATCGAATGAGCGTCAATTTAGAACTTCCTACAGCGGAGGGACTTAAGAAGCTGGCGCCCAACAAGCACCGCAAGAATATTTTATCTCCTATGCGTCAGATACAGCAGGGAATCACTCAGAATAAAAATGAGATTATGGTATATAAACATGCGCCTTCCTTTGTGCCTGCCGGGCAATCTACTCAGATGATTGTAGGCGCCACGCCGGAAAGTGATTACCAGGTTATGATGGTGGCGGAGAATCTGTACAAAAAGTTTGATTTGAAACGGGTGTATTACTCGGCGTTCGTCAGCGTGAATGAGGACAAGGAGCTGCCGGCGTTGCCGGGAGGACCTCCGCTTTTGCGGGAGCACAGGTTATATCAGGCGGACTGGCTCTTACGCTTTTATGGATTTGAAGCACAGGAACTCCTTAGTGAAAGCAGACCCAATTTCAATGTACTGCTTGACCCCAAGGCAGACTGGGCGCTGCGGCATCTGGAAGTGTTTCCGGTTGAAATCAACCGGGCGGACTATCAGACGATTTTGCGGGTGCCTGGAATCGGCGTTAAAAGCGCCCAGAGAATTGTAAGGGCAAGGCGAAACGGTAATCTTAATTTTGATGATTTAAAGAAAATAGGAGTCACCTTGAAGAGGGCGCTATACTTCATTACTTGTAACGGAAAGATGATGTACCCCACCAAGATAGAGGAGGACTATATCACGCGCAATCTGATCAATCCGAAAGAAAAACTTCCGTTTGACAAGGATGGTATGACCTACAGGCAGTTGTCCCTGTTTGATGATAATAATGAGTTGCTTTGGCATCAGGCAGCGGGTGGCTGAATGGGGAAAGTTTTTGATGTAAATATTTGGGAATGGAGGAGAGGATGGAGGAATATTATCTGGTCTGTGAAGACTCCTTAGAGGGAATCTTTACGGGAATATACGATGCTTACCTTAAGAAAAAGCCTCATGAACAGATTCACATCTGTCTTGGGGAAGATGAAAATTACCGCCTGTTTGCAAGCTATGAATCATGCCTTCCAGATGAAAAGAAAGCAGCCAGTGTTGCAAGGACGGTGATAAAACAGTTTGGAGAAGAGGCTTATCTTGCAATTTGCAGGGCGCTTGCATCCGAACAGCCGGATAAAGGAGAGGCTGTGTATAAGGCTGTGGCAGCAGGACTGGCTATGAGAGATAAGAGGGATCTTATGGGAAATCTTTCCAATCCCTACATTCACAGAGTGTTTGAACTGGCAAGGTTTACAGCAAATGAAGCGCATTATCATGTGGAATTTCTGCGGTTTAAGGAATTGGAGAATGGAATCCTGTATGCCGTCATTGGACCGAAAAATAATGTGATCACATTTATAACGCCTCATTTTGCGGACAGGCTGCCTCTTGAGAATTTTGTTATTTATGACGAAATAAGAGGTATATTTGCTATGCATCCTGCGAGAGGAGACTGGTATCTGGTATCCGGAAAGGAAGGTATGCAGCAGGCAGAGCACACTTTTTCAGAGGGAGAGAAAAAGTACAGTGAACTGTTTAGCAGCTTTTTTCATACTATAGCAATAAAAGAGCGCAATAACTATGGACTTCAGCGCAATATGCTGCCTTTAAGATACCGCAGGTATATGACGGAATTTCAGGGAAAATAGCAGTATATTAATTAAATTGTTTGTCAATAATAGGCTTATGCAGGAAAGAAATGTGCCAACTGCCAGTATATAGCGGAGTTTGGAAAATTGTACTCGAAAAAAAACTTTACAAATCCCCAATGGGGTGGTAATCTTTCTTCGAGTACCGGAAAACGTTTTCATAGCCTGCATTGAGGAGAAAGAAAGGTGATAATTATGATGCAGCGAAGAATAAAATTAAACTTGGATGAGGTGAAGGATTTTGTAGCCGCCGCTTCAAAATGTGATTTTGATATTGACGTTTTTTACAACAGGTATACGGTGGATGCAAAATCAATCGTTGGAGTGTTGGGACTTGATTTAAGACAGGTGCTGACGGTGTCCTATGATGGATATAATCCTGAATTTGAAAAGGTAGTTAGCCGCTTTGCTTTGGCAAGTTAAAAAGAACGTCTACATTTAGCATGTCTGTGCTTCCACAACAAAATAGTATCTTATTGACTCCCCGAAGAAGATAGCTTACTATCTCTTTAGGGAGTTTTCTTTTGTCTACATGGAAATGTGCCTAAAGCATATTGCAAAAAGGAAGATAAAGCATGGAAATACATGTATCTGTCAGGAATTTGGTAGAATTTATTCTCCGTTCCGGCAATATCGACAATAGAAGAGCTGCATCTCCTGAAAATGCTATGCAGGAGGGAGGAAGGATTCACCGTATGATACAGCGGAGCATGGGCTCAGATTATCACGCGGAGGTCCTTTTACGCCATATTTATACTACAGCTGATTACGAAATACATGTGGAAGGACGCGCCGATGGCATTATCATTCAACAGGGAGGAGATCTTACCCAGGTACCGGAAATCACAGAAACAGAAATTACCGCCGCATACCGGGATTTGGTGACGGTTACCATTGACGAGATCAAGGGGACTTACAGAGATATCCATAAGATAAAGGAAGTTGTTTCGGTACATCTTGCCCAGGCGCAATGCTATGCCTATATTTATGGAAAGCAGAATGAACTAAAGCATATCAGAGTGCGTCTCACTTACTGTAATATTGATACGGAAGAGATAAAATACTTTCATTTTGAGTATGAAATGAGTGAACTGGAAGAGTGGTTTGAGGGACTGATGAAAGAGTACAGGAAGTGGGCAGATTTCCAGTTCACATGGCAGAAGCAGCGTACCCAGTCTATTAAGGAACTTTCTTTTCCGTTTGCATACAGGGAAGGGCAGAAAGAGCTGGCTTCTTATGTTTATCAGACCATATATCATAAAAGAAAATTATTTATCGAAGCCCCTACAGGGGTGGGGAAAACCATATCGACTTTATTTCCGGCAGTGAAAGCCATGGGAGAGGGAAGAGGCGAAAGGATTTTTTATCTGACAGCGAAGACCATCACGAGGACTGTAGCGGATGACACTATTGAACTGATGCGCCAAAAAGGACTTCTGCTTAAATCTGTCATATTGACTGCTAAAGACAAGATATGTTTTATGGAAGAAACAGAGTGTAATCCGGAATATTGCCCTTATGCGAAGGGACACTATGACAGGATTAATGATGCGATTTATGATTTGTTGACTCATAGAGACAACTTTAATCGGGAAGTAATTGAGGACTATGCAAAGAAGCATAAAGTCTGTCCTTTTGAGATGAGTCTTGACATGAGTCTCTTTGCAGATGCTATTATAGGCGATTATAATTATTTGTTTGATCCACACGTTTATTTAAAGCGTTTTTTCCAGGAGGGAGTAAGGGGAGACTATCTATTTTTGATAGATGAAGCGCATAATCTGGTGGACAGAGGAAGGGAGATGTACAGTGCACTCCTTAGAAAAGAAGATTTTCTTGCACTTAAGAGAATCATAAAGGAGTATGACGGAAAGATGTACCGGCAGCTGGAGAAGTGCAACAGGGAACTTCTGGAGCTTAAGAGGGAATGCGAAGACTATGCATATCTGGATGATGTGGATGCGGCGCCTTTTATGAAAGCGCTTATAAGACTCTCTTCTGTTATGGAGACTTATTTGGAGGATCATGAGGAAAGCCCGGTAAGAGCGGATGTTTTGGACTTTTATTTTGAAGTTTCCCATTTCCTTTTGATTAATGANAAANTGGACCAAAATTATGTAATCTACACGCAGCTGGAGTCGGACGGCGGATTTGTCATAAAGCTTTTCTGTGTGAATCCTTCCAAAAATCTGAGGGAATGTATGATGCGGGGAAGGAGCACGATTTTGTTTTCCGCAACCCTGCTTCCGATTCAATACTATAAGCAGCTGCTTGGCGCTGAGGAAGGAGACTATGAAGTCTATGCTCATTCAGTTTTTGACGACAGACGCAAGGGACTGTTTGTTGCAAGCGATGTGACAAGTAAATATACCAGACGTTCTGATGCGGAATACTATCATATTGCTGATTATATCCACAAAATTATATGCAGGCGGGAAGGAAACTATATGGCCTTTTTTCCATCCCACGTATTTTTGCAGAATATATATGATGCATATAGCCGTTATTTCCTGAATGACAGTGTAGAATGCTTATTACAGGAAGAGCATATGGATGAAGAAAGCAGAGAACTGTTTCTGACAAAATTTGAGGAGGACAGAGAAGCTGGAAGTACACTTTTAGGATTTTGTGTGCTTGGAGGTATTTTCAGCGAGGGCATTGACCTCAAAAACGAGAGCCTGATTGGTGCAGTCATCGTTGGAACAGGTCTGCCCCAAGTCTGCACCGAACGGGAGATACTGAAACGGTACTTTGACAGTCAGGGAGATAATGGCTTTGATTTTGCGTATAAATACCCAGGTATGAACAAAGTTCTGCAGGCAGCCGGCAGAGTCATCAGGACTGCCGAGGATATTGGAATTATTGCACTTCTGGATGAGAGATTNTTAAATAACTCTTATTTAAGGATGTTTCCGAGAGAGTGGAAGGAATATGAAAAAGTATCTCTGGAACAAATTGCGAACAGAGTGGAACGGTTCTGGGATGAATGGTTATAACTTTTGGCATGTGGATAACTTCACATGCCTCTTTTTTTACACATATAAGNTTTTTTGTGGAAATTTGACTCGAAAAAGTATAAAAAGCGCAAAAAATGCAGGATGTTGAAAAAATGACGTCGAATTTTTAAAGAAAAGATACTCAGTTTTANAAAAATGACATAGTTGNCATTGTGGATAACTCTGTGGAAATTGGGGATTTCTCTATTTTTTGCTCTTTTTTGGCAAAAATTATGTGACTGATTTTTAGTTAAAAATTGAAGGAGTAGAATTTCAAATTNGAAAAAATACTTATTTGGTCAATGAAAATTGCTCTCAAATTGACTGAATNCGTACCAAGGGAATTGCTCCNCCTAATCCCCTGCGCCGCCTGAACGAATTGACCGCCCTCCCGAGGGAAAATGAATCATGTACATCAACCTAAAAATGTGGTAAACTGTTAAAAGGTCAAAGTACATAAGTCACATTCAGGATGAGCTGGCTTGGATTGACCACGAGAGAAATCAGGAGGCATTAGATATGTGGGCATATGAAAGTGTTTTTTATCAGATTTATCCGTTAGGCTTTTGCGGAGCACCGTTTGAGAATGATGGTGTTTTGACAAGCCGGATCAAGAAGGTGGAGGAATGGATTCCTCATATTAAGAAGCTGGGAGCAGATGCGATTTACTTCTCACCGGTATTTGAATCTGATACGCATGGTTATAATACNAGGGATTATAAAAAAATTGATACCCGTCTTGGAACCAATGAGGATTTTAAAGAGGTCTGCTGCAAACTCCATGAAAATGGAATCAAGGTAGTGCTGGATGGTGTGTTTAATCATGTAGGCAGAGGATTTTATCAATTTCAGGATGTGGTGAAGAACAGGGAAAATTCTCCCTTCCTTCATTGGTTTAAGATCAGTCTGGANGGCAATTCCAATTACAATGACGGTCTATGGTATGAAGGCTGGGAAGGNAATTACGACCTTGTCAAGCTAAATCTTCAAAATGGNGAAGTGGTAGACCATATTCTGGATGCGGTAAAGTATTGGGTAGATGAATTNGATATTGANGGTCTGCGTCTGGATGTGGCATATTGNCTGGATGAAAATTTTGTGAGGAGGCTTCGAAGCTTTACGGANGGGCTGAAACCNGANTTTTATCTGCTCGGAGAGATGCTTCACGGNGATTATAACCGGCTGGTGAATGANGGTATGCTTCATTCCGCCACTAACTATGAATGTTACAANGGATTGTTCTCNAGCTTCAACAGCATGAATATGTTTGAAATTGTTCATTCCCTGCTCAGACAATTTGGACCGGAGAACTGGACATTATATAAAGGAAAGCANATGCTGTCTTTTGTGGATAACCANGATGTNACNAGGGTGGCAAGNATCCTCAGTAATGAGAAACATCTTCCNTTNATTTATGCATTGTGCTTTGGTATGCCNGGTATCCCGTGNGTATATTATGGAAGCGAATGGGGAGCAAAGGCAAACAAGAGNGAAGGNGANCCTGCACTTCGTGCCTGCTTTGANGANCCGGTATTTAANGANNTGTCCGAATGGATCAGTAAACTGGCAAAGGCAAAGAAAGAATCCCCNGCTTTAAATTACGGAGATTTCAGATCAGTGGTNCTGACCAATAAACAATGTATTTTTGAGAGAAAGACAGAAGGNGAAAGGGTATTGGTTGCNATCAATGCAGACAGTGAACCTTTTACGGCACATTTTGATGCNGGATGCGGACAGGCAGTAGACTTGATCAGCGGAAAGATGCATGATTTCGGCGGAGGCAGTGAATTACCTCCCTACAGTGCTTCNTTCTGGAAAATGGAACGTTAACTTCAAAAAGGAAAGGCGTGTATCAGTAATGATATGCGCTTTTTTTATATAAGAATGATTTATGAAGCACAGTATTAGCTTTAAAAAAATATTGTAAAGTTAACTTGACAAATANTGTAAAGCGAACTATACTAAAAATGTAAAGCATGCTAAACAATAGAAAATGACATCTGATAACGCTATACAGAAGGCAGATGGAAGAAAGGAATGAAATGATGCAGACGAAGATCATGCAGTATAGGAAAGAAAGGAAAGTCACCCAGGAAGAGCTTGCTGAGGCAGTTAATGTTACAAGGCAGACCATTATTTCACTGGAGAATGGAAAATATAAGGCATCGTTGGTATTGGCTCACAAAATATCCCAGTTTTTTGGCGTGGCAATTGAAGAAATGTTTATTTTTGATAAGGAGGATGAAAATTTATGAAAATCAAAGGTTTTTTATGCGGAACTACAGCAACTACAAATGAAGAGTACAAGAAAGTATTGAAAAGAAGGAATATATGGAAGTTAGTGCTTGTGCTGGCAGGGATTTTAATATCAGGGACGGCATTTTACGCAGAACAAATGCAAAAAACAGCACTTTCCGAAGAGGTTCTTGGTGTATATACTGGATTTGGTGTGGGGCTTGCATTGGCGGGAATCATACTTTTAATTAAGACTGTGATTTTGATGGGAAATGAGGAAAAACTGAAGCAGGACCGTCTGGAAAATGCAGATGAAAGACTGAATGAAATTAAAAGTAAGGCTGCCCAGGCAACACTTATGGTTATGTTGCTCGTGATTATTACAGGAGGAATGGTATGCAGTATCTTCGAGCCGGTTCTGATTAAGGCAATGATATTTTTGATAGATGTATTCGGCTTTTCTTATATAGTTGCATTTTCTTATTACAAGAAAAAAATGTAAGCTGCCACAATAGTTTGGATATCTGTTGTTTTTGTGATGCCATGGTAATTGTTTGACTACAAAGGAGTAAGACAATTATCATGGTATTTTTTTGATTAAATATATATTGACAAATAATATTATATGTCATATAGTATGGATAAGAAAAACAATACTATATGACATATAATATTATAAAATAAAAATAGTGTTTCAGTAAATGCAGTGAAGTACGCTGATGCAGTAGCGTAGACATGGTCATTAGTATGCAGGGAGCAGTCAGGTGGTTAGAGTCATTCTGCAATCGGGTTTCATTTTGTCTGGGAGAGCAATTTGTTATCTGATGGGAATAGAAAGGAGATGCGGTTATGGTTTTTAATACAGGAGCGGCGCTTTTAGATGCGATCGTGTTAGCGGTGGTATCCAGAGAGCCGGAGGGGGCTTATGGATATAAGATCACTCAGGACGTAAGGCAGGTCATTGAACTTTCGGAATCCACTTTATATCCGGTGCTTAGAAGGCTGCAGAAGGACGAGTGCCTTGAAGTCTATGATATGGAATGTGCAGGCAGGAACAGAAGATATTATAAGGCAACGGAAAAGGGGAGATTACAGCTTAATTTGTACGAAAGCGAATGGAGAAAATACGCTGCAAAGATCAACAGTATATTTGAGGGAGGAATGAAGATATGAGCAGATGGGAATTTATGAGACAGCTGGAAGAATTGCTCTTCGACATCTCACCTAATGAGAGGGAGGAAGCGCTTCAATATTATAATGATTATTTCAATGATGCTGGAAGGGAAAATGAAAAGGAAGTTCTAGAGGCACTTGGCTCCCCCCAGCAGGTTGCCAAGATTGTAAAGGATGGTCTAAGTGAAAATGTATGTCAGGGAGAATTCACGGAAACCGGATTTACAAGCACGAAAGCATCTTCGCAGAATGCCATTATCAAGAGGCAGCAAGAGCCGTCAGATAAAGGAAACCGCACCGAAAAAGAAGCACATGACGGCAGAGCAGGTTCAGGGGAGGCGAAAGAAGCAGGCAGGGAGCATAACAGCAGTGCGAGTAACAGCACTGAGCACAACAGCACCGTGTCGGAAAAAAAGGAAACCATGCCTACTTGGGCAGTTGTTCTGATTGTAATAGCTTGTATCTTACTGTCACCTGCGATTTTAGGAGCTGTTTGTACCGTAGGCGGGACGCTGCTTGGAATCATTGCCGCAATTTTTGGGGTCATTCTGGGATTTGGAGTGGCGGCACTCGTCTTTTACGTAGTGGCAGCAGCGCTTTTTGTAGCGGGGATTGGATGTATTCTGGTACATCCTGCCGCAGGAATCGGACTTTTGGGAGGCGGTTGTATCTGCGTGGCGCTTGGTATTTTATCTATGCTGCTCGTAGTCTTTCTTGCAGGAAAATGTGTTCCGGGTATTTGCCAGGGAATTGCTTATATATTTAAGAAGTTATTTGGAGATAAGGGAGGTGCCAAGGCATGAGTAAATTTGTAAAATGCAGCCTTATTACAGCCGGTGTTTTTGCAGCGCTGGGGGTGGTATTTTGTCTGGTCAGTGCTATCTTTGGAGGAAGAAGTCTATTTTATTATGCCAAGAATGATGATTATGTGGAAGAAAGGATCCAGGCGGTAGGGGACGTTCTGGAGAACATTGTTTACAGAATCGATGGATGGCATATTTCATGGAGGGATAGAAATCCTGAGGAACTTACTGTTAATGAACATACGATGACGATAGCGGGACTGGAGGAGCATCAGCCCATAGAAGGAATTAGAAATCTCAATCTGATGTTGGGAGCAGGAAGCTTTGTTGTCAGGGAGAAGGATACAGACGACGGAATGATTGATATCTATATACAAGGAAAGGGCGGATGTGATTACGCCCAAAAAGGCGATACCCTGTATGTGGAGGGATTTAAAGGCATTAAGACGATAGGAACGGATCTTTCTGAAAATGTCATCACCCTGATTATTCCAGCGGGAACAAATATAGAAGAAGTAGACATAGAGGTAGGGGCAGGCGTAATGGAAATTGTCTCTTTAAAAGCAAAGGAGATAGATGCGCTCATTGGTGCAGGTGAATTACGCATAGACCAAGCGCAGATACAAGATTTTTCGGCAGAGGTTGGCGCGGGAAGAATTGAGGCATATAACATGGATGCAGAAGAAGCTTCTCTTACGCTCAGCATGGGAGAATGTATCTATGAAGGAGCAGTTACCGGCAATCTGGATATTGAATGTGATATGGGGAATATGGAGATTTGCTTAAGCGGGCAAGAGGATGATTATAATTATGAAATCGAATGCGGAGCCGGAAATATTGAGATTGGAGGAAAAAGCTACGCAGCTCTTGCGTCAGAAAGACACATCAATCATGACAGCCACAAAGATATTGAAATAGAATGCAATATGGGAAACATTGAAATTCAATTTAAAGAATAGGGGGATAAATTATGATTACTTTAACGTTGCTGGCAGTATTTTTCATCATTTTTCTGATAATAGGTTTGAGCTTCCATTTGGTAGGCGGTATTCTAAAACTGGCATTCAAAATAATATTCTGTCTGCCATGTGCAATCCTATGCGCCGTCATTGGAGCCGTCCTGTGCTGCACACTGATTTTCATACCGCTTGGCATAGGATGCTTTAAACTAGTAGGTTTTCTTCTGAATCCATTCAAATTATGTATGGTGTAAATACAGAGTGAAAGAAATATTAAGTATTATTCGCGGTATAGTAATGCTCACCCAAAAGTAGCAGATATTTACAAGGATATTGAATTATATAATAAACGGTGCAAGGGGTGTAATGGATATGTATGGTAGTAAAGGAAATGATAGAAAAAATGGAAATAAAAGAAAGAATGCTATTACGCCTATCAATATTGTCATAATGACATTAACGGCAATTGTGGTGATATCTGTTGGAATTTATTTGAATGGCAGATGGACCCAAATGTTATTGCAGAAGGAAGAGGCAAGAATGGCAGCAAGTAATAATGCCGGTTATTTTTCTGTTGGTGGATTTGTCCAGATAATCATTGGCTGCATCTTGTTTTATTTCTTTTGCAAGGGATTAAAATATAAAAAAGCAAAAGAAAAGGAATATGACGAGAAGGTGATAAAGAGAGCTGTCGCAGAAGTGCTTCCCAATGCTGAATTTATTCGGAATGAATGTATTGATGCAGACAAATTATATAAATATGGAATCATACCCACTTATGATAGCCGCGAAAAGAGGGGAATGATTCGTTATCAAAAAAATAAAAAAGACTATTGTTTTTCTAATATACATCTTCTTGGAAGCCGGACAGATAAAGACGACCGTACATATTATGAAACGATTTATATGGGGCAGGCGTATACAGGATATTATAAAACAAGATTATCGGGAACTGTACGAATATTTGCGACTAGAATAATGGCAGTGATTAAAAAGGAAACAAATGCGGGATATGTATCAAAAAGACCGGAAGAAATCAAGATTGAAACAGAAAATATAGCATTCAATGATAATTTTGACGTTTATGCTACAAGCGAACAAGACGCTTTCTTTATACTTAGTCCTTTGGTAATGGAACAGCTGCTTGAAATGAAGAAAAAATATGAGCAGATAGGTGTGTATATTAGCGGAAATCATGTAGTAATAGCTTTAAATACCAATGAGATTATGTTTCCAGAAAGAATATATTCTAAGCAGAGTGAAGCAGACTCTCTGGCGATTTCAAAGGCGGAAGTAAGAAAAATGATTAAGATGGCGGAACTCTTAGAAGATTCCATAAATGGGAGTATTCAAAATAATTTTACACAATTACGGAGGAAAATATGGGATTCATAATAATACTAATTGTAATACTCGTTCTTTTTGTTATATGGGTAGTTTCTACCAGAAACAGAATTAAAATGATGGAAGTGAAAATTGATGAGGCAAAATCAGGAATTGATATTGCTTTAGTAAAAAGGTATGATATTCTGACGGAATCCTTGAACGTTGCAAAAGGCTATGCAGCGCATGAAAAACAATTAATGGTTCAGCTGAGTGAAGCTCGTACCGGAATGAGCCTGAAGCAGACGCAGGAAGTCATGGAAAATCAGGAAAAGGTTTTAGATAGGCTTAAGATTGTAGCAGAGGCATATCCACAGTTATATTCCAATGGATTATTTAAAGAGCTTCAAGACCAAATTGCGGTTACAAATGAACATTTAAGTGCAGCAAAACGTGTGCTGAATTCGAATATTGCACTTTATAACCAAAAGATTGTTGCTTTTCCTGCCAGCATTATTGCAGGCATCATTGGGTGCAAAAAAATAGCGTTTTTTATGGAAACGGATAAAAAGAAAAAACAGGATGTACATATGACTTTTTAAAATTGGAAAATTACAGTTATTATTGCAATAGACAGATAATTAATATGGTTATGATATCTTTAGATTCAAATGAATTTTTCAGATTAGACTATATAAAGATATCATAACCGTATTTTTTGTAATTATTACTAGGTTTTCTGTATCAAATCAACCGACATCCTTTTTGCCTCCTATGGTGAAAAACAATCCCGCTTTTTTTAATGCCGGCCGTAAGGCAAGATAAACAAGGACAGATACAATAGAGGATGTAACCGCATTGATGGAGGTGGAAGCAATATTCCATGCCAGTGTCACATCAGCGGCAGGTTTACCCAGAATGATACGTTTATAGAAATACCCAATCAGGGGATCGAAAATCACATTGAACAAAAGTCCGCCGATTGCCGCAAAGGAAGTCCAGAAGACAACCTTGGAATGGTCTGTTTCTGATGTGATTTTACCGATTTTATGGGCAATCAGCCCAGTGATAAGACCAATGCAGAATTTCAGCAGAAAGGTCTTAGGAGCGTATATGATATAGACAGGGTCAAGCAGATCACCGATGGTCATGCCCACAGCCCCTCCCAGTCCTCCATAGAATCCTCCTAAAATCAAGGCACCCAGCACGCAGACGGCATTTCCTAAGTGAATGGAAGTGGCGTCGCCGCCTGGCAGAGGTATTTTAATCTGTAAAAAGGTAAAGACCACATAGGATAAGGCTGCCATAAGACCAGTGATTGCAATTTTCTGTACATTTTGATTTTTCATAAGTAATATCCTCCTCACATAATTGCTGTATCTTATTATATGCATATGTGGCATTATAAAAAGTGCCAAATTAAAACTTAATAACCATACCAGTTGAAAGAAAAAGGATGATGGTGTACAATGTTTAAGATTCAAAGGAGGAAGACACAACTATGAAGACCGGCGTACAGAACATAAGAGGGATAAGTGGAAGTACATTAAAGCTCATAGCTGTTGTATCTATGTTGATTGACCATATAGCGGCATCTCTGTTGATACAGGAATTGAGATTTCACTATACAGAGGAGCTTTATCAGATTTTTTATGTTATGCGTAACTGGATTGGAAGACTGGCCTTTCCTATTTACTGTTTCCTGTTAGTGGAAGGCTTTGGCAGGACGAAAAGCAAGGTGCATTATGCAAGGCGGCTTTTCCTTTTTGCGCTAATATCTGAGATACCATTTGATCTGGCATTTAGCGGCAGCATAGTGGATGCTGCACACCAGAACGTGTTCTTTACGCTTTTGATAGGACTATTAATGATGTGGGTGATGGCGGAAATTGAAAAAAGGAATATCCCGCTGGGACTTAAACTGGCAGGCTATCTGGCGGCAGCTGTCCTGTCTGCAGCCGTGGCAGAAATATTTTCCGTCGATTATGGGGCGAGAGGCATTGCCGCTATCGCATTGCTGTACCTTTTCAGGAAAAACAAGGTGGAGCAGATGATAGCCGGCTGCATAGCATTTTTATGGGAAGTCACTGCGCCGCTGGCATTTCTCTTTACTGCCTTTTATAATGGAAAGAGAGGGCTTAAGATGAAATATGCTTTTTATGCTTTTTATCCTCTCCACTTGTTGATTTTATACTTGCTGTCTATTGTGATCTTTGGATAAAAATTTTGTTATTTTTCATGCTTTGACCAGCGGGACGCTCTGAGAGGATAAATAATCCAACGTCGCCGCGCTCTCGCTCCGCAAAAAGCGTAGCAGACGCTAGACTCGAAAAAACCCGCGCTTTTAAGCGCGTGGTCAGGCGCTGACGCTTTTTGAGGGACTCCTTATGGATTATTTATCCGCTCAGAGCTGTGTATCGGCTGCCGGATGAAAAAAAGTGAACATTATGTTACTTTGCAGGCTAACCGATAACGTAGCACAGGACAGGTAAATATACCAAAAGGAGTCCCTATAAAAACGTCAGCGCTTGACGAGGTTCTTTCGAGTCTAGCGTCTGTTACGTTTTTATGGAGCGGGAGCGCGACGACGTTGGTATATTTACCTGTCCTGTGCGGACTCCTGCTACTCATAAAAAGCAAAATATTATCTTTTTATAAAAAAATGAAATCCCTGTTGACATATCCTGGCAGGGAATCATATAATACAGATTGTTAACTAGTTAAATATTAATTATTTAATAATTGTAACACGATACAGGGGGCGTGGAAATGGAAAAGGAGATACAGCACCAGATTATTGATCTTTTTCGTCAGATGGATCAAGCCTTAAAGCGCGTGATCAGCAGGAAGGTTGCGGACACAGGAATCTATAGAAGTCAGCACAGGCTTTTGATGTTTCTGGGGAAGCATCCTGAATGTTCCCAGACGGAACTTGCGGAAAAAATGGACATTTCGCCCGCTGCCGTAGCAGTTTCTCTGAAAAAATTAGAAAAAGGAGGATATATCAACAGGCAGTGTAATGCTGAGGATAATCGTGTCAACCATGTGGAGGTGACGGGTAAAGGTAAAAAAGCGATTGCTGTCAGTATTCTCTATTTTCAAGAGATAGAGTCTGCTATGTTCAAGGATTTTTCCTTACAGGAGATGGAAGATTTAAAGCATTATTTTGAAAGAATCATTCAAAATGGCGAGGACTATTATCATAGTCTGTCAAGAAAGCCATAGTCTTTCAAGAAAGCCAGAGAAATGATGGAATAGGAGGAGAGTATGAAAAGATATTGGAAGTATGTGAAGCCATATTTGCCGGCATTTATCATTGGACCGCTTCTTATGATCGTGGAAGTGGTAGGGGAAGTGGTATTGCCCAGACTTATGGCAAATATTATTAATGTAGGAGCTGCCCAGCATAATGTTCCCTATATCATAGGTATGGGAATCGTTATGGTTATTACGGCATTTCTGATGATGGCAGGCGGAATCGGAGGCGCGTATTTTGCGGCAAAAGCAGCGATCAGCTTTGCATCGGATTTAAGAAGCGATGTGTTCGACAAGGTGCAGAAGTTTTCTTTTTCCAATCTGGACCAGTTCAGTACGGGATCTTTGGTGACCAGGCTGACGAATGATATCACGCAGGTGCAGAATGTAATCAATATGGCGCTTCGTATGATGCTGCGGGCACCGGGAATGTTGGTGGGAGCGCTGATCATGGCATTTGTGATGAATGCCCAGCTGGCATTAGTGGTGCTGGTGGTCATTCCGATTCTGGTACTTCTCATTGCGCTTGTCATAAGAACTGCGTTTCCCAGATTCGATTACATGCAGAAGAAGCTGGATGGTCTGAACTCCACGATTCAGGAGATGCTCACAAACGTGAGGGTCATTAAATCCTTTGTAAGAGGAGAATATGAGGAGGACAGATTTGCCAAGGCAAATGAAGAACTGAAAAAGTCCAGCTTAGATGCGTTTAAGGTGGTTATTCTCAACATGCCGATTATGATGTTCCTGATGAATGCAACCACCTTAGGGGTCGTGTGGTTCGGCGGGAAGCAGATCCTTGCAGGAGCAATGCCGGTGGGGGATCTGACGGCGTTTACAACGTATATCGTGCAGATATTGATGTCTCTCATGATGTTGGCTATGGTTCTGCTTCAAAGCTCCAGAGCGTTGGCGTCCATTCATCGTATTACGGAGGTGCTGGACACGGAGGTGAATCTGACAGATGATGGATGCGCTTTTCCTGAAAAAACAGTGGACAGCGGAGAGGTAGAATTCAAGGATGTGACCTTCCGGTATTATAAAGATAATAAAGAAGCAGTTCTTTCCAATATCAGTTTCCGCGCCAGAAGCGGTCAGGTAATTGGAATCATTGGCGCTACGGGCAGCGGAAAGACGACGCTGGTGCAGATGATTCCGAGGCTCTATGACGCGGATCAGGGAGAAATCCTTGTGGATGGGGTGAATGTCAGGGACTATTCACTTAAGCATCTGCGGGACGGAGTAGGTATGGTCCTGCAAAAAAATGTACTTTTCTCAGGAACGATTATGGAAAATTTGATGTGGGGTGATGGGCAGGCAACCAAGGAAGAAATTCTTGAGGCGTCGAAAGCTGCCCAGGCAGATCCTTTTGTCAGTTCCTTTACAGAGGGATATATGACGGAACTGGGACAGGGAGGCGTGAACGTATCCGGCGGACAGAAGCAGAGACTTTGTATTGCAAGGGCGCTTTTGAAGAAACCTAAAATATTGATACTGGACGATTCAACCAGTGCAGTAGACACAGCAACTGAAGCAAAAATCAGGGAGAGTTTTAACAGTACATTAAAAGACACCACGAAGATCATTATTGCGCAGAGAATCACATCGGTGATGGATGCAGATCAGATTCTGGTATTGGATGAAGGACAGATTGTCGGAATGGGCAGTCATGAAAAACTCCTTAAAGAGTGTGAATCCTATCAGGAAATTTATTATTCTCAGATGGATAAGGAGGTGAGTGCGTCATGAAGCAGGAAAAACTTGCGTATTTGCAAAAAAAATATGAAAGCAGGCTGAATCCCGCAGAGGATCCGCTGATGCCCGCAGGGAAAGCAGCTATGCCAAAAGGTCCCCGTCATGGAGGAAGACCGAATATGGCAGGGGGAAAGCCCAAAAATGTTAAGAAAACCGTAGGACGTCTGTTAGGTTATATTTCCCATGAAAAATGGAAGCTGGGAATTGTGTTTATCTGTGTGATCGGCGGTACGATTTCTAATCTGGCAGGTTCATATATGTTACGTCCTATCATCAATGGGCTGACGTCAGAGAGCGGAAGCGTTGCTTCGCTGCTTAGGGGCATTCTCACAATGGCGTCTATTTATCTGATTGCCGTGCTCGCCCAGTATCTGCAGCAGAGGATCATGATAGGGATATCCCAGAATGCGATTATGAATCTGCGTAATGAATTGTTTGGGAAGCTTCAAAAACTTCCGGTCAGGTATTACGACACTAATAATCACGGAGATGTTATGAGCCGTTTTACGAATGATGTGGATGCGGTGGGAGAAATGCTCAACAATACCGTGGTACAGTTGATTTCGGGAACGATCAACATTGTGGGTACTTTTGCTCTCATGATTTACACCAATGTATGGCTGACTTTGATCACAATCGTCATGATACCGGTCATGCTAAAGGCGGTGCAGATTGTTGGCGGAAGAAGCCGGAAGTATTATCGTGCTCAGCAGGCAGCAATCGGTACCTTAAATGGATACATTGAGGAGACGGTAACGGGGCAGAAGGTGGTAAAGGTCTTCAATCATGAGGAAGATGCCAGAGAAGAATTCGAATATTTGAATCAGGATCTTCGGGGCAAGCAGATCAAAGCTCAGTTTTTTGGCGGTATTATGGGACCGGTGATGGGAAACTTGAGTCAGGTAAGCTACTCCCTGACTGCCTGTATCGGAGGAATCTTATGTGTGCTTCGTGACTTTGACTTAGGCGGTCTTACGGTGTTCGTGAATTACTCCAGACAATTTTCCCGTCCTATCAATGAAGTGGCAATGCAGGTGAATACGATTTTCTCCGCACTGGCAGGTGCTGAAAGAGTGTTTGCAGTGATGGATGAAGAGCCGGAGAGAGAAGATGCAGAGAATGCAGTCCGCATTGTAGAGGATAAAGAACAGGAAAAGAGTTTTTACATTATTCCCAAAGCCAGCCCGGTTACGGAAATGGAAGGTTTTATGGAAGATGTGGCAAAGGAGGATGGATCATATTATTATAAGGAAGTGAAAGGTGCAGTCACGTTAAACGATGTTACCTTTGGTTACAATCCGGATAAGACGATCCTGAAACACATTTCTCTGTATGCGAAACCGGGACAGAAGATTGCATTTGTAGGTTCTACGGGTGCCGGAAAGACGACGATCACCAACCTGATCAACAGATTCTACGATATTGATGCGGGCAGCATTACGATAGATCAGATTCCGGTTACCGAACTGGAACGGGATTCTCTTAGAAGAAATATTGCCATGGTACTGCAGGATACGCATTTGTTTACAGGAACGGTCAGAGAGAACATCCGCTATGGAAGGCTGGATGCGACAGATGAGGAAGTTGAACAGGCAGCAAGGACAGCCAGCGCCCATTCCTTTATCATGCGTCTTGAACATGGTTATGATACGATGCTGGAAGGGGACGGTGCAAATCTAAGCCAAGGGCAGAGACAGCTGATTAATATTGCCAGGGCAGCAATTTCCAAAGCGCCGATTCTGATTCTGGATGAAGCTACCAGTTCCGTGGATACCAGAACCGAAAAGCATATTGAAAAAGGAATGGACCGATTGATGGCAAGCAGGACCACACTGGTAATCGCTCACAGACTTTCTACGGTGCGAAACGCAAATGCAATCATGGTTCTTGAAAATGGAGAGATCATTGAGCGTGGCGATCATGATGATCTGCTTTTGCAAAAAGGGCGGTACTATGAATTGTACACAGGCTTAAGTGAACTGGATTAAGACGGGATATGGGACAGGAGGATGTTATGCAGAAAATATTAGTTGTAATTGACATGCAGAATGATTTTATTGATGGTGCGCTGGGAACGGAGGAAGCGCAGGCGATTGTCTCTAATGTGGTCTTAAAGATTAAAAGTTATGCAGGCCAGAAGGTATTTGCAACCAGAGACACTCACGAGGAGAATTATCTGGAAACACAGGAGGGAAAGCATCTGCCGGTTCCCCATTGTATCAAGGGGACGGAGGGCTGGAAAATCCGGGAGGAAGTAGCGGATGCGCTTTCGGAAGCAGAGGCAGAGATGATTGACAAACCCACCTTTGGTTCGGAAATACTTGCAGAGCGTTTATACGAAATGGTGCAAAAGGAAGAGGCACAGATTGAGTTGGTTGGATTATGCACGGATATCTGTGTGGTGTCCAATGCGCTGCTCTTAAAAGCAAAAATGCCGGAGACGGTGATAAAGGTTGATGCTTCCTGCTGCGCAGGCGTAACGCCGGAAAGTCATGATGCATCCTTACTCACCATGAAGATGTGCCAGATAGAAATGGATATATAGGTATTATATATAGGTGTAGCCTATAACCAGCAAAATTTTTTCCATATTGTACAAATGAGGAAAGGAATGATATACTCTGTCTATCGATTAAAGATAAGACAAACGAGGAGGAAAGTATTATGAAAAAGTTTTTAGCATTGTTGTTAACAGGTGCATTCGTAGTGGGAGCGCTTACCGGATGCGGAGGAAAGAAAGATGCAGATGATAAGGTGATTAAGGTGGCGGCATCTGCTACACCCCATGCAGAGATCCTTGAGCAGGCAAAGCCTATCTTGGCAGAGCAGGGATATGATCTGCAGGTGACGGTTTTTGATGACTATGTGCAGCCCAATGAAGTAGTAGAGAGCGGTGATTTTGATGCGAACTATTTCCAGCATATTCCTTATCTTAACAGTTTTAATGCAGAAAAAGGCACTCATCTTGTAAATGCAGGGGGCATTCACTATGAACCCTTCGGAATTTACCCCGGAACAAAGACCAGCCTTGGAGATGTGGCAGAAGGCGACAGCATTGCGGTTCCCAACGATACTACTAATGAAGCAAGAGCGCTTCTTCTGTTACAGGACAATGGTTTGATTACTTTAAAAGACGGCGCAGGTCTTGAGGCTACTGTAAATGATATTGCAGAAAATCCTTATCAGCTTGACATCGTGGAGCTTGAAGCAGCTCAGGTTCCAAGGGTTGTGGATGAAGTTGCTTTTGTGGTATTAAACGGTAACTATGCATTGGAAGCAGGTTATTCCGTGGCGAAGGATGCACTGGCATACGAAAGTTCAGACTCTGAAGCAGCTAAGACTTATGTAAATGTAATTGCTGCAAAAGAAGGCAATGAAAATGCAGACAAAGTGAAAGCGCTTGTGGATGTCCTTAAGTCTGATGAAATTAAGAGTTACATAGAAGAAACTTATGACGGAGCGGTAATACCCTTTGAATAATAAGTGATAATCGTTTATAATGATTTTGTGCAGCCCTGGAATTGCGGTTCCAGGGCTGTTTTGACAAATGAAAGGTACGGGGATAGAGATGACACTGACACAGTTAAAATATGTGATTGCAATTGCAGATACCCACTCCATGAACGAGGCGGCAAGAACACTTTTCATTGCGCAGCCCAGTTTGTCGCAGGCAATGAAGGAGCTGGAAGAAGAAATCGGTATTTCATTATTTAACAGGAGCAACCGGGGCGTTAAAATGACGCCAGAAGGAGAAGAGTTTCTGGGGTACGCCAGACAGGTAGTGGAGCAGTACCGGCTTGTGGAGGATAGATATATTGAAAAAAAGAACAGCAAGAAGCGGTTCGGTGTTTCCATGCAGCATTATACTTTTGCAGTGAAAGCATTTGTGGAGATGGTGAAGCAGTTCGGTATGGATGAATACGAGTTTGCTGTGCATGAAACCAAAACCTATGAAGTGATAGAGGATGTAAAGAATTTCCGCAGTGAGATAGGGATTCTGTATCTGAATGATTTTAACCGTGCAGTGCTCACCAAATTGTTTCAGGAGTCAGGGCTGGAATTTCGTGAAATCTTAAAGTGCGGAATTTATGTGTATATGTGGAAAGGACATCCCCTTGCAGACAAAGAAGAGATCAGCCTGGAAGAACTGGATGAGTATCCTTGCCTGTCCTTTGAGCAGGGGGCGAATAACTCCTTCTATTTTGCAGAAGAGGTACTCAGTACCTATGCCTATAAGAGGCTGATCAAAGCCAACGACAGGGCGACGTTGCTTAACCTGATGGTAGGACTGAATGCCTATACTTTGTGCTCGGGTATCATCTGTGAAAATCTGAATGGGTCTGATTATTGTGCGGTAAAATTAAAGTCGGATGAGATCATGACCATTGGATATCTGAAACGGAAAGGAGCGGCAATCAGCCCCTTAGGGCAGAAATATCTTGAAGAATTGAAGAAATTCAGGGAAAGTGTTCTATAGTTGCAGTGTTTCGTGAATTGTAGTAATAATGATTGGAAAATTCTGACAAATATAGTAAAATGAGATTAAGTGTTTGATTTGCATATTAAAGGAGGGGAATAGAATGAAACTGCGTGCAAGATTGTTGGTTATGGCGTTGATGCCGGTGATTGCTTTGGGGGTGCTTGTCTACATAGCAGTCTCTGTCCAGTTGCGGAATGGCATTGAGAAGGAGGCATTCGAGGGATTGCAGGCCACAACACGAGTTGTAAGGGAAAGGTTTGATTCCGCATCGGAAGGCGAATACTATTTGGACGTCGAGGGACAGATGTGGAAGGGAGAAGAACTGAATATTTCAACAGCAACAGATATCGTGGATAACATTAAGGAAGAGACAGGTTGTGATGTGACTGTATTCTATGGAGACGAGCGGATGCTCACGACGCTTGTGGATGCGGGCGGAAATCGTCAGACGGGCACAAAGGCTATGGAAGAAGTAAGCAGTCAGGTTTTAAATAAAGGACAGGATTACGGAAATACGAACACAGAAATTTTTGGGAAACGTTATATTTGTTACTACATTCCGCTTTATCAGGATAATACGAACACCCCTATTGGTATGGTCTTTTTGGGGAAAGAGTATGCACAGATTCAAGCTACTGTCACGAGTTCGCAGCTTACCATGTTGTTTATTGTATTGGCAGTTCTCATTATCGTGAGCATCACTTCTGTGCTCGGTGCAACCAGCATTGCAGCAGCAATTAAAAGGGCAATTGCCTATGTGGAGCAGATGCGTCAGGGGAAGCTCAGTATGGAAGCATCGTCTAAGATGATTGAGCGCAAAGATGAAATAGGCGATATGTGCAGAGGAATGAAGCAGCTTGATGATAATTTGACTGCTATTGTAAGAGAAATTCAGACCCAGTCGCATATCCTTGGAGAAACTTCAGTTACATGTAACAGCAATGTCCATAAAATACTGGAATCTGCGGAACAGGTAAATGCAGCGACGGAAGAGGTTGCATCAGCTACCACGACCCAGGCGCAGGGAGCTTCGGCAGCAGAAGAGAATGTGAATATAATCGGCAGGACGATTGAAGAGGCAAATGGACAGATACAGGAATTCTCCGATATGTCCCGGGAAATGGCACAGGCTTCGGGCAGCGCGGCAAAGACGCTGACAGAACTGAACCGGAGTATGAAGCAGGTAAAAGAAGCGGTAGATACCATTCATCATCAAACCAACGAAACACATGTTTCTGTAGAGAAGATTGGTGAAATGACAGAGGTGATTACTTCGATTGCGACGCAGACAAACCTTTTATCCTTAAATGCAAGCATTGAAGCGGCACGTGCCGGCGAAATGGGAAAAGGATTTGCAGTGGTGGCAGAGGAAATCAGAAAACTTGCAGAGCAGTGCAACGTATCGGCGGTTGAAATTCAGGAAGTACTCTTACAGCTTAGAAGTAATTCGGATGAATCTGTGAAGACCATGGAAGGAGTCCAGAAAATCATACAGATCCAGGCAGACAAGCTGGAAGAGACGAATCGTGAATTTGATACGGTTGAAAATGGAATCAATCAGTCCATGAGAGGACTTGGTAAAATCATGGAAGAGATGGGTGGTTTAAACAAAGAAAGGGCGCATACCGTAGAAGAAGTTCAGAGTGTTGCAGCTCTTGCACAGCAGAATGCCGCAAGTATTGAAGAGACAGCAGCTTCTGTGGACGAGATGGTACAGTCGCTCTCAGCTATGACAGAGCGCATTGAAAATCTGCAGCAGATAGCAGACGCTTTGGAGGAGAAAGCTTCGATGTTTCAGCTTTCGTAAAACGACATTACATAACTTGAAATACACAGAGTATTGACTTTATGAATATAAAACCCGTTTCTACTACAGAGTAAACTGCTAATAATCAAAAAAGGATGACTTCGGTCATCCTTTTTTACGAAGAGGTAAGAATCAAATTGTGATCCGGAATCTAATAAGATATAATAGAAACAGAAATCAGAATAAAGGAGCTGGGAAATTGAAGAGGATTATTAGGGCCGGAATGCTTGGCGGTATGATGGCTTTAATGTTTTTGTATGCGCAAAGCGGTACAATGCATACGGAAGTGTGGAATGAAGTTTTTGGCTTGGAGGAAAAGAAGGAAGATGCTGCTAAGAACCTGAGTGACCAATATATCGATATTAAGACAGTTTTGCGCGAAGCTGAGAAGAGCATACATAGCACTCAGTTTTTACTACAGGAAACGTCGGATGGATATGAATTAATTTTATATGACAGAGAAAAAAAGAAGGTTTTTTCGATGGTTTACCCGAAAGAACCGTGGGTTGAGGAAGTATCGGAGGACGTTTTGGAAATCGGTATCAGCGTGGGAAGTCCGGCAAGATATACTTTCTATTTTCGCAAAGAAGATGGAAAGATATCGGACACCTTTTTTAATGCGAAGGTGTTTGGAGGAAAGTATATCGCACACCGTCCCCTGAGTGGTAATCAGTGTAATGACCCATTGATACTCACAGATATTTTTGAAGAAGGTATTTTGTATCAGGAGATATATAGAGATTTCAGCATAACGGCAGATCCGATGTCTGTAATCTATAGTATTGAGTTGACAGACGAAAATCATATCATGTTGGAATACTGTGCGGGAGAAGATTATACAGTCGTAAATGAAGTGATGGAAATAGAGAACACGAAACCCGACAGAAAGTAGGTTACAGGACCTTTCCTTGGAGCGATTAAGAACTTGATAAAAATTCAATAATTTCTTCACTTATTTTTTCGTACTCATAATCTTGAACATAATGTGGGCAATCCAATTCTATATACTTGCCGTTTTCTGCTTGGGAAATATATTCTATTGGTATCCTGCGCCATGTTTCCTTATCGAATCCGGTTCCGCCGGAACCATCAGAAATAAACAGCAGCATTGGAATCTGCGGAATTCCGGCGGCTGCAACTTTTCCTGCATTTTCTTTAACAGCCTGCGTTTCATTGATCATGGTTACAGTTGCAGTGCGATTATAAAAAACAGCCCTGTAAATTTCTTTTTCTTCATCAGATAACAGACCATGCTGTATTGCATCGCTTTCTGAAAGCCTAGGTATCAACCGGGTAACGCCAATCCCTGCTGCCCAGCTTGCAGTACGCAAAAACGGTATGTTAATGTTCATACTGTCATAATACTGTGGCACTGCCATGTCAAGCCCTATAATTGCTGATACTTCATCAGGATATTTCTGTGCCCAATATAATGCTTCTAATCCAGACATAGAGTGTGGACATAAAACGTATGGTCCATTTAATCCAGCGGCTTTAAGCGCCGTTCTTGTGTCTTCAAGTATCGAATCGATGTCTCGGCTTTTATCAACAACATCGCTAAATCCATATCCAAATTTTTCTACTACCACAATCTTATAATCGTCACTCAAAAGGGAATAGAGTGATTTGAAATCTAGTATTGGCGAACAAGTGCCTCCGCCTGACATGAATACAAGTGTTTCTTCTCCGTCACCCTCAATGTAAACACTCATATTATGACCATCAACTTCCACAATCTGCCCAATGGGGGTAAGCAATTGAAGTTCCCTGCGTAAATGTATTTTGTGGTTTATATAGATTGCCAAAAGTAAAATAATTACTATGGCAAGAATGATTAAAATGACCTTTATCGCTTTTTTACCTTTTCTCATAGTTATATTCCAATTCAGGTTCTTTGAGTTATTTAATGTAATTATTTTACTATAGGCATATAAAAAAATCCATTATATTTTACTTACTAATCTTTTGAATTTTACCTTGTGTAAGAAGTGATAATTTGGCTTACTATGAAAAAAAGGTGGCAAGGATGCATTAGCTTTAGGAGAGGAAACGGATAAACTATAAATAAATTCAAAATTTTGTCTTAAAATTAGCACTCACCTCTTTACAGTGCTAACAATAAGTGTTATACTCCAACTATAACAAGAAAAGAGCATAATAAGTGATTGCTTAGCCGGATATACTGTAAATAAATGGATTTATGCCAGACAGGGGTTGTTTACAGCAAAGGCAGAGAGGAGTACTTTATGAACATATCAAAATTCACACAAAAGTCCATGCAGGCGGTGGAAGGCTGTGAGAAGCTTGCATATGAGTATGGAAATCAGGAAATCGAGCAGGAGCATCTGCTGTATAGCCTGCTGACCCTGGATGACAGCCTGATTTTAAAATTAATTGAAAAGATGGAGATCAATCCCCAGTACTTTGTGAATAAGGTAGAAGAAGCCTTAAACAAAAGAGTAAAAGTACAGGGCGGACAGATTCATGTAGGGCAGGATTTGAACAAAGTCCTGATATCGGCGGAGGAAGAGGCAAAGGCACTCTCTGACGAATATGTTTCTGTGGAGCATCTGTTCCTTGCTATGATCAAGCAACCTAACAGAGCCATTAAAGAACTGTTTAAGGAATTTGGTATTACCAGAGAGCGGTTCCTGCAGGTGTTGTCCACGGTAAGAGGAAATCAGCGTGTCACTTCGGATAATCCCGAGGCCACCTATGATACCCTTGCCAAGTACGGGCAGGATCTGGTAGAGAAGGCAAGAGACCAGAAACTTGATCCTGTAATCGGCAGGGACAACGAAATCAGAAATGTCATCCGTATTCTTTCCCGGAAAACAAAGAATAACCCGGTTTTGATCGGAGAGCCCGGGGTAGGTAAGACAGCGGTTGTAGAAGGACTTGCACAGCGTATTGTAAGGGGAGATGTACCCCAGGGACTGAAAGATAAGAAGATATTTGCGCTGGATATGGGAGCGTTGATTGCAGGAGCCAAATATCGCGGCGAATTTGAGGAACGTCTCAAAGCTGTTCTGGAGGATGTGAAGAACAGCGACGGGCAGATCATTCTTTTTATAGATGAACTTCATACCATTGTAGGCGCAGGTAAGACAGACGGAGCGCTGGATGCAGGAAATATGTTAAAACCAATGCTGGCAAGAGGAGAATTGCACTGTATTGGGGCGACTACGCTGGACGAATACAGACAGTACATTGAAAAGGATGCGGCGCTGGAGAGGAGATTCCAGCCGGTTATGGTAGAAGAGCCCACGGTGGAAGATACCATTTCCATTTTAAGGGGACTTAAGGAACGTTATGAGGTCTATCACGGTGTAAAGATTATGGACAATGCGCTGGTAAGCGCGGCGGTTCTTTCCAATCGATATATTTCAGACCGATTCCTGCCAGATAAGGCCATTGACCTGGTGGATGAAGCCTGCGCGCTTATAAAGACAGAATTGGATTCCATGCCTACAGAGTTGGATGAATTACAGCGGAAGGTCATGCAGATGGAAATAGAAGAAACTGCCCTGAAAAAGGAAGATGACCGAATTAGTCAAGAACGTCTGGAAGACTTGCAGAGAGAACTGGCTGAGTTAAAGGAGGAACTGAACAATCGTAAAGCACAATGGGAAAATGAAAAAGCGTCCGTAGAGAAGCTTTCCAAGCTGCGGGAAGAAATTGATGCAATCGGCGGTCAGATTGAAATCGCCCAGAGAGAGGGAGATTACGAAAAAGCAGCTGAACTAAGCTACAGCAAGCTTCCGTCACTAAAAAAACAGCTGGAAATCGAAGAGGAGCAGGTTAAGAATAAAGATTTATCCTTAGTGCACGAAAGCGTTTCAGAGGAGGAAATTGCCAGAATCATATCCAGATGGACGGGAATCCCCGTGGTCAAGCTGACGGAGAGTGAGCGTAATAAGACATTGCATCTGGATGAAGAACTGCACAAACGTGTGGTGGGGCAGGATGAAGGTGTCACGAAAGTGACAGAGGCAATTATCCGTTCCAAGGCAGGGATTAAAGATCCTACCAAGCCAATCGGTTCTTTCCTGTTTTTAGGACCTACGGGGGTAGGGAAGACGGAACTTGCCAAATCTCTTGCAGCGGCGTTATTTGATGATGAGAATAATATGGTTCGCATTGACATGAGTGAATACATGGAGAAGTATTCCGTATCGAGATTGATTGGAGCACCTCCAGGATATGTAGGATATGAGGAAGGGGGGCAGTTGACCGAAGCAGTCAAAAGAAAGCCGTACTCAGTAGTCCTGTTTGACGAGATTGAGAAAGCTCATCCCGACGTGTTCAATGTTTTATTACAGGTACTGGATGATGGACGGATTACAGATTCTCAAGGACGCACCGTTGATTTTAAGAACACCATATTGATCATGACTTCCAATATCGGCGCTTCCTACCTTTTGGAAGGTATTGACCAGAATGGTACTATAAATGAAGATGCGGAAAAGATGGTCATGAATGACCTGCGCGCTCATTTCAGACCGGAATTTTTGAACCGCTTAGACGAGACCATTTTGTTTAAACCATTGTCCAAAGATAACATCGGTGGTATCATTAAGCTGATTATTGCAGATTTGAACAGGAGGCTTTCGGATAAAGAACTTACAGTGGAACTGTCCCCGGAGGCAGAAGGCTTTATTGTAGAGAGCGCGTATGATCCGGTATATGGAGCCAGACCTTTAAAACGTTACATTCAGAAACATGTGGAGACCCTTTCTGCCAAACTGATTCTTGCGGATCAGGTGGAGCAGGGTGATACCATCTTTATTACAACAGAGAACGGCGAACTTACAGCGAAGGTAAAGCAGTAATAGATTCCCGGAAACAGTGCGCAAAAGAAGGAGGAGAAAGTAATGCAGATGCCAAATGATCCCAATATGCTTTTGAGTTATGTAAACTTAAAACTTCGTGATTTTTATGCAAGTCTGGATGATATGTGTGATGACATGGATGTCAGTAAAGCGGAGATAGAGGAAAAACTTCAGAAGATAGGATATAACTATGACAGTCAACGGAATCAGTTTCTAATGACTCAATAGAGGCAAAACATTCAATATCCCATGCTTAGTGTCTGCATGGGATATTTGAATGTACGGTATTATTTTTGTATGATTAAATAGATGAAGATGAAGTTTCTTCTTTATGTTTATTTGATGTAGAAGTCGAGGGACTTTCTGAAACAGAATTCGTCATGGTACATCTGCCATCAAAGCATGCCCCCTCATCGATCACAAGAGAACTAGCTGTAATATTGCCGCAAATGTTGGCCGTGGACAATAGAGCTAATTTGGAGAGGGTCGTAATGTCACCGTCTACTTTCCCTGAGATAATGACACTTTGGGCGGAGATGTTTCCTTTAATGTGTCCCTTGGGACCGAGAATCAGCTTCATTTCACATGAGCAGTTCCCATTTATAGTGCCATCTACGCGAATTGATTCAGGAGAGGTCAAATCGCCGTCAAAGATAGTTCCTTCTCCGATAAGAGTGGTGATTTTAGTGTGTGCATCATCCGTATAAGCCATATTTTTGTTTTTTGTTAGCATGGTTTTATCCTCCTTTTATCCTTTTGCTTCTAGTACCATCAGCGGATCTATCGGTTGTTCCTCATAAGTAACCTGATAATCCAATTGTGTATCTATGCTAATGGCAACTAAACTATCGCCAATTTGAACTTGTGAACCTTCTTCCAGCAACGGCTCTGTATCCTGCTGGCACATGTAACGTGTTATATAGCCGTTTCCATGATTTATCTCAATGATGAGCGGATAGGTGTCATTGGAAGTAACTGCGGTTATAGTTCCGTCCCCTGCCGCAATAATGTTGCCCTCTGCCTGCGTGTTGATAGAGAGGTAGGGATGCTCATCAGAGTATGTGGCGGTTAGGATTCCTGACTCTGAACAGGGGTAACGGCTGGGAAATGAAGAATCTGACTCGGGTTCAGATTCTGCTGCAAGTTTCAATTCAGCTTCTTGCGTATTTACTTGTGTTGCATGGCGCAGGGAGTCATTTTCTGCTGCCAGTGCAAGATTTTCATTATTCAAAGATTCCTTTTCCGCTTCTAACTGCTGTATTAATTGTGCCTGAGAAGCTATCTGCTCATGTAAAGCAGCTTCATTTCTGTCAGTAGCTAAAAACCAATAGGTGTACCATCCCAAAGTGGCACAGATAAGGAGCAGTAAAAAGACGAGCAGACGAATAGAAAAAAGTGAAAGGTGAAACTGCTTGTTGCTCTGTCCCGTATTGGAAATCACAAGAACGGAAAAGGATTTCTTATGTTTGTGTTTTTGTTGGATCATAAGAATCTCCTTTCTGCTGTTGATGATAAGGGCGTAATTGATAGCAAAATATGTGCGCCCTTTTATAAATATGCATTACTAAGCCTAATAAGACCATTCGCAAAACGGACGAACATTTATCATAGACATTTTTAAATTGTACCACAAAATGAATAAAAGTCAAAGCACATGGAAAAATTTAACACATCTTTATAAAAACAAACCCCAGAATTCATAGCGTGCATGCATGACAGTGATTTTAAGGCATATAAATAGAATAAGAGCCACAGAAAAGAAAGTTCTTTGTATGAATCTGAAAAAAAGAATCTTGTCCTGTATTATCGTGCTTGTCCTATTGGCAATCATATGCCTCATCGGTTTGCTGCAACAGGATAGAGTTCCGGTTATGGGAAGGGTGTTTGAAAGTAAGGACAGTAAAAAGATTGCATTAACTTTTGACGATGGTCCCCACCCCTACTACACAGAACAGTTACTGAAGGGATTAAAGGAACGGGATGTCAAGGTGACTTTTTTTATTACGGGGAAAAGCGCGGAGGCTTATCCTGAAATTGTAAGAGAAATCTATGAGGATGGACATCTGATTGGAAATCACACTTACAATCATACACAGCTCAGCAGCAGAAACAGGGAAAAATTTAAAGAGGAAATCATAAAAACCAATGAAGTGATTAAAGAGATAACCGGGGAGGACACGATTTATATCCGTCCTCCCTATGGCAGTTGGAACAAAGAATTTGAAAAGGAGTTGAACATGTTTCCGGTCCTCTGGACCATTGATCCTCTGGACTGGTGCAGCAGCAATGTTTCCTGCATTGTAAATACGGTCTGCAGTAAGGCGGAGGAAAATGCAATCATCCTCATGCATGACCAGTACAAAACCACTGTGACAGCAGCGCTTGAAATCGTAGACCAGCTTCAAAAGGAAGGGTACGAATTTGTCACGGTAGACGAATTATTGTTTGACTGAATTGCTGCTTCTTTTTAAATTTTCCGGCAAAATTCGATGGAATACAATAGCCAGACATGGTATAATATTTTTCTGGCTACGCGGATTTGGGAGCCAGGTGTGGAAATGACAGATTTAAAGGAGTATTGATAAGTGATTGAGGAGTTAAATGACGAGGAGGCACGCAGGACAAGGCACAGGCTTAGGGTAGAGGAAATGCGTCGGGATAAAGAGAAGCAGATGATGTACCGCGGCTATTTCAAAAAGTATGCGCCTCTGGCAGCAGTAGTTGTGGTTGTTTTTATTTTGATTTGGGCAGGTATAGGGCTTTTTCATAAATCTTCTGATGAAGAGAAGGTAGAGATGGAAAGTAGCGTAACGGCAGAAACGGATGTTTTACCTGACAGGCAGGCGGCAGGTAATTTAAATCAACGTGAAGGAATTATTAAGGCGATGGATATTGGTCCGGAAGCGGAGCAGTTAAGGGAGGACAAGCGTCCGAAAGTATATACGGCAGAGAGCACTGCCAATACGATGCAGCTGGGAAGTATGCTGCCCTCCGAGAAGGAGTTTTACAGCAATTATGCGATTTTGATAGATATGGATGAGGACAGTATCCTTGCAGAAAAGTATGCCAGGACAAGGATCAACCCGGCATCTATGACGAAGGTCCTTACAGTACTGGTTGCTGCGGAACATATTGAAAATCTGGACGATACTTTTACAATGACGCTTGAAATTACAGACTATGGTTATACCCATGACTGCAGCAGTGCAGGCTTTGTAAAAGATGAGGTAGTCAGCATAAAGGACTTGTTTTACGGAACGGTACTGCCCTCCGGTGCGGATGCGGCAGTGGGGCTGGCAACTTACGTGGCGGGGAGTCAGGATGCATTTGTGGAACTGATGAATGAAAAGCTGGATCAGCTGGGATTGTCACAGACAGCGCATTTTACCAATTGCGTGGGAGTTTATGACGAGAATCATTACTGTACGGTGTATGATATGGCAATGATTATGGAAGCTGCCATGGATAATGAACTTTGCAGGGAAGTTATGTCTGCTCACACCTATACCACATCCAAGACGGATCAGCATCCGGAGGGGATAAATCTTTCCAATTGGTTTTTGCGCCGTATTGAGGACAAAGACTGCGGCGGAGAGGTGGTTTGCGGAAAGACCGGTTATGTGGTGCAGTCCGGAAGTTGTGCGGCAAGCTATGCAGTAGATCACAGTGGCAAGCACTATATCTGTGTGAGCGCTGATGCGAACAGTCAGTGGAGATGTATTTCGGATCATGCAAATCTTTACAAGCTGTTCCTGGGAGAAGAGGAACCTTCCGGAAGCTGATAGGGATTTATTTTGTCGGCGGAAAGATAAAATGTAATGAGAGAACCTTGGAATGGAGAAAAACATGGATTTATTTACATATATGCGGTCGGCCAATTTGGAAAAAGAATCCCCGCTGGCGGCAAGAATCCGCCCGTCCACGCTGGATGAAGTGGTTGGACAGCAACATATCATTGGAAAGGACAAGCTATTATACCGCGCCATAAAGGCGGACAAGATTAGTTCGATTATTTTTTACGGACCTCCTGGTACAGGGAAGACTACTCTTGCCAAGGTGATTGCCAATACCACCAGCGCAGAGTTTACCCAGATCAATGCCACATCTGCCGGGAAAAAGGATATGGAAGAGGTCGTAAAGGCGGCAAAAGACACCTTAGGCATGTACGGCAGGAAAACGATTCTTTTTATTGATGAAATACATCGTTTCAATAAAGGTCAGCAGGATTATCTGCTGCCGTTCGTGGAGGACGGAACTCTTGTTCTCATAGGCGCTACTACAGAAAACCCATATTTTGAGGTAAACAGCGCACTTATATCCCGTTCCATTATTTTTGAACTAAAGCCTCTTTCACGGGAAGACATTAAAGAACTTCTTCACAGGGCAGTATATGATGAGGAAAAGGGAATGGGTTCTTATGATGCAGTGATAGATGAGAATGCCATGGAGTTTCTGGCGGATGTTTCTGGCGGAGATGCAAGGCATGCGTTAAATGCCATCGAGCTTGGGATTATGACTACCAACCGTGCCGAGGACGGGAAGATACATATTACATTGGAAGTGGCACAGGAATGTATTCAGAAACGTGCGGTACGCTATGATAAGACCGGAGATAATCATTATGACACTATTTCAGCTTTTATCAAGAGTATGAGAGGGTCGGATCCGGACGCGGCAGTCTACTATCTGGCGCGGATGCTCTATGCAGGGGAAAGCGTTACATTTATCGCAAGAAGAATCATGATTTGTGCAGCGGAGGATGTGGGAATTGCGGATCCCCAGGCAATCGTGGTGGCGGCAAATGCTTCATTGGCAGTAGAAAGGGTAGGAATGCCAGAAGCGCAGATTATTCTTGCACAGGCTGCCATGTATGTTGCCTGCGCACCTAAGAGTAATGCCTGCGTAAGGGCGATAAGCGAGGCGATGAAAATAGTGGAAGAGACAGGAAATCTGCCGATACCCACGCATTTGCAGGATGCCCATTATAAAGGTGCTGCAAAGCTGGGACATGGCACAGGATATTTGTATGCCCATGATTACCCAAATCATTATGTGGAGCAACAGTATTTGCCCTACGAACTGAGCGGAAAAGAATTTTATCATCCGTCAGGCAATGGATATGAAGTAAAAGTAAAAGAGCATATGAAGAGAATTAAAAATCAGAAGGAAACGAAAAAAGAATGAACTTGAAAACCGGAAGGAATAAAAAACCGGCAGGAAATAAGTCTGTTAAAAGCAGAAAAGTCAAAAAAAGAACCATAGGAAAAGCGGAAAAGGCCGGAATGAAGAAACTGCTCATAGGACTTATCGTCCTTCTTGTAGTAATGCTGGCGGCGGCTACGGCGGCAGTGATTTTTTTCCTGGCATCCGGAGGGGATGACGGGGAGAGCGCTCCGCACATCAATCTGTCTGAAATGACAGAGAATATTGCAGTGGAAATGACGAAGGAAGATATGGGGGAGGATGTGGTAGATCATATCATAACGGCAGGAAGTGCCGTATGGGAATCCTTTCATAGGCGTCCAAAGAGTCATGAACTGAAAGAAGAGGAAGCTGCAGATTTTGCTTCTATTACACAGTGCATCATTGATCCGGATACGAAGAGAATATCTGTAACGGTAGAAGGGGACGGAGTTCCTAAAAGTGATGATAAGTATTACTATCTTTTTGCATTGAATACATATGACAACGGAATTTCGGAAGGAAGCGACTACATTGCCAGAGATTATAAAGATAATGTGACCAGTTTCAGCGCGGCGCTGAATTACAATCTTGCCGGCAGCCGCCTCTTTAAGAAATTTGTGATTGCGGTAAAGAAGGATGGAAAATATATACAGGTAAGCGGTCCTAAGTATATTACCAATCCAGAGGTAATCGCCAGATATACCGCTGTGTATCAGCAGCCGGCATCAAAGAAAGGGCTTCTGGTGGATCCCAACAGACTGCGGGGGAATGAACTGGACGATCTGGGAGTAAAGCAGGCAGCTTATAATATACCGGTTGCCAGACTGCTGGGACCTACTACGAGTGCGGCGTATCCCACCATTCATTACACCTATAATGGTAAAACCTATGCATTTAACGGACAAGTAGTGGCAGAATACGATCTTGTCTTCAGTACGCTTACCGCAAAAGGAATTACGACCACAGCCATTATTTTGAATAATTACTCGTCTTCCTACACGCAGCTGATTCATCCCCGGGCACGGGGCGGCGGCTCGGCGCCTTATTACATGTTCAATGGGGCAGAAGAGTCGGGAGTGGAATATATGGCGGCCATTGGTTCTTTTCTTGCGGAGCGCTATTCAGATAATAAACACGGCAAGATTTCCAACTGGATCATAGCCAATGAAATCAATGCGCGCAAAGAATGGAATTATATGGAATACACTGACATCGAAACCTATGTGGAGGAATATGCCAAGGCGTTCAGGGTATTCTACACAGCGATCAAGAGTGTGAGCGGCAGCGCAAGAGTCTACATTTCTCTGGATCAGCAGTGGGATAGAGACATTAAAAATAATACCAATTATGATGGCAGGGATATTCTGGATGTATTCAACCGGAATATGACCGCCAAGGGAAATATTGATTGGGGAGTGGCTCAGCACCCATATAATGTGCCGCTGACAGAAGCCAGGGTCTGGAAGGCGTCCAAATATGTGGAACATAATGCGGGGACTTCTATGATTACCATGGCGAATATAGAAGTACTGATCAATTATTTGAAACAGGAACAGTTCCTTACAGATGATGGGCAGGTGCGGAGTATTCTGATCAGCGAACTGGGATATACTTCTCATGCGGGAGAGGCATATCAGGCGGCGGCATACGCCTACGCATATTATAAAATAGCGGCATATGATGAGATCGACGGCTTCCTATTAAACCGTGAAACAGATGCAGGAGAAGAAGTAGCGCAGGGACTGGCATTTGGACTGACTACGGCAGGAGGCGGACACAAGCAGATTTATAATGTATTTAAATACATTGATACTCCAGAACATGCTTCTTATACGGAGTTTGCAAAGGGGATTATAGGGATTTCCAATTGGAGCGAGATTATCAGATAGCAGACAGGCAATGCCCTGTTTATGTCAAAACGCCGACACGTGCAGTGTCGGCGTTTCAGATTGTAGTATTGATCTTAGAACAGCTGGGCAATCAAATATTGATAGATATCCTGGTTTTTTCGTTGCCAGTTGTCGCAAATAGAGGAAGCTGTTTCCTCTGAGGGGACAGAAATTGTTATGTCAACCAAATTGACACCTTTCTCTTTTGCGGTCAGATGTGCTTCATATTCACCGGAGGTGGATTTATAGTAGTCTGAGAGAATAGACACTTCATTCCTAAGGTCAATTTCATTTTCCCTGAAAAAATCATCAATATCAGCCTTAATGCTGTCTCCAATCTGATTTTCAAAGAATTTCAGCGTTTCCTGCCCTTCTTTGGTAATGCTTAAGTGTGTGCGGTTCCGGATGGATTGCGCCGTAATAAGACCGGCTTCGGTGAGCTCTCCGATGACCTGTTGGAGGGTGAGGAAATTCGTATATTCCTTTCCCAATATGAAATCACTGATTTGTGCTTTGGTTAGGGGAAAGTCAACTCGTTTCAGCATATAAAGTACAATTAATTTGTATAGCATAAAAGGGTCATGCATTTTCATCCCTCCTTTTTTCAAAATATCTGCCCTGATAAGAACCGTGTTCTTTCAATTGTCTGTGCAGGGTATTGAGCACAAGGCGTTTATTGGCGCTCCAGAGAGGAAACAGCAGTAAAGCCTTGGGGGCATCCCCTGTGAGACGGTGAATGACCATGTCAGGACGAAGGTGCTCCAGAGCAGTTGTCAGAGTTTCAAGATAAAGCTCCAGAGTGGGAAAAGAACCGCAGGATTCCGGGTCTTTTTCCCACAGAAGTCCTAAATCGGTTCCCTTTAATATATGAAGAAGCTGAAGCTTGATTCCCCAGACGGGCTGTTCATTCAGGTAATGAATGGTAGATAGCATATCCTCCCGGCGCTCTCCCGGCAGCCCTAAAATGACATGTACGATTACTGGGATTCCGGCTTCTTTCAGTCTTTTTATACTTTCCTCAAAGCATGATAGGAAATAGCCCCGCCTGATAAAGGCAGCGGTGTCTTCGTGAACGGTCTGGAGACCCAGCTCTATCCAGATGAACTTGGGAGCATATTCTTTCTTCAACTGCATCAGAAGTTCGATGACTGGCAGGGAAAGACAGTCCGGTCTTGTAGCGATGGAAATGCCTGCCGCTGAGGGCATTTCGAGAGCGAGGCGGTATATCTTTTCCAAATATGCGATAGGTCCGTAGGTGTTGGTGTATGCCTGGAAATATACGATAAAACGCTGTCCGGTCTTTTTCCCTGATAAAGAAGAAAGTCCCTTTTGGCAGGCTGCATCAAATCTTCTGGCAAGATCATCTGCCGGAAAGGATGCACCTAAAGCATCCCTAGGTTTTCCTATGGTAGCAGCAAAATCACCGCTGCCGCCGGCGCTGCAGAAGATACATCCCCGCTCACCTAAAGTGCCGTCTCTGTTAGGGCAGGTCAAGCCTGCATCCAAGGATATTTTGTATAGCTTTTCACCGTAAGTGTTCTTGCAGTAAGCATCCAGGGAATAATAGGGTTTTCCATGCCAGCTTTTGCATATATGGTTAGGAGGCTGTGCGGAATGATTTTCCATAGCTGATTATCTAATATGGGATTTTACGGCTTCGGCAACAAGTTCGGCAACCTTGGGGTTGAAAGCTTCAGGCATGATGTTATCCTCATTTAACTCGTCTTCGGGAACCAGAGAAGCGATTGCGTTGGCGGCAGCCAGCTTCATTTCTTCTGTAATCTGGGTGGCGCGTCCCTCCAGTGCGCCTTTGAAAATACCGGGGAAAGCGACTACATTGTTGACCTGATTGGGGAAATCACTCCGTCCGGTTCCAACCACTCTGGCGCCGGCAGCCTTGGCGATATCGGGCATGATTTCGGGAACAGGATTTGCCATGGCAAAGAGGATGGCATCTGGATTCATGGAAGATACCATTTCCGGGGTGACGATATTGGGGGCGGAAACACCCACAAAAATATCTGCACCCTTTAAGGCATCAGCTAAGGAACCAGTTTCATTATTGGGATTAGTGACCTGGGTCATTTTCTGCTGCATCCAGTTAAGACCTTCTGTGTCTTTTGAGACGATACCTACCTTGTCGCACATTACGATATTGGGGAATCCATAGGTTAAGAGCAGTTTTGTGATGGCAACGCCGGCGCTTCCAGCACCGTTTACCACTACTTTACAATCCTCTTTCTTTTTGCCCACAACCTTAAGAGCATTGATAATACCTGCTAAAACCACGATGGCAGTTCCGTGCTGGTCATCGTGGAAAACGGGAATGTCAAGGATTTCTTTTAATCGCTCTTCAATTTCAAAACAGCGGGGTGCGCTGATATCCTCCAGATTGATTCCGCCAAATCCGGGAGCAAGATAGGTGACTGCCTTAATGATTTCTTCTGTATCCTGGGTATCCAGACAGATGGGTACCGCATTGACACCTCCAAATTCTTTAAAGAGTACAGCCTTGCCTTCCATAACGGGCATTGCAGCATAAGGACCGATGTTTCCAAGCCCCAGAACAGCGCTGCCGTCAGAAACAACTGCAACTGTGTTGGCTTTCATGGTGTATTTGTAGGCGGCTTCCTTATCCTGCGCAATTACTTTGCAAGGCTCTGCAACGCCGGGGGTGTAGGCGAGGGATAAATCTTCTCTGGATTTAACAGGGGTCTTGGATATGGTTTCAAGCTTGCCGTTCCACTTTTCATGGAGCATCAGTGCTTTTTCGTTTGTAGTCATAATGATACCTCACTTTTTATTTGATCATGTGTTTTTTTTGACATCTGCATCTATCATATAATATTTTTTTTCCAGGTGCAAGGAAGAAAAGGAGAGACGAATGATTTGCGGAAAAAATGGAGATTCTATGAATTAGACTTTACATGATTCAAACTCTATGTTATCATAAGTAGTAATGAAAACCACGTACGATAGTTATTGATGATTATGTGAAATGGTTCTGGAGGTTGTTATGAGTTATAAAATTGTGGCGGATAGTTGCTGTGAATTTCCTAAGGAATATGAAAATGATTCCAGATATGAGCGTGTTCCCTTAGGGTTGGAAGTGGAAAATGAATTGATTATGGATGACGACAGCTTTGATCAGGCACAATTTCTTAAGAAGGTGGCAGCTTCCCCCAAATGTCCTAAGTCTTCCTGTCCTTCTCCGGAAAAGTATAAAGAGTCCTATCAGACGGATGCTGAGAATGTGTTCGTCTTTACTCTATCATCAAAACTAAGCGGAAGCTATAATAGTGCGGAACTTGGCAAAAAGCTTTATCATGAGGAGCATGGGGGAAAAAATATCTTTGTATGTGATTCGGAGTCTGCAAGCTGCGGGGAAACCCAGCTGGTGCAGAAGGCTGTAGAATGGTCTGAGGCAGGGCTTCCTTTTGAAGAAATCTGCAGGAAACTGAATGAGTATAGAGATAAAATGAAAACCTATTTTGTGCTTGATAATCTTGAGACGCTGCGAAAGAACGGACGGCTTAGCAAAGTAAAGGCATTGGTGGCATCTACATTAAGCATCAAGCCTGTGATGGGTTCCAATAAGGGGGAGATTATTCAGCTCGGTCAGGCAATTGGAATTAAGAAGGCGCTTGCTAAGATGGCGGATACTGTCGCTGCGCAGGCAGTTCATCCAGAGGAAAGAACCTTGATGATTACCCACTGTAATTGTCTGGAACGTGCAGAGAGTGTGCGGCAGATGATTCTTTCCAAGATAAAGGTAAAGGGCACACTTATTATGGATACCAGAGGTGTCAGCAGTATGTATGCCAATGATGGCGGGGTAATCGTCACATTATAGTACAGAAATTTCAATCGGTGCATTTAAGATTGCCACAATAAGGGCTATCTGCAAAATAAGAATAAAAGGCATTCCGTACACGAAAGAGCGGTGCCTTGTCTTATGACGAAAAGCATACATTCCAATAATGGAACCTATGCTTCCGCCGATAATCGCAATGATAAAAAGGGTTGCTTCCGGAATCCGGAAGGCCCTTTTTTTTGCTTTATATTTGTCGATGCCCATCAGGGCAAAACCAATTAAATTGATTCCTATAAAATAGGATGATAAAAGTGTGATCACATCCATAAAAACAAGTCCTTTATTTAAGATCTCCGCGTTCCTGCATCTTAAGGGCACGAACTTTGGTGGAAAGACCAAACAGATTGATAAAGCCTTCAGCATCATGGTGGTCATAGAGGTCACCGGTGGTAAAGGAAGCGATGCTTTCATTATACAGGGAGTAGGGAGAAGTAGTGCCGGCTTTGATGATATTGCCTTTGTAAAGCTTGAACTTCACTTCACCTGTTACATACTGCTGTGTTGATTCAATGAAAGCCTGAACAGCTTCGCGAAGAGGTGAGAACCATTTGCCCTCGTATACGATCTGTGCCAGTTTATTTCCCATATCCATCTTGGCAGCGTAGGTATCGCGGTCAAGAATCAGTTCCTCCAACTGCTGGTGTGCTTCATAAAGAATTGTTCCGCCGGGGGTTTCATAAACACCTCTGGACTTCATGCCGACAACACGGTTCTCTACAATGTCAACAATACCGATGCCATGTTTGCCGCCCAGCGCATTCAGTTCGCGGATGATGTCGGAAACTTTCATCTTTTTCCCATTTACAGAGGTAGGAACACCTTTTTCAAAAGTCATTGTAACATATTCGCCCTCTTCGGGAGCCTTTTCGGGTGTGGTGCCGAGCACAAGAAGATGTTCAAAGTTCGGCTCATTTGCAGGATCTTCCAGTTCCAGTCCTTCATGGCTGATATGCCACAGATTGCGGTCACGGCTGTAGCTTGAATCAGCAGAGAAAGGAAGATCAATACCGTGGGCTTTACAGTATTCGATTTCTGATTCACGGGAATCTAAGGTCCACTTGTCATTTCTCCAAGCTGCAATGATCTTGATATCAGGTGCAAGCGCTTTGATGCCGAGTTCGAAACGAATCTGGTCATTTCCCTTGCCGGTAGCGCCGTGGCAGATGGCAGTTGCACCTTCTTTGCGGGCGATTTCAACCAGCTTCTTTGCAATAAGCGGTCTTGCCATAGAGGTTCCAAGGAGATATTTGTTCTCGTATACGGCATGAGCCTGTACGCAGGGAACAATATATTCGTCACAGAACTCGTCTGTTACATCCAGTATGTATAATTTTTCAGCGCCGCAGAATTTGGCCCTCTCTTCAAGCCCGTCTAATTCTTCCGCCTGTCCGCAGTCGATGCAGACGCAGACTACTTCATAATTAAAATTTTCCTTTAGCCAAGGGATGATGGCTGTGGTGTCAAGTCCGCCTGAATACGCTAAAATGACTTTTTCTTTCATAATTAAATGCCTCCATAATTGTTTTTATATTTAGTGCCAAACAAACACTGCCACGCTTCGCGGCTTTCCTTTGACAATATACAACAGATTGATTAGAAATGCAATACCTATTTATGCATAAAATCAAAATAAATTTTCAGTTTTATGCATAAAAAATAAAAGGTATTGAATATTATGCATAAAATGTGTATAATAATTCGAGTAGCGAAGAGGATGTGGTTTGGAAGTAACAGTCCAGCCTTGACTCAGGGTATAGGGCTGGACTGTTACTTCAGGTAAGGCTATGTATGTTAAAAATGTTGAGATTTTATAGAAGAAAGAGTATAGTTATTTTGTGTCTCATTTGATTTTGTGATGAAAGAATGATGCGGGAAGAGTGAGAAATGGATGAGGAATGTAATAAAAGCGGTTGGCTGCCAGAGTAATCAAAGGGAATACAATATGTGTTAATGATATCTTTTTTGTTTACATTTGTGATGTTAATGTATCTATTTATTAAGAGGGATAATAATCTGCGTTTGGTACGCAAAATGTAGTATGAAAATCGAGAGGAGAAAGTTATGAGCGTGAAAACAAAAATATTTATTGACGGAAGTGAAGGAACCACGGGTCTTCGGATATATGAGCGATTTGAGGGGCGGGATGATATCGAACTGTTGCATATTGATTCCGAACTTAGAAAAGATGTGGGAGAGAGAAAAAGGCTGATTAATGAATCAGATATTACGTTCCTTTGTCTTCCTGATGATGCGGCGAGGGAATCAGTAAGTCTTGTAGAGAACGAAAATGTGAAAATCATAGACACATCGACGGCACATAGGACGCAGGATGGCTGGGCATATGGGTTCCCGGAATTGTCTGAGGTACATAGACAAAAAATCAGGGAAGGAAAGCGTATTGCCGTGCCGGGATGCTATGCTACCGGATTTATCACGATTATCTATCCGTTGATTGCGGGAGGAATCCTGCCGGCGGATTATCCGGTTTCGGCGTTTGCAATGTCGGGCTACAGCGGAGCCGGTAAGAAGACGATTGCCGTCTATGAGGCAAAGGAACGGGATAGAGAACTTGACGCGCCAAGGGAGTATGCCCTTACTCAGAATCACAAGCATTTAAAGGAAATGCAGAAGATTACCGGGCTTTTAAAAACGCCGCTGTTTTCTCCTATTATATGTGATTATTATAGCGGGATGTTGCTCACCACTCCTTTTTATACGGATATGCTTTCAAAAGCACAACGACCTGAGGAAATTCATGCATTTTTAAGTGAGTATTATTCCGGCGGGAAATTTGTAAAGGTAATGCCTTTTGGCAAGGAGGCAGATTACAATGGATTCCTTTCAGGCAATGCCTGTGCAGGATGGGACGGTATCGAAATCTATGTGACGGGAAATGAGGACAGAGTACTGGTGAGCACAAGGTTTGATAATTTAGGAAAAGGTGCGTCCGGTGCGGCAATCCAATGCCTTAATATTATGCTTGGGTGTGAGGAGGATAAGGGGCTTGCATTGGAGGTGTAGGCATGAAGAAAAAGGAAATTTAGAACGATATAATATTTTTTTGACAAGAATGCTTGTAAGGTGTGATGAAGATGGAAAACAATATTTGTATGACCTTGTGAGAACAAAAAAAGAAACGAGCAAGCCGCATGAGCAATAGCTGTACGGTGGTAAACTTCGTCTCTCTTTTGTAAGTAAGAATAACAGGTGAAAATGATTTTGTCAAGAGAATATAGGGAGAGGGCAGCATGAAGATAAGGAAAAGCAGTCGTTATAAAAAAATAATAGCCATAATTGCTGGAATAGCAGTGATTGCTGCTCTAGGAGTTTTCAATACAGAAAAAGTTGCAGCGCAGGGAAAGTGCGCTGCGGATCAAAAAGCCGTGCAGTCTAACATTAGTTCGATCATATGGTCTTCTTATGAGAAGGTAGATGATTTCGTATATATGCATGACTTCATGGCATCACGAGATGGGCAGGGATACCATTGGTGGATTTATTCGGAGATAACTTATATTTTGCGCGATTATGGCAGGCGGGTAGGATATGACTTTACTTTAGATCATTGGACGGCGGAGAGAATCTATCCTATAGACGGCGGATATTACAATGCTGTAATTTCCCAGAACGATCATGATGTGTCGATGGATTTGTTGTTTCACCCTGAAGAGGGAAAATATGTGATTTTGTATGCACAGTATGAAGAGGGAGACAGGGCGGCAGGTGTTAATCAGATTCCCTATGCATCGCAATTGGAGTGTCAGGGAGTTGTTTGGGCGCAGCCCGTTTTTTGATTATCTGATGGAATCAGAAAGTGGTTTCCTTTGGGTTTGTGTGGATATTGGTCAGCACACTTATACATGCGTGTCTTTTGAATAAAAGTTATAAAGGATTATTGTGTGGTTTTTTATATTGCCTCGGCGATATTTCTGACATTCCGTTGCTTGAAAAAGCAAAATATAGTATTAATATGGATGTGGGTTGCATGATTGACGGTGAGAGGATTGAAAGCCTAAAGAATGGCGGTAAACGGATCGAAAATATTATGGAATCAGTGAGGAATATTATGAAAAAGAAGGTTTTTCTAATAATAGGTATTTTATTTCTGGCATTCTCAGCAGGCTGCGGAAAAGCAGAAGACAGCCAGATATCGTATCCAGTAATTGAAAAAATTCCTGAGGACAATTCTACAGGGGATCAGTCCCCAGAGGAACATTTGCAGGAAGAACAGCATGGTGAGCAGCAGTCGGAAGCACAGAAGTCTGAAACACAACTGGAAGAGGGTACAGAAACAGAATTTAGTTTTGCAGATGTGTCTGACAGGCTTTTCACTTTCAGCAGCGGCGTGGGTGCTTGGGATACGGAGCTTTTTATAAACAATGATGGATCTTTTGAGGGACTTTTTCATGATTCTGACATGGGAGACAGCGGAGAGGGGTATCCGGAAGGTACCAGATATATCTGTAGCTTTAAAGGAAGGTTTGAAAGCTTAGAAAGGGTGGATGAATTTACCTTTAAAATAAAGCTTGTGTCTCTTGAATTTGAGGAGGAGCCGGGAAAAGAAGAACTGGCAGATGATGTGCGGTATATTTACTCGACTGCCTATGGGCTGGACGGCGGCGAGGAATTTTATCTGTATCTTCCGGGCGCAAAGCTGGCACAGCTGCCAGAAGAATATCGTAGATGGGTAGGGTATTATGATTTGGAAAGTACTGCAGAAACAGAACTTCCGTTTTATGGGCTTTATAATATAAATGAGGAAAATGGGTTCTCAAGCTGTGAGTATGAGAAGCCAAGTCTTTCTGAAAGAATTGCAGAGGAAATTTCTTATGCGGAGAAGCGGGGAGCAGAGCTGGAGACAAAACTGCAGGAGGCTTCCACGCAGCTGGACATGAATACGACCAGTGCAGAACTGCTTAAGACATGGGATGATGCATTAAATACTGTGTGGAGGATGCTGGAATCCGAGCTTGATGGTGCAAAGATGGAAGCTTTGAGAACAGAGGAAAGAAACTGGATTGCGCACAAAGATGAGCAGGTGAAGGCTGCCGGGCAGGAATATGAAGGCGGAAGCATGCAGCCTATGGCAGAATCCATGAAGGCAGTTGAATTGACGAAAGAGCGAGTATACGAGTTGGCAGAGTATGCAAAGTAAGAATACAATGCCGGAAGTTGGAAATCTTAACGCAGTACAGTAGATGTGGTCTGTTGTATGCAGGGGGATAGGTATGAAAACTGGTTATTATAAAAAAGCCGCAGCTATTATAAGCGGAATATTGGTATTTGTTGCTTTGGGATTTTTTTTGAAACTCTACATTATCGGTGAACCAGTTGACAATGCTCAAGTATATTGCTCTACTGTTGTGGATGGTCAGAATCTAGAGCTGCGAATAGAATCCGTGGAATCTGCGATTGCATTTCGGGGATGGAAAATTGAACAAGAGGGCAATACACTATCTATCACAGCAAGAAAGGTACTGGTGTCGCCTTTATTTGATGGAGGAAGCTATGAAACAACGATTGATTTGGAAGCAATTGAAAATGTATGGTTTGGCGGACAGTTAATCTGGTCAAAATCAGATTGATGGGGTACATAAGTCTATCAGCTTATTTTGAACGCGGTTATGACAGGAATGGATTAAAGAAAGATGAGTAAATATAGCTCCTTGTGGGAATATGTGCAGAAAAACGGAAATCAGTCTTTCAAATTATCTTTTGAAGAAATACAGGCAATTGGAGGGACACCGATAGATCATTCTTTTCTAAAATATAAAAAGGAACTGACAGAATACGGATATAAGGTGGCAAAAATATCTATGAAAGAGCAGACAGTCATATTTGACAAAATTGATTAAGTCAGGAGAGAACAAATAAACGAGCAGGAGAAGGCTGAAATAGATATTTGTTTTTTAAAGAGGTTAATTAGTTATGAATCATAAGATATATAAATTCGAAGCTGTTATTGAACCGGTACCTGAAAAAAATGGGGCATATGTTAAATTCCCTTATGATATAAGAAAAGAATTTGGAAAGGGCAGGGTAAAAGTACAGGCTACTTTTGATGGCGTTCCATATAATGGCAGCATTGTAAATATGGGAATTAAAAATCCTGATGGCTCTATTTGCTATATTATCGGTGTGCGTAAAGATATTCAGGATAAAATGCGAAAATATGCAGGTGATACGATTGCGGTAACAATACAAGAGATATAATTAAAATTGATGTGCAAGAAAGGAGGTAAAAGATTTATGAATATGAATGATGTTTTAACTGACCCTCAGAAATTAGTCCGGCTTGAATTAAAAAATGCAGGATTTGATATTGATCAGATAAAGGTTCCTAAAAGAGTGTATCTTCTGGCGGACAGTCTTTATGATACTATGGTTTCGAGAAACTGCGGAACATATAAATATCCGTTAGGCGGGAAGCTTTTCGTGTTCGATACAAATGAGGATATTGGATTTATAAAAGGTCACATGTGCTCTCCGGCGATTGCGACGCAGGCTGAAGATTTGATAGCCGGAGGGGTGCAGGAACTGATTCACGTGGGGTTTGCGGGAGGATTGCAGCCGGATATGAAAGCGGGAGATATTGTCCTCACAGATGGCGCTTATAATGACACGGCTGTTGCAAGATTATATGGATTTGATTATGATGTGATAGAATCAACAAAAAAATTAACAGATGAATTAAGTGAGCTCCTATCAAAGAATCAGGTCGAATTCAGAAGAGGAAAACATTGGACAACCGATGCCGGATATAGAGAGACCTGGGGACAGGTCATTGAACATAGGGAAAAGGGAGCCTTGTGCGTGGAAATGGAAGGAGTAGGTCTTTTCACGATAGCAAACTACAGAAAATGTGCCGCCTCAGCAATCTATGTGATTTCGGATGTATATGTTGAAAGCAGCTGGGATTTAGGCTGGGGAGAAAATAAACTTGATGCTGCAATTGACAGGATTATAAATATGATTATTGCTGGATAAGAACTTTATGCAGTATAAGTTGTAGACACTATGTGGTGCAGGAGGAGTTTGACATGAATGAATTGATACACGATGCTACTTTATATGAAGACATTCCAGACAGCGTGGGAAGGCGTGAAAGGGAAATGGAAGTGTACAGACTGCTTAAGAGTCTGGAAATTCCTTTTCAGAGAATGGATCACGAGCCTATGGCTACTATAGAGGCATGCAGGGGAGTAGATGAGATTTTAGGAATACATATGTGCAAGAATCTATTTTTGTGCAACAGTCAGAAAACTGTTTTTTATCTGCTCCTGATGCCGGGAGAAAAGAAGTTTAAGACGAAGGAATTATCAAAACAGATTGGCAGCGCTAGGCTTTCCTTTGCACCGGAGGAATTTATGGAGGAATATCTTCATATTTCACCGGGCGCAGTGAGCGTTATGGGACTGATGAATGATAAAGAAAATCATGTGAATCTTCTGATTGATGAGGATGTTTTAAAAGAAGAATTTTTAGGCTGTCATCCTTGCGTGAATACTGCCAGTTTAAGGCTAAGAACGAAGGATGTGCTGTCAAAGTTTCTGCCTTTTGTGGGGCACACTTATCGGACGGTGCATTTAGATGGCGACGACAGTATGAGTGCAAGCGCATAGGAAACACTGATTTATTCAGCGCTTCCTTAGAAAAGAAAGCGAAAGGCAGATGGGAGATTGATATGGAAATCAGAACGATGACATTAGAAGATTATGAAGGCGTGCACGATTTATGGATGAGTATTAAGGGATTTGCGATAAGAAGCATTGATGATGCAAAGGAAGGTGTAGCGCGGTTCTTAAAACGCAATCCAACCTCCAGCGTAGTAGCGGTGGAGGATGGAAAAATCGTGGGAAGCATTCTATGCGGTCATGATGGCAGGCGCGGGTGCCTCTATCATGTATGCGTTCATGAGGACTATCGTATGCGAGGGATTGGAAAGCGCATGGTAGTTCATTGCATGAAGGAACTGGAAAAGGAACAGATCAGTAAGGTTTCCTTGATTGCCTTTACAGCAAATGATATTGGAAATGCTTTTTGGAATGAAATAGGGTGGACAAGAAGGGAAGATTTGAATTATTATGATTTTACTCTAAATAAAGAGAATATAGTGAATTATAATAAGTGATAAAGGATTCTGGAGGAAAAAGGATGAGTGAAGGTTCGTTAGAAGAATATTTAAGAGAATCAGAACCTGAAAAGAGAGATAAAGGCTATGCGTGGCATACTGCGATTGGACTGCAGGCAGTGGATGGGCTGGAAGCTTCAGAATATCTAATAAAAACAGCTAAAAGAAATATTGAAGGAGAAATCTCGATTGAGCAGGCGAAAGAGCTGATTGATCGCTATTATGAGGAAAAACCTACGGAGCCGGAAGAACGCACGGAAGAGGCGGACAAGGTTTCTGCCAGAATTGCCCAGATCCTCTCAGAAAAGGCATTTACTTTTTCGCCCACATATTATCTGGCAATTCATGGCAGATTGTTTGAGGGAATATATCCCCATGCAGGAAAATTCAGGGATTATAATATTACAAAAAAGGAATGGATATTGGATGGAGATACGGTAATATACGGCGGCGCAAGCGAATTGAAGGCAACTTTAGAATATGATTTTGAGGTAGAGAGGGCGTTTAGCTACAGAGGTTTATCTATAGCACAGATGATAGAACATCTGGCAGTCTTTGTGTCAAGGTTGTGGCAGATTCACATTTTCGCAGAGGGTAATACGCGTTCGACAGCAGTTTTCTTTATAAAATATCTGCAAACACTGGGGTTTGACGTTACGAATGATATTTTTGCGGAAAATGCATGGTACTTCAGAAATGCATTGGTGCGTGCCAACTACAATAACTTAAAAGAAGGTATTCATGAGACAAGGGAATATTTGGAATTATTTTTGAGGAATCTGCTGTTAAATGAAAAAAATGAACTTCGAAATAGATATATGCACATCAGCGGATTTTTTGAAATCGCGCAAAAACAGGACATTGATGCACAAAAACAGGACATTGAAACGCGGAAACAGGACATTGATGCCCGCAGTATGTTTGAAAGTAATCTGCAGTCAGCAGGATTTTCCGGAAAGACGTTGATGAACATAGAAAAAATATATAGAGAATATGGAGTCAACGAGGTATTTGGCAGGGGAGATATCATGAGTATCCTTGGCATTTCTAAATCTCCAGCGTCTGTATTGTTAAAGAAATTATTATCAGCAGAGTTGATTGAACCTGTCAGGGGAATGGGAAAAGGAAAATACAGATTCAAATAATTTTTTAAGTGCCAAGGGGCACGGAAAGAGGAGAACATGAAGATAAGGACAGGCGGCGTGACCGCAGCAAAAGGATTTGAGGCAGCAGGTGTAGAGGCTGGGATTAAGTATAAGGATAGAAAGGACATGGCGCTTATTTACAGTCAGAAGCCTTGCGTACTGGCAGGAACCTTCACCAGCAATGTGGTGAAAGCTGCTCCGGTTTTGTGGGACAAAAAAGTGGTGGAGGAATCGCCCTTCGGGCAGGCTGTGATTGTGAATGCAGGAATTGCAAATGCCTGCACAGGCAAAGAAGGGTATGAATATTGCAAGAGAACGGCATTACGGGCATCCGCAGTGCTTCATATACCGGAGGAGTCAATATTGGTTGCATCTACCGGTGTGATTGGAATGCAGCTTCCTATAGACAGGATTGAGGCAGGAGTCGAGAAACTTGCTAAGGCAAAGACCGATACCATAGATGCGGGGAGACAGGCAGCGGAGGCAATCATGACGACTGATACGCGTTCTAAGCAGGTTGCTGTAGAGATTGACCTTAATGGTATCAAGGTGACTTTAGGCGGTATGAGTAAAGGCTCTGGAATGATTCATCCGAATATGTGTACGATGCTTGCTTTTGTAACAACTGATGCAGTCATTTCAAAAGAGGCTCTGACTAAAGTAGTCAAAGAGGATGTGGCTGACACTTTTAACATGATTTCTGTGGATGGTGACACTTCCACCAATGATACTCTTCTGGTGATGGCAAACGGCATGGCAGAAAATGAGGAAATTAAGGAAGGCACGCCGGAATATGAAGCATTTAAGGAAGCGCTTCATTACATAAACGAAACTCTAGCTAAGATGATGGCTGGTGACGGCGAAGGGGCTACCGCTCTTTTGGAAGCAAAGGTGATTGGCGCAGCTACCAAGGAAGATGCAAGGAGATTAAGCAGATCCGTGGTATGCTCCAACTTAACCAAGGCAGCGATCTATGGGCATGATGCAAACTTTGGGCGGATGATCTGTGCGCTGGGATATTCTGGAGTTCCCTTTGACCCAGACCAAATTGAGCTTTTCTTTGAGAGCAAAGCCGGGCGGATACAGGTTTGCAAAGATGGTATATCTACCAATTACAGTGAAGAAGAAGCAAGCAGGATTTTGTCAGAACCTGAGGTGACTATTTTAGCTGACATGAAGATGGGAAATGAGACAGCAACTGCATGGGGATGTGATCTTACCTATGATTATGTAAAAATCAATGCGGATTATAGAAGCTAGGGATTGTTGAATGGATTAGATTAAAAAATGGAGGAAAAAATGAGCAAAGATATACAGGAAGTATTAAAAAAAGCGGAGGTACTGATTGAAGCACTTCCATATATACAAAAATTCAACCGTAAGATCATTGTGGTCAAGTACGGCGGTTCTGCCATGAGCAATGAAGAACTGCAGAAAAATGTCATCAAGGATGTGACACTGCTTAAGCTGGTAGGATTTAAGCCTATTATCGTCCATGGCGGCGGCAAGGAGATCAGCCGCTGGGTAGGCAAGGTAGGTAAGGAAGCAAAATTCGTGAACGGGCTTCGGGTGACGGATGAGGAGACCATGGAAATCGCAGAGATGGTGCTTGGCAGAGTAAACAAGAGGCTGGTTACTATGGTACAGGAGCTTGGTGTAAGGGCAGTGGGAATCAGCGGCAAGGATGGCGGTCTTATTAGTGTGGAGAAAAAATATTCAAACGGCGAGGATATTGGTTTTGTAGGGGATATCAAAAATGTCAATCCTAAAATCCTGTATGACCTTCTGGAAAAGGACTTTCTTCCTATTGTTGCCCCCATAGGACTGGATGATGAATTTGCCACTTACAACATCAATGCAGATGATGCGGCATGTGCTATTGCAAAGGCGGTAGAGGCGGATAAGCTGGTATTTCTTACCGATATCGAGGGGCTTTACAGAGACATTAATGATAAAAGTTCCTTTATTCCCAGAATCACGGTATCTGATGCGGATGCCCTTATTGAAGGCGGGCTGATTGGCGGCGGTATGCTTCCGAAACTGGGAAATTGTACTTCCGCAGTGAAAAACGGTGTCAACAGAGTGCATATTTTAGATGGGCGTATTCTGCACTGTCTGCTCCTTGAGATCTTTACCAATGAAGGTGTGGGAACTATGATTCTCAGGGATGAAGACAGGCAGCTTTGTGAACAGAACGATTAAAAGAGAGGTTTAAAAAGAAAGATGGAAACGATGAAACAGTATATTGATGACGCTGAAAAGGCGCTGCTGCATACTTACAACCGTTATCAGGTGGTTTTGGATAAGGGAGACGGCGTATACCTTTATGACATTGAGGGGAAAAAATACCTGGACTTTTGTGCGGGGATTGCGGTATTTGCGTTAGGCTATAACAATAAAAAATATAATGATGCTTTGAAAGCACAGATTGACAAGTTGATTCATACTTCCAACTACTATTACAATGTTCCTGCTATCGAGGCGGCAAAAAAGATTAAAGAGGTTTCCGGGATGGATCGGGTCTTTTTTACTAACAGCGGCGCCGAGGCTGTAGAGGGAGCCATAAAGGCAGCCCGTAAGTATGCTTATTTAAAGGACGGACGGAAGGATCATGAGATTATTGCAATGGAGCATTCCTTTCATGGACGGACCTTTGGAGCCTTGTCGGTAACAGGTAATGCAAAGTACCGGGAAGCTTTTGAGCCGATGATTGGAAATGTCCGGTTTGCCCAAATGAATGATTTTGATAGTGTGCTTAACCAGGTGAACGACAAAACCTGTGCGATTCTGTTTGAGACGGTGCAGGGAGAGGGCGGCATTCATCCCGCGCAGGAAAATTTTATGAAGCAGGTGAAAGCGCTCTGTGAGGAAAAGGATATCCTGCTTATTCTGGATGAAATCCAGTGTGGTATGGGGCGTACCGGTTATATGTACGCATGGCAGAGATATGGAATTAAGCCGGATATTATGACCACGGCCAAGGCATTGGGATGCGGCATTCCTGTGGGAGCATTCCTGATGACGGAAAAGGTGGGGGCAAATTCCCTTGTAAGCGGCGATCACGGCACCACCTACGGCGGCAATCCGCTGGCAGGCGCTGCTATAAATATTGTACTTGATTTATTTGAGGAGAACCATATAATAGATAATGTGATTAAGACAGGGGCTTATCTGGAGAAAAAGCTGGATGAACTTGTCAGGGAATATGATTGTATAGAAACCAGACGCGGCATTGGGCTGATGCAGGGACTTGTATTTAACAGACCGGTAGGGGATATCATCACGAGAGCGCTTGAGATGGGATTGATTCTCATCAATGCAGGAACGGATATCATCCGTTTTGTACCTCCCCTTATCATCACAAAGGAACATGTAGATGAAATGACAGCAATTTTAAAGGCCTGTCTGGATGCAGAATAGAAATGGAGTAAAGAATGAGTCTGAAAAAACGACTTACGGCAGTTGGTATGATTTCCATAGCTGCGGTGATTATCTTTGTGATTGCCGTATCAGGCTGGCAAGTGAGTGAAAAGCAGGAGGATGCTGTTATATTTGCAGGAGGAAAGGAGACCCTTTACCTGTGGTATACGGATGAAACACTTACCTCCTATTTGAGCAGTGCGGCAGTTACTTATAATGAGACCCATGATGTACGGATCGTACCGGTATTGGAATCGGGACTTGAATATCTTGAGAGAATCAACCAGACCTCACTTGAAAGCAGTGCGCCGGATTTATATATTATCAGCCATGATTCACTGGAAAAGGCGTATCTTGCAGGTCTGGCAAGCGAAATAAAGCCGGAGGATGGCGTCAGACCGGATGAGGTTTATATAGGCACAGGGCTGCAGGCAGCATCTTATAAAGACAAGATTATCGGATATCCTTTTTATTTTGAGACTAGTTCACTGCTGTACAATAAAACCTATCTGGAAGATATGGCGAGGAGTCAGCTGGAGACGGAGGCTGACCTGGCAGAAGGAGAAGCAGCCCAGGAGAGGATAGAGGAATCTGGGGAAGAAGGGCAGACGCTGGAGGCGGAGAATACGCAGGATGTGGTATTTACAGAAGAGCAGATTGAAGCAAAAGTGCAGCAGCTCCTCCCCGCTACGATTCAGGATATTGAATCCTTTGCGGATGATTACGATGCGCCGGAGCAGGTGGAAGGCGTTTTTAAATGGGATGTCACAGACATTTTTTACAACTATTTTTTTGTAGGAAATTCCATTAAAATGGGCGGAGAAGCCGGATGGGATACCGCACAGATCGATATCTACAATCTGGATGCGATTGCAAGCCTGCGCGTTTATCAGGAATTGAACCAGTTCTTTTCCATTGATACCGGCGAAATCGAATATGAGGCGATACTGGATGAATTCATGGATGGAAAGATGGTCTTTACGATGGCGACCACAGATGCAGTATTTAAGCTGGAGCAGGCGAAAGCGGATGGATTGCTTGAATATGATTATGATATTGCGCTGACGCCGGCGATAGATGAGAACAGGCAGACACGTTCGCTGTCCATGACAAGCTGCGTGGTCATAAACGGTTATTCGGAAAACAAGGAGGCTGCTAACGATTTTGCTTATTTCCTGACTGCCGAGTACAATGATATTCTGTATGCAAGGACGGGAAAAGTTTCTGCGGCAAAGGACATTGATTATGGCTATGAGCCGCTTGACAAATTTGCGGCGGAGTATGAAAAATCCATATCCATGCCTAAAATGATTGAAACCAGTAATTTCTGGGTGAAGCTGGAGGTTGTATTTTCACAGATATGGAACGGAGCGGATGCCAACGAAAAGCTGAAGGAACTGTCAGAGCAGATTATGTCGCAGGTGACCGGCACAGCCTACGAGGAAGACTATCTGGAGGAACCGAAGGAGCAGGAAGAAGAGTATCCGGATGAAGAAGATGGCGCGCAGGAGGAAGCAGAAGAGTAAGAATAAAAGCCGATTGGCGTTATGAATAATTTTCCAATTATATGGGCATCATGAATTAACGAAAAGTGTTAAGGAGGCTCATATGATTGGATTTTTTATTGCACTTATTTCGGGTGCCCTGATGAGTATTCAGGGCGTGTTCAATACGCAGGTGACCAAGACTTCCGGTATTTGGGTTGCCAATGCTTTTGTTCAGTTTACAGCGCTTCTGGTTTGTCTTGGCGCATGGTTTCTCACGGACCGCTCCTCCTTTGGAACATTGTTCAAAGTGGAACCAAAGTACATGCTGCTGGGGGGCGCTATAGGGGCATTCATCACATATACCGTAATCAAAAGCATGGAGATGCTGGGACCTGCAAGGGCAGTTATGTTGATTGTGATTGCCCAGCTTATCATAGCCTATGTCATTGAATTGATGGGATTGTTCGGTGTGGAAAAACAGCCCCTTGAATGGAGAAAAATCATTGGAATGCTGGTAGCGATAGCGGGAATCGTGGTTTTCAAATGGAAATGAAAAATCATGAATATTTGGCTTGTCAATCTATTCGATTTATTTTAAAATGAAATGGTATCGTTATAAGGGGCTTTCTGTACGAGGGTGTTTTGTGTGACAGAAAGGAGATAACGATGAAAAGGAATTTTGGACTGGCAGCAGGAATTTTAGTGGTGTTTTTCTGCATGTTCTTAGGTTGTGAAAAGAGGGAAAAGGAGCAGGAGGAATTGCTGCTCCTTCCTGTCAATGATACGGAATCAGATGCGGCATCGCAAGAGGCTGGAGCAGAAATGAACGAGCCATCTAATACAGATGATGACAGCCTCAGTGAGTCTGGAGCTGTGCAATACTGTGTGATACATATCTGCGGTGCAGTGAGAGAGCCGGGCGTTTATACGCTTGAAGGCAAAAGCCGAATTTATCAGGCGGTTGAGAAGGCAGGCGGGTTTCGCGAAGATGCAGCTCAGGACTATCTGAATCAGGCGGATCTGATTACAGATGGCATGAAGATTTATATACCGACGGAAGCGGAAGTAGAAGAAACGGGAATGATGAATATTTGGGAGAATTCCGGCAGTGATAGCAAAGAGAAAGAAAATTCTTTAGTAAATATCAATACTGCAGGTGAAGAACTTTTGTGCACGCTTCCAGGTGTGGGGAGCGCAAAGGCAAAAAGCATTATTTCCTATAGGGAAAAGAATGGACCATTTGTGAAAAAAGAAGATATCATGAACGTTGAGGGGATAAAAGATGGGCTGTTTGAAAAGATAAAAGACAGCATTACCGTGTAGTCATGCAAAATAAGGTGGGATTGATAATATGGCAAAAAAAGTGCTGGTTGTAGATGATGAAAAGCTGATCGTAAAGGGAATACGTTTCAGCTTGGAGCAGGATGGAATGGAAGTAGACTGTGCTTATGACGGCGAGGAAGCACTGGAGATGATCAGAAACAAGGAGTATGATATTATTTTGCTGGATGTCATGCTTCCTAAGCTTACAGGATTTGAGGTCTGTCAGCAGACCAGGGAATTTTCAAGTGTCCCGATTGTTATGTTAACTGCAAAGGGAGAAGATATGGATAAGATACTGGGTCTTGAGTACGGCGCAGATGATTATATCACCAAACCCTTTAATATATTAGAAGTTAAGGCGAGGATCAAAGCTATAATAAGACGTACTTCCCCTAAACCGAAGGAAGCAGCAAAGATTATCGAGAGTGGGGACATGAGGCTTGACTGCGATGGCAGAAGAGTCTATGTGGCAGGGAAGGAAATTAATCTGACTGCAAAGGAATTTGAATTGTTAGAACTGCTCGTCGTGAACGTCAATAAAGTATACAGCAGGGAAAATCTGCTGAAGCTGGTATGGGGAAATGATTATCCGGGAGATGTCCGGACGGTGGATGTACATATCAGAAGACTGAGGGAAAAGATTGAGCAGAATCCTTCTGAGCCTAAATATGTGCATACAAAATGGGGTGTGGGATATTATTTTGCGTAGCCCTTTAAAAGCTGGTTTGAAAGGCAGTGCCGATTATGGCTGATATAAAAGCAATTCTTAAAAATATGAAAATATGGCGGAGCCTTAAGGTCCGCCTGTTTATCATTATGTTTCTTATGGGAAGTATTCCCAGTATCTTTGTGCGTGTGGGCATTTTAGAAAATTATGAAAGCCGTGCAGTGGATGTACGAACTTCTGATGTACAGACGCAGCTTAGAATCATTGCAAATCACCTGATTACATACAATTACCTGCAGGACACTTCGTCAGAGGTGATAGGCGCAGAACTTGAACAGATTTCAAATCTGTACAACGGGAGGGTTCTTATCATCAACGGAAATTTGAAGGTGGTGAAAGACACCTATGCGATTAGTGAAGGCAAAACGATTATATCTGAAGAAGTCATCCGATGCATGAAAGGTATTAATACGGTAAATTACGATGCAGTCAATGGGTTCATTGAGATTACGATTCCAATCGTGGAAACGGTGTCCGCACAGATGGCGACTGCAGAGGTGCCGGAAGGGACGGAAGTGGTAAGAGGGGTAATGCTTACCAGTGTTTCTACGGACAGTATCGTAAATACCATGGAGCTTTTGAACCGAAAGGCACTTATCGTTGAGATTATCATGGTTTTCTGCATTTTTGCCATCGCCCTTATTCTGGCGCAGATTTTGATTAAGCCCTTTGACCGAGTTTCAAAGGCAATCAGCGAAGTGAAAGAAGGATATACCGATGATCCCATTTCTGTACCGGATTATCTGGAGACAGAGCATATTGTGGATTCTTTTAACAGTCTTCTTGAAAGAATGAAAGCGCTGGATGATTCCAGAAAGGAATTTGTGGCAAATGTGTCTCATGAGCTTAAGACACCCATCACTTCTGTCAAAGTGCTGGCAGACTCTCTGTTAGCGCAGCAGGATGTCCCGGCGGAGCTTTATCATGAGTTCATGGTGGATATCGCAGAAGAAATCGAGAGAGAAGACAAAATCATCAATGACCTGCTGGCACTGGTAAAGCTGGATAAATCGGCAGCAGAACTAAATATCAGCGCGATCAACATCAATGACTTGACTGAAATCATTTTAAAAAGGCTTCGTCCTATTGCAAGGAAAAAAAATATTGAGGTGACTTTAATCAGTAAGCGCGAGATCATAGCGGAAGTAGACGAGGTAAAGATGTCCCTGATACTGACTAATCTGGTTGAGAATGCAATTAAATATAACCGGGAGCAGGGAAAAGTGGATGTGACTCTGGACGCAGACCATCAGTTCTTCACGGTAGAAGTGGCGGACACCGGAATCGGCATTCCGGCGGAGTCCATGAGCCAGATTTATGAACGTTTCTACAGGGTGGATAAGTCGCATTCAAGGGAAATTGGCGGTACAGGATTGGGTCTTGCCATTACCAGAAGTGCGGTTATGCTCCACAGGGGATCGATCAAGGTAGACAGTGTGGAGGGAGAAGGAACAACGTTTACGTTAAAGATACCGCTTACAAGGGTTTTATTATAAGGAGAATGGAATGAGATTGAAAAAAAGGGGAAAGTTTATTCTCTTGTTTTTGCTATTGCTCATAGTGACTTGTGCCTGCGGACGGCAGAATAAGCCGGATCCGGGGCATACGTACAGGGTGTATTATGAAAACAACGATGAAACGGCAATTTATCCTCAGGAATATAAAACAGAGACTACCGATAAGGAAGCATTGCTTCTGGAACTTTTAGATCAGCTGGGGACGGTTTCAGGGAAGCTGGAGTATAAGGCGCCGTTATCAGGAGATTTCAATTTGTTGGATTATAGTATTGCAGAGGATCAGCTGACACTGACTTTTGACGAAAATTATAAATGGCAGCCGGTTACCACGGAAGTGCTGGTACGGGCAGCAATCGTAAGAACCTTGACACAGATTGAGGGAATACAGTATGTTACCTTCCAGATTAAATCAGAGCCATTGACGGATGCATCCGGCACAGTTATCGGAATCATGAATGCAGATATGTTTATTGATAACGCAGGTAATGAAATCAATACTTATGAAAAGGTGAAGCTGACCTTGTATTATGCGAATGAAGATGGAGACGGGCTTAAGGCAGTAAACAGGACGGTGGTTTATAATAGCAATATTGCAATGGAAAGGCTTGTGGTAGAACAACTGATTGCAGGACCTCGTGAGGAGGAAAAGGTATTTCCGACTATCAACCCAGATACGAAGGTGGTCAGCGTCAATGTGAAGGATGGTATCTGTTATGTAAATTTGGACAGCGCATTTCTGACGCAGATTTATAATGTGACTTCAGAGGTGACAATCTATTCCGTTATAAATTCACTGGTGGAACTTTCCAATGTGAATAAGGTCCAGATATCCATAAACGGCGATACAAATGTAAATTATAAAGAAAATATCAGTTTTTCCACGGTGTTCGAGAGAAATCTGGAACTTGTGGAGTAACATCATTTAAAAACATCTGCAGCCTGCCCTGCTGGGGAGAGGCGCATGTGGGAAAGGCATGAGTATAAGTATGGTAAAACGCCCGCTAGGGTTGGTCTGCCTGATGATTTCCCTTGTCCTATATCTTATCGTAAGCGTGAAACCTGCATCAGTTCAGGACTACAGAGCATATGCAGGAAAAATGATTACAGTGGAAGGCAGGGTATATAAGAAAGAATCGATCAGGCAGACCAACGGACCGGTGACGGTGCTGTATTTAAAGCTTGTTTCTGAAGACGGCAGTAAGCGCAAAGAGGTGCGTGATGTGCCCGGAGCGCAAAAGGTAATCTGCTATTTGAAATCCGGACAAAAGGAACCGGAAATGGGCAGCGTCATAAGGATTACAGGAAAGTTTACAAGCTTTGAACGAGCATCCAATCCGGGACAATTTGATGCATATTCTTATTATCAGATATTAGGAATCTCCTATCGCCTGAATCAGGCAGTTATTTCAGCAAAATCACAAAAATATAATAAATTTACACAAACGGCATATCAAATCAGAAATTTTCTGTCCAAGAAACTTTTTGAGTACCTTCCCGAGCAGGAGGCATCAGTGATGCAGACAATGCTTCTTGGAGAAAAGGGAGGTATGGATAAAGAACTTAAGGCACTTTATCAGAGAAATGGAATCGCACATATCCTGGCTATTTCAGGGCTTCATATCTCTATGATTGGAATGGGGGTATACAGTTTGCTTAAAAAGTGCGCAGTTCCGATGAAGGTTTCCGCCGCTCTGTCAGCTCTTGCAATGCTACTTTATTGTATGATGACCGGATTTTCTGTGTCGGCGGTCCGTGCCGTTATCATGTTTTCTTTACATATGGGAGCTGTTATGGCAGAGCGCACTTATGATATGCTGACGGCAGCGGCGGTGGCAGCGGTGCTGATTCTCATAAGCCAGCCTCTTTATCTGCTGCACAGCGGATTTGTATTTTCTTTTGGATGTGTATTGGGAATCGGTCTGATTCTCCCGGCGCTGACAGAGGGAAAAAAAGAAATTCATCCGGCAGTGAAAAAGGTGCTTGGAGGTTTGGGAATGATGGTCGTCACATTGCCGATTTATTTATGGTTTTATTATCAGTTCCCAGTTTACTCAGTGTTCCTGAATTTGCTGGTAATCCCCTTGATGAGTTTCTTAATGGCCGCTGGATTGCTTCTTTTGGCATGCAGTATTTTATGTCCTCCCACGGTACTGCCTTTTGCATGGTTGATTGAGGGGATTCTCAGAATATATGAAAAGGTTTGCGGAGTCTGCGATACGCTTCCGGGAAATCTTTTAACATGCGGCAGACCGGAAAAATGGCAGATTGTAATTTACGTTTTGGTATTGCTTTTGCTCATTCTTTTCAGGAAAAAAGGAAATCTTCTCCTGCGATGGGGAATAGCGGCGACGGCGGTGTTGCTTGTCACGGTTCCGGTAAGAGAAGGTTTCAAGATCACGTTTCTGGATGTTGGGCAGGGAGACTGTATCTGTATCGAAGATGGTTATGGAAAAAATTATCTGGTTGACGGAGGAAGTTCCTCTGTTAATTCTGTTGGAGAATATCGAATCATTCCTTTCTTAAAGTCACAGGGGATTTCCCGTTTGGAAGCAGTGTTCGTAACCCATCCGGACGAAGACCACTGCAATGGTATCAGAGAATTGATGGAAAGCGGCGAATTACAGGGAATCGCAATAAAACATCTGGTGCTGCCTGATATTTCTCAGGATGGGAAGGAAGAGGCATATCTGGAGTTGGAACAGATGGCTGCTAAGGCGGGCATTCCAGTTTCCTATATTAGCAGAGGACAGCAAATTGCGAAAAACGGATTGACAATCACTTGTCTGCATCCTTCAAAGGGATATCTGACCAAGGATGCCAACGAATATTCAACGGTGCTTACTCTCACTAACGGCAATTTCAGTGCGATGCTCACAGGCGACGTGGAAGGCGAAGGAGAGCAAAAGCTGACACAGCTCCTGCAAGAAACAGGCGGAAGCAAGATAACAGTTCTGAAAGTGGCACACCACGGTTCAAAATATTCTACAGGAGAAACATTCCTGGAAACCATATCACCCGATATTGCACTAATCTCTGCCGGAGAAAATAACTCTTATGGACATCCCCACGAAGAATTATTGGAGCGCCTTACAGAGGCTGGCTGCCACATCTATCAAACAAAGGACAGCGGAGCTATTACCATAAAATATAAAAAAGGGAAGGTAACCGTGGACCCTTTTATTCCATGAGAAAAAATTCGAAATAAAAACGGGTAGCGAGGAATCCCGCCCTCCATGCCGGTTAGGTATTCAGTGATATAGTTCAGCGATGGATAGAAGCTGCTATCCGGTGATAGGTATGGCGTAATCCCCGTATGGCGATGGAATATGTTTGGATATTCTCAGGCAGGGACATTCCGGCGTAGCCGGCATCACCCAGATGGTGAATATCTGTTCCGGTCATCTTGCACATCAGGGCAATCTGGCGGATGGTGTTCACATCGGAACCTTCCTGGGAAGTGCCGATTGCTGTAATTGTCAATGCGCCCAGAGAGTGGGCGTAAGTGACGAGCTCTTTTATATATTCCATTGTAATGCCCGGGACAGTGGCAGGGGCGGGGAAAAGAAGGACATCGGCACCAGCTTTCCGGAAGCGTTTAACATCCTCTTTTGTTATAATATGCTCCCCGGCTTCTTCAAGAATGCCGGCAGCATGCATTTTTCCGGCTGCCAGTATGATCTTGTCGCCAAGTTTTTCACGGTATAGGGACAAAGTCTTTTCAATCCCTTCATTGCTGACCCCCATCCCCGGATTGCCCGTCAAAAGGATCATATCCACGCCCATCTCATATGCGCGCTGCGCATTTTCCAGAGTAGCCCGCCTGCCTTCCGACATTTTCCATAAAGGAGAAGTCTCTCCTTCCTTTCCGGCATCTACAGGCTCCAGATTGATTCCCACAGGACGTCCCGTTAACTCCTTGATCAGCCGCACAGTATCATCAGGGTTTCCCTCTGGCAACCCTTGAATTTTAGGGTTTTTCACATCGAACATATTCAGAAGCAGAATATCAGCCCCCATTGCCGATACAAACTCTGCATTCGTCACATCCCCCAGCATTGGCTGTATAGTACCTATAGTCTCGCAGGCAATCACCCGCCCCTCGCTTTTCGCAATAGATTCCAACAAGTCCCCCTTCGTAAACTTCTCAAAATCCGAAGCATAACAATCCAACATCCTCTTAGCCATGATATATACCTTCTTTCTTTTTTCGATAAAATAAAATTTTTAATAAATTACTGTCATTTTACCATCATCTATCAATGCGACACAAGAGTCTAAGTGTTCGAAGAAGCACCGTGTGATAAGGTCGGCTCAGGGATTGATTGGGCATTGGAGGGAGGAAAAAGCTTCACCGGACCCTATGGCAGGCAATTAGAAGGACTTAGCAGCCCTTTAAACCACCAGCAATAATCGGACAGGACGTCCGATTAAGGTGCAATTTGACCATGAATGGTCAAATGCACCGTTTGCGTCCTCACTGATACACCTATACCAGGGCTGCATAGCCCTTCTTACTGCCGTACATGGGTCCGATGAAGCTTTTTCCTCCCTCCAATGCCCAATCAATCCCTGAGCCGACCTTATCACACGGTGCTTCCCCCTCCCTCTACACTTTTCCATCCGTACAAATATTTTAAATGTAATATACAATCATTTGTGATATACTTATAATAATTATTGTGCAGAAACAGGTAAGATTATGCAGCGTTTAACTCAAGATATAAAGTCAGGACAATTTAATCAGATTTACCTTCTCTACGGTGCGGAAGCATATTTGAGAAAGCAGTATAGAGACAGACTCAAAAATGCAATTATAGGTGATGATAATATGAACTATCATTACTATGAGGGAAAGGATATTTCTATAGGAGAGGTCATAGATCAGGCGGAAACACTTCCCTTCTTTGCCGAGAGGCGGCTGATTATATTGGAGAACAGCGGTTTCTTTAAAAGCGGAGGGGAACAGCTTGCAGAGTATCTTTCCGCTCCGTCAGATACCACTTTTTTCTTGTTTGTAGAGACCGAGGTAGATAAAAGGAGCCGCTTGTACAAAGCCGCTTCTTCAAAGGGCTGTGCAGTAGAATTTGCCATTCAGGATGAAAACACTCTGAAAAAGTGGATATTGGGAATGGTGAAGAAGGAAAATAAGAGGATATCAGAAAGTGCCTTGAATTTTCTTTTGGAAAAGACCGGCACAGATATGGAAAATATCCGGAAAGAAACGGAGAAACTTTTCTGCTACTGCATGGATAAGGAAGCTATTACGGAAGCAGATATTGAGGAAATCTGCACGAAAAGGATCGGCAATCATATTTTCGATATGGTAAGCGCGATAGCGGATAAAAAGCAAAAGCAGGCACTGGAACTTTACTATGAACTGCTGGCACAAAAAGAGCCGCCCATGAGGATCTTATTTTTAATTGCCAGACAGTTCAATCTCTTATTGCAGGTAAAGGAATTAAAGGGAAAAGGATATCAGAATAAAGCGATTGGAGAAAAAGTGGGGCTGCCGGGATTTATTGCAGGAAAATATGTTGTACAGGCTTCACGTTTTAAGACCCGGGAAATACGGGATGCGGTGGAAGCCTGCGTGGCGGCGGAAGAGGCAATCAAGACGGGAAGACTCAATGATAATATGAGTGTGGAGATGCTGATTATCCAATACAGCAGTATGGGAGAATAAGGTGCCCAACGGCGAAATGTTGGAAGTACGCTTTGAAATTGCAGAAGTATATCCGGGAAAACTTTATGAGGACACATGTCTGACTGGACTTATCATGGAATTTACCGGAAGATATTCTCACTGAGAGAATTAAATGTATATAAAAATGATTGTATATAAAGAAAGGATGGAATCACAATGAGTATGATTGATGAAGTACGCGCTCAGATGATGGAGGCAATGAAAAACAAGAATAAGGACAGAAAGGATGCACTTTCCATGCTGCTTTCAGCGCTTAAAAACAAAGCGATTGATAAGCGCGCAGATTTGACGCAGGCGGAGGAATACGAAGTGGTCAAGAAGGAGATCAAGCAGACCAGAGAAACCATGGAACTGGCTCCGGCAGAGCGGACGGATATCAAGGAAGCCTGTGAAATCAGGCTTGCTGTTTATCAGGAATTTGCACCCGAGGAAATGAGCGAGGAAAGCATTCGCACCCAGGTAAAGGAAGTCTTTGAAGTGCTTGGAATTACAGAGCCGTCAGGAAAAGATAAGGGAAAAGTGATGAAAGAACTTATGCCCAGAGTGAAGGGCAGGGCGGACGGAAGTCTCGTAAATAAAATCGTGGGAGAAATGCTTGGCTGATGATAAAGCCAAAACGACACCAAAGGAGGCGGCGATGGCATTGCCTCCTTTGTTTGAAAGTGCTCGAAAAAATATTAAATTATAACACGAAAATAGATTGACAAGGATGCCTTTTTTCGATAGTATGGAACTACACTTCTTTTTGTTCAGTTTACAATTTTACGAACAAGAGGGGAAGTACTTTAGGAAAGGAGGAGATGCAATGACGGATACTGAATTGATATTAAACCGACTGGATAGCATGCAGGAAGAAATTACTAAAATGCATACGGAAATAAGCGGCATGCACGCAGAGATAAGCGGCATCCATGCAG
>JAAVAE010000007.1 GCA_014804245.1 Lachnospiraceae bacterium | reverse complement strand
ATTACAGGCTGTTCCAATCAGCCGTCGGAATGTCGGTGATGCAATATGTTCTTCGGCGCGAATTTGACTGCACTCCCTCCACTTTTATAAAAAATAGGGCGAGCTATACGACCTTACAAACTGAACCTGTTTAAGGAGGACTATATGGTATCTCATAAGAAAGTTTTGGATGTTCTGAAGCAATGGGAATTAGAAAATGAATCAATCTCTGATGTCTACCACGGGAGCAATGGAGGAAAAAGTAATAGAGCCTTTTATGTCGGTAAAGATTTTGTTCTGAAGTTCTCTAAAAATTCCGATGAAGTCAAAAAAGCGATTGCGCTTTGCAATGCAATAAAAGGCACTGGTTTATGTATATCTTCCCCAATCAAAACAACGGATGGGCGAGCATACGTACAGGATGGCGAAATGTTTTTCTATTTAACCTGGCGAATCTCTGGCACACAAATGATTGCCCATGATTTTTATGAAGGAGATTATGTCGCAAAGGCAAGATTTGTTGGTGAAATCATCGCGCAGCTACATCTCATTCTGTGTCAGGCTAAAATACCGGTGAATGAGGTAAATCTGTATGAATCCGTAAAGAATTGGGCACTGCCGAAATAAAAAGATATTTTATCGCTTTCGGAGTCATTTTGCCGAGGCTATTTGAATGAATTTGGAAAACTGTATGACAAGCTGCCCAAACAAATTATCCACCGGGACCCGAACCCGTCAAACATTATTGTTTCGCAGGACGAATGGGGTTTTATCGACTTTGAACTGTCGGAGAAAAATCTGCGTATTTATGATCCTTGCTATGCGGCTATGGCAATTTTAAGTGAGAGCTTTGATGAAAAAGATCAAGCCAAGTTGTCAAAGTGGCTGGAAATCTACCGAAATATTCTTTGGGGATATGACAGTGTAGTAAAGCTTACCAATGAGGAATGTACTGCGCTTCCTTATGTGGTCATGGCAAATCAGCTAGTCAGTACAGCGTGGTTTTCAGAACAGGACAAATATACGGACCTTTTTGAGACAAATAAGCGCATGACCCAATGGCTTATCACTATTTTGGATGAATTAAAGCTTAATTAGATTCTAAAACCGCTCTGCCTGTTAATTCTTTTCTACATATGATACTCGAAATGGCAATAACAGCGATCGAATATATAAGCATAAACCATATATCAAAATTTGCCGTAACATTGAATAGCTGTAATTCATATGCATACAACATGCCATTTAATATTGCATGCAGTAGTACACTCAACCCCAAAAATAATGCTTTTTTCTTTTGATAAGAAAGATAGTCTATCTTTGTTAATTTCATCATTGCCACAAAAGTAAACATTCGTGAAACAATAGAAAAAATAAATACCCTTATATTTGTAAATGTGACGATAATTGTTACTATATCATATAAAGTGTGTAACGAACTTCTGCCTAATCCAAACCAAAAAGGTAAACTTTTTAACTGCTCATTTTTTGAAATTTGTTTTAGGACAAAATAATATCCACACTCTTCTGATATTCCTTGTATTATCCCAACAATTATACACAAACTCAGTGTATGTATCACAAAAAAATTTTTTATAGGTGTGTCTATAATCACCAATAATGCCTGTATTGGTTGTGGCAGTAAAAGACCAAACACAACTAAACTAAGTGCCCCTATAAACAACAGCTTAATTTTTTTCATCTAACATCTCCATCAAAATCCAATTTGTATCGCTAATAGAATTTTACCACTATATATACTTTTTCATAAATGCAACATTTTCTTCTAAAATCTGTTTTGTTTCTGGTGTTCCTGTTCCAATAGTAGCAAATGCGTGGAATGTTCCTTTGCACCCTCATCTTGGAATCTATCTAAATATCTAAATACCATATAAATTGAATTTCGTTTCTTATTTCAGGCTCTAAATAATAAGCATACATATCTATTTTGGATAATACAGCTCCTTGTTTTTGATAAAACTTGCATGCTTGAACATTGTTATTCTGACATTCAATAATCATTTGTCGGTATCCATCCCTTTTAGCATCTAAAATGCCCATATCCAGCAACTTTTGTCCAATTCCTTTGCGTTTATATGTATCAGCAATGCGAATATCCCATAATACACAAGCATCTTTCCTGCCATAAAGCATATTTAATCCTTCCGTTTTGCCAGCAACCGTCATTGCTCCGACAGGGATATCACCATCAAACGCCATATAAAATCTCCAATTAGTAATATCAAATTCGTTTTCATACTCTGTTGCATGTTCATAGCTACTCAAGTCTTTGATATATGGCTCAACTTGCACTTCTTTTAGAATAAAACCACCTAATCCATTATTAATTCTTTCGACTTTATATTCCGAATTCACATTTACATTCATAGCAACTTTGTCATATAATTCTAAAAAGGATTTATCCACTTCTTTAACAGTAATCATTTTTATTTTTCTCTCTCACAGTTCTTAGTTTGTACCGCTAATAGAATATCACAATCACACTCATGTTTCTATCACATTTTCATTGAATTTCTTCCTCCGTTTAGTCCTGCTCAATTGTTATACTTTTGTAAACGTGAGATTCCATACCTTTTGTGTGGTATAAATATATTTTCCGTCTTGCGTTTCGTATACCTGATATCCAGATATAATATCATTATCATACTCACTCATAATAGCGTCATATGCGCAAGCAGTATCTTTCAATCTTGGAAATATTATTTCTGTCTGAAATGCATTTGACAACGAAAATCCCACATTTTCCCCAAGGTGCTCAAATTCATCTTTTGTATAATACTTTATATGCCCGTCTGGCTTCATTCTCATATAGGCATCTACAAATCGAGGCGCGTCATCTTCATTCGGGGTAGGATCTGCAATTACAAGTTTTCCACCCGTTTTTATCACTCGTGCCAATTCCTTAAAAGTATATTCTATTTTAGGAAAATGGTGTAGTGCATATCTTGTTACGATTAAATCAAAGAAATTATCTTCAAAGGGAAAGTCTATTCCATTATAAGATACAAATTTGATATTATTTAGGTTTTGCTTTTCTGCCTTATTTCGATTAGATTGTAAAGCTTTTTCAACAATATCCAATCCGATAACATTTGCATTTTTATATCTTTTTGCAATTTCAAAAGAAACATAACCTGTTCCCGTTCCTAAATCCAGTATTGTATCATTTGTTTGGATATGCAACACTTCGATAATACGTTCAAGATGTTCTGTATCCTGCGTCTGTCTGTCATACAACTTTCCCTCTTTAAAACTTGCTTCAAAACCTTTTTTTAGTTGCTGCTATATTCTCCGCCTCGTTCATTTCCAATCTCTTTGCTTCATTCTTGCTTACCATCATTTCTGATACCGCATTCTTTCTGTTCTATGTTTTTGATTTTTTGCAACTATATATAAATCTTTGTCCATTTCCTTTGTTTTTTTAATTTTACTCCCTTTTCGGAATTGTGTATACAATGAAAATCGGTTATAATTGCACTGACAAATTCAATTGGGATTTTCGGAGGAAGAACTAATGTCAGGACGTTTAAATATACGTTCGCTGATTTTGCCATTTATCATTGGCATTATTTTAGGAATAATTGCAAAATTTACAGATGGTCGGGACTTTCTGTACTATTTTCCTATATTTGCTGATATGATGGGGCGATTTGGAATATGGGTCTGGGCGGCTGCGCTGATCGCTATTCGCTCAAAAAAACCTTTACTCGCGGCAATCCGCTCCTTCGTTTTTTTTATTGGAATGTTACTTGCATATTATGGTTATACTGTTCTGTTTTTGCATTTTTTCCCAAAATCACAAATAATTTTATGGGGCGTCATTGCTATGGTTACTCCGTTTTGTGGTTTTCTGATATGGCATATACACAAAGAAAGTCATTATGCAAATTTCATTTCTTCCTTACCTTTTACAATTTTCTTTACAGAATGGTATTTAACAGCTTTTACTGTTCGGGATTGGGCTTTCAGTACCGTCAGAGATGAACTGCTGTTAGGCATTGCCTATTTATGCTTTACTTTCTCATTGCTAACAGTTGTTCCAACAAACAAAAAGCGATTATTCAGTCTGCTTTATGGAGTATTGTTATCAAGTATACTGATACTACTAATACGGGCAGAAATCATAGGCAATCCATACGAAAAATTGCTAAATATATAAATTTTAAATTTTACGAGGTGAATTTGGTCGATGTGGTTTTGGTGGTTTATGTTAATCTGTGATTTGTTGATTCCAATTTTAATGATTTTTGCCGGCAGGATGATGTGGAAACATATGCCGAAAAATATCAATGGCGTCATTGGTTATAGAACCAGCCGTTCCATGAAAAGCATGGACACTTGGGAGTTTGCCAATAGTTATTGCGGAAAACTTTGGTGCAAAATCGGAAAAATCATGTTCTTTCCAAGCATTATTTTGCATATTCCGTTTTATGGATGCTCAACAGAAGCCATTGGAACCTTTGGCTCAATATTGTGTACAATACAGGTTATTATTTTAATCATTTCAATTTTTCCGACAGAGGCAGCACTAAAAAAGAATTTTACCGAAGAGGGAATCCGAAAATAACCAACGTGTGATTCATGCTGATTTTTCGTTATAAGCAATTACACAATTCCATAATTTCACCAACGACAAAATCAGCTTTTTCATCCTCTCCGTTGATTGACCAATAACTTCCAAATCCCTGTTTTATCCATATTGTGTGCATTCCCATTTTTTTAGCAGGGACAATATCATTGTCAATTCTATCTCCAATCATTACCGCCTTGTCAGCTTCACATTTCGCTCTTTGCAGAGCAATTTCAAAAATCTTGAGGTCCGGTTTTGATACTCCCTCTTCTGCTGATGCGATGACCAAATCAATGTATTGTAATATTTTCCATTTTTCCAGTCTGATTTCTGCCCCTAAAGCCTGATTTGCAATAACACCAATTTTATACTTTTGGCTTAATATTTTGAGACATTGAGGCACATTTTCATATAAAACTTCATCTTCAATATGCCATTTCCTTTTAGGGAGATTATACTTTATCCCTAATTCAATATCACCTTTTTTGTTCTGCTTATAGAATTTCAGTGCCTCATCATAAATATACTGATATTCCATATTTGTAAGTTCTGCAATATCCCGAAAGGTATGTTCGTATACTAAGTGTTCATCAACAAGTGTTGAACCTATATCAAAAAAAATCCATTCTATATTTTCAAACATTTCCTTCCCCCAGTTTGATGATATATACGTCTGCTTCTTCACCTTCAAAATTGAAACTATAACTATAAACACCGCCATTCTTCTGTATGGTACGGACAGAAGCAAGATTACCTGGGGTGACAGACAGCTTTAATTCCGGCAAACCATATCCTTTCGCAATATTACAAATCTGCCGCAGCATTTCTGTGGCATATCCCTTTTTTCTTTCAGAAGGGCGTACACTATATCCGCAATTCCCTAAATCTTTCAGAAATTCATTTAATGTATGTCTTAAATCAATCATACCGATTATTTTATTGTCATTTTCCCTGACTGCAAAAAAGGTATCTGTAACTACCCAATTTTCATTTACCGTTTTGGGATTGGTATTTAAGGTTACACCAGACAGCCATTCCTCATAGTTGTCCGTCTTATCAAAAAGCTCACTTCCATTGATAACATTTTCTCCATGCGTAAAATGCTCTTTGCGATATTCAAGCGCTTTTTCTTTTAGTTCTAATGTTGGTCTTACCAAACAAATATTTTTATCCATTTCAAATCTCCCCTGGCAGTAAAAGCCTTTTAATTTCATTTATTATTTGATTAGGAACATCATGATCTATTTCCATCAACCTGCTATACATTCGTACCCCTTGATATGCAAATACGATTACATGGAAAACAGATTCCGGATTTACAAGGTTAAATTCTTTCGTACTTATTCCATAATTGATAAGCTCTATCCACGCAGATTTCGAAACTTCATACTGCTTCATTACAGAATTATCCGTTTTGGAGATTGCAGGATCACTAAAAAATTCACAGATTGCAAGGCTGAAAGAATTTTCATAGTCACGCATTTTGGGGCTTAAAGTTCGCGGCAATCAATATTCTTGATGTCAGATAAATAGTATACAATCGATTTTTTTATGTCATCAGCCGAATCTTTCATACCATTTTCGAGCCATCTTACAATAATATTCCATACACCGCCAATATTAAAAGATACAATATATTCAGAAAGCGGCTGATCGGTCAGATGATTTCTTTGACCGGCGGAATGACACTTGGTTATTTTATAATGCTCTGTGAGAATGATGGCATTTAACTTTACAAGAAGTAAATATAAGAGCCCATGATCCNNGAGANTTAAAAGAAATTCTTTATACTCCTCACACAAGTCAAAAATCGTATCGAGCATNTTAATAAANGAATAATNCTCATTTTNCGCCAAAGTTTCAACATAGCTTCGCAGAATTGCTTCTATATAAGCATCCAGCACATCATCTTTAGACNAAAANTTGCGGTAAAAAGTCTTTCGAGAANCCCCAGCTTCTAAAAGNATATGCTTAACTGTAATTTCANCATACGNATATTGTGTCATCAGGCGTAACAATACTTCCGTAATGATTTTTTTAGAGCGCAAAGCAATTGGGTTTTGTGTCGGATTCATAACTCTCCTTTCAGACACAAATCTTCATAATTGTGTCACTTGCAGNGTTTGTCTTGTTTTTNGAGTGAAAGTATTCTATCATAAAGCCNAAAAAGTTACAAATGTCTACTTTTGTATGTTTTAAGTTTATTGACNGCATCAATAAACACACTGAGATTGAAACGATAAATAGNCAAAAACTTTCTTGACAAATAAATTCTTATCGAATATGATAACNATAGTGACCATGCGGTCACTTNTATAATNCAAANTNAATGANCANGTGGTCANTCGGGAGGTTCCTATGCCAACTGCTCAATTTCTCGAACTAAATGANGAAAAGAAACAAACCATTATCACAGCCGGACTTTCTGAATTTGCNGACTATGGTTTCGAAAACAGNTCNACGAACCGAATCGTGAAAAGAGCTGGCATCAGCAAGGGAAGTTTATTNAAATATTTTCCAACAAAAGANGANTTTTACTTNTATATCCTTGACAAAATCACAGCCGAGCTTATTTCCGNTTTAAAAGAANNGGNNAATNCNCTTCCAACNGAATTNTGTCAACGAATCATAGNNTATTCTGTTTTAGAATTTTCCTGGTATATTCAATATCCTGAAAAATCAAAAATGATTATCAAAGCATTTGCCAAAAGCGACACAGAAATCTACAAAAAAACTTTGTCAAAATANGGNNCNAAAGAACAAGACCTATATTATTGGTTTATGAAGNATGTTGACACGGCACAATTCCGGTGGGACAGGCAAAAGACACTTGAAATCATAAAGTGGTTCCTTAAGGGNTTTAATGAAGATTTTTTGAGCCAGATTCAAATCCAAGACAATAGCAATTTTGAAACAATCAGACAGGAATATACAGCAAGCTTATCAGAACACTTAGAAATGCTAAAAACAGGACTTGGAAAATAGGAGGGTTTATCATGTTTTATCATGCAAAAGGCGGAAATGTCCGTNTAGGNAACTCAGATATGGATTATATTTCTTTTGGAANCGGAAGCAAAATTCTGGTCATGCTGCCCGGCCTTNGCGATGGATTGTCTACAGTGAAAGGNAANGCCCTCGTTNTAGCCATGGCATACCACATGTATGCCNAAAAATATACNGTGTACGTTTTCAGCCGGAAAAATCANCTGCAGGANGGATANTCNACAAGNGAAATGGCAAAAGATCAGGCGGAGGCAATGAATGCCCTCGGCATTTCAAAAGCAGATGTCCTCNGCGTATCNCAGGGCGGTATGATNGCCCAGTATCTTGCGATNGATTATCCTGATTTANTTGATAAACTCATACTGGCTGTAACAGCCTCAAGANCAAATGAAATCATGCAGGANGTCATTGATACCTGGCTCCAGATNGCAGTGCNGGGAGATTATAAAAANTTAATGATNGACACCGCAGAAAAGTCATACTCCCAAAGTTACCTGAANAAATATCGCTTTCTTTATCCNCTGCTTGGGCGTATAGGCAANCCAAAAAGTTTTAATCGCTTTCTCATACAGGCNGCCTCCTGTGTGCAGCACAATGCATATNCTGAATTAGATAAGATTNNNTGCCCAACNNTCNTCATTGGNGGAGCNNGCGANAAGATTGTAGGANCNNCTTCTGCCTCTGAATTATCNGGAAAAATCAATGGCAGNGAACTNTTCATTTACGAAAATCTGGGNCACGCAGCATATGAGGAGGCAAAGGATTTCAATAACCGATGTTTAGANTTTCTGTCAAGNTAATAAAAATTTGTCAGTCAGGATGCATCTTATTCTTAATACGTNTACATGCTTCAATGTGCATAATCCAATGTCGTGAAAAAGGCATTTGAATCAATCCTCNGACATCTTTTCCGCACCAGTAATCAATTAACCAATAAGCTCTTTCATCAGTGCTCACTACTTCTAATNATTTCAAATACNCCTTATNCTTATCTGTCATTTTTCTTTTTAAATCTTTATAAGATAANCATTTCAGGAGATCGTCGGTGGAGTTCTTTACATCCATAAGGTATTGATATAGTTCNTGTAAGTCCAGNGTTCTTGAAAAATCCGCAATCTGCTGCTTCACAAGTTCATTCCCAGTTGTAATGATTGACGCGCCAATGCGTTCCTGATAGTTTCCCTTAAAAAATANTTGTTCATNNCCTTTTANAAGCGTATTGGCAACAATATCCTCTATGCGGAAAATATGCCAGATGGAGTATGNAATCGTTTTACTGTGATANCCATCNGCATTGAGAAAAGGCATTGCATTAAATTCTTCTCTGTCCAATTCTGCCTTAAAACGGTNCACTTCATCGCTCAGAATTTGACGAAGTTTTAAGAGCGTTTCAATCCCTTCTTGAAATGTCTCTTCTCTTTTGATTTGATTTTGCACATTTTTGCATAACTCAGACCACTCTTTATTCACTGATCCCTGCCTCCGATCATTTTATTTCTCATTCGTAACTGTTCAGTACCTTCACAGTTACAATGCAAAATCCATCCTAAATTGCCTACGGCAATGGGATTTTGCATACCTGAATCATATTCTTACGGTCTCAGCAGTAAATGCTTCGACCTGTACTGAATAGATACTTTCATTCTTCATTTGCCTAATTCACTATATAATCAAAGACAAGGATCATGAGCAAATTGTTATTTCTTCTTAACCGGAATCCATATCTCTGTATAATAATTTTCATCCTGCGTTCCACCAGGATATTTATCCGGCNCATCATACATCTCCACACAATACCCTGCCGCAAACTCATAATCCTGCAGCGCAGGAAGCCATTCCGAGAATATTTTGATATTTACATCCTGCAAAGAATGTGGGAGTGCACCCCTACATGGAAAAACCGCCCANGTGAATGCGGGNATTGTCTTTACAGTGAATCCATTTGGAATATCTATAGATGGATTATAAATGTCTGCTATNAGATATTCAAATGTTTCGTTTCCCATCTGTGGATCAATGTTGATTCCAAACATTCCGCATACATATTTTCCATTTCCCTTGGCATAATGCTCCTGCCAAAATACAGGTACTGCCTGCTTTGCATTATCGTAGCTGAACTTCGCTGATGATGCCAGAACCGTAAAGGATTCTTTTTTTGTAATTCTGTAGTCCATGATATAACCGCCTTTCAATGATATTGTTAATTTCAGCGGTGCGAACGCTTTGAGCATGGCTCCGTTTTTCCGCACAATTGAAGGTGTGCACCCATGAAAACGGGAAAAGGCTTTAGTAAAGCTATCAGGAGAATCATATCCATACTTCATCGCAAGCTCTATCACCGTAATATCGCTTCCAATCAGNTCTTCTCCTGCNAGCGCCAGTCTGCGGTTTCTTATATATTCCGNCATNGANTATCCACACAGTATGCTGAACCCTTTATTGAAATAAAAGGGTGAGATATTNACATGACTNGCCACATCATACATCGTAATATCCTCTGTTATGTGGTTTTCAATGTAACTGACTGCTTCCTTTATTGCCTCTGTCCATTCCATAATCACTTACCTCCCTGCTGTGACTACAGTATACTTCCTGAAATTTATTGTGTCCCGACATTACTTGCTCTCTTTTGTCCTGATATTAAATCACCACGTTTCTATCCACCATTCTGCAATGTCACATTTACCCTCTTCATCCCATACAATGGTGAACATTGCTATGCCTACGGCATGTGCAATTCCTCCCTCGCCATACAGATACTCCATGCATTGCAGCGCATTTTTCCCTTTATATTCCACACATCTGTAATTATAAAAACCTCGGCAGTTTCCACCGCCACCATGTTGCTCGGCATATTGGCTCTCAAAAGGAAATGCGTTCTCAGAGGAAAACTCTATCGTATCATCCAGATATGGACAGTAAGCCTTATATAAATTTTCCCGGTCTCCAATCTCGACTGACACCCAAAGTCCCCATTGATACTTTTCGTTTATGTCTTCTGATAAATCCATACTTTCAGATAAATCCATTTCTTCAAAGGTACCATCTTTATGTTTCAGGATAATATGTTCCCTTCCGCCTGCCCCTCCGTTTCCTCCATTGTAAATTGAAATTATCAACTCCAGATTTCCATCGTTATCTATGTCTCCTGCCTGACATTCGTCCCAAAATCCAAAGCTATAGCTGGAAATTTTTCTATTATGATCATCCATATCATTAAAACAATACGGGGGATTATCATTATAATAGATATAGATACAGCCAGGTGCATCTATGAGTAAATCTTCAGATTTAACAGCCATTACAATCATATCCTTCTGCCCATTTTGATCCAAATCGGATATTTCGCACGCTGTCATTCTAAATTCTCCATCCCTTAATATGTTATCCTCAAGCAGTCTCTCACAAAACGCCTCCCTCTCTTTCTCCGATAATTCCTCTCTCTCTATCGCCTTATAAAATTGACATATGGTTTTGGTTCTAAACAGAACCCTGTCAATTTTCATCTGTTCAATACAAACATCTAACACATTTTCTGCTTCCATTCTGACAAAATCCTTTGAGCCTTTCTCTGCCGGACTGCTCTCTGTGATTAGCACGCAACCAGTCAGAAAAATAAAAATCATTCCAACTATAATACATTTGCTGGCATATTTTTTGTACATCGCACTTCTCCCATTCTTTTGTAATGCCCTTAACAATCTTTTGAATTTATTATATGATGAATGAGCCATAAATGCATCATAAAAGAATTTTGTTAGTTAAAAACAATTTTGATTTTGTTCGATATAATTGATTTTTTTGTTCGATTATGGCATACTATAATTGAACGAAATGAAAGGAGATTAATGATATGTCTGTTACTGCAACCGAATTCAAAATGAACTTTGGAAAATATCTTCTTATGGCGGCAACAGAAGATGTTTATATTACCCGCAATGGCAAAACGGTCGCAAAGCTGACTGCCCCTTATCAAAACAAGCTCGATACCGTCAACTCACTCTTCGGAAGCATCCCTGACACCATGACTTTGGAAGAGGCAAAGGAAGAGAGGCTTGGCAAAATATGAAAGTACTGCTTGACACTTGTGTAATCATGGATTTCCTGCAAAACAGGGAGCCTTTTGCACAAAACGCCAAAAAGATTATGCAAGCTGCCGCAATGGAGCTCTTTACCGGCTGCATTACCGCAAAATCGGCAACCGATATTTATTATCTTACACACCGCTGTACCCATAGCGACAAGGAAAGCCGTTCGAAACTGAACCAGCTTTTGACGGTAGTCGGTATGCTTGACAGTATGGCTGACGATGTTTTTCATGCAATTTCATCCGATGTAAAGGATTTTGAAGATGCCGTCATGTGTGAAACCGCCATCCGTTCAAAAATTGACTGCATAGTAACCCGAAACGAAAAGGACTATGCTGATTCAATCGTAACGGTGTACACTCCAAGTGAATTTATAGAAATCCTTGAAAAAGACGAATAACAATTCTTTATTTCCCGCCATGTTATTTCATGGCGGGATAATGATGTCCCTACATTAGGTCACCATGGTTCTACCCACCATTTTGCAACATCACATTCTCCCGATTCCCCATATTTACCGACACATAAAGTTCCCATACATTCTTTTCTCCCATATCTTCGGATAACTCCATTTCCTCAAATGTATTATCTTTATGTTTCAAGATAATATGCTCTCTTCCGCCTGATCCTCCATTTCCCCCATTCCAAATAGAAATCATTAATTCCAGATTTCCATCATTATCTATGTCTCCCGCCTGGCATTTATTACAAAACCCAAAATCATAAGTAGAAATCTCTCTCTTATTATAATCCTCATCTTCATCTTCAAAGCAATAAAGAGGTTCATCATTAAAATAGATATATATACAGCCCGGAGCATCTATACATGAATCTCCAGGTTTGACAACCATTACGATCATATCCTTCTGTCCATTTTGATCCAAATCAGATATTACGCATTCTGTTAATTTGAACTTTCCATCTTGTAACAGGTTGTCCTCCAGCATTTTTTTGCACCACTCTTCAAGCTCCTTATCTGATACTTCGGCTTCCTCTACAATATCGTAAAATTCAAAGATTTCTTCCCGAAACAGACTCTTAGCATTTTGTATCTGTTCTGTAAAACCCTCCAAAACATTTTTCATTTCCATATTAACAATTTCCTTTGAAATCTCCTTTACCGGACTACTCGCTGGTATGGATGTACAACCAGTCATAAGGATGGTAAAAAATATTCCTGCTATAATACATCTGCTGACGCATTTTTTGTGCATCATAATCCTCCATTCTTTCGTAAAAATCCTTTAAAATTTACTTTGTCATTATACAGCACGAATGCATCATAGTTGCATACTAATTTAAAATTGAAAATAATATCTGAACTCTTGTCCTTATTGTTCTCTCTATGCTAAACTTAAATCGCACTAACTATATATTGGGGTAAAGAAATGAATTTCGAAGCAGAAAAATCTTTAGAACATTGGAACAAAGTACATACCAGCTATAAAAGAGCCGAGATAAGAACAGATAATTGGCTAGAGGATTTCAGTCGCATCATCTCATCATGCTCTACCCCCATAATTGATTTGGGGTGCGGCAACGGCAATGATACCTTGTATTTAATTCAAAAAGGAAAGAAAGTCATTTCCTGTGATCAGTCACCTAATGCCATCTCAAACATCAAATCAAATTTTCCCGAAGTATATGATACAAGATGCTTCAACATGCTTGATGGTTTTCCCTTTGACGATCATTCTACAGAACTGATTATAGCTGACCTATGTCTGCACTATTTCAGAGAAAAAGATACCTTTAATATCATCAATGAAATTAAGCGGATACTATCCCCTAATGGACATCTGCTTTTAAGAGTAAACTCCATCAATGATATCAACTACGGCGCAGGCAGAGGAACCGAAATCGAAAAGCATTTATTTATGACGGATGATAACCGATTAAAAAGATTTTTCTGCGACGATGACCTACAATACTTCTTTAGAGGCTTTAAATTTCTATATTCAAAAGAGGAAACTATGAATCGATACGGTTTAGAAAAAAGGCTGTACAAAGTATGCCTAGAAAATAACCAGGCGCAGGTTCCATGACCTGTGCCTGGTTAAACTATGATTACAATTTTCTATTTTATCTGCCGCCGCTATCCCTTCACCGCCCCCGCGGTCATTCCTCCAATAATATATTTCTGCAGGAACACATAAAAGATCAGCTCCGGCAGCATAATCATCAGGCTGGCAGCAATAATGCCGCTGTAATCCATGGAATACTGTCCCTTAAACATGGACGTCATTAAAGATACGGTATTTAACTTATCACTCTGAATAAACGTGGATGCAAAAGGAAATTCATTGTAAATGTAAACCGCGTTAAAAATCACAATGGTCACAAAGGTAGGCTTCATGATAGGAATCACTACTCTGGTGCACAGTCTAAAAAGCCCGCAGCCGTCAATAATGGCCGCCTCCTCAAGTTCTTCCGGAATCCCCCTTAGGAATCCCACGAAAAGGAGGGTATTAAACGAGATATTGACTGCGATATAAGGCAGAATCAGTCCCACTCTGGTTCCCAAGATCCCCAGCAGGGAATCAATACGGTAGATGGGGAATAAAAGAACATAAATCGGAATGGATATCCCCATCAGAAGGTAGAAGTAAAGGCGGTCTGCTGTATTTTTCTTTTTAAAAGTCATGCGTGCAATGGCAAATGAACTCATAAATGTAATCGCCACACTGAAAAATGTTGCTATGACCACAATGAAAATAGTATTAAAATACATCCTTCCAAAATCAATGGTGTCCATCGCCCGCTGATAATTGCTGAAATTCCATGTATCCGGCAACGCTAAAGGTGCATTCACAATTTCATTGTTTGTCTTGAAGGAAAGCAGCACAGACCACAGGATCGGCAATATGGAAATAATAAGAATCGCTGTAACCAGCAAATAAAACAATATCTTTTTTATTGAAATCTTCTTTCCGCTCATAGATCCCTCCTCTGCTTTCTGGCAGCTATCCTGATGTACGCAAAAGAGCCGATGATTGAAAGTGTCAAAATAACAACCGCAATCGACATTCCATATCCATATCTTCTGGAAGTAAATACAGTGAAATACATATAAGAAGTCAAAAGCTCCGACTGATGGGCCGGTCCACCTCCTGTCATCTGATAAACTAGTTCATATATTTTAAAAACACCGGTGATGATGAGAACCGTATTGATAATAATCGTTTCCTTCAGCATGGGGATTGTGATAAAAAATACTTTCTGAATCCCGTTCGCGCCATCTATGGCACATGCCTCATACATTTCCCCAGAAATCGTCCGGATTCCGGATAAAAAAATGGTTGCATGAAAGCCCAGCATCTGCCAAGTAAATACAATTGCCAAAGAAAGAGGCGACCACTTGGTACCGCCAATCCATTCGATGGCAAGGGCGTCAAGACCAATGCTTCTTAGAAGGCTGTTCAGCATTCCGTAATTGGGATTTAAAATATATCCCCAGATAATTCCGATAATGATAGGCGCAATTACATAGGGAGCAAACACAATCATTTTAAAGAAAGCATTTCCCTTAAAATCTGCATTCATGATAAGCGCCACCAAAAAGGATCCGACAAGAAGAAATGCCGTACTTAAGACCAACACAAGCAGGGTATTGCGAAGAGCAATCCGAAACAGCTTATCTCCAAACATTCTGATATAGTTGTCGATTCCTGTAAATTCCGCTTTTCCAAGACCGCTATATTCTGTAAAGCTGTAATATCCCGCGATAAACACCGGAATGATAATAAAAATACTGTATATAAGCAGGGTTGGGAGCAGCATGAATGCTTTTGCTCTCTTTGTACTTAACCAATGCATAGTTATCCTCCATAGCAGAAACAGCGGCGTCAGGGGGAATTTGGCGCCGCTCTTTCACTTTTTGATATCGGTCTATCGCTCCGCCATATGCAGATCTTCTACATACTGCGCTGCTTCCTCCGGCGTATAAACACCTGTCATCACACCAAAAGTTGCATCAAAATAGCCATAAGCTACTGTTGTTGACATAGAATTAAAAGGTTCTGTTACCGCATCCCAGTCGTCATTTAAAGCTGTAATCATGGCTGCCAAAACCGGGTGCGCCTGTGTATCTATTGTACCGTCATATTTGGAGCAGGGCAACGCTGATGTATCCTCTGCAATAATCCTGGTTCCTTCTTCTCCATAATAAAACTGCCAGAATTTCATAATTGCATCTAAAAGTTCAGGATCCTCAGCTGCCTTTGCAGATACTACGTACACACCGCCTGATGCCTTAATGCCGATCTGCTGAGGATACTGACTGTCTGAAAAAGTAGGTCCCCAGAAAAATCCCATATTCTGTGCCATATCACTGTTTTCAAAATCTCCGATATCCCATGCGCCTGTGTTGAACATTGCTGCATTTCCGCCAAGGAAACGTTCTTTTGCTTCAAAATATCCAATATTTGCAATGTCCTCTGTAAAGGTGCCGTTGTCTCTCATTTCCTCTACTTTTTCAAAGTAATGGATAAAGTCCCCATTTGTCCAGGAAATATTTCCTGCGTTCAGATCCTCAAGCTTCTCAAAGAAACCGTATCTTGCAATCATTGTCTCAAACGCCCAGATACTATAGTTATCCTGCGCACCTACGGTCAAAGGAACGATTCCGCTGTCTTTCAGCTTATCAACCGCCTCTGTAAACTCTTCATATGTGATGGGAGCCTTTTCAATCCCTGCCTGCTCAAATAGATCTTTATTATAGAAAAATCCTACCATCATGACCTCGCTGGGAATCCCGTAATCTTTTCCATCCAATGTACAGGAATTTACCAGTCCGGGAAGAAGGCTGTCATTGATTCCATACTCGTTTAACGCACTTGTCAGGTCATAAAGATATCCGTTTTGGGCAAATTCCTTTGCCGGTGTCTGCTCCAGCCAGAAAATATCCGGAAGATCATTCTCTCCTGCAAGCAGCGTCATCTGTGTATTGTGCTCGGAAACCTCTTTTCCTGTGATCTCAATGTGGATGTTTGGATAGGTTTCCTCAAAAGCCTGAATAATCTTCATCATATGAGGCTCCTGTGCTTCAATGTTGGCAACATGCTCGGAAAAATGAATGGTAACGTCCCCTGATGCTGCTCCCCCTCCTGCTGTCTCTTGACCGTTCTCTTCCTGTGATGCCGAATCTGATCCTCCCTGCTGCTGACCTTCTTGCGTCTCCTGCTGCTTTGCTCCGCATCCGGATGCCAGTAGCAGTGCCAGAACGCTCACGATACTGATTGATTTTTTTAACAATCCTGTCTTTCTCATATTTTATCCTCCTATTCTTCTATGGTAATGCCGTCCAGCGTACCATATAATACATCAATTGTTTTTTCCAGTTTCCCGTTTACCTTCTTCTGACTGTATACTCCCCATGCTTTTCCACAGATAAAGAAGCTGGAAATATCTTCTTTATCAATCGCAGGATGAAAACTTAAGGATTTCTGATACATATCACTCTTTTGCCCTAACAGCGCATTTAAAACTCCCCAGCTTGCCATGGCTCTGCTGTAATGGTGCCCCGACTCCACTTCACTAAAGGGATTTCTTTTGTATCCGTCATAACGGTCACGCACTGATTTGACAATGGTAAGCCCCTCGTCGATGCAGCCTGCATAGATCAAGTTTACCGCCGCTTCATACTCTACCCCTGTCCATACTTCCCCCGCATAAGATAAAGGAAATTTAGGACGTCCGCCCTCCGGCCATGTAGCGATTACCATTCCATGCTCTTCATTAAGCGCATAAGCTCTATGAACACTGTCCGTATGATAAAAATCCGTCTTGTAATTATACTTAAAAACTGCTTCCATAGCAGATCTTACGTGATCTTCGGGAAGGATTTCCCCAATACCTGCCATATGTGCAAGGAACTGTCCCAGCAGCTGGTCGGAAAGACATCCTTTTCCAAATTGATATTTATACTTATCGATTTCCCCCTGCACCTGGATGTAGTACTCTCCATTGAACATTAATTCGTCCGCCCGCTGTTTTCCCTTTTGGAACATTTCCTCATACTGCTTTTTGTGCTCTTCATCTCCCAGAATATCCGCCATTTCCGTACAGCATTTCAGGGCTGCCAGAAAAATACTTTCGGTCATTGGATTGGGACCGTAGAACTCGATATCATAGGTAGTATTCTGCTGTCCGTCCAGCACGCCGTCATGATCAAGGTCCCACTGCCTCATGGAATAATCCATAGCGGCAGATGCCTTGGGCCAGATTTTCTTTAAGAACTCCACATCTCCAAGATTCTTAAAATCTCTGTAGATCCTGACAATACTTCCTAATTCTCCGTCACAGGCAGGCACCATAGCGTACCTCTCCTGATCGAACACGGAAAACATTCTGGTGGACATACATCCCTCTTCATCAGTTTCCTGTAAAAACTCCACATTCCGCATGGTCTTCTCCAGTTCCGGGAATAAAAAGGCCGCAGTCTGTTCATAATTCCATACGTGAGGAACGCTTCCATATCCGCATCCGATATCATCCCGGATTCCCTCAAATCCTGCAAAGGTTCCATCCTCCAGCCAGAAACAGAGATTGCTCCGAAGATTCGTTATATTAGCAGTCAATGCATCTATCACGTAGTAAGGAAGCGTTGTTTTTTGAAACATTGCCTCAGAAAAATCCCGGCTTCCTTTTTCCAGACGCTCCATATGTTGATAAACATATTCTCCCGCATCCCATGCATTTTTAAACCTTGTCGCATAATGATTTCTGACAGTTCCGTACTCTCCTTTTAAGAAGTTCTCATAATCCTCATCAAATTCGATCCATGCCTTCACGCGGTTAGGGAAGTACCAGCTTATCACAAACTCAAATACCTTCTCTTCTCCCGGCTTTAAAACCTTCCACGCCCCTATAGATCCTACCTTTTCCCGCCTTTTCAAAAAGCTGAAATTATGAAACTGTGCAAATTCACACCCCACACTGTCTGACTTCGTCTCTTTTTCAAGCAGTCCGTCCTGCGTAAAGTCATCCCAGAAATCCTGAATCCCATCGACCCATTCCCCGTCAAACCACTGGGTCTTGTAAGTCACATTTTCCTCACGCATCATGATCGCCATATTTCCATAGCGCAGGTGATCCTCCGGCAATTCTTCCGGTGAATAATACAGTCCCTTGATCTCTCCCGACTGTCGATACTCATTCTTTACACTATCTGCCAGTTTCAGGTTTTCAATCACATCGTACCCCTCGAAGCCCGAAGCATTAGGCAGCGTTCCCACCAGACTGACTCTTGTATCACAATCCGCCCTATTCTTCACCTTATACCTGATCACGCTGCAGGGAATGCCGGAATCCTCTGCATTTAAGGGAATAAACGGTGTAAATGCTTCCATAGATACTTCCACAGGCAGCTCCTGATCCTTAAATCTGACCTTGGCAAAAGGATATTCACATACAAGCTCTGAGTCCTCCATTCTTGGCAGATTAACCAGTTCCGCCTGCAAGTAACCATGAGAACTGGTGTAGGGCGGAAGAAGCCTGCCCTCTAAAATCTTTGACACAGCCTGTTCCATTTTCTCATTTTCCACTCGCACAGCAAAAAAGGAAAGCGGAAACTTCGTATTTTTTGCCGGCCAATTAAAAATTTCCCAATCTAAAAATTTCCCCCGAGCATCCACTGAAAAATTTCCTGTCCCAATTCCTCCCAGCAGGAAACGCACCTGTGAAGCATCCCTTTTGTAAACCCTGGGCTTCCGGTCATACAGTTCTTCTTTTGAAAATGTCTTTTCTTTTAAAGTAACCATACCCTGTTATTACTTAACCTCCTTCTCTTATTCGGTTGTTCGAATAACTTATTTTAATTAATAACTCCTCGCTTACTTATGAGGAGTTTTATCTTTGCTATTGATTATTCGAACAAGTTATGCTATGATACTACCATACAAAAAAAGCTTTGTCAAGCTTTGTTAATTACATTTAATAAAGTCAGGAGGAACTAAAGTGCATACCACAAATGCAAGAATCCCCAAGTACGTTACTATAAAGAATACCTTGATCAAAAAAATAGAAAGCGGAAGTTATCTTCCGGGAGATGCAATTCCTTCTGATAATGAACTGATGCGGACGCTTGGCGTAAGTAAAAGCACCATCACCCAGGCATTAAAGAATCTGGAATTAGAGGGCTACATTGTCCGTCAGCAGGGGAAGGGCAGCTTCGTCACTGACCGTTCTCAATCCCAGCTTGTTCTTTCCTTATACCTGTGTCCTATGGAGCAGGGGGAGGAACAGTTCTGGACTTCACTGATTGATGAGTTTAACAGTTCTAATCAGGGATTTTCTGTGAAAGCTTTCTTTCTTTCCAACGAAAAAGCCCCCTTGCGTGATTCTCTTTTTCAGAGCTTCGCCAGCGGCAACGCACCGGATCTTCTCTCTCTCGACGGTCCCGATGTGGCTTACTGGGCTTACATGAATTCCCTGCTTCCCTTTGATGATTATTTGGACCAGTCTTTTTTGAATTCCTTCATGGAACCTATTTTGCTCCAGGGAAGCTTTAATGGAAAGCTGTATCATTTAGGTTACACAGAATCCACCCTGTGCATCCTGTATAATAAGGAACTTTTTAAATCCCTGGGTATACGAATCCCTGCAAATATTAATGAAGCCTGGAGCTGGGATGAATTTTTGTCCATATGCCGTCTGATCAAAGAAAAAGTCTCCCTTCCCTACCCTCTTCTTATGGATTCGGGCCGGGGCTTATCCCTAAAATCAGGAGAATGGAACAGCTATTCCGGTCTCCCTTTCATCCTGCAGAACAATGGCAGTTTCTTTAATGATGATTTGACAGGAACCGCTGGATATATCAATTCTCCCCAGTCAGTTGCTGCCATGAAGTGGCTTGGCGATTTATTTCATAAATATAAGTATACTCATATTGAAAATATCAGCAACAGCTTTCCGGATGACTTTGCCATGAGTCTGTCCCTTCCAAGCGCTTATTTTCAATCCTTGAAAAACAGCGAAAACGTAGGCATTATACCGCTTCCCCAGGGATTACAGGCAGCAACCCCGCATGGAAGCTGGGGGCTTTGCATGTCCAGACAGACCAAATATCCCAAACAGTGCTGCCAGTTTATTCAGTATGTCTTTACGATTCAGAATCAGCTTAAGATCAGCAAATATACCGGCATCCCTGTGCTGAAGGAAATTTACGAGGTAATGGACAATTTTAACACTATTTCCAACAACACCAATATTTTATTTTCCCAACTCCATCACTCCTCCTTCACCAGACCTCAGACACCGGCCTACCCGTTTTTCAGTAAACAGTTTGCCTATTCCTACTACAATATAGCTTCCGGTGCAGATGTACAGGCAGAAATGGATCACCTTGCAGAACTGGTTGACGACCACTTATACCGGCATAATTATTACAAAATGATACAAGAATAAAAATCGGAGACAATCCCAAGATTTGAAACCTTGGAATTGTCTCCGGTACTGTGTCTTTATTTTAAAAATCTTTAAGGCCTATTTGTCATTATAATGCCCTTTACACTGGATTATAGTAATATTTTCTTTACCGACTATATAAACAAGTCTGTCTTTTTCATTGATTCTTCTACTCCATTCACCGTCCGGGCTATCTTTTAGCGGTTCAGGTTTTCCTTCACCAGTAAATGGTGCACGTTGTATGGATTTTAACAAGCTATTTATTTTTTTCAGAGTCTTTTTATCCTGCGACTGCCAGTAAAGATATTCCTCCCACGCATCCTCGGCAAATGTGATTTTACTCACGCTCCATAGCCTCCAGTTCTTCCATTGTTTTTACGATTACCTGCCCGTTTTTGACCTGTTGGTTTGCTTTCCTTAGCTGCTCCATATTGGAATCTGAATAAAAAGGATCCAAAGGGGCTGTTACCTCAAAGGGAATCCGGCGATCCCGTAAGGCTTTCTTTGCATAAATCATGAAAAAGGTAGTAAGATTCATTCCCATTTCATCGCACATTTCATCAAGCTGCTTTTTCATCTCATCATCAAATCGAAGGCTTACAGTAGTCATACTATCACTTCCTTTCCATCTCCATCATAATATGGATTAATGCAAAATGCAACAATAATCATTCAAATCCTTTCAAATTGCATGTTTTCCTAATATTATATGATAAACAAAGGATATTATACGTTTTTTGATTTTTAGTATTTCAAAACTCCCAAAACACCCTTCTATATTATTGATTTTTCCATTCATCAGTGTTATTATTTTAACGAAGTATTTATCCAAAAAATCAAAATAAAACAAATCATACGAGGTGAAAAGAAATGAGTAAAACATTTGCTGATTTAATTGCCAAAGTCAATGAATGCGGCACGAAAAAAGTTGCCGTTGCTGTTGCCCAGGACTCTGCCGTACTTGAGGCGGTCAAAGCTGCCAAAGAAAGAAAGATTGCAGATGCGATCTTAGTTGGTAATGAAAAGGAAATCAGGGATATTGCGGCTTCCTTAAATATGGATTTAAGCGGTTTTGAAATTATCAATGTAGAAGATACCACCGAAGCGGCACTCACCGCAGTTAAGTTAGTCCATGACGGAAAAGCTGATATGTACATGAAAGGACTGATTGATACCAAAGGCTTTTTGAAGAGCGTCCTTGATAAGGAAGTGGGACTGCGCACCGGCAAACCCTTATCCCACGTATGTGTATTTGAAATTGAGGGTATCGACCATCTCCTCTTCTTAACAGACGTTGCATTTATTCCTTATCCCACACTGGAGGATAAGGTCAACATCATCAACAATACACTTGAAATCACCAGTGCTTGCGGCATCGAAAATCCCAAGGTGGCTCCTCTTGCAGCAGTCGAGGTCATCAATCCCAAGATGCCTGCAACCGTAGAAGCAGGTGAACTGACACAGATGAATAAAGACGGAAAGATTACCGGCTGTATCGTAGACGGACCTTTATCCTTAGACCTTGCCATCGACCCCGAGGCTGCCAAACACAAAGGCGCTACCGACAGAGCAATCCAAGGCGATGCAGACATCCTTCTTTTCCCTGACATCCACGCTGGAAATCTTGTATACAAATGTCTGGTACATACCGCTAAAGTTGTCAACGGAAACATCCTTACCGGAACAAAGGCTCCCGTTATCTTAACTTCCCGTTCCGATGACTTTGAGACAAAGGTAAATTCCATTGCTTTAGGCGCTGTTGTTGCCCATGCAATGCAGAATCAGTAAAAAATTATATTATGGAGGAAAGCAAATGGCTATCAAAAGTTTAATTATCAATCCCGGTTCCACCTCCACCAAAATTGGTGTGTTTGAAGATGAGACCCTCTTATTTGAAGAGACCCTTCGTCACTCTACAGAAGAAATTGCAAAATATGCTTCTATCGTAGACCAGAAGGATTTCCGCAAACAGATTATCCTTGATCTCCTTGCAGAAAAAGATTTTGATATCAAGTCCCTGCAGGTTATCGTTGGCCGCGGCGGTATGTTAAAGCCTATCCCCGGCGGCACTTACGCTGTAAGCGATGATTTATTAGAAGACTTAAAGATAGGAAAACAAGGTCAGCACGCTTCCAACTTAGGCGGCATCCTTGCCCGGGAAATCGGCGATTCTATCGGCGTTCCTTCCTATATTGTAGATCCTGTCGTAGTTGATGAGCTGATGCCCATCTCCAGATACTCCGGTGTACCGGAACTGCCCCGCACCAGCGTTTTCCACGCACTGAACCAGAAGGCTGTTGCAAAACGCTATGCGAAGGAACAGGGCAAGCCCTACGACTCCTTCAATCTGATCGTAGTTCACATGGGCGGCGGTGTTTCTGTAGGTGCACATGAACAAGGACGTGTCATTGATGTATTCAATGCATTAGACGGTGACGGTGCTTTCTCACCTGAAAGAGCCGGCGCGGTTCCCTCCGGCGCACTGATCAAAATGTGTTTCTCCGGAAAATATACAGAAAAAGAAGTTTACAAGAAAATCGTTGGTAACGGCGGCTTCAATGCTTATGTAGGCACAAACGATATGCGCGATGTAGAAAAAATGGTAAACGACGGTGATGAAAAGGCAGCAGAAATCCGCGAAGCATTCATCATGCAGGTTGCCAAAGATATCGGCTCCATGGCGTGTGTCCTCAAAGGAAAAGTAGACCAGATTATCGTCACCGGCGGCATTGCTTATGATAAAGTCGTTGTAAACGGTCTTAAAGAAAGAGCCGGATTCATCGCTCCTATCACTGTATATCCCGGTGAAGATGAACTTCTTGCCTTAGCGCAGGGTGCTTTACGCGTTATGAACGGTGAAGAGCAAGCCATGACATATTAATTGGAAACAATACAAAGCTATTATTTAAAAAGGCGATCCTTTATGGACCGCCTTTTTACAATAAGCTGGCTCGCGAAGCGTGACAGCGTTTGTTACTCTTTTGGATCAATTATTTTATTGTCACCGGAATCTGCCTGCCTTTTCTCTTCTCGGTTTTCCTTATTATTCCGCAGGTACCTTCGCACGATACATAACAGCGCCACACTGATTACGGATACAAAATCCTGATAAGGTGTGGTATCTATCACGATCATATGCCTTGCCACAAGGAAAATCAGAACATCGATTACATTTTCCGAACTAGGTCTGCACAGCATGACCAGAAACTCAATACCGATTACCAGAATGAAAACCTGATCCATATACTCTCTGAATACGGATGTATCCGTCAAAAGCTGTTGAAAAAGCTCCACATTCCTGATCAGACTGAAAATAGAAAATGCAAGCCCAATCAACATCAATACTGCTGTGACCATTTCCAGAGCACCGCATAGAATCTGAATATATTTTTTTACTTTTCCCAGTTTCCCCAACAAATCCCGCATCATACTACCCCCGTTTTTTAGTATGTTTTCATCTGTCATGGGCTGACCGTGCAAACAGTAAGAACATAGGGAAAATTTCCAGCCTTCCTGTCAGCATGGCAATTGAAAGAACTACCTGCGCCCAGTCTGAATAAACACCAAAATTTGACATCGGTCCAACCATATTAAGTCCCGGACCAATATTATTAAAGCAGGACAGCACCGCCGTAAAATTGGTGGTAAAGTCCAGACCATCCAGAGAAACAATCAGCGTGAACACACACAATAAAATCATATAAGAAGCGGCATAAATCCTAGTTGAACTAAGAGTCTTCCGGTCCACCGGCTTGCCGTTAAGTCTCACTGTCACTATCTCTTTCGGGTTAATAATCTGCCTTATTTCCGCAACGGAGGATTTAACTAAAATGAGCACTCTCGATACCTTCATACCGCCGCCGGTGGAACCTGCGCAGGCGCCCACAATCATCAAAAGCACCAGAAGATGCTTGGAAAATTCCGGCCAGAACTCAAAATCCACTGTGGCAAATCCCGTCGTGGTAATAATACTTGACACTTGGAAAAATGCCTGCCGCAAAGCATTCGAAGCCCCGCCTGCATAATGTATGATATTACATGCGATAGCAACCGTCGATGCCGCTACGATTGCAAAATAAACTTTTACCTCTTCCATCGTAAAAATTTCTTTAAATTTCCGAAGCATAATCAGATGATAAACACCAAAATTCACACCAAACAAAAGCATAAATATGCCAAGCGTGATTTCTATTGCCAGACTGTTGTAGCCCGCTATGCCTGCGCTTGACACTGAAAACCCGCCTGTACCGGCAGTGCCAAAGGCGATACAGAAGCTGTCAAATGTCTGCATTCCAAAAATATGAAGAAGCACGATTAGTATCAATGTCATAAATGCATAGATCCCATACAGAATCATGGAAGTCGTCCGCATTCTCGGCACCAGCTTGCCCGCCGTAGGTCCCGGAACCTCTGCCCGCACCAGATGCATGGAATTGTCATTTTCCATGGGCATGACCATCATCACAAACACCAGAACTCCCATTCCGCCGATCCAATGGGTAAAGCTTCTCCAGAAGAGCACACCATGCCCCAGTTTTTCCGGTTCTGCCAGAACCGAGGCTCCTGTGGTCGTAAACCCTGACACGATTTCAAATAATGCATTCCAGTAACTTTCAAATCCGCCGCTTAGATACAGCGGCATTGCGCCAATCAGGGAAATCACAATCCATGCCGCTGCTACAATGAAATATCCATCCCTGCTGCTCATTCTCTTTTCTGACTGCCTGATGCGCGTGAAAATAACCCCCAGAATTGCCGCCGGTATGATTGTAAAAATAAATCCTAAGGCGTCCCCATCCTGGTAAAACAATGATATCAGTAATGCCGGTATCATCAATATAACTTCTGTCAATATAATTTTTCCTATAATACTGATAATGATCCTCTTGTTCATGACATCTTTATTACTCCGCAAAAATATCTTCGAGACGTGCAATCTGCCAGTTTATGGTTGCCACCAGCGCCGTATCTCCCGCCATAAGCATATCGTCACCTCTGGGAATGATCGTCTTGCCATCCCTGATAATACATCCAAGCAATATGTTTCTCTTCAGCTTCAAATCCTTTAATGGAATATTCAGGTTTTTATCTTTTTCATCAATTTTAAATTCAATAAATTCTATCTTTCCATCCATCAGACGGTAAAGTGATTCTACTGCATCATTATCCTCTGCGTTCAAAAGAGAGCGGCTGTATCCCAATATACGGTCCGCCGCAACATCCTCTCTGGAAATCGTACAAATCCTGCTTCCCGACTTCAGCACCTTTAATCTGGACTTCGCATTGATACGGGATACTACTTTATTGATTCCTTGAGATTCCGCAAACATGGCGGCAATCAGATTATATTCATCATTCTCCGTCATGGCGATAAAAGCATCTGTATTGGAAATATCCGCATTTGACATAGAGTCAAAATAAGCAAGCGCATCATCACACATCACCGCCGCACCTGATATTGCAGCCGAAATTTCCCTGGCAAGTTCCCTGCGCTTCTCTATCAGTGTGACCTTGGCCCCCTGCCTATGCAGTACTTCTGCAAGATAGTAGGAAATACGTCCCCCTCCTGCAATCATAACAGACTGCAGCGGCTTAACCGGCAGCCTCAATTTCTTAAAAGATTTCCTGAATTCCTCTGCCGCTCCTGTCAGATATAAAATATCACCCGTTTTTATAACCGTATCACCTTTTGGGACAAACACGTTTTCATCTCTGGCTACTGCACAGATCAACAGATTAATTCCCATATTCTTGTTGATTTCAATCAGGGATTTCGCATCCAGCGGGGATCCTTCTCCCACCGTCATCTCTACCAGCTCTGCCCTGCCGCCTGCAAAGACCTCTACTCTGGTAGCCAACGGAAAGCGAAGCAGACGGTAGATTTCCATTGCCGTTGCCATCTCCGGATTAATAATCATGGAAAGCCCCAATTTATCCTTATAAAAGCGATTCTGCCTTGCATAATCCACATCTCTGATACGTGCTATGGTATGCTTTGCCCCCATCATATGGGCGGTCATGCAGCTTAAGATATTCAGCTCATCTGAATCTGTCACTGCAATAAAAATATCTGCCTCATTTGCACCTACGTCTTTTAAAGTCGCATAGGAAGCGCCGTTCCCCTGAAAGCTGATGACATCTGCCGTATTGCTCATGCTGTCCACCACGCTCTCTTCCCTGTCAATCACAGTGACCCTGTATCCGTCACGCGCCAGATGTACGGCAAGCGATTTACCGATTTCTCCACCGCCTACGATAAAAATTTTCATTTGATTGCGGTATTTCATTTTTAAGCCTTCTTCCCTATTCTGCTTTTTCATTTTTCTATAATTCCTATATAAAAAACAAAGCACTTACATTGTACTCACTTTTTAACCAGAATACAACTATTATATAAAAATAAAAATTTCTTTGCATTACCCGAATATAAAAGATGAGCAACAGCCCTATATGCTGCCGCCCATCTTTGTACTGACTGAAAAATCTTCTAACCCTTTTTGGTGCTCTTCTTTATATCTGCGTAATAATTCATTATTAATACAGCGACTAAAAGCAATCCCCAAATCAGATTTTTCACATAAGAAGTTGATGCAAGGTTCAGAATATTCAACCCTGTAGAAAGCACCTGTAATGAAAGGACTGCCATTACAACGCCTCCAACACTTCCGAGACCACCTTTGGGGCTTACTCCCCCCAGAACTACTGCCAGAATTGCCTGTAGCTGATAGATTGACCCATAATCCATTTTTGCAGACATAGACCGGCTAGTTAAAATAATCCCAGCAATAGCAGATAATAAGCCGCTAAGTAAATAAGCTGCTGTAATAACCAGAGTATTATTAATACCACTAAATTCTGCCGCTCTGGCATTAGAACCAATCAGGAACATTTTCATTCCCAATTTTGTATGCTTTTGAATAAAATATGCAATTAAAGCAATAATCAAAAATATGATTATGATAATCGGGATTATCCCAAACAAAGTATTTTTCCCAATAACAGCATATTCATCCGGCAACCCTTGTAAAGATGCTCCTTTGGTTAAAACGGTGGATATTCCATTAAAAATCGACATACTTGCCAATGTCGCCAGCATCGGCGGGATGCCAATAACCGCTACTGAAAATCCATTAAAAAGTCCGCACACAACGCCTACTGCCAGCGCAATACAGATTCCCTGTACAACAATTCCCAGATTTTTTCCTCCGCCTGCATTGGCAATCATGTGACTTAGCATGAACTGACTTGCAATAATGCTTGAAAGGTTGCCTATGCTGACAATCGAAAGGTCTATACCTCCTAAAATCATTGCAAACATCATAGCAAGCGCATAAATTCCAAATTCCGGCAATTGAACCATCATAGACTGCATCGTGCCCAAGCTTAAAAAAGTACCCGGCATCAAGACTGACATCAATATAAAAAAGCCAAAAAATACGCAAATCAAAATATATATCTGACTATTATTTTTCATCCTGCCTTTCTGATTACTCATCGAAATCCCCTCTCTTTCTTTTGTGAAGTCTGCATATCAATTTCATGAACCTGCCTGTCTCTTATTTTTCCTTTATATGCAATTACTGCGGCGTACAAATACATGGCAATTCCTAAAACGAGAGTCTTCCAATAAGATGAAATTCCCACTAAAATCAGACTGTTGTTTATAACCGTAAAAAATGCCAGCCCGAGAATCAATCCAAAAACAGATCCTTTTCCTCCATTGATATCAATACCTCCTAGAACAACAATTGAAATAATTGTCATTTCTAATCCGATCAAAGAAGCCGGATTTCCCTGACGTATCATAATCGTATAAACGGCACCTCCAAGTGCAGCAATTGTTCCGGAAGCTCCATATACAAGAAACTGCAACAATTTAACATTAAATCCGACTCGTATTGCTGAACTTTTACTTCCTCCTATGGCAAAAATACCTCTGCCCACAAACGTATATCTCAGCACCAAAAAAGCAAGAAGCAGAGCAAAGGCAAGAATAAAAAAGTAAATTGGAAATACATATGACATTCCGTTTTCATCCACCACAGTAAACAGACCTGCTTTTGAAAAAGTATTAATGTATTCAGGCAAAAACGTCAGTCGTTTACTTCCAAAAAACGTGTATTGAATTCCATAATATATACTTTGTGTTGCTAAGGTCACAATTAACGGTGGGAAATCAAACATTGCAATAAAAAATCCATTGATCAGTCCCAATACCAGCCCTATAGAACACGAGAGTAGAAAAAATAAAATTATATTGCCCTCATAGCCGCCATTAACAAACAACAGTAATGTGACATAGGTACTTAATGTCGCAATTGCCGGAAAAGAAATATCGATTCCTCCCGAGATAATTACAATCATGATCCCTACTGCAAAAATACCATAAGGAATAGCCGTCCTAAGCAAATCTACTATATTTCCCAATGAGAAAAATACTCCGTTAATACCGCCTATCAATATGCATATAACTAATAAAATTGTGAAAAGATAAAATTCATTTTTTGCCAGCAGTCTTTTCATCCTATCACCCCTCCTGCGTCCTGATTTTGCTGTATAGTTCTGTCTCAGTGATGTCCTCAGTCATAATTTCTTCCGTAATCTTACCGCTCTTCATAATCATAATCCGATTACAGCACATCATAATCTCCGACACATCATCTGACACTAAAATGATACTCATACCTTCCTGGGCAAGAGATTTGATCATTTCAATAATATCTGTTTTGGCTCCTATATCCACCCCTACTGTCGGACCATTCAAAATCAAAATTTGAGGATTTATCGCCAACCATTTGGCAATTACCACCTTCTGTTGATTCCCCCCTGACAGAGAATGTACCAGCAGTTCATCTGACGCCGTTTTAATGCGAAGCGTTTCTATCCATTGCAAAGACATATTTCTAATTGACGTTGACTTAATCATGCCTATTTTATTGCTCAGTTTGTCCAGCACAGCAACGGCAATATTTTTATTTATTGGCTGATTTAGAAATAGCCCCTCTGTCAATCGGTCCTCCGGAACATAAGCAATTCCATTTGAGACGGCATTTCTGACATTGCGGAGTTCTATCTTCTTTCCATTCAATAAGATTTCCCCGGAATCAATCTTGTGTATGCCAAATAAAGCATTTGCCAAGGCAGTCCGTCCCGACCCCAAAAGACCAGTAATCCCAACGATTTCACGCTCCTTTATACTAAAAGAAATATCAGAAAAACCTCCTTTCTGGGTGATATGCTTTACTTCTAAAGTAGTTTTAGAATTTACACTTTTAGGAACCTCATAAGATGTATTGGTCAGCTTACGCCCCGTCATATGATATATGATCTCTTCCTTGGTAAAATCTGCAATCTCACCGTCTGCCACCTTTTTACCGTTACGCATAATGACGATTTCCTGAGATAATTGCATTACTTCATCTAGTTTATGGCTTACAAAAATAATCGAGATGCCCGACTCATTCAACCGTTTTACTACTTCAAACAACGCATCAACTTCATACTTTGTCAATGCAGTAGTCGGCTCATCCATAATCAATAGTCTTGCATCATGGGCAATTGCCCTTGAAATTGCAATTAACTGCCTGTTTGCAACCGATAAGTGTTCCACTGTTTCATCTAACGGCAATGTAATTCCCAGTCTGTCCATTGCTTGCTGTGCCTGAAAATGTATCCTTTTCCAATTTACTACTTTGCGCTTTTCTGTAATTTCTGTATTTACAGAAATATTTTCCGCCACTGTCAGATTAGGGAAAACGGAAAAGTCCTGATAAATAACCTCTATGCCCCTATTTATAGCCTCTTTCGGGGTCATATGCTTAATCGGTTTTCCATCCAATTCTATCTCCCCTTCATCAGGTGAATAAACTCCGGAGATAATTTTAATTAATGTTGATTTGCCGCATCCATTTTCACCCATCAGGCAATATATTTTTCCCGGTCTGATGTCTAAGTCAATTCCATTTAGAGCCTTAACGCCTGCAAACGCTTTGCCTATATTCGTCAATTTAATAAAAGGTCTGTCTGTCTTCAATCCTTCATTCATAAGCGCTTTAACTTGTACCTCCTCGATATGATAAGTAAAATGCTATCCTATTTTTACCCAATCCCGCTACATAATAAGGGTGCCAAAACTGACAATGTTTTGGCACCCCATCTCACAAATTAGAATGGATACTGTGAAACGTCATCTCCTGCAAAAATGCCCAGCATGTCACTGCCAACCAAATATCTGCCATCTCTGACTGTACAATTATCATACCCATCAATACCAAGGTCTACTCCATCTGAGAATTCCGTCGTACCATCCATAACCATCTGCGCTAATATGCACATTGCATAACCAGAATTGGCAGGATCCCATAAACCTATCATGGAAATACTTCCATTATTTAAATATTGAGCGGCATCATTAGGGGATGTGCAGCCAGTAGTAGCAACTTTCCCTGTCAAACCTTTATTTTCAATTGCAAGTCCTGCACCGATAACATCAGCAGATCCTGTTCCCATAATTCCCTTTATATTGGGATATGTCTTAAATAATTCTTCGCATATGCTTTGTGCCTGATTAACATCTGCCTTTGTTTCTGTCTTTGAACTGACCAACGTCATATCCGGGTAATTTGCTTCCTGATATGCTACTGCTGCGTCCAGCCATGCATTATGGTTTGCATTCGTTAATTCTTCAATAATCGTTGCATATTCACCTTCATAGCCCATACTTTCTCCCAGACTCTGCATAAAGAATTCTCCAAAAGCCTGATCCGTAAACGCCTCGATATCTGCATCTGTATTGTTTAAGTTGGCAGCTTCATGGCTTATAACCACAATCCCTTCATCACGTGCCTTCTGAAGGACAGTCTCAACAGCTTCTGCTGAATTGGGAACAATGCCGATAACATCAACCTTTTGTGCAATAAGATCTTCAATAATGGCTACCTGCTGAGATGCATCCGGTGTGCTCGGCGCATACAAATTGATTGTACATCCATGCTCTTGTGCATATTTCTGCAGACCTTCATTTAATCGGTCAAACCATGGAACATCAACTTTCACTACTACGCCCATTGTAAACCCTTCATTTGTTCCAGTTTCAGCACCAGCTTCAGTACTGGTTTCTGCATCAACTTCTGCACTTTCTTCATTTTTAACCTCAGACGAAGCTGTTGTTTCAACTTCATTGTTTTTATCATTATTTTTTGAACCACAAGCCGTAATAGATACCAGCATAGCAAATGCCAAAATTATAGCAGTCAACTTTTTAATATTTTTCATCCTTTTTCTCTCCTATACTTTTTTATAACACTTATCTACTATTTGCAGAAACGTTTGACTATAAAGTCAGTAAAGTCTTTGCTGCGCACTCCTAACGCCACATGACAATTAGGCGGAAGCTTTTTAGGTACTGTGCGCAATATGTCATCCCGTATAATTAAGTCCCTCGGAATAAAGGTAGGTCCATATTCAATGTCAATATGCAGATCATACAAATCTACAAATGAACGGTCTACAAGAACTGCAACACAAAGCGGATCATGCATCCAAAGGTCCGTGTGCTCTGTCGGTACTCCTCCGCTGATATACAGCATTTTTTCCTGTTCAGGCCATACTTCCAGCATACGCCATGCTGCTTTTGCAATGGGCCTGTCGCTATTTTTAAGGATTTCAACATCGCTGGGCGGAACCGGAACCTTTAAGGTCACATCAATGGGGATCATTGTGAAATTCAGCCCTGCGTCAAACACAATTTTGGTCGCAATTTTGTCACAGTTAAAATTGTATTCTTCTATCGGCGATCTAGTAATTCCCATCTTATCAACAACAGGAACAACGACGCCTCCCATGGAAATCACCTCTTTAATGTTCTCCACAATGCGCGGTTCCTTCACAATTGCAATCGCCAGATTACTTAAGGATCCCAGCGTAATCACTGTCACCTCTCCCGGATTAGCCATCACAGTATCGATAATGAAATCAACTGCATGCTTCTTTTCCGGCTCAAGTGACGGATCTACATCATCACCTTCATCCATGATTCCGCCACCTTCATAGCCGTACCACACCGTACCGCTTCCATCTATCGGCTTGCTGATTCCTGCGCATACCGGAATATCCAGCTTTCCTGCAATTTTTAAAACTTTTTTGGCAATTCTGGCACGTTCATATGCGTTTGACCAGACAGTAGTTACGCCGAGCAGTTCAATTTCATCACTCTGGCAAGCAAGCAGCAATGCAAACGCATCATCAAAATCGGTTCCCACATCAGTATCAATAATCAGTTTTTTCTTTTCCATCTTTTCTCCCTCCACCTTTCTTTTGGCTTTTTATATCTGCAATCATAGCGTTATGCAACCGGTTACATTTTCGTATAAAAAAATATGCATCTATATGCTTTTTGTAATTGGTCTCTATGGATTAGTCAGTATATTTCTCTGCCATTTGTAACCGCTTACATTTATCAAAATCTTATATCAATTCCGTCTATATGTCAATAATATTTGAACAATTATTCCTATTTTGTTAAAAATGTATTGTTTGATATAATCTTTTTATGCACTATTCACAGCCCGCTTTTATTCTATAATTCAAATGCCCTCAAAGGCTCTGCGGATAAATTTTAAAGATTCTGCTGCCTCCTGATCCAATGTCTGTTCCGAGCAATCCTCCTTTAAATCTCTCCAGATGCGAATATCCTGGCCAACCTCACCGCCGCAGATAACAAAGGGTTCCATAACTACTGTTCCTGTATAGCCAATCTCCTTTAAGGCTTTTCCTATTTCATTCCATGAAACAATCTTCCCCTGCCCCGGAAGTTTACGATTATTTTCCCCTATATGAAAATGTCCCAATTTCTTTCCGGCAGATAAAATGGCATCTTCTAAAGAATCCTCCTCCATGCTCATGTGATAAGTGTCCAACATAACTTTCACATTCTCCCGGCCTACCGCATCAACATAATCAAGGCATTCCTTTACAGTGTTGATTAGATATCCTTCATGACGGTTTAAAACTTCCATACCTAACTCAATTTCATACTCCTGTGCCATATTGGCCAGCTCTATCATATTCTTGATACTGCGCGACAGATCACCCTTCTTATCTGGTTTCTTCGAATAATCTGCCGGCCAGCAGGAGTATAGACCGCCCCCAACTTGATGAATATCCAGCTTTTTCAATACCGGAAAAGTTTCCTTCCAAAATTGAAACGCATTCTCAACGATTGACGGATCTTCAGACGAAATGTCTTCATTCGGTTTTGGTCCGTACCCAGCAGTAAGGATAATCCCTGACTTTTCCTTGCAGTCTCTTAACTCTGTGATTTCCGCTTCAGATAAATCCTTTAAACCTGCACAAGAAATTTCCAAGATATCAAATCCTAATTTTTTTACTTTTTCGACGTACTTTAAGTAATTCACTCCCCATTGTCTTTCCCAATAAGCATAGTAAATTCCATACTGCATAACTATTTCTCCTTTCATCCATTATTTGTTATCGGTTACATTTTTGTGTAAAAACATTTATATATTATAAAAATACTCTCTTGATTTCCACCTCCTTTCGTATTAACTCCACTAAAAAACAAAGCCTTTTGTTACCGGTTACACATCTTTGTAAAAATTATTCTGGACGATTTATTCTTCCAGAATACATTTTTAAATATGTTTAATTACCAATTTGGGTTCAATAATATACTTAATTCTTGGCTGATCTGGATTCTTGATTCTTTGAAGCAATAAATCAGCAGCCTTCTTTCCCATAGAATAAACACTTCTCTCTATGTAATTAAAGTTTATATCAAAAAATTCCAAGGCTTTTATATTGTCAAATCCAATACATACAATTTCACTGTCTTCTATTCCTATTTCTTTCTTCGCTCTGAAAAAACCCATTGTAGTATTATTGTTGCATGTCAAGACTGCTGTTGGCTTTTCTTCAAGATTTAAACATTGTTTACTTAACTGGTAAGCCTTATTTTCCGTATAATCTCCAAGGAAGATGTACTTGTCATTCACCTCGATATTATGTTCTTTTAAGGCTCTTTCATATCCGCGCTGTCTTTCTCTTGCCAAAATCCTGTCAAGTTCAGCATTTATAATTGCTATTTTCTTATGCCCTGACTGGATCAATGCTTCTGTTGCCTTGTATGCCGCCAATTCATTATCAAAAAATACGCCGTCTGCATTCTGTAAAAACTCTAATTCTCTGTCTACGACAACTACAGGAGAATCTAAGGATTGCAGCCATTTCTTTAACATACTCTGTTCTTCATTACCGCTATAATCAATAGCCGGTGTATAAATCAATCCTTTTATTCCGTTCTGCCTTAGTATCGCTAAAGCCTTCATATCCTTTTCTTTCTTGTCGCCGGAATTGAAGCACATCACAGTAAGTCCCACCTGTTCCATTGTGTCCATGATTCCTCTTAACATCTCACCAAAAAATGGATTGTCTATTTCCGGAATAATTACTCCTATTGTAGATGATTCTCTTTTAGATAAATTTCTTGCGATAGTCGATGGCACATAATTGTATTTTTCAATCAGTTCTGTAATTTTCTGACGAGTATTCTCATCCACCAGACTGGAATTATTCAACACTCTTGAAACCGTTGTTTTAGATACATTTGCCTCTTTAGCAATATCTCCTATTGTAACCATAGTTCTCCTTGCACATATTATCAAGTACATTGGTTATGATAATTTATTTCATTTTTTTTTTCAATACAATAATTTTACAAAATGACTATATTATTTTTATGCATTTTCCCGAAACAATATTTTCATTTTTTTCAAACTGCTTAGAAATAGGGGGTGCGCTCCGTCGGTACACCCCCTTCTAAACACCTGAGATTCTTTACTGTCTCACCTTAATATGAACTTCCCGAAGCTGCTGTTCTGTCACCTCATTGGGCGCGCCGCACATCAGATCCTGTGCCGTTCCGCTCATAGGGAAGGGAATGATTTCCCTGATATTTTCTTCATTGCGCAGCAGCATGATCATACGATCCACCCCGGGCGCCATACCAGCATGTGGAGGTGCTCCGAACTGGAATGCATTATAAAGAGCGCCGAATTTCTGTTTTAACACTTCTTCATCATATCCCGCAATCTCAAATGCTTTCACCATGATATCCAGATTATGATTACGGACTGCACCGGAGGACAACTCTACACCGTTACATACAATATCATACTGGTATGCCAGAATTTCAAGCGGATCTTTTGTATTTAAAGCTTCCAGTCCGCCCTGAGGCATGGAAAATGGATTATGGGTAAAGCCAATCTTTTTGGTTTCCTCATCCTTCTCGAACATAGGGAAGTCATTGATAAAGCAGAAGCGGTAAGCGTTCTTCTCACAGATATCAAGACGCTTTCCGAGTTCACTGCGAATCTGCCCTGCAAAACTTGCTGCACGCTCTTCCTTGTCTGCAATAAAGAAAATAGTATCTTCCTTCTCAAGACCTGCCAGCTGTCTCATTTCTGCTTTCAGTTCATCCGGAATGAACTTGTCGATAGGTCCCTTATATGACAAATCTTCCTGCACTTCCAGATAGCCAAGTCCGCCCATGCCAATTTCTGTGGCAAATTTCAGCATCTTTTCATGGAAGCCTTTGGACTGATGTCCATGGATCTTGATTGCCCTCACTGTCTTGTTCTGGAAAGGTTTAAAGGTACAACGGATAAAGAACTCTGACAGATCGATGATACGCAGAGGATTGCGGAGATCCGGCTTATCTGTGCCGAATTCCAGCATTGCCTGTTTATAACTGATAACCGGATAAGGAGCCTTCGTCACCTCATACCCCTCCGGTGCAAATTTCTCAAACGTTGCAGTCAGCACTTCCTCGCCCACACGGAACACATCCTCCTGGGTTGCAAAACTCATCTCAAAGTCCAGCTGATAAAACTCGCCGGGAGAACGGTCTGCCCTTGCGTCCTCATCTCTGAAACAAGGTGCGATCTGGAAGTATTTATCCACACCGGATACCATGAGCAGCTGCTTATACTGCTGCGGTGCCTGGGGAAGTGCATAAAATTTACCTTTATAATGTCTTGAAGGGACGATATAATCTCTTGCGCCTTCGGGTGAAGATGCACATAAGATAGGGGTCTGCACTTCCATAAATCCCATCTCCGTCATTTTTTCACGAAGATACTTGATGACGTTGGAACGGAAAATCATGTTGTCCATCACCTTGCGGTTTCTAAGGTCGAGGAATCGATACTTAAGACGCAGATCTTCCCTGATTTCCTTTGATGTGGAAACCTCAAAAGGAAGCTGCCTGTATACTTTTCCAAGGACTTCCACGCTGTGCGCTTCCAGTTCAATGGTTCCTGTTGGAATCTTGGGATTATAAGTCTCCTCATCACGTTTTTCAATTTCTCCTGTAATGCTGATACAATCTTCCTTGTTGATTCCCTTTAATAAAGAAGTGTCTCTCATTACAATCTGAAGCACGCCGTACATATCTCTTAAGTCAATAAAAGATACGCCGCCGTGGTCGCGGATGTTTTCAACCCATCCTGCAACCTTCATTTCCTTTCCGATATCTCCCTCGGAAATCTGATCCAAGGTACGTTCACGATACAATGTTGATAATTCCATTTTCTCCTCCATTTCTGCTTGAAAAAAACTCTGCCACGCTTCGCGAGTTAGTTTATTGTAATAAAAAGTCCCGAATTGATTCTATAATCAATTCAGGACGAATTAAACAATCCGCGGTGCCACCTGATTTACTGCCATGCAGTCACTTGAGCGATTTTTATTTGCAGCTGGTAAAGTTGTTTTTCATATGAATTCATTCTGCCGGCTTTCCACCATCCCGGCTCTCTGGAAGTGATAATCCATACTACTCGTCTTCGTCTTAGCTGATTACACTGATATCATAATGTAGAAAATTGCTTTTGTCAATTTGAATTTCCTATTTATTATTGCATCGGAAACATTTTGTTATACAACTTTGTCGTTTAGAACAGTGGCAGCGTGCATCGGCAGGGCAGTATGAAGTCCCGCGGAGGGGAATGTAAAAATCCGCTTCTTACCTATGTACAGCGGTAAGAAGGACTAAGTATCCCTTATATAGGTAAATTCATGAGGACGCAAGCGGTGTAATGGTCCATCCATGGACCAGTTACACCTTCGTCGGACATCCTGTCCGACGATTGCTGGTAATTCACGGGCTACTAAGTCCTTCTAACCGCTTCCCATAAGGTTCGGCGCAGATTTTTACATTCCCCTCCGCGGGACTTCATACTGCCCTGCCGATGCACGCTGCCACTGTTCTAAACGACATTGATTCAACCTCAATTAGCNGAGTGTCATCAGTTACAATTCAGCCTTGTCTTTAGGCGCAGGAGGGTGTAGCNGCATAGCNGCNGGTCAGGCAAAAAACTGTNNCGGAACCTTATGGNAAGTGGTTAGAAGGATTTGGNAGCCCTTTCAGCGTACAGCAATCGTCGGACAGGACGTCCGACGAAGGCGTAATTTGACCCATGGATGGGTCAATACGCCGTTTGCGTCCGGTANCAATCCCAAAATAAGGGCTGCCTAATCCTTCTTACCACTGTACATAGGTTCCGAAACAGTTTTTTGCCTGACCNGCNGCTATGCTGNTNCACCCTTCTGCGCCTAAAGGCAGGGCTGAATTGCAAGCGCNTCCTATTTTCTCTANAAAATNACTTGGAAAAATACGCTTGCTAATGTATAATAGGAATCGGAATTTAATGTTCTATTAATAATACATAAAGGAAAGTGAGTTACGACATGGAAAATCTGAAACAAAACAAATGGGTACGCGCTGCAATACCCGCATTATTGCTTCACTGCAGCATTGGTACGGTTTACTGTTGGTCCATTTTCAGTGAGGAAATCGCNAANCATATCGGTTTCNCCAAAGGAGCTACAGAATGGGCTTTCAGTTTTGCCATCTTCTTTCTTGGTATGTCCGCTGCCTTTCTGGGCGGTATCGTGGAGAAGGACATTCATAAGTCCTCTCTGATTGCTGCCATATGCTTTGCTTCCGGAATGGCAGGCACCGGTTTCTTTATCTGGTATGGCGGTACTCATCAGGGAAGTATTCTTGCACTTCTGGGTATCTACGTGTGCTACGGCTTTATCATGGGTATTGGTCTCGGTACCGGTTATCTGTCTCCTGTTAAGACCCTGATGCTCTGGTTTGAAGACCGGAAAGGTCTTGCTACCGGACTTGCAGTTGCCGGATTTGGNGCTGCAAAGGCAATCGCCAGTCCTATCATGCAGGCGCTTCTTGATTCGCTGGGAGATGGCGGAATTTACAAGATGTTCTTTATTCTGGCAGTGGTATATTTTGTAATGATGTTCGTAGGACATCTTCTTCTTGCAAAACCTGCCGGCTGGCATGAACCTACNTCCGCCGAAAAGGGCGCGCGCGCTATCGACGTCATCAAAGAAAAGCCTGTGACATTTATTGGTATCTGGCTTATGTTCTATCTCAATATTACTTGTGGACTTGCTCTTATTTCCCAGGAAAAGATGATTATCAAATGTCTCGGACTGGTAGGAATCGTGGGTATCCTTTCCTCCGTCACAGCAGTTTTCAATGCAGGCGGACGTCTTGGCTTTTCAGCATGGGCGGATACTTTTAAAGACAGAAATACCATTTATAAGATTATATTNATTCTTTCCATTGTTGCTACCGGTCTTGTAGTCCTTACACAGGGTATCACCAACATGGGACAGAATACATTCTTCATGATACTGGTACTGATCCTTCTGTTCGTGGTAAATGCCGGATACGGCGGCGGATTCAGCAATGTACCTACACTGCTTTCTGACCACTACGGCATGAAGAACATCAGCGCAATACACGGCATCACCCTTTCCGCATGGGCATTTGCAGGTCTTACCGGAAACCAGATGGCATCCTTTATTGTAAAGCATTTNGGAAATGAGATTCCTTTAGAAGGACACGCAGACACCATGGTAAATCCTACCGGNTANCAAATGGTGCTTTATGTGACACTCGCGCTTTATGTCATTGCCGCCATCATCTGTTTCACAATGATCGGCAAAAAGAAAGCAGAGAAATAAACAGAAAAATATTTATAANNTATATTTCTAAAACCGCCGCACTAGTCATAGCGCGGCGGTTTTATCATTCAATGGACTTTAAGGACTCTGCCATATTGATTTTCTCAAGTTTAAAATACATCAGTCCGTTCACNANCAGTGCGAAACCAAAGGTAAGCAACAAGCTCCACACATAGCTGACCGGCATAATGATCGTCTTAAATGAAATCATATCAAGCTTGATGTTGTACATAATAAACCAGTGCAGCCATTTCCCGAGCCCCAGACCAACAACAGCGCCCATTCCTGTCAATAGCAGGTTTTCCCTGAAAACATAATCTGCTGTCTCCTTTGCATAAAATCCAAGAACCTTGATTGTTGCTATCTCTCTGATCCGCTCCGTAATATTGATGTTGGTCANGTTGTAAAGCACGATAAANGCAAGACTGCCNGCACACAGGATAATCAAAAANACAATATAATCCATACTGTTCATCATNGTCTCAATTCTTTCCCGCATATCCTTTGTAACNGAAACNGAAAGTACGTTATCCCNGTCGGANATANCNGCCGCTGCCTCATGGATATCCGTCNCCTCGTTTACAANCNCATANGCACTTTTGTACTCNGGTTCTCTGCCAAGCTGTTCTTCATACGTTTCTTTGTTGATATAAATATAATTATAAACAAAATTCTCACACAAGGCAGATATGGTNACGGTAAGNCTGTTCATATCGTTGTCCCGCAAGGTCACCTCATCGCCCACCTTGATTCCAAGGTTCTCTGCTATCTTTGCAGTCAAAACCGCTTCTCCTTTACCCGGATAAGAAATTTCTTCTCCGTTCTGTGTATGCAGATTTAGAAATGCACTAATTTCCTCTGCATTTTCTGGAATCTCCATATAAACAGATTTTGTCTTGCCGCCAAAGTCTAGATCCACACTTTCCTCATATTGGCAGGCCGTCTGTGCAAGCATCCCTTCAGTCTGTGTCATCAGTTCACTTAAATCAGCTTCCCCCACTCCGTCTTTAAATGTAATACCGATATCATAAATCTGAATCTCTCCGTACTGCATCTGTGCAATATTCGTAACAGAATCTTTCACACCAAAGCCTGTAACGAGCAGGGCCGTGCAGCCGCTGATGCCAAGTATCATCATGAAAAACCGCTTCTTATATCTTACAAGGTTCCTCATGGAAACCTTGTGCAGGAACTTCATTCTGCTCCAGATAAAAGTGACTCTTTCCAGAAAAATCCGTTTGCCGCTCTTCGGCGCTTTAGGACGGATCAAATTCGCCGGCACACTCCTAAGTTCATGCCGGCAGGAAAAATATGCCGATCCCACAGAGCACACCAGCGCTGCAGCCAAAGAGAGAATCGCCAGTTTAAAATCAAAATAATATTTGATTTCTCCCATATTGTACATAATGCTGTATCCATACCATATCACCCTCGGAAACAGCCAGGTGCCGCCCACGCAGCCGATAATCGCCCCGATTGCCGCTGCAGAACCGGCATAAAATAGATACTTGCCCATAATGGCAGCATTTCCGTATCCCAGCGCCTTGAGCACCCCAATCTGCGTCCTCTGCTCTTCCACCATTCTGTTCATAGTAGTCATACAGATCAGTGCTGCTACTAAGAAAAAGAATACCGGAAATATATTGGCAATCGCTGCAACAATGCTGGAATCACTCTCATAGCAGGCATAACCGATATTGGTGTCTCTTGTCAGCACATACTCATCCGGCTCGTCAATATCTGCAAGTTCGCTCCTGGCATCATCGATTTTCTGCTGGGCATCTGCGACTTCCTGATCAAATTCCGCTTTGGCATCCTCATATTCCACCTTGGCGTCTGCAAGCTCGCTCCTGCCATCCTCAAGCTCCGCCCTGCCGTCTTCCAGCTTAGTCTGCGCATCCGCAAGTTCTTTCCTGGCATCTGCAAGTTCCCTTTTTCCATCTTCCAGTTCTGCCTTACCATCCTCCAATTCCGCTTTCGCATCTGCAAGCTTCGTCTTGCCGTCTTCCAATTCCTCTCTTGCACTTACCACCTTTGCTTTTGCCGCTGCAAGTTCGCTCTCTGCATTTAAAAGTACCGCTTCATTATTTGCAATTTCGGCTTTGGCATCTTCGATCTGTCCCTTTCCAAGATCAATTTCGCCCTTTCCTGCCTCAATTTGTGAAAGTCCTGCCTCTATCTGTTCCAATCCATACTGTATCTGTTGTTTTCCTGCTGCCAACTGTTCCTTGCCTGCTTGAACCTGCAAAAGTCCTGCCTCTATCTGTCCCATGCCTTCTTCATAGGTTTCCAGGGTAACATACTGCATAGCATAGGCAAATTCCAGTTCCTCCCTCTGGCTGTTTAACTGCGCTTTGGCAGCATCCAGTTCTGCTTCCTGCGCCGCCAATGCTCCCTGCTGTTCCTCCAGCAGCGCTTTATTCCCAAGCACTTCTCTTTCCGCCCGAAGCAGTTCTTCTTCCTTCTCAGCCAGCAGCATCTCCTTCGCCTGTATGGTCTCTTTTGCCTGTTCCAGTTCGTCTCTCGCACGCCCCAGCTCCTGCTCATTTGAAAAGATTTCCCATTCGTGCAGGCGGACCTCCTCTTCCGCATCCGCAATCTCCTGTTCTTTCTCCTGGATTTCCTTCTCACCGTCTATGATTTCCTGCTCTCCATCCAGAATCTCCTGCTCATGCTCTGCTATTTCCCGCTTTCCATCTGCAATCTCCCGCTCGCCGTCTATAATTTCCTGCTCGCCGTCTGAAAGTTCCTGTTCTCCGTCCAGAATTTTCTGCCATGCATCCTCTAATTCTTCCTCAGCTTCTGAGACCTTTTCGTCCAGTTCCTGCTGCGCGTCGTCGATTTTCTCCTGCGCCTCTTCTATCAGTTCCCCGTACCTATTCTGCACGATTAGATCTGTTTTTTCTTCCATTCTATCTTGAAGGGCATCTATATAATCTTTATACTCATCCGTATAGACATCATGCTTCTCCACTGTTGTCACATAAATTTCGGTAAGATAATCACAGTCAAAGGCTTCCTTCGGCACATAAAGGAAGGCAGCAACTCTCCCCTCTCCGATGGAGGTCGTTCCTCTCTCAAAATTGATGTAATAAGGAGAGCGCACAATCCCCACTGCCGTAAATGTCCGCTTACTGAACATTTCCAACGTATCTTCGACGTTGTTATCCGTCACTGTAATCTGGGATCCGATTGCACTCTCGTCATACAAAGACGCATCCAGCACACATTCATCCGCACTTTCCGGCATTCTGCCCGCGGTCAAGACAATCCGGTTGATTTCTTCCGGCACCTCATGGATCTTGTATACAGATTCGTTTCCTTCCCCAACTGCGCACAGCGCATCAACCGAAACGCTTCCTTCCACAGTAGCTATCTCATCCATTTCCGCCAGCATTTCCAGATCATCTTCTGTAAATCCTATGGTAGATAACAGTCTGAAATCAAAAAAGTTCTGTTCCGCCAAGTAAGTATTTTCTGTTGTGAGCATCGCCGGCGTCGTTGCCTTCAATCCCGTGAACAGCCCCACCCCCAACATTACAATTGCCATGATCGCCATATACCGTCCAAAGCTTCCTTTGATTTCCCTGATTGTTGTTTTGCGCATTCCACTACTCATTCATCGACTCCCTGCCATAAACATCCCGTTACCACTCAATCTCTTCTACCGGTACGATATGCTCGTTCATCTCCATTTTCCGCACGGTTCCGTTCTTTACCGTGATGATTCTGTCTGCCATTGCAGTAAGCGCCTGATTATGCGTAATGACTACCACCGTCATTTTTTCTTTCCTGCATGTATCCTGCAATAATTTCAGAACAGCTTTACCTGTATGATAATCCAAAGCGCCTGTCGGTTCGTCACAAAGAAGGAGCTTCGGATTTTTGGCAAGCGCCCTTGCAATCGCCACTCTCTGCTGCTCCCCTCCTGATAACTGCGCCGGGAAATTACCTGCCCTGTCTTTTAATCCGACCATCTCCAGAACAGCCTTCGCATCCAGCGGCTCCTTACAGATCTGCGCTGCCAGTTCCACATTCTCCAGGGCTGTCAGATTCTGCACCAGATTATAGAACTGGAATACAAAACCGATATCATATCGTCTGTAGGATGTCAGCCTTTTTTTATTGTATGATGAAATTTCCTCCCCATCCAATAGAACCTGTCCGGATGACAGGGTATCCATTCCGCCTAAGATATTCAAAATGGTCGTTTTACCCGCACCCGAGGCTCCGACTACGACACAAAATTCACCTTTCTCAATTGTAAAATTCACATCCTTCAGCGCTTCAATATCCACTTCGCCCATATGATAAGTCTTACCGACATTCCTAAATTCTACAAATGACCCCACTCTGCTCTTCCTCCATCCACAATCTATTCTATAAACATTTTATCATACGTATTCCGAGGTCAAAACAACTTGATTATAAAAAATGTATTAAATCAAAAAAAAAACGCCGATCTCTGTTGTACGAGTCGGCGTTTGTTCCTATTCTGTTATAGACGTAAAAACGTGTCTATCTGACTTATTTCTCTTGGGAATTCCTTACATAGCTTCATGGAATGTTCTGGAAATAACATCAGCCTGCTGCTCCGGTGTCAGCTTGATGAAGTTTACTGCATAACCGGATACACGGATTGTAAGCTGAGGATAATTTTCAGGATGCTTCTGAGCGTCTAAAAGCATATCTCTGTTTAAAACATTGACATTTAAGTGATGCCCACCTTTTCCTGCATATCCATCCAAAAGATTTACTAAGTTTTCTACCTGTGCTGAGTTTGTGTTTGCCATAATAACTGCTCCTTTCCTTAATTGCTTTATCGTCATTTATCATTATTTGTTCTTTGTGATTTCATAATACGTTTTTCAACGCAAAAAATCCGTAACCACAGTTACAAATTTGGAATTTTCGTGTATTTTTATAAAAACAATCAGGGTCCATAGAGCATTTCCACTGCTTCCTTATCACATACCCTGATTTTCTTTTTGTTCACTTCGATCAATCCGTCTTTTTGCATACGCATCAATTCTCTCGACAGGGAAGGTCTTGCAACTCCCAGGAAATCCGCCAGCTGTTCTCTGTTCATTGGCAAATTCACAACAGAATTCTCGTCCATGGCATCAATCAGCCAGATGGCAATCCTCTCCCGCAAAGATGAGGTACTTACTATGTGGAGCTTCCTTGTAATTTTAAAATTATTTTCTGACAAGATTTCCAGCATGTTCTGGGTAAGCTGCTTGTGATGGTCGCAGGCATTGGAGCAGAAATGATAAAAAAAGTCCCATGGCATTTCCAAAATCTTCACATCGCTGACCGCCACCGCATCATACCAATAGTGCTTCCGGTCTCCAAACAGAAAGATTTCCCCAAACACATTTCCCGCTTCCACCAGATACAATACATCCCTCTTACCGGAAGTAAAATCTTTACAAATCTGCACCTGTCCTTCCAGAAGAAGGAAGAGTCTGGAAGGCATTCCTCCCTGCTCAAAAATATATTTTCCAGCGGGATAGCTTTTCAAGACAGATTTGGAGCACTTCAAAATCCTCTCCATCTCTGCCTCTGTTATAGAATGAAATAATTTTGATGTCTTGATATCCGCCATAACAGCCTTCCTTTCAAAAACCCATTATCGATAGGCTCTCACTGTTTCCTTTGCTTCTTCCAGTCTTTCGTAAAACTGTCGGTAAAAATCCGTCCCGTTTTCACTTTCCGCTGCGGTGTCATAGGGTTTTACATAAAACTGATTCAGCAGGTACATATTCAAACTCTTGATGATTGCATCATTCTGCGTTCTTTTTATGATTTCCTGCACCCCTTTAAGAAAATAGTGCCAGTCCGTAATATAAGCCTCATACTTCCCCAATTCCGGTATCTCCAGCCACTTTTTTACCTTTACCTTCGTCTTATTGGGATAAGGACACTCATGAATCTGAATGAAATACCGAAAGCCATTCTCCTCATAAATCCTGCCCATGGGAAACATCCTGCAAAATCCTGGTCGGAACCCATGAATGGTACATCTTCCCGCTTCACTTAAAAAGGCACAGCAATCCCTTTTCTCCTGCATTTTTAAATTGGGCTGAATAATGCCGTCTACCACATTCAACTCAATTTTATCTGCCATCAATTCTTCAAAGGTGGTGCTCATGCCCTTTTCCATGCTGTACATATCATAGGGGTCTAAAATAATAGAAGTTCCCATTCCCTGACAGCATGAAGAACAGCCGGCGCAATCATTGCAACCTGTTCTTACCATGTCATTTGCCAGATATAATCTGCCGTCCGATACCTGCTTTAAATCAATGTCTCGTTCCATAATCTCTGTCCATTTACGATATTATTCCAGATTAGCAACCTGCCGTGCCTGTTGTTTTCCACTTCTTATATTGTACCGCAAAACAGAGCAGGTGGAAACGGGAAATGTAAAATTATTGGCAAGAGTAGTTCAGCCTTGGCGCTGGGTATAGAAAGCGGTGGCAGGATGTATAAGGTGCAGGGGGCAAAGGACTGCACCTTATACATCCTGCCACCGCTTTCTATACCCAGCACCAAGGCTGAACCGTTACTTTCATCAGTTTATGACAATTTCCGTTGTTTCTGCAAGGTAGGTTCCCTCAAAGCAAATTTTCCCCTCTTGCATCATTTTTTTCATCTGGCTTCTACTGATTTTGATTAGTTCTGGCAACAGTCTGTCAATCCGCACCTTTAGCCGATATGGATTTTGTATGATTATTCTTGAACAGCCATCTTTATTTGTCCGTTTCGGATGTAATGTTTCCGCCTCAGTCTTCTCATACTGGTATTCTAATCCATTTATATCTGCTTCAGCTTTATTTCGTTTCAGCAAATCAAGGTTTGTGCCGCATTTTAATGCAAGATTCTCGTCGTTGCGGAGAAATGCCAGATATTGCTCTTTTGCTATTTTCTTTGCTTTTGTTCTCTCATAGACAGTAAGATTATAGGTGTGTCTGCACTTCTCACACTGGTAAACTAACCAGATGTCTACAAGATTTCCATTGGCATTTACGCGAAATTGTCCTGTACTGACAAAGAACGCCTTTCTCCCGCATCCGGAACAGTTGCGGATGATTTTTAAAGCGTGGGTAGGTTTTATTCTATATTCAATTGTATTTAAATAGTCCATTTTGCATCTCCTTATATTTTATCTTCGGATGTGCAAAGACTATTACGGTTGTATCGTACTATTTTTAGTGATTGCAATAGCCTTTGCTATGCAATGTAATAAGGTGTGCCCATAATTAATGTCCTCCTTGTCGTTTTCTGTTTATCTCGTAATAGCAGTGTAACAGTTTATTCCTGCTCTCAAAACCTCAAAAACAGATGATAACTATTTTTGAGCAGGCAACATCATTTACAACAAATTACGCCACTGTTTTTCATCAGTTCACAAAAAAAAGTAAGACATCTGACTGCGATTGCCAGATATCTCACCCTTTTTATCTCCATTCACACAGATTTTTAAAACTAACTGCCTCTACGCTTTTGATATACAACGCGCTGTATACTCTTTTCAGATAAAAAATATTTTACTGCAAGTTCCTTCATTGACAAGCCCTGTATATAATCCCCGAAAATCGCTGTGTTTCTTTCTTCGAGTTCCTGCTTTATGGCGGTATTCTCTCCCCATTTCTTTCTTTTTGATTCTTTGCGGGGAATATAAAGATAGTCTCCATCCACGTATTGCTGGATTAATTCTATCAATTCATATGGCAGAACCTTCTCTGCACTTCTATAGCTCATTGTTGCCCTCCTGTTCTATTGCTGTTTTCAGGATCAGCAAAGGCTATAGCAATCTTTTTATATTTTCATTGCAAAGCCTTTGCTATGCAACGTAGTAGGGTGTGCCCATAATCAATTTTCTCCTTTCTCTAAATCAAGCATGTAGCGTTTAGCCCGAAGACCGCCTCCAAAACCTACCAGTGAGCCGTCTGCGCCAATCACACGATGGCAGGGAATAAAAATCATGATTGGATTTTTATTGTTTGCTCCCCCAACGGCCCGGCATGCTTTTGGTTTTCCAAGCTGTGCGGCTATCTGTCCATAGCTTCTGGTCTGTCCATAGGGAATCGTGCAAAGCGTTTCCCATACTTTTTTCTGAAATTCCGTTCCCTGAGGAGAAAGCGGAAGTGAAAACTCTTTTCTCTTCCCCTGAAAATATTCCATAAGCTGGGTTCCTGCCGTTTTAAGCAGCCTCGTCTCAGGCTCCTCCAAAAAGCGCAGTTCTCCGTCAGACCTGCGTAAATGATACCTTTCTTCATACTGCCTGTCAACATACAAAGCAGTGATGGCTTCTTCTTCCTCTTGTATGCAAATAATTCCTATAGGTGTCTGCAAGTGACATTTATGCTTCATATTCCAACTCCTTTGGAAGATATTGACTGCTGATACGGTTTTCCGGCTTTTCGTCAAAAAGATAAAGCACCATAAGGAATACCCACTCTAAGGGTTTCATCATAAGATAAACCACATCCGCTGTCCACGCATGGCGGATATGTCTGGATATAGGATATCCGTATGTATCATAAAAATTTCTGACTGCTTTATGAAAACGCGGCGTCTTTTCCATGATAAGCTGTTCAAAGGCATTGGCTACACAAAGCTGTCTGTTCACAACTATTTTTTCTCCTTTCCGGATTCCATAACGGATAGGCTTTACCAGCTTTCTATGTCCGCGCAGAGAAACTGTGCACAGGTAATGCGTGTCGTACGCCACCGGCGGCGGCGCAATCTCTTTTGACAAAACCCAGTCGCTGGTTTTGGTGAATGCCAGAATGATGCCGTCCGGCTGCTGACCAAAAAGACAAAGGAGCATGACCAGAATCCCTAGAACAGGAAGCATAGCAATCAAAGCTGCCAAAAACAGATTTGCTCCTTTTAAGAACCATAAATTGATTTTCTGCATCATAGGATTTTCATAATGAATGCTCTCCTGCTTTTCCGCCTTTTCCTTTACTAACTTTACCATCAAGGAAATGACATGTACCAAATAAAGGAAGGGAACCACGCACAAACATAAACCGATAAAATAGTCAGACGCTCCAAATTGAATCCCCTCCGGCCAACCTGCGCATAACAGCTGGAACATCCATACAAGGCTTAGCCCACAGCCCACATATACACCGCCTAACAGAATTACCTCCAAAAGAGGCGGCAGCGCTTTTCTGGTGAATTTTAAAATAAAATAACTGGAAAATCCCCACAAGGCAAATATGACAATAGACATCATGTGCTCACTGCTAAAAGGCTCATGCGCCCTGACATAATTATAGAGGTTCAAGGGCTGCCGATAATCCGGCAAATCCCATAAAAGATAGGCAAGCGCCATGTAGACACTGCCGATAAAAAACGCAATCAGCTCAAAGATGGGTTTTTCTTTTTTCTGAATATAAAAAATGAAATCCAGTGCAACTAAAGCAAACGGAAGCATAAGCATCGTGCCGGCTACAAAAGCTACAAAAATATCTTCCATATTCATTCCGCTCTCCTCATAAAGCTTAATTGTTCACTGTTTCATTATACTACTGTTCGTATTCCACTAAAAGATTTTTTTCAAGACAATAGAATCTACCCTCCAAAGTTACTTTTCACAAAGCGGCCAATAGTCCGCACAGGACAGGTAAATATACCAACGTCGTCGCGCTCCCGCTCCATAAAAACGTAGCAGTGCTAAACTCGTGAGGAACCTCGTTAAGCACTGACGTTTTTATAGGGACTCCTTTTGGTATATTTACCTGTCCTGTGCTACGTTGTTGGAAACCTGTAAAATGTAACATAGTGTTCACTATTTTCATCAGGCAGCCGAAGCACAGCTCTGAGAGGATAAATAATCCATAAGGAGCCCCTAAAAAAGCGTCAGCACTCAGCACATGCTTAAAAGCATGCGGTTCCTCACGAGCTTAGTGCCCAATGTCATTAAGTTAAGCTAATGGGGTATTTTTATATATGTCCTAAATTAATTTTTTAAAAAATTCCATAAAAGGGT
>JAAVAE010000006.1 GCA_014804245.1 Lachnospiraceae bacterium | reverse complement strand
GCGCAGGCGGTATAAAAACTGCTTCAAGCCTATGTACAGTGGTAAGAAGGATTAGGCAACCCTTGATTAGGTTTTGGAACCGGACGCAAACGGCGTATTGACCCATCCATGGGTCAAATTACGCCTTCGTCGGACGTCCTGTCCGACGATTGCTGTGTGCTGATAGGGTTGCCAAATCCTTCTAACCACTTCCCATAAGGCTTGGCGCAGTTTTTATACCGCCTGCGCGGGAGGGCATACGGTTTCTCCTTCGCTGTCATACGCCGTTGCCCGCTATATCCGGGTACACCTCCTGCCAATACCTATCAGTTGAACACTACCGGTTTATCCACAAATTCCGTTTTTATTACGATATAGGGGTAAGAGGGCGCGTTCTTCTTTGCTGATGCTGCATCCGCCGGGTCCGGTCCCAGCAGTGTGGTATCTGCATAAATTGCATTCTCCGTGAGATACAGGGCATTTACCGTAATGCTATATCCGCCGCTCACCTGCTCTCCATAACCAATGCAGATATATAAAAATCCATTATCCTGATAAGTAACCTTAAAAGCATTTTCCTTTTTCTCATCAATGATTGTTTTAAGTTCTTCCGGTATATTGTCCTCTGCCAGAACTGTAAATTCCAAATCCTTTATTTTTTCCATTGGATCTTTCTCTTTCGCACATCCTGTAAGGAGGAAAAGTGCCGCAGTTCCAAGCACACATATCCCATATTTAATAAGCCGCAGACAATTTTTTTTCATATATCACCCATAAACAATGACATTTCTTTTTACTAATTTTATGAGCGCACTTTAAAAAGAATACCTACAAAGCAGGACCTATACGAAAACAGGTGATGTTCTTTATGAACATCACCTGCCTTTCTCTATTGAACGCTGCTCTGGCCTCCCAGCGTGACTTTTACTGTATTCTCCCGATACCCTTCGGGATATGCCTGCATAAGTTTAAGTTCTACCGTCGTTCCCGCAGCATAGTATTGAAGTTCATTCTTAAGCTCTGCCATGGACGTTATCTCTTCGCCATTCAATTCCACGATAATATCGCCTCTTATGATACCTGCCTTATCTGCACCTGATCCTTCGGTGACGGTGGAAACATATACTCCCTTCGGCGCTCCGTAGAGCTGTGAATATTCTGTTTTTACGTCTACCCCGGTGATGCCTAAGTAGCCTCTGTCTTCTTCCGCCACTTTGAGCCTTGTCTCTTTCTCCATCAGTTCTTCTATAATCGGCTGCGCATCAGAAATGGGAATCGCATAGCCCATGCCCTCTACACGTGTATCACCGATTTTACTGGAATTAATTCCAATCACTTCTCCATTGATGTTTAGGAGGGCGCCGCCCGAATTGCCCGGATTAATTGCCGCATCCGTCTGAATAAAGGTATTGATCTCTGTATCCATATTCTGGGACGCGCTTTGTACCACAGCTCCTATAGTTCTGTCAAGGGCACTGACCACACCGGTTGTAACGGACTGTCCATACCCTAAGGCATTTCCAATCGCAATGACAGGCTCTCCCACTGTAAGATCATCTGAACTGCCCATCTTTGCAATCGCAATCTGATCCATTGCCTCACTGCTGATATCCCCAAGCTGCACTGCAATGACTGCAAGGTCCTTATCCTCATCTACACCCTTCACCTGCGCCTGTGCCTGATCGCCGTTCACGAACTGAACCGTCAATTCCTCTGCCGATTCAACTACATGATAATTTGTAACCAGTAGGAGTTCCGTGTCGTTCTGTCCAACAATGATACCCGAGCCAGAGCCGACTCCCTCCTGACTATATTCCTGCCCCCAGAAAGTCATTTTTTCGACATATCTTCCATTAACAGAAACTACTGCCGGCATTGCATCCTTTACCACCTCTGTCACATCCGTTACTGTGGTTTTAATTATCTGGGTGCCGCTTACTTCTGCCGTTTCCTGTTTTTCTTCTGTACCACTCTGACTTTCCTGTGCGCCGGCGGTCTGCTCATCACTCTCTTCTACTATAGCGGTCGTCCCCTGTGTCTGGCTCATTCCCATCCTCGCCTTCGCAAAGTCCGCCGCAAAATCTATTGCATTAAAACCCAGTGCCGCAAAAATACCGAACAGCAATCCACAACAGATTCCAATTGCAAGCTTTTTACCTGTGCCCGAACTGCTATTATGTGCATTCGCAGGTTTTTTTTCTGGTCTATACTGATTGGTTCTTCTCTCGTTATAAAATCCATCATTCGCTCCGCTGAAACTGCCATTCGAGCCATATGAATAAGAATTACTGCCGCCCTGACTGCGGTTGGTTTGATTTATCATGTTTTGTCCTGTTGGCGTATGCTCGTAGTTGTTTGGATAATTATTTTCATACATAACAATTACCTCTTTTCCTTTCCTGTGCTGCGGCTGCTTTTTACCGCTTGTTATCTCTTTACTATGTACTTAGTATATTCAGTAATTGTGTTCATTTTGTGACAAAAGTTTGATAATTTTATTTCCAATATCCCTTATTCATAGAAAGATTCTTTATCAAGTTCCGCGGCAGATTCTTATATCTTTTTCCTAAAAAATATCCCAGATATTTACAACCGCTTTGCCAGATCAGCTTAATAACAAGCCAGGGTTTCCCAATACTGAAAAGATATGCACAAGTTTTCTTCACAAGGCGGATTCCTTCCGATTCTGTGGATAACCCCGAAAAAATCTCCGGATAATCCGCATGTGAAACCCCCAGATCAAAATTCCTCTTAAGCTGCTCCTTTCCGCTATAATTATGAGAGTGCACTACCTTTGCATCCGCTGCATAAGCAATTCGATAACCTGCATTTAAAAGCCCTCTGGCATAAATCATATCTTCGTTAAATATTGTGTGATCCGTAAATCCTTTTAATCTGTCAAAAACATCCCTCCGGTATGCCGCACAGACATTTGATGCAAAGAATGCTTTAATTCCCATATTTTTTAAATCCTCATCTGATTTAAGACAAGAAGTGTCCGGATAATTAAAGGAACGGGTATATCGCTCAATCACTCCGCATTCCTCTGTCGGCATCTGCCTTGCATAAGCCATCCCCACCTTCTCATCCTCAAAGGGCGCAAGGAGCCGTTCCACCAGTTGCTCGTCTGCCGGAACCGCATCATCCGTCATCATAATAAAATAAGGCGCCTTTGACAATGACACTCCGAAATTTCTGGTGCCGCCATGGTCAAATTCCTCCTTCGTTATATGCTTCACCACCAATTTTTTATGTTTTTCCCAAAAATTCGTTCCCTCAGTCAGCTGATCAAAATATTTTTTTTCTGTATTGATCAAAATAATCTTCCCAATTGGCAGGCTCTGCAATTCCAACATATCCAAAAGTTCCAGGAATTTTCGTGATGGCCGGTACACCGGGATAATTACATCTACCTCTAACATATATCATGACCTCACCAAACAATATCGTCTTACAAATAAATTTTTCTATAATATAGTCAAATACCCCGCTGCAAGCAACGGGGCATCTATCTTGTAACGCCGCAAGCAGCAGAGAATCACACCTCGCTGCCATCAAAAAAACGTGCCGGCGCTTCTTATTTCTTATTTTATATATCCATTTGTATCAGCCGCAACTTTTTCGCTGCATTCTAATACTGTTGCTGATGGAGAATACTCTTCATCTTCAAAGAGGAATTCATGCAGCCACTGTACGTTATCCGCAAGAGATACCGGTACAACACAACTTCCCTTAGAACCAATCGTTCCTGTAGCACGCATGCTTCCTTCAGGAAATCCTCCCTGATCTACAATCTGATATTTTCCAATTTCACCTAAAAGTTCAAGTATCTCAGAAAGATCCAGAGATGTGTATATTTCTTCCTTATCAAAAATTGCATTGGCAACCGAATTCAAAGTTGCTGGCGAAGCTGTTTTCGCCTTGTCTGCAACCGCCATCAGAACTTCTCTCTGACGTTCCGCACGTTTAAAATCATCTCCGGCTGTGTAACGAATACGACAGTATGCTGTTGCCTGTAGTCCATCCAGCAGCTGATATCCTGTACTTGTTACCGGCGTATAATCTCTCTTTAAATTCTCCGCCATACAAATCTGGTAATTATTGATATGCTTCAGTTCCTCTGCATCCACATCGATCATTATGCCGCCTAACGCATCAATCGTGTCACTAAGACCTGCAAATCCTACTGTAACGAAATCAGTAATGTTCATATCCAAATTCATATTCAGCATATTGATCGCCTGTTTCGGACCGCCCTTTGCATACGCGCCGTTACATTTATTATAGGAATCATTGCTTAAGTTCAGATAAGTATCACGATATACGCTGACAAGCTTACACTCCCCTGTATCCAGATTGATGGAGGCAATCATGATTGTATCGCTTCNCGTATTCTTTGTAAGAGCGCCTGTTGTNGAGTCCACACCAAACAATGCAATGTTGCGGTAACCTCTCATAGTAGTCTCAACCTGCTCCTCTACCTCAGGGTTAATGACAATTTCTTCCTTTGGCAAATCTACCTTGCCAACTTTTTCTACCTTGAGGACACCATATAAAACCACTACCATTATAAGTAAAATAAATATCTCCAAGATAAACAGAAGAATCTTCGTGCGTTTTTTCTTTGATTTCTTTTTGGCTTCCGCAGCTGCCTTTCCTTTGCTGCTGCTCTTTTTCTTTGCACTTACAGGTTCTTCGCGCCTGACTGGTTTTTTCTTAACAGGTTTCTTTGATGTTGTTGTCATACGATCAATCTCTCCCTTATTTACTTCAATTTCATATCTATATTGGGCTTTATCATCTGTGATTTCTCACAAGATACTATTTTGGCACAAAATTTTCCATTAGGCAAGCCCCTGAACGCTTTTTTNATCTATNCTTAAGATTTGTAAATTAATACTTTTATATTCACAAAGTTTCTAATAAGCATTTTTGTTGATGAAACCTTTGAATATCGTNAAAAACATNATTTTAAAATCCATTGCNAGNGTCCAGTTCTCAATATAAAANAAATCATACTCTATTCTNTTTCGNATGGAAGTNTCTCCCCGATACCCATTNATCTGNGCCCANCCGGTAAGNCCCGGTCTGACCTGATGCTTTATCATATAACGCGGAATTTCCTCCTTGAAAACATCCACGAACTGAGGNCGTTCCGGTCTTGGNCCCACTAANGACATCTCNCCTATCAATATGTTGAACAACTGNGGCAGCTCGTCTAAACTGGTGCGCCGCAGAAATTTTCCCACTTTAGTGACTCTGGGATCATCTTTCACTGTCCACGCCTTCTGCTCTGCNGANGGCTTCTGCATCTCCATTGTCCTGAATTTATACATCTTAAAAGTTTTATTGTGNAGTCCCACCCTCTCCTGTTTAAAAAGAATCGGTCCGCGGCTCGTAAATCTCACAGCCAGAGCAGCCACTAGCATGANAGGGGAAGACAGGATAATCCCAAATGACGCTCCTATAATATCCACCGCACGTTTGGTCACCCAGTTCAGGGTATTGGTCAGAGGNACATACCGNATGTTGATTACCGGCAGTCCCATCAGATCCTCTGTNTANGGATGACTTGGCACCAATGAATTATAATCGGGAATGAACTTCGTATGAACCCCCGACTTTTCACATAAATCAACAATATATTCNAGATGATCGTAATCCTTCANCGCAAGCGTTATCGCAATTTCATCCAGCTTATTTTCNGGCAGAATATACTTGATATTTTCTATCCTTCCAACCACTTTAACGCCCTTATAAACNGTCCCGCTNGGAATCCTGTCATCCAGTATTCCCCGGACCACATAACCCCATTGGGGATTTGCATTGATTCTGGTAATATATTCTTCTGCTGCCCTGGAATANCCCACAAGAAGAATATATTTTAAATTATATCCCTTTTTCCTAAAATAAAGCAGCATATTTCTNATCAGCGTACGGCATATTGTGGTAAAGGNAANATTGACCACGAAAAATGCNCCCATCATAAAACGGGAAAAATGCTGCTGCTTAATCAAATACAGAAATACGATAAAGAAGACAATACCAACAGTATTTGCCTTGACAATGCCTTCAANCTCATATTTTCGTCTGGTAGCACGCTTTGGAGCGTACAAATTGAAAAAATAGTATAAAATAATATATTCAGGCACAACAAAATAAAGGAAACTNAAATAGGTCCTCGTGTCTAGTGCGCCTGCGCCTGGTTCCGTATCGGCAAAAATGGTGCAGAACTTTATATACCATGCAAACAAGTAGGCGATGGCTACTACAACGGCATCGACTAGCAAGTGCAGTCTATTGAAATACTTCTGATTNTCCTTTATCATATCCTGCTACCTTCTTGCAAACATTTTACAATATTATTACAAAAAGTACAACTCAAAATTCGGAGGNTGGGAGGATGGGAGGACGGTAGTCCGGTAAGGAAGGGGAAGACGGGGAGCGGGTGGGGAGGGGACTGGTCTGGTCATGGTCCTCAAGGAGCCCTTATAAAAACGCAGCAGGCGCTAGGCTCGTAAGGAACCTCGCCAAGCGCTGGCGTTTTTATAAGGGCTCCTTGAGGACCATGACCAGACCAGTCCCCTCCCCACCCGCTCCCCGTCTTCCCCTTCCTCACCTCCTTCCTTTCTGGTTTAGCGCTTCCTCGGTTTATGCGTTTTAGGTCTGTATGATTATTATATGTTCTACTTTTTCAGTTGGGTAAATTTGTTTTGTTAGAATGTTTGTGGACTCAATGTTAGTTTTAGCCTATCTGGACGAGAAAATACTTGTGCGGATGGTAAAGCAGGTGATGATTGACCGGAATACGGCAAAGGTGGTTTAGGTAATATTCAATAGGATTATGCTTGTATTTATGGTAGAATAATATCGTTGAGTAATTAAAAATAGGAAATCTGAAAGTGCATTCAGAAAAATGAAGGGTATATGATGAGCCAAGCATATAGGGAGAGATATACGTGAAAGTGATAAAATGGATAAAAGTGCTGACATGTGCTTGTATGATTATTATGGTCTCGGCTTTTGCCGGATGTGCGGATAATGCAAATTATGACAATAGTGAAAAGATGGATCAAACGCAGATGCAAGCTCCAGAGCAGGAAACTAAAGAAACACAAATGGAATTTTCTGAATCGGATGCTGAATTGGAAGCGTCAACAGAGTTAGCAGCAGAAGCGGAAATCATTGCAGATGATTATGGACCCGTAGCGATATCACAGCTGGATTATGATTCGTTTCAGAGCAGAATGACGGATGGAGAATGGGCAGGATTGGAGCAGTATTTTCCTGTTTTGAAGGAGAATGCTGCCTTTGAGTGGGCAAGTGGATATTATACACCGCTTGATCTTAATAAAGATGGTGAAGTTATTAAAGATGGAAAGAGTATTAAATATTACAGATATGATTCTCAGGGAATGACAGACCTCAATCATTATGTGAAAACTTATGTTGATAGCGGTATTGAGGAAATGATGATACAGGAAGTGCGGGTGNTTGATTTNGATGGGGANGGAACAGAGGAATTGATTTTGGANTGGACGCCTGTGGGAGATTTTCTGATATTGCACTGTGAAAATGAGAAATTTTATGGATGGGAAATTATGTACAGGGGTTTCTTAGATCTCCAGACAAATGGTGTCTATGTCGGTTCTNNCGGCGCANNCAGTAATNGTTGGNATCGCATTCAATTTGATAATGGGAGNTGGCTGGNNGAGAAGCTGGCTGAGGAAGACTGGGGNGAATATTATNTAAANGGAGAAGCAGTAGATGAAGATACTTTTCTNCNGCANATCGATACTTATGAAACGGAGGATGTNNCCGGATATGAGCCGAAGCGGCGTGTAAGCTAGATTACGNGNGNATATATCCAGTCGGAATTTGTGAGAGGAGAAGGATATGGTTATTTCCTTTAAAATANCCTTCTGAAAATATTNATCCACAGCTGNATCTGGATNCAGAGGTAGTTCGGAAGATTCCGTANAGTAAATCTTACTTTNTTTTTCTTTCCTTCCTCTGANAANGATAAGCGTATTCCCTGAAAAAAGCCGGAAAGGTAAGCGCCGCCCATTCCTTTCAGTGTAAAGAAGAGGCATTTTATGCCATACCCTATGAGCAGAAGAGGGAGGTTTAAAATGAATTGTAGCGCGGGCATNTTCTTATAAATCAGGTAGACGCTGTTCCTNGCGGNAAGAGTCACTTTGAAAGTGTTGTGGCGAGATCCGGTGGCAGCGCTTCCGGCATGGTAGACCTTTGCTTCCGGGGTATATATATTATGATAACCATGAATGTTTGCACGATATCCTATATCCATATCTTCCAGATATGCAAAATGATTTTCGTCAAAATAACCTATGTTATCAAATATTGCCCGTCTATAAATGGCGGCACCGGCACAGGCAGAAAAGATTCGTCCAGGNTTGTCATAAGTCTCTGTCGGCTTGTCCTTTCCTCTGGCAAATGCCCAGCCCAGAGCACAATAGAAATCGCCCGCACCGTCCAATCGATCAGGATTGTGGAGATCAATCATCTTCGCGGCTGCTGCAAATGCCGTCCGGTCCTTGTCAAGGGCTTTCTCCAGACTGGATATCATCTGGGCATCCACTTCCGTGTCATTGTTAAGGAGAAGGACATACTGCGTGTCTGCTGCTTTGATGCCCGCATTCACAGCATTGCAGAATCCTTTGTTTTCCGTAAATTCTATGATCTTAACCTCAGGGTACTTTTCTTTCACAAGCGGGAGGCTTCCATCTTCAGAATGATTGTCCACCATGATGATTTGGGGAATAACAGTTCCCTTATAAATGGATGCAAGGCAATTGTCTATATAGTTTATTCCCTTGTAATTTGGTATCACCACGGTTGTGCTTGTCATACATTAAATCCTCATTTAATATTTTTTATATTTCAAATTAATCTCTCAATCAACTTTATCCGACATGGCGGGATCCCACACGATCCGGTAGCCTTGTTCTCTCACCTTATCGCAGAATCTGCGGCTTAAATCCAGAAAATCCACATCTTCTTTCAGGCAGTCTCTCCAGTCAAATCTGCCTGTCCCAGGGTGCTNCAGATAGGGGAGACCAATCATTTCTTCCAGAATCGCCTCAGCTGCCAGAGACACTCTCATGCAGCGGACATCCACCATCTCCACCTCCTGCTGCAGTACGGCTCTGTGCATGTANCCGCTGTACTCTTTGTGAAGTCCCAGATACAGGGGCTGTCCATCAGCAGTGTATATTCCACCTGTTATTTTATTTTTTTTATCCAGCAGTCTGCCGCCTACTACCGCCACATCGGGTCTGTTCGCAATCAGATCCGGTTGATAGTCAACCCTGTAAAAACCGAGATGGGGAAGGTGAGACACCGTCCCTTTAAATCCCCTTGCCCTTAAGAAATCTTCNAATGCCCTCTTCCCCGCATCATAAGCGTATTGCTTGCTTGCAGGATTTTCTGAGGTGGAATGTTCATGGCANCTCCAGTGGTATAATACCTTGGGAATATGTGCTACCGGCACATCTTTCTTTTTNGTCCGTTTTTTATCTTTTCCCAACATTACATTCAGAGCTCGGAGCACAAGATCATAATCCTGGGCGCCGTCGCATACACTGCGGAATCCGAGTTCCTGCATCAGCTGGCGCTTCATTACCGTAAAATGACAGATATAGTTATTGGTCAGCAGTAAATCTATATTAAATTCCGGTTTCCGGTTAATTTCAAAATAACTGGTCTGGCTTTCATCGCATTTATCTTCATCTGAATATAAGAGTTGTAGCCCGATCTCATCCGCTTCATATTTTGCAATACAGGCCGCCATTTCATAAAGCGCGTCAGGCGTAAGCACATCATCATGATCAAGCAGTCCTGCATAATCTCCCGTGGCATACATCAACGCCTGATTTGTATTGGCGGAAATACCTGCATTTTGCTTAAGACGTCTGTACATGATCCGCTTATCCGTATAAGTACNGATTACCTGTTCCACCCGGTCACTTTCGCTTGCATCGGCAACAATCANTTCAAAATTTCCATAGGTCTGTGACAAAACCGAGTCCAGCATGGCTCGCAGGTATTCTTCTTTTGTCTCAAAAGCAGGCACCAAAATGCTGAATTTTATAGAAAATCTTTTCCCATCCTGCATCTGCCAGTTTTTTTGTGACTCACTCAAAGGCTCATAGCTATACTCTTCTTTCGTCTCTATCTCAATTCGTTCNTTCATTGCATAGTATGCCCGGCGTATTCCGTTTTTCTTTAAATAACGCAATGTTTTTTTCAGATTGCTGAGCTTTGCAATCTTCCCCAATTTTATCACCTCCCCGTTAGAAACGCGTGCCGCAAGGCNCACCTATAAGAATCGCCCTGTTTTAGCAGGGCGATTCCATATTTAAACGTAATGTCATCCTTATGTTTGNTCCATTTACAGATAAGCCTTAAGCGCCTCTGTAAGTTTTAAAACCTTATCCTCTGCATCANCAAGGCTGGTTCCTTTGACNCCCATATAAAATTTGATTTTAGGTTCTGTGCCGGAAGGACGTGCGCAGCACCANGAATCATTGGTAAGGTCAAAATACAGCACATTGGACTTTGGCAGACCCGTAGGTTTTTCTTCCCCTGTTGCAATATCTTTTGTTATGCCGCTGCCATAATCTCTGAATTCTTTAACANTAAGATCGCCAAAATTCTTAGGTGGATTGCTTCTCAGCTTATCCATCATTTCAGCAATCTGCTTGGATCCGTCAATACCTTTTAAGGTAATCGCATATTGAGTTTCTTTGAANTATCCGTATTTTTCATAGAGCTTCAGCATCTGATCCCAAACNGTGATTCCATTCTTTTTGCACCATGCTGCCATCTCGCACAGACACATAACGGCAACAACCGCATCTTTATCCCTGGCATGAGTGCCTGCCAGACAGCCATAACTTTCTTCCAGCCCGAACACGTAATTATTTGATCCGGTCTGTTCAAATAATTTAATCTGCTCTCCAATATATTTAAATCCTGTCAGAACCTCAATAAATTTTACATTGTAGTCCTTTGCAATGGCTGCTGCCATATTGGTCGTCACAATGGTCGTTACCAGTGCGGGATTTTCCGGCATGGTTCCTGTAGCTGTTCTTTCTCTTAAAATATATTCTGCAATCAGCATGCCCGACATGTTGCCAGTAAAGGGAATATATTCTCCGGATTTGCTATCCAGCGCATAAATTCCAAGCCGGTCTGCATCCGGGTCGGTTGCAAGAATAATGTCTGCATTCTTTTCCTTTGCAAGCTTAAGGGCAAGTGTAAATGCCTTGGGATCCTCTGGGTTGGGGTACTCCAGTGTTGTAAAATCGGGATCCGGAAGTTCCTGCTCCGGTACCACGTAAACATGCTTGAAACCAAGCTCGGAGAGAATTCTCCTTACAGGCACATTACCGGTTCCATTGAAAGGTGAATAGACAATCTTGATATCGTCAGCTACTTCCTTAATGATTTCAGGATGGATGATCTGTTTTTTCAGTTCTTCCATGTATGCATCATCAATTTCCTTACCGATTACCTGATAAAGACCTGCACCAATGGCTTCTTCTTTGTCCATGGTCTTTACCTGATGGTAATCTGTCACATTCTTAACCTCAGTAATGATCTCCACATCCTTAGGTGCCGTAACCTGTGCGCCATCCTCCCAGTAAGCCTTGTATCCGTTATATTCCGGCGGATTATGGCTTGCCGTAATGACAATTCCGGAAATACAGTTCAGTGTCCGAAGGGCAAACGAAAGTTCCGGTGTAGGGCGAAGAGCATCAAACACATATGCTTTAATACCATTCGCTGCAAGGCAGAGCGCTGCCTCGTCCGCAAACTCAGGAGACATCCTTCTTGAATCATACGCAATCGCTACGCCCCTGTCTTTTCCGCCCTGCTTGATAATATAATTTGCAAGACCCTGGGTTGCTTTTCTTACGGTGTAGATATTCATACGATTGGTGCCTGCACCAATCACCCCGCGAAGTCCCCCTGTTCCAAATTCCAGTTCTTTGTAGAAGCGGTCTTCTATTTCCTTTTCATCTCCTGCGATACCTCGCAGTTCTTCTTTGGTTTTTTCATCAAAATAAGCATCTTCCAGCCAGAAATCGTATTGTTCCTTATAGCTCATATTAAATCCTCCTCGCATAATTTTCATTTATAGGCTTGAAATGTTCATTACACTTGTATTATTTTACCATAGTCCTGCTATATTTTCAAAGCAAAGTCGCTCCGATCAAGAGAAAAATTCGGATTATAATAGGGATCTCCCAAAAGAAGCACATCTTTCCACTTTTCTCTGAAATGTTCTGATTCCATATTGTAACGCTCCGCCTTCTCCCCTTTGTCATCCAGACCTCTGGATATAGATTCAAAATGGTACAATTCTGCAAAAGGCGTGAACACATTTAAGTATCCTTTTTCACGAAGTTTCAAGCAGAAATCCACATCATTCAGGGAAATTGCAAAGGATTCGTCGAGACCTCCCACTTCCTCGAAAAGAGATTTCTTTACCATGAGACAGGCTCCTGTAACTGCCGAGACATCCTGCGCATAACAGAGCCTCCCCATATAGCCCAGATTATCCCGATGCTGTCCGTAATGACTATGTCCTGCTGTTCTGTGGGCGCCAAGTCCCAGCACCACGCCGGCATGCTGTATGGTCTTGTTGGCATAATACAGTTTTCCGCCTGCCGCTCCTACATCAGCACGCTGGGCATACATCAGAAGTTCCTCCATCCAGTTGACGGTTATCACCTGAGTATCATTGTTAAGGAGTAGGAGGTACTCTCCCCTGGCCTTCGATGCTCCCAGATTGTTTACCGCTGAATAGTTAAAGTTCCCTTCAAAGTTGACGATCCGAATCCTCTCGTTCTCCTTCAGTTCCTCATAATAAGCAAAAATCTCTTTTTCCGTACTATTGTTTTCCACTACGATGATCTCATAATTCTCATAGGTAGACTTCTCTAATATAGAAGTGATGCAACGCTTTAAGTCCTCTGCATGGTCTTTATTGGCAATGATAATTGAAATCATGGGGCTGCCGATAATCTGATACCTAATTTTAAAAATGGTTTCAAAAGCTCTGGTGGACGTGATCTGAAAATGTTCAAATCCGTGCCTTCTCAAATGGTCCGCCACCGCTCCCTTTGCTGCCTCAATGGCATAGGGCTTCGCCCCGATATCGGATGCCACACTGTCCGGATGGCTTCTCCAGTAATAAAGCAGTTTAGGAACATGTACGACCTTCTTTGCCCGGTCCGTCAGACGTAAGATCATATCGTGATCCTGACTTCCATCGAATCTGGGGCGGAACAGTTCGGTTCCATCCAGAAGTTCTCTTGCAAAGACGCTGAAATGGCAGATATAATTGTTTGCTCTCAGATTATCAATCGCATAATCCGGTTTGAAATGGAGCGTCAGCATCTTATTGATATCACCGCTCTTAAATGTAGTCTCATCGCAATATATGTAATCAGCGTTTTTTTCGTTGATTACTTTGACATATTCATATAAGGCACTGGGATGAAGAATATCATCATGATCAAAGAGTCCAATAAATTCACCTGATGCCATTTTAAGGCATTGGTTGGTGTTTCCCGAAATCCCCTCATTTTTTTCAAGCTTCCTATAGAGGATCCTGTTTTTCCCATCCTCCTTCTGATACTCCTTCACAATTTCTTCTATATAAGAATGCGCGCTGTCAGAACCATCTGCCAGACATAGTTCCCAATTTTCATACGTCTGATTCACCACGGATTCAATCATTTCTTTCAAAAATGCCTCCGGCGTATTATACAAAGGAACCAGAATACTGAACTTTACCATCCAGGAAAATTGTTCCTCCCGCTGCCTCTTCGCCTCCTCAGGTGTGGGGAAACTTTTTGTCCCATAATTTTCTCTTGCCTGCCTCTCAATCTTTTTATAATTCAGTTTCGACAGCACTCCTTTAAGGCTCCCGCAGTTTTTCAACCTGTTCTTCTGCCGGATTACAAAATGCATACACCGGCGCAGAGGGGACGACATTTTCCAGAGGGGATTTTCCTTAATTCGATTTAATTTAAAAGTAAGATCATCACACTTTGCTTCTAAATCCGCCACACGCCCTGCAAGATCGGCATTCCGTAAGTGTTCCTTTTCATATTCCTCCCGGTAATCCACCTCTTCCGGCATTTCGTTTCGCATGTTATTTATTTCATTCTTTTCCATCCGACACCACCTCCAGCACCCAATTACTCCAATTTACTAATTTCTGTCTGGAACATTGATCCTCCGCCAGCATTCCAAACTGATAGATACCGGCTGGAATTTCCTCCCTGCGCATCTTGGCTGCAAATCCGGTCAAATCTACATTTAGCTGATCTTTCAAATTATCTCTGATATCCTTGCGGTACCGATTATCCACATCTATCATCCAGATATGATGATTCATCTGATTCCTCAGCAACAGTTTCTTTTTATAACAAGCGTTATCTGCTCCTATCACAAAAGAATATCCTTGGAAGTAATAGCCCATATCCTCCGGTTTTATCTTTATTTTTCCTTTTTCTGGCGCCACACCGTACTGCCACTTATAAAGATCCATAGCACATTCCATTCCAACTACAAGGCATTTATCCTCTCTCGCCTTTTGAATGATTTTATCCCCGGGAAGCGCCGCCGTCCACGGCATATCAAGGGTCACCTGATATCTGTAAGCCGGAGAATATTCCGATTCCAGCATATCGGTAGTAAGATATGGATGATAGTAGGGATCCTTGCCGTAAAGATCCTGATGCCGCTCATAAAGAATATCCTTTTCTTTTAAAAGGCGGAGCTGTTTTTCCGATGATTCTCCGTCTTTTCCTCTGCTTAGGGATTCATGATGATAAAAGATCACATCATTCCTTACCACATTATAATAGCCCTGTTCAAAAATCGTGTAGCACAGGTCCACATCATTAAAGGCAACTGCCAGTTCTTCGCAGAATCCTCCCGCCTCGTCAAAAACCTCTTTACGAACCATCAGACATGCCCCTGTAGCTGCCAGCATATTATGAACGCCTCGGTTCATCCCAAAATAATGTTCCGTTCCGTCCATTAAAAACTGCAGCTTGTGGGCAGGTCCCACCCGCAGATTCGTAATACCTGCATGTTGGATCTGATCTGATTCCGGATATAATAGTTTCGCGCCGACAGCACCTGTCCGGGGAAGCATTGCCTTTTCCACCATCAAATCCATCCAGTCCGGCTGAATGATTTCCATATCATCATTCAGAAAAAGGAGAATTTCTCCTTTTGCCTTTTTTGCTCCCAAATTGCACATGTGGGAAAAATTAAACTCCATAGGCTGGTACAGATAAGTACATCCTGCAATACAGAACTGTCCTTCCTTATTTGCAAAATCCTGATTTATTTCTGACACCTTGTTTAAGATCGCTCTCCTGTTTTCCTCTCGGCTTCCATTATCCACCAAAATGATTTCGCAGCGATAAGCGGAACGTGTTCTTTCGAGCAAAGAATCCAGACAATGAAAAAGGATTGCCGGGTTATCCTTAGAGGGAATAATAACAGATAATAAAATCTCCTCCCCGGCTCCCATTTCCCGGCTATTTTCATCTGCCTCTCTTTCTTTTTCCGCAAATTCCGGCAGGCGCAGTCCTTTTACCTGCTCATATCCGTCTTTTCTGCTGTGATAGAGTACTTCTCTTATATGATACACCGGCATTTTACTTTGGCTGCTTCTTTTTGAAAACCCACCGTGTGCTTTCACCATCTGATATAGTAGAAGATAAATTAATTGACGTGGATCGTCTACCAAATTTTTAAGCATATTGTTCTGTTTGCAATAGTCATATGCTTCTCTCAAGGCGTCTGTCCTGACCGCAATAAGTCCTCCGAAATAAAAGCCGGATAGAAATCTGTCAGGAGACCAGTCCGGTTTAAACCATGGGTTTTCTCTTACATTTTCTACCTGTATATCTTCATCTCCGTAGATTAAAACTACTTCCTCGTTCGAAAAAAAACATTCTTCGATCAACCTGCAGGCAATTTTACTTATTTCTCCGCTGTACATTTTCAATAAAATAACATCTGGGATAGGCTGTTGAAGCAAAGTTTCCATATTTCTACCCAAATCATCTGCCAAAACAGCTAAATATGCCTTTTTTTCCTCAATCTGACCGTCTCTACCAATAAATTCCAGCAGACGACACCAATCGTCATTTTTTGAATGATTTCCATCATTTTGACCATCCGCTCTCCCAAATTCCCAAAATGAGAAATCATTTGTCCGACATTTTCCATCCTTGTCATCAAAGGATTTATCAATTAGAAGTTTCTCTTCCTGTTCTCTGATCCATTTGTCATATGTCAGATTTTTTGACAATACTTCCTTTTCATATAGCTTATGCTGCCTGTTTATCAATATCTGTTTTAAATTCTGTTTCAGAGAAGTCACATGTATTTCCTCACTTTACATAAAGTCAGATACATCCGGTATCTATTTTAAAACAGCCTTTTAACTGCATCCATCATATCCTTTGCCATATCCGCCGGCACAGGAGTAAGTTCCATCCTAACATGAAGAATATTTTCACCGCTCATTGGAAGTTCCGAAACCCGGATACACAAATTAGGATCCTGAGTATCAAAGACATAGCATCCTGCTTTTACCATCTTGCCATTGGTCTGTATATATTTCTTTTGCAAAGGCACATCTGTTTCATTCAAACGCAATTCTTTTATCTTAACCATACAGGAACGGTCTGCCGGATCAATCCTAAGTTCTCTGACATTTCCATCCAAAGGGATTTCTGCCTCAATTTCGTATTCATTCACATAAATATCCGGCATATAACAGGATTCTTCCTCACTGAATCCGTTCCCCCTGTCATAATAAATCTGAATCCTCTGATCTAAAATCTTCTGGAGATGACGCTCCATCAGTATTTTGGGATCCACACTGTATGTGCCGAGGGATGCTCTGATTTCTCCCATGGATTTTCGTTTTCCGGTCACCTGCTTCTGGAACTTGCCTTCTTTTTCCCTATAATCCTCTGCTTTCTGCTGGCTGATTCCCAATTTATCCATTATCAAATCCAGATTTAATTTGTTTCTCTTTTCTTCCTCAAGTACATAGCAGTAAACCGCCCTGAACGCCACTTCCGCAGGAGAGATTCTTTTCTCCACCGTCCACTCATAATCGATCACCGTCCAGCGATCATCATCTACCAGAATATTGGCAAAAATCAAGTCGTAATCCGTTACCGCCTTATCCTCCCCATAAGAAATCAACTCATAATATTTCTCAAATAACCGGTGAAAGCCATCCATATCATCCCTGTCAAGGCACCGATCCAGAAGTTCCTCCAATGTGACTCCTTTTTCATAAGGAAACTCTGCATAGCTTCCATCTTCTGCGAGAATGCAGTCATTAATAGAAAGTCCGCTTCCCTCATATCGCTCCTTCAAAAGCCTGCAGGAGCGTTCCATTCCCTGTATGTGCTCCTTTGCCCGCTCATTTAAAGGGATTTTCCGCACCACCCTGCCTTTTGACGTATCCACGATATCCGTCCGCAGAGCATACTCTCCAGCTCTGTCGTTAGAGTATTTTACATAGCAGGTATCTACATTTCCTCCTATGATGACCATGTAAGAGTTTGAAAAGAGATCGAACAGCTTATCTTCTATGATTCCGTCAAATACATATTTTTCATTGAACAGAACCATTCTGTCACGGTCAAAATTACGCATGTTATCCGTTAACTCTCCAGCATTCGGCAGTCGCTTGTCTGAATAAATTGTTGTTGGGAATTTATAATCCGGGTAAGGATAATAAAAAGAATAATCTTTCACACCACAGTTTTGAAAGATTTTTTCAAGACCTGGTCTGGTAAAAGTACGGGCGCTTCCTCCTTCCGGATATCCCTCCAGCCCGCCAAAATAGGTCCCTATATGATCTTCCTTGCATCCCGCCCAATATTTCAAGCCAAATTTATTCTCGATGGCGATCACGATACATCCGTCTTTTTTGACATGTTTCTTCATGATCTTCAGGAAATCTTCATAAGGAGTCTTCGTGTGAATATAAGATTGTCCGTACTCAAATACACCGATCATACAGGCAAAATCATAGTCTTCCGGCAGTGAAGGCTCAATATCGCTGAAATTTCCCACATGGATTTCAATATTGTCTCTGTCCTGATTTCTGTAGGCGTTGATCAGGCTCCGTTTGGCAGATAAATCAATACATGTGACACTTCCCGCCTTTTCCGAAAGCTTCTCCGTGATTGCGCCGCAGCCGGATCCAATCTCAAGTACCTTATCTCCCGGCTTAATCGGAAGCCAGTCCACAATATTGCCCCGAAGAGGCGATAAATGATATAAGATCGGCCAGCTTTTCTTTTCTTCTATAATAGCCGGATATTCTACCCTCGAAGCATCCCTCACAATTGCAAGGATCTCATCTTCAATGGCACCGTCACTGTACAGATCCTCGCCAGAGTAACACTTGTAGTTTAATGATACATTTCCAAGCCTCTCCGGCAGTCCTCGAAGTAGCTCTTCTTCTTTCAAATGAATAGGCGTCGGTCTGCTTTTATTTTCACTCATGGAATGCTCCCTTTCTACTGTTCATCCATAACCTCTATCTTTGAATTGGTATCATAATAGCCCACTGTGTCTTTATCCGATATCACTGTCAGATTCATCACATCGTAGAGCCTATGATACACCTTAAAATCTTCCTGCTCATATCCCGTCACTCCCAAGGAAAGAAGATATTCTCCGCCTTGCAGATCCAGCTTCTGTGTAAACGTCACATGTTTTACGCTCCCCGCCTTCACCGGTTCTAAAAAGGCCTTTTCAACCATAGTATTTGTACCGGTGATTTCCACCCCTTTGATATTCTTTATGGTGAAAGCAAAAATCGGTTCGCAGATTTCCTCCTTGAAACATACCTTCATATGTATGCTGCACTGTCCTCCCTTAATAACGGCACTGCAGTTTCTTCCTGCTTCATCTGTGATATAATAATCCTCAATTACTGCTTCCTTCGTTCCGTATTCCAGTAAATCCGGATTTACCATAGAATCGGAACTTTCTCCCTGGGAATGCTTTTTCCCTGCCTTGACAGCTGCTGCCGCCTCAATTTCTTTATCATCCAGAAGTGTTTCATTCTCCTCACCCGGAAGGGGATATTGCCCTACAAGGACCTGCTTGTAAGCATCTATCATTTCCTTTGGTGTTCCTTCCCCTAGCTTTACCCCCTGATTGAGCAGAACTACTCTGTCACAGTATTTGCTGATACTGCTAAGATCATGGCTCACAAAGACAATGGTCTTTCCCATCTTCTTGAACTCTTCAAATTTGTGATAGCATTTTGCCTGGAAAAACACATCCCCTACCGACAATGCTTCATCCACAATCAAAATTTCCGGATCAATATTGATTGCCACTGCAAAAGCAAGGCGTACGAACATACCGCTGGAATACGTTTTTACAGGCTGATATACATAATCTCCAATATCTGCAAACCCAAGAATATCATCCATCTTGGCATCTATTTCCTTCTTGGAAAAGCCTATCATCGTTCCGTTTAAATAGACATTCTCAATTCCGTTATATTCCATATTAAATCCGGCTCCCAGCTCAAGCAGGGCGGAAATACGTCCATTTACCGCTACAGAACCTTTTGTAGGATTCAGAACACCTGTTATTATTTTAAGAATCGTTGACTTTCCGGAACCGTTCGTTCCGATGATCCCCACTGTCTCTCCTTGATAGATCGTCATATCCACGCCCTTTAAGGCATAATGTTCCTTATAGCGTTTCTTCTTCGCAAATCCCAGTGCCTCTTTCAATCTATCCGAAGGTCTGTCATATAGCTTATATGCTTTTTCCAGCTCTTTTACCTGTATGGCTGTTTTCTTTTCATCCATCTTCCGATTCTCTCCTGCCCTTGCGTTTCCCTAGAGTACATCTGCAAAATGTACCTTCAGCCTTTTAAAAATCAGCGACCCTATACAGAACAGGGTGACCGTAAATATCCAGAAATATGTGGAGGAATAAAAATGTTCAAAAAACCACTCATCACCATAAATAGCATTTCTATAGCCATTTACAATGTAAACCAGCGGATTCAGTTTAAAAAGGGTAATCACCTTGTCATTATTCAGCATATCAATATTCCAAAGAATAGGCGTTGCCCACATTCCCACCTGCAGACCGATGCTGATAATCTGACCAAGATCCCTGAAAAAAACTACCACTGCACAGGTACAATAACTTGCGGCGAGCACCAGAACAAACAGACAAAAACTATAATAAATCACCTGCAGCGTGTATACATTCGGATAATATCCGTAAAAAACAGCAACCACCAGCAAAACTCCCACAAAAAACAGGTGTATAAAGGTTGCAGCAATCAGCTTGATAATGGGAAGAATGCTGATGTTGAACACAACTTTCTTCACAAGGTAACTATACTCAAGCAGAGCATTGGTCCCATTTGTGATTGCCTCTGAAAAATAGAACCATGGCACCAGTCCCGCCGTAAGGTACAGCACATAAGGCACCTCAACACCGCTTGCCACCAGCTGGCTGCGCGTCTGAAAGACTTTATCAAATACGATCCAATACATCAATACCGTCACCACAGGCTGTACCAGCGCCCATAGAAACCCAAGATACGATCCCGCATAGCGCTTTTTAAAATCATTTTTTGATAATTTCCAAATCAATTCCCTGCTTTGAAATAGTTCTTTTGGAATGATGAACATCCTGTCATAATACAATCCAAAAATTATACATGCAAGCGTAAGAAGCGCACAAGCGCAAAATTTCTTCAAATTTTCCGTATGCTGGTCGGGCGCTAAAGGATTGTTATGGGCAAGTACCATAATTGCTACCAGAATACATACCCCATAAAAAATCCCAATCCCCACCGGTTTAGGCAGCTTTTTCAGTTGAAACCGCTTTTTCTCTTTCACGTCACCGCTCATACTTTATCCGTTCTTTCTGCTTTCCGTATATTCTTTGATTCCGCCCCACTTTTTATCCTTATCCGACATAATCAGTTCCGTCCCCGGTTCAATCGGCCACTCAACCCCAATATCCGGATCATCAAACCTGATTCCGCCCTCGTCATTGGGATGATAAAAATCCGTACATTTATAAGCAAATTCCGCATAATCCGACAGAACAACAAATCCATGGGCAAAGTTCTTCGGTATAAAAAATTGTTTCTTATTCTCTGCGGAGAGTATGACTCCATGCCATTTCCCGTAAGTCGCAGACCCTGGTCTTAAATCCACTGCCACATCAAATACTTCCCCGGATATCACCCTCACCAGCTTGTCCTGCGGGTAATTGATCTGAAAATGAAGCCCTCTTAAAACATTCTTTGCAGAAGCAGACTGGTTATCCTGCACGAACACCTGATCAATGCCGGCTTCCTTGTAATCATTATAATTGTAGGTTTCCATAAAATAGCCCCTTGAATCCCCAAAAACGGCAGGGGTAATCACCTTTAATCCTTCAATTTCACATGTCTCTACTGCTATTTTTCCCATATTTCCTCCATTCTCACCTTATGAATCATCGTTATCCACACCTTGCTCAAATTCAATACTTCTGAGTCAAAGCTACAGCTATAAACCTTCCGCAACTTCCTTCATATATTTTCCATAGTCAGTCTTCATAAGCGGCTCTGCCAGCTTAAGAAGCTGCTCTTTGTTGATAAAGCCTCTCTTATAGGCAATCTCCTCAATACAGGAGATATACAATCCTTGACGCTTCTGAAAAGCCGCCACAAAATCTGCTGCATCCAGCAATGAATCATGGTTTCCCGTATCCAGCCATGCAAATCCTCTCCCCAGCGTTTCCACATGCAGAGTTCCTCTTTTTAAATATTCATTATTGATACTGGTAATCTCAATCTCTCCTCTTGCAGAAGGTTCTACGTTTTCGGCAATCCTCACTACATCATTGTCGTAAAAATACAGTCCCGGCACCGCATAATTGCTCTTTGGCTTTTCCGGTTTTTCTTCTATGGAAAGAGCCTTTCCTGATTCATCAAATTCCACCACACCATATTCCCTGGGGTCGCGGACATAATATCCAAAAATCGTTGCTCCTTTTTCTCTTGATGCCACTTCCCGAAGTACTCTGGAGAAACTCTGTCCATAAAAAATATTGTCGCCGAGCACCAACGCCACACGATCTTTTCCAATAAACTCCGCGCCTATAATGAATGCGTCCGCAAGTCCCCTGGGCTTATCCTGAATTGCATAGGAGAACTCCATCCCCAGCTGACTTCCGTCCCCCAAAAGTTCCTCAAAAACCGGAAGATCCCTTGGGGTGGATATAATCATTACCTCTCTGATTCCAGCCAACATAAGCGTGGACAGTGGATAGTAAATCATCGGTTTGTCATAAACCGGCATAATCTGTTTACTGATAGCCTTTGTCAGCGGATAGAGCCTTGTTCCTGCTCCTCCTGCCAATATAATCCCTTTCATACCAAACACCTCCAAAATACCTCTTTATACGCATAATTCATTTTAGTATACCATAAAATGGGAGTGATTGTAAATCACTCCCATTCAAGACCCATTAATACATTATTGTCAATGTTCCTTGTACATATCCTCGTAATATTTCTGGTAATCACCGCTGGTCACATTTTTCATCCAGTCCTCATGTTCAAAGAACCATGCAATGGTGCGTTTAATTCCTTCTTTGAACATTGTTTCCGGCTCCCAGCCAATTTCCGCCTTAATCTTGTCGGGTGCAATGGCATATCTTCTGTCATGCCCCTTCCGGTCTTCCACATAGGTAATCAGATTTTCACTGACCAGTTCTTTTCTGGGATCCCCCTCCGGCAGCATTTCCTGCAGAGTGTCCAGAATAATATGAATAATTTCTATGTTCTGTTTCTCGTTATGACCGCCTACATTGTAGGTTTCAAAAAGCCTTCCCTTTTCCTGCACCATATCGATGGCTTTGGCATGATCTTCCACATAAAGCCAGTCACGAACATTTTTTCCGTCCCCATAAACAGGAAGCTTCTTTCCCATAAGCGCATTATTGATGATAAGGGGAATCAGTTTTTCAGGGAACTGATACGGCCCGTAGTTATTGGAGCAATTGGTAATGTTCGCCGGGAACTTGTAAGTGTCCATGTATGCCTTCACCAGCATGTCCGAGCTTGCCTTGCTGGCAGAGTAAGGGCTGTGAGGCGCATAAGGCGTTGTTTCATAAAAATAACCGCCATCTTCCTCCAGTGAACCATATACCTCATCCGTTGATACATGAAGAAATTTTTTATCAGGCTTAAAAGTGCCGTCCGGGTTCTCCCACGCTGCCTTTGCACAATTGAGCATGACCGCCGTCCCTAATACATTGGTCTGAACAAATACCTCCGGAGTCCTGATACTCCTGTCCACATGACTTTCCGCCGCAAAGTGAACGACTCTGTCAATATCATTTTCCGCAAAAATTTGTGCGATTGCTTCCTTATCACAGATATCCGCTTTAACAAATGTGTAATTCTCTCTGTTCTCAACATCCTTAAGATTTTCAAGATTTCCCGCATAAGTCAGCGCGTCCACATTGATAATGCGAATTTCATTATCATACTTTCTAAACATGTAATGAATGTAATTGGAACCAATAAATCCGGCTCCTCCTGTTACCAAATAAGTTCTCATCCTGTTTTCTCCATTTCTCTCTAAAGCTTTTATCTTAATATCCCATATAACTGATATTCATGTCAACACTGCCTTTAATTCCCGCTACGCTTCCTTTGGAGGAGTACTGCCACATATCATACCGGGTCTTGTTATAGGTAGGCGTTGCCGCGTACTGTGCCAGCCAGATTTTATAACCGGTAAGACTGGGTGCATCCACATAACTATTCAGCCAAGTCTTGTTTGCATAAATCCCCGCTTTGTATCCGGAATTCTGTATGGTCTGACAGAATGCCTTGCATACCGCCGTCCTGGCAGATGCGTTGATTCCATCCGCGCGCCCATTGCTGGGCTCTACATCCAGGAATACCGGATAACTGATATTATACCCCTTTATCAATCCTAATACCATAGAAGCTTCTTCTACAGCCTCCACTTCATTTACCGCCTGGGTAAAGAAATAAACGCCAACCTTAAGTCCGGCATTGGAGGCTCCCTGAATATTGCTTCTGAACATGGGATCTTCAATCAGTGCCCCTGTTGTGGAACCGCGATAGCCGCAGCGAATAATGACGTAGGATACACCGCTGTTCTTCACTGCATTCCCATCTATGTTTCCATTCCACTTGGAAACATCTATTCCCATATGTCCCGATCCGTTATTAAGGGAGCCGTCACTATTGAAATTGTATTTTGCTCCCTGGATGACCTGTTCCCCTGTAACCTTGTTTCCATCCTTATCAAAAAAGTAAGTTACGCCGTCGAGCACCTGCCATCCTGTATATCTGTATTCTCCGGTGGTTTTATTTACTTTGCGGTAAAATTCGCTTGCTGTATAATAGTCTGCATATTTTGCTTCCCTGAATTCTCCATCGGAATCTCTCACCCATAAAGTTTCACCGCTGGTGGTCTTTAAGGTGCTTGTAGTGTCATTCTTAGGATCATTCGGCTTCGCTGTGGGCGAAGCTGTAGGCTGCGCTGAAGCGGTTGGGGTAGGCTGCGCCGTCGCCGTCGGTAAAGGCGTTGCAGTGGGCAAAGGGGTTGCCGTAGGCACCGCAGTCGGTGCAAGTGTAGGCACTGCCGTCGGTTCGGGCGTAGGCAGCGCGGTCGGCTCCGGTGTCGGCGGTGCGGTCGGCTCCGGTGTAGGTGGTGCAGTCGGCTCCGGTGTAGGCGGCGCGGGCGGTTCCGGTGTAGGCTCCGGAGTCTTATCAGTTTCACTCCCCTCTCCGGGATCCACTTCTTCATCCAGTGCTGCAAGAAGCCTAAAGGACAAAGATGCTGCCTTTCCGGGATCCGCTATCTGACTCTTTTCCACCTTTTCATAACTGTCTTCTGATGACTCCGTTCCTTCTATCAATGTTTTAGTAGATTCCACCCATTCTACAGTATCGGTGTTAGAAGATTCAACTACTGTCTCATTGACCTTGGTATCTTCCACTGCTGCATTGACCTGAGCCTCCGTCTTCACTTCGTTCGATACGTCCACCTTTTTATACTCAATGGTATCTCTTACTGTAATTGCCATGGTCTCATCAGAAATACGATAAGTATCATCTGATACAGGAGCCGTCATCTTGATCTGGTATCTGCCCGGCTCAATGTTTGTCTGATAGATAATGCCGTCTTTATCATCATCTTTCAATGTAAAGGTTCCGCCCGAAGGCTTTTCCACTTCCACCTCAAACCCGATATCGGGAATCAATTTACCTGATTTTGAATTGATAAACTTGATCTTCAAATCCTTTTGGATGGAAGTCAGATCCATATTGACCTCTATTTTTCCTTCCGTGCTTTCCTCCTGCTCTTCTTCATGCTGCTCTTCCATAGTTGCTGCCATAAGCTTTGCAGCCTGTGCATCAGAAATTGCCACAAGACCGCTTTCACCAATCATTGTAATGTCTTCCATTCCCGTCCCAATCTCAGCAAAAGTTTCAATCTGTGCCTGACTATTCCTTGCACTAAAGTACATGGTACCTGCAACCACTGCCAGCAGTAAAACTGCCGCTCCAGTAAAAGTGATGATATGATCCACGGCTGACATATGCGTGATTTTGTAAATGATTCCCTTTACGCCGTTTTCCGAATCTTCCTCCTCGTACTCTTCATCATCTTCATATTCTTCGTCATCTTCTTCGTAATACTCTTCTTCCTCATCTACCTCTTCATATTCTTCATCATCTTCTTCGTAGTATTCTTCTTCCTCGTCTACCTCTTCATACTCTTCATCATCTTCCTCGTAGTATTCTTCTTCATCATCTACTTCTTCATACTCTTCATCATCTTCTTCATAGTATCCTTCTTCCTCATCTATTTCATCATACTCTTCGTCGTCTTCTTCGTAATATTCTTCTTCATCGTCTACTTATTCATACTCTTCATCATTTTCTTCGTAGTATTCTTCTTCCTCGTCTATTTCTTCATATTCTTCATCGTCTTCTTCGTAGTATTCTTCTTCCTCATCTACTTCTTCATACTCTTCATCATCTTCTTCGTAATATTCTTCCTCATAGTACTCCCCATCCTCTTCATAATACTCATCATTTTCATCATCTTCATCAAAATCCATCCACTCTAATTCTTCTGTATCATTTTCATATCGCTTTCCCTTTGCAGGTCCCTTCAAACTCCGAAAAAGCTTTCCCATTTATGTTAACCCTCCATATTAATAATTTCGTAATACTTTTTTATGTGACATTTTTTGCATCAGTTGATATTATACCATTTATCTATAATAAGTACAATCTCTTTGTAGTTTCCTCTGTTATAATGACTTAATATTTCGATTCCTTGTAGTTAACATAAATATTTATCAAATTCTGTCATCCGAATCTCTTGTATATTACCTATAAGTTATTGACTTTTTCCTTAAAAACTTTAAACTGAGTTACAACATTACGACTATGTTTGTTTTAAGAAAAGGGGAATTATTATGATGTACATGCATTACTGCAAACCCTGTCACCGTATTTTCATGTTGAACGGGCATAGATTAATATGTCCAAAATGCACAAATCCGTTGACAGAACTTCAGATTTCATATCTGGACTACGTCGATATGGACATAGCCGAACGGGAAACCTTCAAAAATGCCTGTGCAGACGAAAGTCAATTGTGCAAAATGAAATCCAGCTACCGTATGTATAAATANAGCAAATGGTACAAGGAGCTNCANGCACACAACAAAGATAACCTCCCTGTCACTACTTTNCTNGCTGCCATNGCTCGCCAAAACGTTGAGGANNNCAANGTACACCAGATNCATTAATCAAATTTCCGGACCGGGGNTCCCCGGTCCTTTTCAATGGANGATNTTNTCGNNGNAATNTTGTGGTATATATATAAAATTTTTATGAATATATGGATTTTTTGNTCAGATAATAGTAGAATAACAATAATTGTTTCGANTGTAAANCAGATAAATCAAAGGAGAACCTTATGGANAACAATAAAAAAATACCNTCNGAAAATGATTTNNNNAGNCAAGAATCNNANACNCCNGCAAAATCCGGNTTTCNCATCAATCTTCATATTGTTTTGATNGCTGCNATTTTACTGATTGCGATTGTATCTGTNTATAGATTGTATANATGGAACCAGGGAGTCCCTCTCGACNCTGACACNGAGGATNTAGANACTTCCCANTTTGACATTGANGCTCTTGATATGATTCTTCCNATGGATTCCTCACTTTTNGAAGGNCGNGAAGATGACGGNGTNACTACNATNCTTTGTNTGGGNAANAATCCCTTNACAGACGANAGNAGCAGNACNGGGCTTTCNTCCCTGATTGCCGCCAAAACAGATTCCGTCNTTTATGACTGTGCCTTNCCAAACTCNTCTGCAGCCTGNAAATATCCCGTATACAATCCGGAATATACCAGNGACCACTTTAACCTTTATTATGTGNCAGANTGCTTCCGCAACGACGAATTNACTGCTATTGCCTCTATCGCCAANGATGAACCCGACCCNATNTANGCNNAGACNGTAGAAGTCATGAAGACCGTCGATATGGATAAGGTTGATATTATCATCATTATGTATGANAGCACAGANTACAACCAAGGCACTNCCTCCGATAATCCGGACAACCCTTATGATGTAACAGCNTTTACAGGNGGNCTTCGCACTACCATAAANANCATCANNAATACNTGGCCTTACATTCGTNTTTTTGTTATGTCTCCNACCTANGCCNNGTACATGGATGAAGACGGCGNNCTTCACAACGGAACAACAACCGACCTTGGNAACGGCACNTTGAATCATTATCTGGTAAAAGAATCTGACGCTGCNATGGACTGCGGTGTTTCCTTNATCGATAATTANTTTGGAACCATCAATGAAGACAACTATGAGGAATATATGACAGANNACATGCATTANAATGANGCAGGACGTGAAAAACTGGCTGANCGGATTGCGGATATCATCAATAACCGTATGAGCACCGTAAACTCTACTACAGCNNAATAAAGAACTGCTGNCGCGAATCTCATTTTCGCGACAGCAGTTCTTCGTAGNTAAAGCTTTCTGCAATCTCTCTCATATGTGAGAGGTATTCATCTATCCCTTTTCCTTCCTGTCCTTCCTTGGCTACCAGACANGCCTTATCAGCAAAACACTCTGTCATATACCGGTTGTACCGGGGATGATAGTGACTATAATCTGCATAATGATTTAAGTCACAGATAATCTCCTCCTGGTCGGGGAAAAAGTATACTTCCACATTTTCATAATTGTTCAACCTGTTCGCAATGTATCTGTATTCCTCAATGGTTGCTTCCAAATGATTTTCTTTTAAAACATCATTCCAAAACAAAATACTNTAGGGNGGGAAAAAGATCACNAAGTCNGTTTCTGGATTTTCCTCTATATAAGGACAGATATTTGNCTCCAGATTTACCTTTGCCGCTTCCAGATAAGCTTCCGACGGCGTNTCCTGCGCNACCTGCNAAGGAGAAGTATAGTTGTGAAGCACCCATTCTTCGCTGTAATATTCCTCTGTCCACCAGCTGGCGTACACGTTAGACAAATCGGTAGGATCCGGATCCGCCATAGGCCGCAAAATATAATTCAATACAACGTCCTTGTTNAGCACATAGGCAATATCATTGAAATAGTTGTCATCATACAGATATTCCGGAATCGGATATTTNGTCTCNTCCACGCCGCCGGTATAGGTAATGACATCTACCCCCAGAAAAACCTTCTTAATCCGCTTCTCACCCTGATTATTATCACTTTTGAATATAATTTCCATAATGTTGGCCTGATCCTTTGGAAATGCCCCGCTGTAGCTGAGCTTAATCGTATCAAGCCCCATCAATTCCTCAAACCAGTCTGTCTGGAAATTTACCGTCATAGATGAACCCAGGATTACACTGTCATACTCCATNTGNGCCGCCATGCCNGGATTCTGCGACAGCTGNTTATCCACAAGATANGGNAAGNCTTNNANNGGNCNATGATANTGGAAGAACGGATCCACNTANANCACCAGCGCNGTCANCANGGTACANGCTAGAACNGNCANCGCAGCAAATGCNAGCNNANCCCTTTTAAATGGGTTNNTGNTTTTCTTTTNATTTTGCTCTGTGCATGTNATTNTTNATCATTTTCATTTNNTNCTTCCAATCANNCCGTNATNNANNACNNANANTTTTANANNTGGCANANNCTATCANNCTTNATAGGNGTGTTGCGTTAAGGGACGGCACTGTCNGGGCGGATAGCTCTCCTGCNTTGNGCTGGGCAAAAGTCTATATCGGATCCTATGTACANCGATAAGAAAGGCTAAACAGCCCTTATTTAGAAATTGGTACCGGACGCAAACGGCGTATTGACCCATCCATGGGTCAAGTTACGCCTTCGGCGGACGTCCTGTCCGCCGATTGCTGGAAATGGAAGGGCTGTTAAGTCTTTCTAATCGCTTCCCATAAGGCTCCGGTATAGACTTTTGCCCAGNCNAAGGCAGGAGAGCTATCCGCCCNGACAGTGCCGTCCCTTAACGNAACACCCATCCNCNTCCNNTNGNTNTTTGCCCNCAGNAATTANAAATTNACNTACAGGAATGAACTTACNCCCGAAAAAGAAAGTACACTCCACACAAACAAGATTGCCATAANNANCGCATTTACTANTNNTCGGTTTNNCTNTCTTTGCANCANNNACTGCATTTTTACNNAANAACACCANNNCCANCATNGCNANNAGNATNACAANCATGAGNATNTANTGAGCATACTGCCAGNNGTCTATNCNTGCTACTTTGATTACATACCAGAATTCATCTAANTTAAAGCAGCNCGCTANNNNCCAGTTNATTCTGCCNAANCGGAAAGANCAGATGGTTTTAAGCAGNTCCAGCGCNTCCTTGACAGAAGGCGCTCTAAAGAAAATCCANGCAATNTTTACATATNAAAATGTNANNANCACACNGATACCNTGCANNATTNTACTCTTTTTNNGNTGCTTNGTTTNTGCTTNNTCGGCGCGATGGTCTATCCATGCTCGGGTGAGTACATAGAGNGCTCCGTGTAANAATCCCCAGATTATGAACTGCCATCCGGCNCCGTGCCAGATGCCGCTTANNAGNAAAATGATNANGCAGTTTAGGTAGGTTCTTGNNTTTCCTTTNCGGTTNCCTCCGAGNGGAATGTATAGNTATCTNGTGAAAAAGCGGGTCAGNGTGATGTGCCATTTCTTCCAGAATTCCATGATATTGGATGCTTTATAGGGNGAATCAAAATTAAGGGGCAGGTCTATTCCAANNATACCGGCAATTCCCATCGCCATATCACAATATCCGCTGAAATCGAAATAAAGCTGCAGGGTGTAGGAAAGCATGACGATGATACCGTCCGCAGAATTTAGGGATGGCAGATTGGCATAACCAAAGTCCGCCGCTTTTCCCAGGGTATCTGCCAGCAATACTTTTTTGAANAGNCCCAGCACGAACAGGTAAAGGCACCTGAAAATCCTCTCCCAGTCTGCCCTTTTTTCTGCCTTTTCAAATTGGGGAAGCATCTCCCCCGGCAGTGCTATCGGTCCCTGAATCATTTTAGGAAAAAAACTCACATACAATCCATAGGAAAGGGCGCTCACTTCNTTCAGATTTCCNCGGTANCTTTCCATCAAAAAAGCAATCTGGGTAAAGGTAAAGAAGCTGATGCCCAGAGGTAGAAAATCNCCTGTTCCCACATATTTGAATANGGCAAGCGCACCTATGTTGAATACAAGTCCTGCTGCCANCATCTTTTTTTTATGCTGTGTTTTTNCCATCTGCACAAAAAGCCCGTAATTCACTGCCATGCTGCTTATCAGAACCGGNATATACTCCGGGTGCAGCCATCCGTAGAACACAAAAGATGCCGCTAACAGAAATGCATTTTCAAGGCTGATGCGGCGCGTGCCATTCCAAANCCGTCTCCCCGCCCTTTGCAGGATGAAAAATCCCAAAAGGGTGATCGGNAAAAATAAAAATATAAAACCATAAGAATTAAACAGCATTATTCCTCATCCTCATAGTGTTCCTGCCGCTGCTGCTCTAACGCCTCCGCCGTGACCGGATCCTCATAAACACGATAGCCATCGATTTTCTCCAGAAGCACCAGACCGCAGGATACCGGATCTACATCCGTCTGCTTATTTTCTGCCATAACAATATACCTGCAGTTCTCCGTTCTGGTTGCCTCAAGCAGTTCTTTCATACTGACTANTTCAGGCTTTTCCATTGCTTCNTATACTGCATTATAATAATCCCACTGTCCCACCAGCATCTCCCTTCCATAAGGCATGTTGATGGCAGCGCTATATTGTCTTACAAAATGAATCANATCGGCAGGCATCACTGCCGATACCCTTTCNCCCTCATGGTCCGGTTCAATCAGGTCACAGATTCGGACTACTGTATCCGGTATGTGATATAGATTTTCTGCTTTAGAAATATANGGNCTCTTATATACAAGGCTTCCNCACAGNATNATAAGGGCTGCTGAAANAATCAGCCCAATCCTTCTATGTGCAGCAAAAAGACGGCATGCGGCATAGACAAAAATAATTCCCNTGGGAATCGTCCACAAGATACGATAGTACGTTTCCCCGTCCAGTCCTGTGGCGACAAANNCCTTTCTGCTCACAGGAAAAAGGAACANNAGAATCGTTATGATCGGCGCATACACCAGAAGAATACGAATTTTTCTGTCTTTCTCTGTAATGAGAAGAAAAAGCCACGCAATNGCAGTNAGCANAAGCAGAAATTTCAGTCCTGTATATAATTTCAANATGACCAGACTTTCCATAAATATTCCATACATAAATTTTCTCCTCCAAATCAGAAAGCCAGCANCCCATGTGTCAAAGCCACATAAAGCAAGATATAAATTCCTCCGGNCACACAGCTAANTGCTGCTTTTATCAGTATGCCCAGCTTCCTCTCCCTGACAGTAAAAAGCACAGATAACCCTGCCGTCATCAGGCAGCTGAGTAAAATGGCAAGGGAACTGCTCGCCCCGCCTGCCAGATTCAGACAGGAAAGCAAAATCCAGAATCCTTTCTTTCCNGTATCATTCTCCTGCACAAGACANAGTAAAATCCACAGCACCGCCGGTATCACAAAGTTTCCNGCAAAAGATTTNCCCTGCCANGTCCTTGTCAGGAAAAANGTTTCCGTAGTANAAATNGAAATATTTCCAAACATCTGCCATAAGCTGATGAGTACCATNAACATGGGCAGAAGTTCCTTCTTTTCTTTCAAGAGCGTTTTCCCAAGATGGTAATATAAAATATAAGTGAGAGGAATCAGGACAAGGGGCATCACACTATGGCATATGATCGTAGCATGAATGCCGCTCANACTTCCNATATAGGCTTCCCATATNGGNAACAGNGCCANNCAATGGCGNACATCAAAAGGCGCGCTCCGCCCCGTATAGGGATTTACCCGATACAGNGTGTCAAGCTGCTGCGCCGCAACTGCCTGNGCCCCANAATAAGCATCATCNCCNTCAAAAGAAGCTCTGGTAAAAGCCATGTAGAGCTGAAATCCTACTATAATCAGGAATAAAATCAGCATCACTTTTTCTTCCCAGGATTTTTCCTTAAGCGCTGTNATCCCATGGAAATTAAGTTCATACCCCTTTTTTCTTTTACGCCATGTAAGCAAGATCCCGGCAATCGCACACAGCACTGTCACAGGTGTGAACACCTTCATAAAAGTAGTAAATCCATTATAGACCGCCAGAAGCACTACCGGTATACCCACCAGCTCCAAAATAGTGAACAGGAGAATATATCCTGCCGCCAATACCGCCCCCGGCGTCCGGAAACGCTTTTCAAATAAAGGCATCGGCAAAAGTCCTATACAAAAGGGAACTGCCANAAGCCATACGACCAAACTGAAAACTTTTAATACAATCATCTGCTTCCTCTTTTCTCCTACTCATTTTCCCGCAGTCTGAACAGATAATAGGTNAACTCCTGNCCCTCATGATACCANGGTTCTTCTGCTACCAGATCATANTTNTCAAAAATCACCTGCGGATAATCATCCCGCGCAATCACAAAACTCGTCTGTCCTTCCTCAATATAACGTTCCTGTTCCTTCAGTACGTCATCAATCGCCAGGGTCTGGGTCTGGAACCACCTACAGCTGGGAACGATATCGCACACCGTATAAAGCCCCGCATCCAGACATCCTATGTTGAGGAGGGTTGGATCCGGCACCTCCTCCACAATCTCCTTAAATTTATATAAAAAAATGTCCTCTTTTCTCTCAGACATATAAGAAATATTCANGGAACATGAAAAAACAATCCCTATTCCCAGCGCCATGGAAACGACTTCCGCACCATATACCGCCATTTTTCCTTTCCCGGCTCTTTNCGTANCCTNATNNCTTCCTTCAAGGATACGCGAAACGCCCCACTCAAAAATTCTTCCCAGCACTGCAAAGCCAAAGACCGTAAACACAGCCAGCGGAAATGCATAATAAGGCAGCTCCGAGCCTCCCACATAGATTCCTAAAAACAGGAAAAAGCAAAGCGCCAGCGTGTTAAAACGCTCCAGCCATTTTTTCCCCCTGCCCAGCACATTCCATATCACACCGGGTATCAGGAAGCAGAAATAAATCATATTTTTTCTGATGACCCAGTATAACAGTTTGCTCAGCGTGTAAATCCTCTCAAACAGACTCGGTCCTTCTTCATTTAAATCACTGTACACAAACACATTGATGTACACATATCCCCAATACCATTCATACAGGCCATGATTCCATGCAAAGTAAATCACCCATGGTATAAAAGGAATCGCCATTCCTCCCAGAAAAACAAAGCATCCTTTTACCGCTCCCAGGAAATCTTTTTTTGCCAGAAAAGAAAAGGCAACGCACATCATCCATGCAAAGAAAAATCCCAGAACGGTAAATTTAATATTTGCCACCATTCCCGCCAGAATACCGTTTATCAAAATAACCTTCCAGCTCATTGCCTCCCTTGGGTATTTATTTTTAAAATAATCAAGGGAAAAGTATAAGCCCCATATCAAAAAAGGAAAACAGATTTCCTCTGCGCTTCCTCCCCAATAAAAACTAAAGGAACTTATAGTAACCGCAAGAACCAGCGGACTTAACACAAGCGCTGTTTTTCTCTTTACATAAAGCTGCAGGATCCGGCAGATACCGAACAAATCAAAAGCCGCCAGAATCACTTCAAAAAAGAAGACTCCTATAAAGGTCGTGTTGGAAATCAGATAACACAACCCATAAAAGAAATAAAGGTACATGCCCTTTTGATCGAACACATCCCGGTAAGGCATCTTCCCATTGAAAAGCGCCTTTCCTACAGAAAAATAGCTGTTGGCATCATTCCAGTTATTACATGGATAAAGAAAAGAAGACCGGGTAGCTGCCATCATAAGCAGAAATGCTGCTATAATCAGGTACACCGATGACAGAATATGCTCCTTCCCCCAAATCGGTTTTTTTACTTTTTCAGTCATTTGCGACCTCCTGCTTTCATCAGTAGCATAGCGCTTTTATCCCTTAACTTCGCCATCGTGGGCAAGCAGGGACACCGCTGTGATTCCTTTCATTTCTGAAATCTTGTCTATAAGCTCTTTTTCTTTTCCTGCTCTCACTTCCAGAATCAGATCCATGCCGTCCTTCGTAATATTCTTTGATTTCAGCTTATATGCGCCTGCCAGTTTCTTCACAGCATCATTAATCTGTTCTTCCACTTCTTTCGTATCAGCATTGATAATCAGTAGATAGGGACTTAATCTAACCGGAAGCATATCCAGAATAAGGAGTCCCGCCGTCACAAGAACCGCCAGGATAATCGCGATTTTGTATAAGCCTGCCCCGCAGATAATGCCTGTCCCAATCGACCAGAACAGAAACAAAAGATCCATGGGGTCTTTGATTGCAGTACGAAATCTCACAATCGAAAGTGCGCCCACCATACCTAAGGAAATGACAATGCTTGACTGCATGGCAAGAATAATCCCCGCTGTCACTACAGAAATAATTGCCATGGACACATTAAAGCTCTTAAAATAGAAAGCGCTCTTTGTTATCATTTTATACACGAAAAAGATATACACGGCAACCAGAAATGTAATCAGCAAAGTCGTCATGATTTTGGCCGTTGACAAATCTGCGTAGGAAAACCCCTCCAAAACTGATTTTTTAATCACATCACTAAAGTTCATTTTCATATCCTCCGAATTCTTAATTATGTTTGTAATTTCTTGAGTAATAATATTTAGAAAAAGCGGTCCTTGAAAGTGTTCCCAGTTCCAGTACCTGGGCAATATATTCAGGGAGCAGTTCATCATATTTCACTTCCAGCACATGATTCCCCCTCGGCAATAGAGGTACTGTACAAAGTTTCCTGTCCAGAAAATGCTCCAGATATTCACTGCCGCTGATATTCCTATCGAAAGTAATCCTCACATTTCCCCTGGGCTCCACAAAAGCCGTCCTCTCATATTCTACAACAGTTACGGGATGCATACCGCTCATTTTTATTTCCGTATACAATTCCTTTTCCAGTTCTGTACTGCCCTCACTTAACCGGGGAGCACAGCCGGACATATACGAAAGACACTCTTCACGGGAAATCGCCTTGCTCACCTTTCTGGTCATTCCCCTGTATTTCATCTTCTTTTCCAATTTGATAACGGTATCGTCGCCGTCGTAAATCCTGATCCGGTACTTTCTCCTGTTGTCGATTCCATTCTCGTTTTCCTGCATACAGGAGTCATGAAAATCATCAAAGTACAGGCTTCTTACCGCATATCCGCCTTCCTTCTGATGAATATCCTGCCGCATCAACGGCTTTAACCGGTACCGTATCAATTCCAGTTCTGCATCTGAAACCAAAAACTTCAATTCATGCCTATAATCCATGCAACTACCTCATCTGTCCAATATACTCATCCAGGAAATCAATTCTCTTGTCGATATATTCATAAATATAATCATCCTGCCAATAATCACCCTTAGGCGGCCACTTCTGCTGATTCCTTACATATGCCCCGGAAGCATAGAGATATGCAAGCTCCGCATCCACCTTTGCACACAAGTTTTCTTTCGTAATATTGTTTTCCCGCAACTCCTGCCACCTGTCCGCCAGAAGTATACCGATTTCTTCCGGATTCAACTTATACAATTCCTCCATATCCGGCGTCCAGCCTCCTATGCTGTCAAGATTCTTTTCCTGATACCGGTTGAAATTACAATCATAATCGTCAATCCATGAATTTCCCCATGTCATGTTGAGATCCCACGGGATTTTAATGAACTGGAAGCTGCCATCCCCTTGATAATCTGCTTGAAAGTAAATATTTTTCATGATATTGTCCATCCCGCATGTGAGCAGATTAAACAAATTGTAGTCCACTGCATTTTCCATATTAAGGATTGCCTTTGCCTCTTCATAATCCTCAATTTCTCCAAAACAGAACATGGAAGTCCACTGCTTTAAGGGCTCCCAGTCCTCCATTTCAAAGACCTTAGGATATTTCAAAACAAAAGTCGGACTCATATCTTCCGTGAGTTCACTATAGAAATCATCCCCGCCCGGGTTCTCCTGATCACGGCACTTATACAGGATATCATCCTTCCCTAATTGCAGCGCTTTTTTGTCCATTCGCTCCGACAGTCCATACACCCCAAGGTAACTGTCGTCCATGAACAGCTCCACATATTCCATATGGATCCCCTCGTCATAATCCACATGATTGCTGGCAGCAATTTCCTGCCAGACTGCATAGGACAATTTATTATGAATCAATCCGTCATCATCATAAAGACCATGAAGAATCCAGTCATCATCTTTACGCATCCCCAAAAAGGACAGTTTTTTGCCGATAAGCGTGAGCCGGTAACTGGATTTCTCATAATTTAAAGTGGTTGCCCCTCTTAAATGCCATGAACACTCTGCACTTTGATACGAAGCCGCGCTGTGATACTGATCATATACCCACATCTCACCCTTTGAAATTCCCTCCGCATCCGCTTCCTGCCCTGTTGTAATGGATATAACCGGCATTCCGGTAAAATATACGTTATACATCCAGCACTGTGTGTCCCTGATCCAGAACAGATGAAACATCCTGCTTTCTTTCAAAGCGTTTTCTCTATCCTCTAATCCTTCATCCTGCATAAAATACAGCTTTCCATCCGGCACCTGCAAAGTGCCGTCAAAACAATCCTCAGCTAAATCCTGCGGTATCAGCAATAAATTCTGTTCGCTGTCATAAGCGATTTCCCCGCCATTTAAGGTAATATCAGGTTCCATGAAAGCATCTTCTTTTCCCGCACAAAGAAGATCAATCTCTTCCACCTCGAGCACTTTTGCTCCCATCACATCACTGCTGAATTTGTCTGCTATTTTATCACTCATTAAGTAAATACATAAAAAGATTACAGATAGTGCAATCATCCATCCTTTTTTCATATTACGCTAACCTTTCAGAGGCTTTTACTTTGAGACAAAGCAATAGGTCCCTGATACCAATTCATATCTGACCCTTTCTCCGTCACTTTCAAGAAACATCACGCCGTCTGCCTCCTGCGCCGGCTCCCCATCCACAAAATACATATTTTTATCGTCAGGCAAAGTCAAAGTTGCCTTCGTATTGGCTGGGATTTCAAACCGGTATTCATATCCGGTTTCCGTTTCCTTCCATTCTACACTAATTTTTCCATAAGTACTAGTATAACTTCCTTCAGCAAAACTTAATCCTCCACCGGTCAGCGGCTCAAGGAGAACATGCTTAAATCCGGGCTCCTTTTCATCGCTTCGTATGCCAAGCACATCCGTGTACAGCCATCCCGCCGGCGTCCCATAAGCATAATGATTCAAGGAGCCGTCAAGCCGATAACCTCCTTCTTCCTCCTGATATGCAAAAAAAGATTCCCAGGTCGTAGTTGCCCCCTGCATTACCCCATAGAGTAAGGAAGGATATTCCTCTTGAAGCAACATTTCATAGGCAGTCTCTTCCATACCATTATGTGCAAAGACCGGCAGTAAATAACCAATCCCTGAATAACCCGTTTTGATGTGGTAGCCGCTGTATTGTGCAAGCAGCTGCAGGCGCTCTGCGGCCGCCCTCTCAAGTTCCTCTGGAAATAACGAAAATGCAAGCCCCAACGCATAAGAAGTCTGGGTATCGCAGGTGGTCGTCCCATCAGAAAGGACATACCGCCCCTGCCATGCCTCTTTATATGCTTCATAGACTTGTCTGTAATACGCTTCATCCTCTTCTTCTCCCAGCGTCTGCGCCATACGCGAGAGCAAATCTGCCGCATGCGCACACCATGCAGTATCCGATAAGTCAGAAGGCGTATCCTCCAGCGACAAATGATCTCCATATCCGCCCCAGTCCCTGATATAGTCCTCGCTTGTAACCACCAACATATCCACCCAGTTACAAAGAGCTTCATAATTTTCCCTAAGGACCGTTTTATCTCCATACTGCGTATAAAGATTCCAGGTAATAATAACCGCCGCATCTCCCCAGCAGTTATTCGATGACGCACCGCTGGTGCCATCCCAATTCGTGCCAAAATTTCTGGGCGCCATATCTGTAAAGGAACCACTCTCTGATTGAAGCAATCTTAATTCTCTCAAATATTTTTCATAAAAATTATAGGTATCCATATGATAGGACGCCGTAAGGGAAAATACCTGTGCATCCCCTGCCCACCCATGGCGCTCATCCCGCTGAGGACAGTCCATAGGGTTGTCCATGAAATTGCTTCTCTGGCTCCAAACGGTATTTTGATAATATCTGTTCAGCACCTCATTGGAACAGCTGAAACTTCCCGTCTGTTCCAGGTTAGAGGACAAGACAAGTCCTTCCACGTCTTCTATCGAAACACCTTCCCCCACACCGCTGATCTGTAAATATCTAAACCCATGAAAGACGAACTCCGGCTCAAAAATCTCCCCCTCCCTGTCTCCTCTCAATACATAATAATCCGTTGCCTCCGCCGTGAACAGGTTTTCCGTCCAGATGGTTCCAACCTGATCATCCTTATTCAGCATCTCCTCTTCATTGACTGCCTCTCCATACCTGAGCGTGATGATCTGTCCCTTTTCTCCCCGCACCTTGATTCTGCATGTTCCGGCAAAGTTCTGTCCGAAGTCGTATACAAAAATATTTTCATCGGGCTCAGAGATACTGACAGGTTCAAGCACCTCCACGCAGGTGATGGGCTCATTCTTCTTGCCAATAAGCGGAAGGGACAAATACTCCTGCTTCACTGCATTTTCTTCTGCCTGATGCCATCCTTCTTCCGAAAATCCCACTGTGTCAAAACCGTTCTTTTCACGATTGGCGTCATAAAATTCTCCTTGATACAAATCATCCTCCCTTACAGGACCATCTGGGCAATATAGAAACTCTTCATCTGTCACAATTTCTTCCACGCTTCCGTCTTCATATTCTATTATCAGCTTACCCAGAAGCGCGTTCTTGTCTCCCCATGGATTCCATATCTCCGGATATCCCACTGCTCTGTCATACCAGCCATGCAGCAGGATAATTCCCATAGCATTGTCCTCTCCCTTTTGTAACAAATCTGTCACATCATAAGTCACATAAGAAAGCTGCCTGTTATAGGCAAGCTTGCCGGGACTGAAATAGTCCTCCGAAACCCTCTCTCCGTTCATGGACAACGCAAAACTCCCCAGCGCTGTCATATACACTCTGGCATTATGGATTTCCTGATTCTTAACAGTAAATTCTCTTCTAAATAAAGGCGCCGGTTCTTCATATCCTCCGGTAAGCATAAGACCGCTTCCAATCTTTAATCTTCCATCCTCTACTGCCACATGATACGGTGCAAAGATATTATCTTCACCTTCAAAATCTTCCTCATAGATTATTTCGCCAGTTCCGGCACAGACACTGATCTGATCAAGCCATGCATAGGACACACCCCTACTCTTGTAATATCCGATACTCTCTACTGGAGTAGGCTCGATTACAAATTCACCTGCCCTCACTCCATTAATGATTACCTCTGCCTCTTCTCCCTCCACAAAAATTTTTACATCAAAATAAGTCTCCTCCTTCGAAACGCAATGAGAAATATCCACTTCCTCCTGTGAAAGAAACATTCCGCCATCCATATGTTTCAGGTAAAAACAGACCTTCTCCTGCTGATTCCTGATCTCACATAAATACAAATCCCCATAACGCCCCTGCCCGGCTCCAAAAATAAAACCAGCCGTTGTGTCAGCTACTTCCATCTGATAAGTAATAGAATAAACAAACGCCTCCTCATCCATTACTTCATCTATTTTCTCCTTCTCTGCCGAAATCCACTTGGCTCCCGGCATTCCCTCGCCCATAAGCCCGGTTTCGAACCAAGCCTCCTCTCTTGACACATATGACCTGCCTTCTTCGTTCCAGACCTCCACCTGCCAAAAATACCTCTTCCTGGGCTCAAGCTTTTCTCCCTCATACACAGTCCCTACCGACACCGAGTCAAAAACTTTACCGCTGTCCCAAAGAAACTGCCCGCTGGCAAGATTCTCTTTACTGTCCGCCACCAGAATACGATATGCACTCTGTGCCGCACCTCTTTCATCACTTTCCATACACCAGCTGAACACTGGTGCTTCTTCATCAATCCCCAAGGGGTTCTGTACATGACACACTTTCAAATTATAAATGATAAATGATTCCTGATTTTTATTCTGGTTTTTCATAACTGCCAGATTCTTCGTAACTGCCAGACATAGCACTATCAGGACAAAAGCAATTATCAAAACTCCTGCTGCAATACCTGCCATCTTTCTTTTGTTTACATCTCTCATTTTGGTAAGTCCTGTTTTCTCTTTGGTTTTTCGTACCTGAATCATATTCTTACGGTCTCAGCAATAAATTCTTCGACCTGTACTGAATAGTTACGGTTTTCATCCTCACAATCATATCAAAATTGCGCATATATCTCAAGTTTTCAGAAAAATTCCATAAGTGGACACATTTTCCAAACTATGTTACAATAGTACAATATATAATGGCTTCATTCATAAAATGATTTTATACAAGAAAGGTGGATTTAACAGCATGAAGAAAGCTCTTGTCATAGGTGCAGGTCCCGCGGGTCTTACCGCCGCTTATGAACTTTTGACCAAATCAAAGGATATTGAAGTTACCGTATTTGAAGAAAGCGACTGCTTTGGCGGTATTTCTAAAACTGTAAATTATAAGGGAAACCGCATGGACATGGGCGGTCACCGCTTTTTTTCCAAGATTCCCGAGGTAAATGAATGGTGGGACAAGATGCTCCCTATGCAAGGTTCACCTTCTTACGATGATATTCTTTTGGACAGGTCCATGCCCCTTACAAAGGGTGGTCCCGATCCCGAAAAGGAAGACCGGGTCATGTTGACCAGACACCGCGTATCACGTATTTACTTTGACTCCAAATTCTACGATTATCCTATTTCTTTAAAGTTGGAGACCTTTAAAAATTTCGGATTCCTGACCACCATGAAGGTTGGCTTCAGCTATCTTGCCTCCCTGCTTCACAAAAGGCCGGATGATAATCTTGAGAATTTTTATATCAACCGTTATGGACGCAAGCTGTATTCCATGTTTTTTGAATATTACACCGAAAATCTCTGGGGACGCCACCCCAGCGAAATCGACGCATCCTGGGGTGCACAGCGTACCAAAGGATTATCCATCATGGCAATCATTAAGGATGTATTTGAAAAAAAATTAAAAAAGAAAAACCGTAAAGTTGAAACCTCTCTGATTGAGGAATTCAAATACCCCAAACTTGGTCCCGGTCAGCTATGGGATGTGACCGCCTCCGAAGTCGAAAAACTGGGCGGAACCATTATCAAAAATGCAAAAGTGACGAAAGTCCACAAGAATGAGAACAACATCATTACCTCCCTCACCTACGAAAAGGACGGGCAGGAATACACCATGGAAGGCGATTATTTTATCTCTTCCATGCCGGTAAAGGATCTGGTAAACGGCATGAATGACGTTCCCGCTGATCCCGCAAGGATTGCCGCAGGACTTCCCTATCGTGATTATATGACCTTAGGTGTTCTCGTTCCCAAGATCAACTTAAAGAATAAAACCAAATTAAAGACTGTAAGCAATATCGTTCCCGACTGCTGGGTCTACGTTCAGGACAGACATGTAAAGCTGGGACGTTTCCAAATTTACAACAACTGGTCTCCCTACATGATCAAAGACCTGGAACACACCGTATGGATCGGTCTTGAATACTTTGTAAACGAAGGGGACAACTTCTGGAACATGACCGAAGAAGAATTCTCCAAGATCGGTATAGAAGAAATGATTAAACTGGGTCTAATCGACACCCCCGACGTTGTAATCGATACCCACATGGAGAAGGTAAAGAAAGCATACCCTGCCTATTTCGACACCTACGACGAGATCGATGCCCTTGTAGCATACCTAAGCTCCATCGACAATCTCTACTGCGTAGGCCGCAACGGTCAGCATCGCTACAATAACATCGACCATTCCATGGTAACATCCTTCGAATCCGTCAAAAACATCTTGAGCGGCGCTAAAGACAAGACAAACATCTGGAACGTTAACACCGAGAAAGAATACCACGAAGAAGGATCTAAAAACGAAGCAGAAGTAGACTGATTATGAATAATCTACGCCGAAAGCGGAGCGGAAGGCACTGTCAAAGTGCCTTCCGCTCCGCTCCCTCATTACCTTCATTTCAGTTATTTTCTAAAGAGTGACTGTCTTGCACCGTGGTTGGCATCCCTGTTCTTTAGGGTGTCGTCTACCGCATCCATACGCAGTCCTGCGTCTATGAAATCACAGTATTTGCAGAAGTTGTAGTCTCCGCGGCTTTTTTTGATTGCCTGGCGGATTTTTTTGTATTCTTCACTATTCCAAGCCTCTTTTAAAGGTGTTTTTGTAAGGTCCGCCAAGGTGGTTGCTTCGAAGTTGTCGCAGCAGCAGATTCCCATTCTTCCGTCAGGGAAGATGAACATGTCTGTATAAGGCATCAGACAGGTTTCTTTGATGATTTTCTGGGTGTTCTGTTTATTAGGTGCGCTTCCGGCACGGTTCGTCAGTACAGCATCCATGTAACGCATCTGGATGAGCAGTTCTACGTCCTTGAATTCTTCCGGATGTGCTTTCGCGTAATCATAAATTTCCTGTACGTTATCATGCAACTTCATATCACGGCAATAATTATTGATGATCAGCTGGTCTATATAAGGGATGATTTCCTTTACCTTGTCCACGGTAAGCAAAAGACCGTTGGAAGAAAGGAAGATAAAACAATCCGGAAGCTGTTCCCTGCAATATTTGTGGAATTCCACAATCCTGGTATCCAGAAAGGGTTCGTTGTTTCCATATAGGGTCAGATGACCTTTATATCCCCAGTCACGAAGCTGGTCAATAATGCTGTAGAACAACTCGTCCTCCATGCGCTTGTAGGGGCGTTTCTCTGCATTCTTGTTCGCCGTGCAGAAAGAGCAGGTGCTGTTGCAGCGATTGATTGTTTCTAAGTTAACTACAAGTGGCATGGGCGCCTCTTCGCCTTTGAAAAAATAATCAATATATTTTTCCTGAAGTTTGTTTCTGGTAAGAAACTGTAGCTTCAAATAACTCTCAGAAGAAAGCTTTGGAAATCTTTTCTGCAAATTCCATCCGAGCGTACCGCCAAAATTGTGAAATTTAACTGACATGATTCGTCTCCTTTATCTCAAATAAAATGTTCTCAAATGAATTCCTAACTGTATTATAGTATCATTTTATAAATGGGTCGTCAATCAAAAGGTCACCTCTCCGTCATGTGACACCAGGGAAACACTCTCCACACCTTCCAAATTTTCAAGTTCCTGCATCATTTCATATTCCTTTAAGGCGCGGACCTCTATAACCAGATTGCACTTTCCGGAAGCAATATTTCTTGATTTCACTTTATAATATTTGCAATATTCGCTGACTTTCTGTGTAAATGGCGGCTCCTTTTTTGAATCATTCAAATTCGCCACCAGAATCATCGGCGCACGTCCTATAGGCAGTCTGTCGAGTATCATTACCAAAATAGTAAGTACCAGAGAAAGTACTACCGCAACTTCAGTCATATGAGCTCCACAGCAGATTCCCACTGCAATAGACCAGAACATAAAGCATAAATCCATAGGTTCCTTGATGGCTGTACGGAAACGCACAATGGAAAGAGCACCTACCATACCCAAAGAAATAACAATGCTGGACTGCACTGCCAGAATAATTCCTGCTGTAATTACGGCAAGCGCCGCCAGTGAAATATTGAAATTCTTTGAATAGAACGTCTTTTTGGTGATAAGCCTGTAGACCATAAAAATATAGCATGCAATGATTGCCGTAATCAGGAGCACCGACGTGATATGCAGCACACTGATATTCTCACTGGTATAGGATGCGAGAAAATCCTTTTTAAATATATCCGAAAAACCCATTTTATTACCCTGCCTTTCTATTGGTATTTTATCCTTTGAATTTTCTACAAAGGTAATATTTTGAAAATGTACTTGCCACCAACCCGTCAAGCTGTAACAGATGATATATTTCATCCGGCAGAAAACTATCGAACTTTACTTCCATAAGCGCCTGCCCTGCCGGCAATACTCCTCTTCCGCATACTTTCTCATCCAAAAACGACTGCACGTTGCTCACAGAAGTAATGTTGCTGTCAAAGGTGACTCTGACATTGGCGTCCTGCTGCCTATATACATAAGGAACTCTGTCATAGTCCACGATGACTGCCGGTCTCATCAGACGCACTGCCATCAGAAGCGACAGCTTGCAAAGCACCTGCTGGTCCGGACGTATATCATTTGGTATGATGCCGTCCATAAGCTGCCTGCATTGGGACTCTGTGATCAGACAGGAACTTTTGCTTGTCTTTCCGCGGATTTTCCGCTTCAATTCCAAACTGATTCTCTCCCTCCGATGGTCATAGATACGCACTCTGTATTTCTCCCTGTTATCCACACCATTTTCATTATCCATATAACAGCTGTTCTCATAATCATCAAAATATAAACTTCTGATATTGTAATAGCCGTCTTTCCCCACATGCACATCCTTTAAGGCAACCGCGCTTATTTTAGCATCTTCTATCATGATTTGTCCATGTGTCAGCGGATATTTATACTCATGCCTGTAATGTATCTGCTCCAATTATGGTTCTCCTTCTTGTTTCCAAATGCCTTCCAACACCCGGTCCTCCCAAATGACTGTACCATCAGTGACGATTTCTTTTGTGTCAGCATCTACGTAATAAAAATTCTCCTCACCCATTGATTCATATTGTGAAAGTCCCTCTATGGGAGTTCCTCTTTCCACCCAGAAGTAAACTGTTTGGTTATAATCCTGATTTAAGGCAGTAGACTTATTTTTCACTTCCACGATGCAAAAATCAGCATGTTCTATCCAAAGCCTGTCAAGAAAATTTTTCTTTCCTGCCAAGAAACTCTTTACCATCTTGATTTGACTTTCCAGCCCGGCAAACCGATGGTAGTCGTCTCCATCGGAAATGGAGTAATCCTCTGGCAGAGCAAACATCCAGCTGAGCCTCTCGTCATGCCACCGAAATGCATCCAGCGTTGCCGAACGACTGATTTGTTCTGCCCAGACATCTATTTTTTCATTCAGAATTTCCTCCAGATTTTCCCGAAACACACCAGCATATTTATTTTCTATTGCTATCCTGAATTCATCATTTTGATACATCGCTGCCAGCCATCTGTTCTGATTAGCATTTCCCGAGGGACGTGATTCCTCAATAGAAGCGATGAGCGCCGCAGGATTTTTGAACATGACCGTATTGACATTTCCCATTGTCCCATCAAAATCCCATACCGGACCGGCATACAAAACCGGATTTTCCTTATGGGTCACATATGCAAACGTACTTGCTATACCAGTGTCATGATTTCCTGATATTTCTTGAATCAACCAAAGCTCTGCCCATGATTCTATGTCAATCAGTTCTGATAACTTTTTTCCGCTTATACTGCTGATACCATCTTCAGCAAACAAGGCGCTCTCAATATCATTCACCATATCCTGGATCTGACCTTTTTCACCTTCCATGACCTTGTCCGCATTTTTGATTACAAAGATCTGCCCTCGCTCCGACACTACATAAGGCTCATTCTCTTCCAGACGAAAATCCAGTTCCATCTCCAAAAACCAGCTGTTTTCAGGCTCTATCTCAATCCGGTTCTCAACAATTTCCACTGCTTCTGTCAATAAATACAGCCCCATATATTGCCCATTTAAATATACTTCAACAAATTCCCCATCCGGCTCATAAGCATCAATGCTTTTATTCGCCAAATCCAGTACCGCCTTATTCCTGATATAAGATCCATCTGTTGCATTTGCCAGCAGATTCCACTTAATCGCTGACTCCATTCCGCACAGACCAATTGGCTCCTTAAAAGAAAAAGTAAATGGCTTTTTATCCAAGGTCGCGGTAAGATTTCCCCGCACCTTAAACCTGTCCAGCTTTTCGCTGCACACAAAATTCCCTTCCGCATCCAACATCATCAAAGCACCGGTCTCAATGTACTTCTTATTCTCATATTCATCTCCATCCAGCAACTCTTCCTTATCTTCCACGGTAAACATCATAACCGGAAGATTTTCAGATACCAGCACCCTGAAAGGTTTGTCCACGAAAGTGTTTCCAAACAGACTTTGCACTTCCATCCGATGGACCTCCTCATCACCAGTTTCCTGAAAAAGAGCACCTGATTTATAGGATGTTCCATCTATTTTCAGCCTCCCCCTGCTGCCCTCATACGCCAAAATAAATTCCTTATCTTTTCCAGCAAAACAGGAAGGCAGGAAAAGATAATACATCTCATCTTCTTCATCCTGCCACAATCCAATCTGTATTTTTTGCCCATCTATAGTGTATTCAAAGAATAGTCCGTCTATAAATTCCTTCTCATGATCCGTCTGCAAATAAGAACCTGCCAACAACAATAACAGCATAATGCATGCACTTACAACCACAAACACATGTATTCTGTTCCCCATTCTCCTTCCATGATCCATCCACACCAAACCGCCTTCCATCCGCTTCACCTATTATAAAGTATGCACCATAAAAAGGCAACCTTTGCTATTTTTTATAGGTTGAACAGGAGTCCGCACAGAAGAGAGACATATTCCAACGTCGTCGCGCTCTCGCTCCATAAAAACGTAACAGGCGCTAAGCTCAAAAAAACTTCGCTAAGCGCTGACGTTTTTATAGGGACTCCTTATGGAATATTTCCCTCTTCTGTGCTACGTTACTGGCAAAGCTGTAAAAATAGCGTATCCACAACTATTTTTTTGCCAGCGTAGCTAGAAGCGCAGCGCTGACAGGATAGTTATTCTCCTGCATCTGACCAGACAAAAAAGGGTAACGGGACCTTATGGGAAGTGGTTAGAAGGATTTGGCAGTCCTTTCGGTGCACAGCAATCGGCGGACAGGACGTCCGCCGAAGGCGTAATTTGACCCATGGATGGGTCAATACGCCGTTTGCGTCCGCAGCCAACACCCAAACAAGGACTGCATAATTCTTCTTACCACTGTACATAGGTTCCGCCACCCTTTTTTGTCTGGTCAGACGCAGAAGAATAACTATCCTGTCAGCGCGTCCGGGTAACCACACAATAATAAATTCCTACTCCAACCTTTCAAGCGTCCCATCTTCATATCTTTTTAGTTCTTCTTGGATCATCTGTGCATTATTGTCCCATGATTTATATTCGTCCTGTCCTCTTCGGTCAGGAATTTCACTGTAATAGCTTAAGAACTCTCCAAGATAATCTGTGAATTTGCAGCTGCCCCAATAGTTCAGGTGTGATTCATCATTAAAATCGGTTTCAAAATCAAGGCCGATCGACTCATAATATTCATTGTAATTGATGAACGTAATCCCTTCTTCCGCCGCAATTTCTGCAATCTTGTTGTAAGTCCGTTTGTCATCTGCTGTCATGATATAGGGTGTCACGATTATTACCAATTCACTGCCCTTTGTCTTTGTATAAGAAATAATTTCCCGCAAATATTTCTCAGATTTTTCTGTCATCCCATCATTTCTGTCTTCAGCGACTTCAACTCTTTGCTGGGGTCGCCTGTTCCAATAAGGGGTATATCCCTTAAAAGCCTCTTTCTCCTGACTGTCCCAGAAAAAGCTATTAAAGTCCTCCTCTTCCAGATCATCATACCTGCTGTGATACACCGCAAAATCCGGGAAATATTGAGACATCTTTTCGGGTTCCACGCTGGCAGAGAGCATTTGCGCTTTGTTGAGGGAAAATCTCATTCCCTGGACATTCTCCGCCATCCAGTCATATTGATAGTCTTCCTTAAATCTGGCAGGCGCATATACATCCAGCACAATGACTTTCGGCGTTTGATATTTATACAGTTCTTTTAAATAGTGATACGTCATCCAGAGCGGCTGCTCCGCGCAGCTATAATCGTAAGAGGCAATGCCATACTTTTCCCATAAAAGTCCTGTGTTAATACCGCAGTGGACATGGCTGGTTCCCATCATCACTACGTCGATGGTCTGCCTTGGCTGCCAATACATTCCTGCGCTCTGGTTCACCCCGTGCTGGGATTTTATACTCAAAATACTTACGCACAGGTAAATCGTCATCACAAACAGTGCTACGAATCCTGCTCTCAGTAAATTCTTTTTCATTTTACCGCTCCTTACCTGCCATCAAAACTGCATGTAAATAAAATGTTCAGCATGATACCCAGGTCCATACATTCCAAATATAAAAATTGTAATGATGAGTAAATAAAAGACCATATATCTTACCGCATTTTGTTTATACTGAATCAGTACCGGCAGTTGAAGTTTCTTCCTGCTGCAAAATTCATCTACCAGCCATACCACTATAATTCCCAGAGCAATCAAAATAATCTCAACTGGGCTCAGCTGCAGAATTTCCATTGCCTGACTCCACATCTCCGGCTGAAAACCGGAAGTAAACATTTCGGAAATGTAACGAGACGCCGCCCCAAAGTCATCCGCCCTGAAAAAAATCCAGGCAAAAGAGACCTCTATAAACGTAATCGCTTTTCCGCCTCTTACCTTCCATCCCTTTTGCCGCACAAACGCCTCAATCACCGAATATATGCCATGCAAAAGTCCCCATACCACAAAATGAAATCCTGCCCCATGCCACATCCCGCATACCAGAAACACAATCATGGTATTGGCGCATTTCCGGGCAAATCCTTTCCGATTGCCTCCTAATGGGATATAAATGTAGTCCCGAAGCCATGTACTTAAAGAAATATGCCATCTTCGCCAAAATTCCGTGATATCCGATGCAAGATAAGGAGCCCTAAAATTTTCCGTCAAACAAATCCCAAATATTCTGGCGCAGCCTATTGCAATGTAAGAATAACCTGCAAAATCACAATAAATCTGCATCGTGTAAAAAAAGACTCCTATGATCAGCCAGAAACTGTCATACAATTCCGGTCTTGCAAAAAGCTGATTCACCGTCACCGCCAACCTGTCAGCAACTACCATTTTCATAAAGTAGCCCCACAGCATATAAGTTAACGCCGTGGACAGCCTGCCCCTATCTTTAAGTGTCACCTGGCTAAGCTTCCTAAGCTGCGGCAAGAAATCCTGCTCCCTCTCAATAGGACCGCTCACAAGCTTTGGGAAAAAAGCAAGGAAACAACTCAAATACATAAAATTCTTTTCCGCCTGGCTCTTTTCCTTATAAATATCTGTCAAATAACCGATTGCCTGAAACAAATAAAAAGACAGCCCCACAGGCATCGCCAGATTTCTAAGCAGGCTCTCCGACGGCAGCTGCCCAAAACCATTATACTTCAGAAAGCTTGGCACATATTTATAAACACACAATATGAAAATATAAAAAGCCACCGCAATTCCCGTATAAATCTGCCCTGTTCTCTTTCTCCCCATCATCACCAATTTTTCTATCTTCCTGCCTGCCGCCCAAGTGCAGAGAGAAATCGCCAAGAGAACCGCCAGCGCCCGCAGATCAATCCATCCGCAAAACACGTAACTTGCCAAGAGCAGAATCGCCGGACGACATTTTACAGGTAACAAAAAGAACAATGCCACAACTATTCCCAGAAAAACGGGAAAAATCATTGACACAAACAAGAGTGTCGCCTCCTATCATTCGATTTTTCATTTATTCACGTTCTCCTTAATGCTGCCCGTCTTTTCACAGGAACCGGATTTCCGTATGCTGCCGTCATGCCCTCTGGCATCACGCACCTGCCCCGCAAAAGCTGCTCCTTTAAAAGCTTGGCTTTAACACAAACTGATTTCTTGAAAACCAGCGCTCGCTGTATCTGATATTAGTATAACAAAAAAGAAGCCCTTTTATAGGCTTCTTTTCCAAAATTAAGAAATATTTAAATATTAATTCACTTTTTCATAAGCATTGCACGCTTCAATCACCATGCCCGCCTCTTCATCCGTCATTTCCGGGAACAGCGGTAATGTTACGCAGTGACTTGCCAGATATTCTGCATTGGGACAGTTCCCCTTTTGGTAGCCCAGATGTGCATAGGCCTTCTGAAGATGGCAGGGAACCGGATAATGCTTATTGCACTCCATTCCCTTCTGCTCCATATAGGCAATAAAGTCATCCGGATCCGGCAGCGTGATTACAAACAAGTGGAACACCGGGTCTGTATTTTCCGGATGCGCCTGCATCGTAATAAGCGGATTTGTGATTTCTCTGATATAGCGTCTGCCAATCTCTTTGCGCCGCGCTGTCCATTCCGGCAAATATTTGAGGCTTACGCTCAGAACTGCCCCCTGCATCCCTTCCAGTCTGTAATTATACCCTATCACATCATGGTAATATCTGACCTGACATCCCTGATTTTTAAACGTGGTGATGGCATCAAAGTATTCCTTTTTGTAGCAGGTAACGCTTCCCCCTTCTCCGAAAGCATACAAATTCTTTCCCGGATAGAAGCTAAAGCAGCCTAACTCTCCCAGGCTTCCTGCCATTTTCCCCTCATAAAGCGCCCCATGAGCCTGTGCGCAGTCCTCCACCACATAAAGTCCATACTTGTCGGCAATCTCCTTTACTCTGCCGAATTCAAAAGGCTGACCATACAAATGCACACCTATAATTGCTTTGGTCTTGTCAGTAATCTTTTCCTCAATCCGGTCCGGATCGATCTCCCATGTATCCGGGGTACAATCAACAAAAACCGGTACCGCGCCAGTGTAGGTAACCCCCCATGCCGTTGCTATATATGTATTCGCCGGCACGATCACCTCATCCCCTGCTCCGATTCCAAGGGCCATCATTGCGCAGTGCAACGCAGAAGTCCCATTATTTACCCCTGCCGCATAGGGAACGCCGCAGTACTCTGCAAACTCTTTGTCAAACTGGTCTGCAAATCGACCTCCCGAAAACGCTGTCTCCTCACAGACTGCTTCAATCGCTTCCTTGTATTCCTTCTGATGTTTCTTATAATCTCTTGTCAAATCGATTCTTTTTAACATGATTTGCTCTCCTGTCTGAACGTCTTTTTTAATCTATAAATCTGTACCAGATAGTTTTTAATGGTCTTCCATACCTTTACAGTCGTGTTATAATCCTCCTGCCATTCCACAGGCATATCGTAAATCACTACTCCCATGCGCTCCGCACGGAGCAGAAACTCTATGGTATAAAACCAGCCATTGTCATTGCCGCTTGCTGCCACCAGCTTTTCCGCTGTTTCCTTCCTCAAGAAGGTAAAACCGCACACCGCATCCGTTGCCTTCATATGAAAAATGGTCTTCAACAGAAATACCAAGCCCATGGATGTAATTTTCCGGTACCATTTACGTCCCCTTGTATCTGACTCTTTGCTGAACCGGCTTCCATTTACATATTCCAGTTCCGGTCTTTCGGAAAAAAGCTCTATAGTCCGCCCAAGATACTTGATATCAGTGGATAAATCGATATCCATATATCCCACCAAGGCACACTCATTTAATTCGATACCCTTCCGGAAAGCAACACCTACTCCCCTCTCTCCCACTCTGACATAAGTAACTTCGGGATACTTCTGGGCCAATGCCTTTCCAATCTCGGGCGTTTCGTCCTCTGAACCGTTATCCAGTATCGTGAGACGATAAGGAATGGAAACATTTTCTTTGAGGTAAGCCATGGTCCTGTCAATGCCGCTTTGAAGCCGAAGCCTTTCATTCAGCACTGGAAACAATAGATTAATTGATAATTCTTCTTGGTTCATCGTTTTACCACCTTTTCTATATCTGAAACAAGATACCTCTGCTGCTTGAAAATCAGATTAAGCAGTACAGACAGATATTTCAGGATAATCGTAAGCAGCGCAAACACGCCGAAAAAGCCCAATGCCAGAAACCCCATAGTAGAAAGCCAGCCTTCCACCGGTTTTGTATTGTTGAATATATCAGAAATAATATAAATACCCATTCCTATGATGACTATCAAAAATACTCCGCATATGATTGCGGATATCCGCTCAAGCACATTGGTAAAGTAAATAAAAGAGTCCAGTGCCAGCGCCGTGCGCTCCGATGTCACCGTCTTGTTTTTTACCCTTACATTCACATCCTTACTGTTATAAAAAATCGTGTCCGCTTTCAGTCCGCAATTCATATAAACCGCTTTGCGGTATGGAATGTACTGTCCCATAGACTTGATCCTGTTGATAGCTCTTCTTGAGACGATTCTGAAAGTCTCCGGACCGATCCTGCCATTTCCTCTGCTCGTGCTATTATAAAGAGAATAAAACATCTTAGAGGTCAGGCGGAGTTTCCCTTTACTGCTCGCCGCCACAATATCGTTTCCCTCAAGCAGTTTGCGATACACTTCCATCATTACAGTTGGTTCATAATCCACGAAAATATCATCAAATTCAAACACAAAATCTCCGATTGCAATATCCCTTCCCGCATTCATGGCGCTTTCCAGCCCTTGAAAAAAACTCATATGAACCACATTAACCATCATCTTAATCTGTCTGCTTTCCACATAATTTCGCAGAACCTCTATCGTCCCATCCTGACAGGCGTCATCCACACATACCAGTTCATACTGTTCAAAATTTTCTTCACATACCGGAAGAACCGTATCTAGGAAATATTTTACATATGAGGCTACATCGTGCAGATAGACTACCAGAGATATGAATTTCTTTTCCTTTTTGTTCATAATCCTTTTATCTCCTTTTTGTTTCTATTCCAACATCAGGTATTCATCCAGATCATACACCGTATTGATCTTCCCTGATAAAACACTGACAAACATCGGCTGCCTGCTCATTACTTTTATTGCTGTGGGTCGAGAATCATCCACCTCAGAGCTTTTCAGAATGGGTTTCATGGAATACAAAGACTTCTCATAAGAATAAGTGTATTCCGGTTTCATGTACTTATCAGCCAAGTGGGACATATACGGCCATGCCGAATCAGGTTTGTGCACACATTCGCTGCAATTTCCAAGGTGATCCGGCGTGCATGCTCTGCCCCTCTCCCCACTGCCTCTCTGGCAGGAAAAGGTGGGTTTTAAATCATAGCTGGTCACATGGGGCGTAAATGTCACCGCCGTAAGGGAATGCAGTCCTGTTTTTCCAAAAGGCATGATGGAAAAGAAAGGCCCGTCCATAACCGTTATTCCAATATCTGTCAGTGCATCGGAAGGCTTACATAAGATAATCTCACACAGTTCATATTTGATATCGAACAATTCCTTTTCTATGCCCTCCACCTTATCAATAATCTGATTCACAGAAGCATAAGACGCATTCAGTACATAAGGTGCTTCGTAGCTGCTGCCGTCTTCCATCTGAACCAGAAAGGTTCTATCCTGCTTCAAAATTTTGTCTATCCGGGCATCAAATTTAAGTTCAATGGCTGAATTTCCATATAGCTTGTCCTCATAGTATTTCTGCAGGATTTTGGCATCATAAGTATATTCCTCAGTCAAAAATGCACCATCGCACATTCCCGGTTTAAAATATCTGGAAATCGGCGCTTCTTCACATTTGATGCCTGCCGCTTTGCAAAATTCCCTGAACTGATTCGCATTGGTCCACGAAAATTTATCTGAAGTGGCATAAATCTGATCAAATTTATTATGAATGCAGAACCCGAAATCGTTCACAAACCGTCTGAAATATCCGGCAGACTTTACCGCTGTGGTCAGACTTCTTGGATAATGATACCCCATATGAACTCTTGCCTGGTTAATGTAGGTCGCCCGCATAAAAGGCGCACTATCATATTCAAGCACCAAGACGCGCTGTCCCTGCTGTACACAAAAATCAGCAGCATATAAACCATATAAACCAGCACCGATTATTATTTTATCATACTGTCCCGACATAAAAAATAATCCTTTCATCTATTCTAGTATAACCCGATAGATCGTATATTCTTCTCCTCTGGCAGTCTCTTCCAACGTCTGATACAAGACTTCACACTCTGCCAGCCTGTCTGCCTCTGTCAGACAGCTATCCTCCGAATCCAGAAGGTAAAATTCAGATTGCTCTGGAAAACTTGTTCTTATCCACTCAAGAAGTTCCTCAAAACTAATCCTTCTGCCCTGCTCATCACTCCAGTCCGCATAGGTCTCCCTCTGTCCATTTCCCGCAAAGTAAAACGTATATTCCGGCAGATAGGCAATCACCGTAGAGGCATAAGGCACATTTACAGAAACCATCAACGCATCCGGCGATATATTTTGTTTAATATATTCTGCTGTGTATACCCCATCTGAATATACCCCATGAAGAGCATTATCAAGACTGGATGCTTCCTCCTTGTAATTCCATCGCATGAACATGCAGACAGATAACACCAGCACTAGTGCCTGAAGTCCAAAAAGGGCAATCCCCACAACTCTCCCAACAGGCTTTACTTCTTCCTTTTGGAGATATAGCACCCATACTGTCCATAACATGACAAAGCACAATGCAATAAAATGCCAGATATGCAGCTGATAGATCAGCACGCTGAAAACCGCTTCAAACAAATAGGCGGCTGTCAGCACAACTGCTGCCCATATATTCTTCAGTCGAGCAGATACCACCAGCAAAAGCGCCAAAGATAAAAGTAAAAAAATCTGGCAAAAGATTTCACCTCTTCCCGTCAGCCGTATCATAATCCAGCAGGAATAATTTCTGATTTCCTTCAACAAATCCATAAATCCATAGCTGCTGATCTGAAATACAGGACTGTCGGAAACATGATAGAATTGCGCAATCAGCAGAAACAGACTAAACAACGGGATCCAGATTCCTTTTAAACTATTTAAGAAAGGCTCCTTAGTCCTTTCTTTGCAGCACTTCCATAGATTCTCACAAAGCCACATCAGAGAAATCATCCCCGCAGCCATCAGAACTACCATGTCCGACTGCACCAAAAACCCCAAAAGCAGTCCATACAAAACACATTTTTCATTTCTTTTTGGATAATACAGTGCCAATAAAACGAGCAGCAGGGCAATCAGACAATAATTCCTGGCTATTTCCGCGTAGTAGTAAGTGAATATGGGACCAAGCACAGCCGCTGTTTTTACAACTTTGCTCAAAGGAGCTTTAAAAAGGAACAGACCTGCGCTCGCCGCCATAATCAGATAACTGATAAAACTGATAGTTCTAAAGGGCAGTCCTGCCTTAGCAAATGGCATGATCAGCAAATACCAAAGACAGGGATGCCCTTGATACTTGATTTCTGAAAATAATTGTAACGGGGAAAGTTCCTTTGCCATCAGCCATACATTTGCTTCATCCCGCCACAGCTCGTGCCGTGCAAGTAAAATTCCGTTAAAAATCAAATATCCCAGAAACACTGCTGCCAGAATGACTGTGTCTGTTTTTTGCTTTCTATTCATATCTGTCATTTTCATCTCCATCGCCGCAGGCCTCATTTCTTTTCACATATGTTTTTATCATACCATAAAAGCGCCGGCACGCAAAGCGTGCCGACGCATATTTTACACCATTATGAAGTCTTTAATTATTTTTCGTTTCCTCATAGCTTAAAATCATTTGTGCAAGGGCATCGGCATAAAGCCTTCTGCCCGCCTCTGTCAGATGTACTCCATCCTCAAGATATTCTTCTGCCGTATAACCGTCAATCCCAAGATCCTGATAAGCATTGAAAAATAAAGTCTGCTTCTCATTTGCTACATAATTACATATTCCTTTGTAATCAAATAAGGTGCCATACCCAGTATTGACCGTATTTCCATCACCAATCATCCATGTTCCATCATAAAACCGTGCATAATTAGGGGCACATAGAATAATGGTCGCACCAGGCGCAACATCTCTCAAATTATCCACCGCATAGCGAAGCGCCCCGGCATAAGTTTTTAAATCATAAAGTTCCATGTCCGCACTATCAAGAGGCGTTGCCCTGAAAAAATCGTTCATTCCATATTCAATGATAAAATAATCTGTCTGTGAAAAATCAATATTCGGATTGTCTAAAATGTCTTTAGTCCTTTTTCCCTCAAAGACATCTGTAGATATATCACCCATAATCGCCCTGACTACGCCTACCAAGCTTGTCGATGTCCACCTGCTGGATTCCGCCGACTCCTCATATTCAAGCGCAGCGCAGGTTCCTCCAATGGCAAGATTGAATACATCCGCCTCACAGGCAACAGATGTCAAATACGGAACTCCCGTCCCATCTCTATTGGAATCAAAGATACTGTCTCCTAAAAATACAAGCTGTAATTCTTTTCCCTCCGGTTCCCTCTGATCCTCTTCGGTAATCACCTGCTCCTGCTCTGGTTCCTTAAGTTGAATCTCCGGCGTAATGATTTCCGGTGTGGCAGTTGCCTCCGAAGCCGGTTCTTTAGACGGAAGTTCCTCTTCCTCAATTACCTCTCCCGTCTCTGTAATGACAATATTCTCAGGCTGAATCTCTTCATTCCTTTTTTCTTCCGCCTTACTGCCGCATCCGGTCAGCACCGATAATGCCAGAACACCTGCCAAAAACAGGCTGACATTTCCTTTTCTATTGATTATTCTCATGTTCTGCACTCCTCCACTTTCTACTGCTCATGCAGATAAATCATCCTAACAAAGAATATCACATTTTTTCTTGAAATGCACATCATAAGAAGCATATTAAGATTTATTTCATGAACCTTAAACAATTCTTAACAACTTACCCATCTCATTATAGTTTATTCACTCTTTCCGGTTATATTCCAAAAACCATTCAGCAAATCTGCCAAGTCCTTCTTCTATGGTCGTTGCGGGTTTAAAACTGTAATCATCCATCAGATCCTGCACATCCGCATAAGTTTCGTAGACATCCCCCGGCTGCATAGGCAGATATTCCTTTTTTGCTTCTTTACCGAGACACTTTTCAAGCACCGCAATATAATCCATCAGTTTTTCAGGTTTATTATTCCCTATATTGTAAATTTTGTATGCAGCGCCGTTTTCATCTTCGGAAGGAGGATTACAGAGAATATTTTCTACTCCTTTCACAATGTCATCAATATATGTAAAATCACGCATCATATCCCCATTGTTGTAGATTTGTATCGGCTCGTCTGCCATAATCTTCTTTGCAAACTTAAAATACGCCATATCCGGTCTTCCCATCGGTCCATACACAGTAAAAAATCTAAGACCCGTTAAGGGAATATAGTATAACTTGCTATAGGCATATGCCATCAGCTCATTGGATTTCTTGGTTGCCGCATACAGACTTACCGGTTTGTCCACCTTATCGTCCGTTGAAAAAGGCACCTTCTTATTTCCTCCATAAACTGAACTGGAGGAGGCAAAGACAAGATGCTCTACCGGGTAATGACGGCATGCCTCAAGAATATGAAAAAATCCCACGATATTAGACTGAATATAAGCATCCGGATGATCAATGCTGTAGCGGACCCCCGCCTGCGCCGCCAGATTCACCACAATCTGCGGTCTATAAGTCTCAAAAACAGAGAATACCGCATCTTTATCCGCCAGATCCGCTTTGATGAAGCGATACTTGGGCTCATTTTTCAGGATAGAAAGGCGCTCCTCCTTAAGAGAAACTTCATAGTAATCATTCAGATTGTCAAATCCGATTACCTCCGCCCCTTTTTCCAATAATGCCTTGGATAAATAATAGCCGATAAATCCGGCGCCTCCAGTAATCAGATAACGTTTGGATGGGTCTAATGTTTTCATACGCTCCCCTTTATGGCTTTTTGTTTTTAATGCTTCTATTTTATACTCATAAAGAGGTTTCGTCAAATATCTGTTTCAGATATAGAAATCCACAGAATCCGTTCTCATCAGCTAGTGGACACACATCCGCTCCTGCCGGAATCGTTACCTCATGCATTTCCCCCTGATATCGATACCAGATAATGACCGTCACATCCGGTCTTTGGGCGATTGCTTCTAGAACCGACTGATGAAAGCTAATCCAGCGCTGCGTGCTGATAATCACTTCATTTGTCCGGGTATTCCGGATTGTCTCAATGGTTTTCTTCTGAAATGCCGCATAGGCGGAATTGGGCACTTCCATCTCATCCAGAACTGCTCCGCATAAGGTACACTGAGCTGCCATAAGGGCATCCTTTTCTGCCGTTGCCGGTCTGATTATTTCATACGCCAGATCATGTATGCATGTGTCTTCTTTTCCGTGTCGTTCCTGGTCCGATCTTCCGCCTTCTTCTGCGCCTGCCACCTCTGTAACCTCCACTTTATTCCCCGATTGCGTCACTCGGTAGTAGTGTTCCGAATTAATCTGCACCACCCTGCCATCATAATCCATGCCTACAGATGCCAGATAAGTTCCATCCGTCACAGAATCTGCCGCTGCTGTTCCTCTTCCCTCTCCGGCATAAGGAATCTTTTTGTATGCAGCAATGAAAGCCTCACCATTTGTTTCCATTCGGTATAAATACAGTGTCATGACGCATCCGCTCTGGGCATCATAATTTTGATAGTCACACTGGGCAATGAGCTGCGCCCCATCCTCCGAGATTGTGATCCGAAGATCCGTAATTACCGGTGTTTCCGCCGCCTGCACTGTGACCGGCATCCCTATGCCCAGCACCATTCCAAAAATCATACCGATTGCCGTAATCCCTGCCAACAGCTGCTTTTTCCATTCTTTTCTCTTCATTTGTTCCCTCTTTCCTTTCTCTTTTGGTTGATCTCATATCATACGCGCTTGTCTTAATTGGATTGGTCTTCAAATAGTTCTTCAATCGATACTTTAAGAATTTCCGCCATTGCCCTAAGTTCAAAATCGGTTACGGTCCGTTCATGACTCTCTATTCTTGAAATCGAGCCCCGGCATATATAAATCGCATACATTTCCAGCCTTTCCGATAATTCCTTCTGGCTTAACTTCCTTTCTATTCTATATTTTCTGACTTTTTCTCCCACAACGTTCTGCGTTTCGTAATCAATGATTCGCGCCATGACTGATCTCCATAAAAAATTGACACAAATATTTTATTACACTCCCTTTCTTTTCTTGTCCTATAACAGGACACCTTGCAAAAAAAGAAGAAGCCCGCCGGCTTCCTCTTAATTATTACTTCTTTTTCTTTCTATCTTATTCCTGTCAGGTCCTTACTTTTTCCTAACCACTACTCCTTCAAATCCGTAATATCTCGACAATCCTTTGTTTTCCCAGTCCTCAGGATCCTCCTTGATGTCCGAAAAATATAACAATACAGGCTGCGCCGGCAAGGGTTCCACTTCTATAATGCCTTCTCCACCGCTTCGATAAATTTCCATGCGCTCTTTCAGCGCATCCCCGTAAGTCGCTGCACTGCCATTTAATAAATCTGTGCATGCCGATGAAAAAGTGTAATAATGGGGCTCCGGTATGACGGTAAGAACTGACCCCAACACCAGAAAAACAATACATCCCACAAGGCACCAGCAGCTTTCTGCCGAGAACCCGCTTAAAGACTCTGCGGCAGTTTTGTTTTGCCCGCCTGTCCACTTTTGTCTCACCCATCCGGTTACATATCCGACGCACAAAGAAAGTATCAATATATACATCAGATAGGTAAGTGCCTGCAATCTTCCTGCCTCCATATTTCCCACCGCAAATACTGGCGGCGTTATCATGGCTGATGTGAGACAATAACCAAAAAGCAGCACGATCAGCGGACATGGGAACCGGAAAGAAACCTTTTCTGCCATATGCCAGAATAACGGAATCAGCGCGATCATAATAAGGATAACAGGCCATGTAGTCCATTCACTCATTGCCCGGTCAAGGCAGTCATAGAAAGAAACCAACACCGCTTTAATTGGATTCATCCCATTTGCCCCTTCTGCCCGCACCCAGTTCCCGGGAGCCGCCACATTGAGAAGAAATCCCACATAAAATATTGCGATAGGAATACCTAAAGCCCTGCACACGTTCCATTTTTTACAAACACTGATCAGCACAACTGCCATGAGGAGAATAATTGCCGCATTCAGCGCACTCATCTGATTTCCCCCGCCTGTCAGAAATCCCAGAACGCAAGCGGCAGATAAATCCCATACTCTTTTTTTCCCTGTATCGTAAACAGACGAAACCAGCAGCCCGAAGAAGAACAAGGACATACTGTGTACAAAAATGTAGTTTGCCGCTCCGCTGTACCAGTAAAAAGCCTCACATCGTCCTACCGGACACATACATTGCACAGACGCAAAGAGTACCAACATGGCAACGCTGTGGCTTATTAATCTATCCGCCTTGAACGCTTTTACAAAAATCGCATGGAATAAATACATCACGGAAAAACTGAGCATTCCCAGCATGATCCATGTCGTCAGAACGTACCACCGCTCTCCAAAAGTACTTGGAGGAACCGCCATAAGAAAATTGGAAGTGAAATACCCCATCCAATTTACCCAATCATCTGCTGCTCTTACAACTCCCTGCCAGATAACCGCAAATACATTGTGCGTTGCCATCCATGCCTGATGGCAATTGCTGCCAATGGAATAATCATCGGCACTGGGATAGTTATACCAGGCAATCCAGAGAAGAGGAATCAGGCTGCACACATAAATGACTGTGGTAAAAGCGGCAAGGGTCTTTGGTGTAATCAGTTTTCTCAGCTGCCCGCTCCACTTTTCTCCCATTTGATTGATCTTGGTTTCCAAATCTGCTTTCATCTTGATACCATGCCTTTCCTGCAAATTCCTATAATGTCCTTATTGTATACTCACCGTTCTATTTCGTCAAATCCATTTTCAAAACTTGCCAACCCCTGATTTCTCATATATACTTAAGCTGTAATGACTAACGTATTAAGGAGTTTTATATAAATGCCAGTCGAAGAAAAGCTTTCTATCATCATCCCTTCCTACAACGAACAGGACAACATACAACGGACGTTTCACACCATTCATGAGATTTTGGCCTCGAATCATATTCCTTTTGAGATCATCTTTGTGGATGACGGATCTAAAGATTTAACTTATGCGCGTATTCAGGAATTATCTTCCGGACATGCTGAGGCAAAAGGCATCTCTTTTTCAAGGAATTTCGGAAAGGAAGCTGCCATTTTTGCCGGTCTGGAAATTTCAGAGGGCGCCTGCTGCCTGATTATGGACTGCGACTTACAGCACCCTGCTTCTTTGATTCCGGAAATGTATCGTCTATGGAAAGAGGGCTTTGAGGTCGTTGAAGGGATCAAATCTTCCCGCGGAAAAGAAAATCCTCTGCACACGCTATGTGCAAAAACCTTTTATCGCATTATCAGTAAAGTAACTGCCATTGACATGTCTCAGGCTTCGGATTTCAAACTGCTGGATCGGAAGGCTGTGGATGCGCTTCTTATTATGCCGGAACGCACTCCCTTTTTCCGTGCCTTGTCCTCCTGGGTTGGGTTTAAGACGACTACTTTGCCCTTTGAGGTACAGGATCGGGAAATCGGCGCTTCCAAATGGTCTCTGTGGAGCCTTATCCGCTATGCCATCCGGAATATTACCTCTTTTTCCAGCGCGCCGCTGCAGCTGATTTCGCTGCTGGGGTGGATTATGTTTGTCGCTTCGATCATTCTGGGTGTGCAGTCACTTTACCGGTATTTCAGCGGGACGGCGTTGGAAGGGTTTACTACTGTGATTCTTCTGCAGTTGGTGATTGGGAGTGTGCTTATGATTAGTTTGGGGTTTATTGGGCATTATATTTCCAGAATTTATGATGAGATTAAGGCTAGGCCGCGATATATTATTAGTAGGAGATGTGGGTGTTGATTCATGTAGATAATCCGGTGGGGTAGATTCTCCCGGAAGGATATGGTAAAGAGCCGGCAAGGGTACTGCATATCTATTTCAGTCCTATGTGCGGCGGCAAGAAGAACTAAACATCCCTTGGAATGCGTATCAAGGGTGACGCAAACGGTGCATTTGACCATCCATGGTCAAGTTGCACCTTCGGCGGACTTCCTGTCCGCCGATTGCTGGGTATCGAAAGGAATGTTAAGTTCTTCTAACCGCCTTCCATAAGGTCTGGAATAGATATGCAGTACCCTTGCCGGCTCTTTACCATATCCTTCCGGGAGAATCTACACTCAAGCCGAAACAATACGCATTAATCTACATATATTCATTTGCATTATGCCATATTTCATTGGGGACACTAATAGCAAGAAAAGACTTCTTCTTTTTGCACTATCTTCCTATGCTGTAATATTCTACTCCGGCATTTTTCATTTCAATCGGGTTGTATAAGTTGCGCCCGTCATATACAAGAGGGGTGTGCATTTTATCTTTGAAATTTTGTGGTGTTACTGCTTTGATCTCCGGCCATTCTGTAAAGACAAAGCATATGTGGGCTCCGTCTATGGCTTCCTCGAGAGAAGATACGTAGTTTATGGAGCCTTTGTCTGTTTTTCCTTCGGGGAAAAGTTGTTTGGAGCGTTCTGTTCCCTTGGGGTCGTAGGCGTGGATTTCGGCGCCTGCGGCAAGAAGGAGTTTCAGGTTGTCGATGGACGGGGCTTCTCTTAGGTCGTCTGTGCCTGACTTGAAGGTGAGACCGAGCACTGCCACTTTTAAGCCTTTAAATGAAATCATTCTTTCTTTTGCTTTCTCGAACAGGCGGGTCTTTTGGGCGCTGTTTACGTCTACACAGGCTTCTACCGTTTTCAGCTGGTAGCCGTGTTCTCTTGCAAGGAATTTTAATGCTTTGGTATCTTTGGGGAAGCAGCTTCCGCCGAATCCGATTCCGGCATTTAAAAAGCGGGCGCCTATTCTTTCGTCATAGCTCATGCCTTTTGCCACATCTGTTATGTCGGCGCCTACCAGTTCGCACAAGTTTGCAATATCATTCATGTAGGAAATTTTAAGGGCAAGGAAATCGTTGCATGCATACTTGATCATTTCAGCGGAACGGCGTTTTACGGAAACGATGGGAAGATTGAAGGGTTCATATATCTTCTTAAGGAGTGTTTCCGCCTCTTTGCTTTCTGTACCGATAATGATTCTGGCTGCATGGAGGGTGTCATGGACTGCTGTTCCCTGTGCCAAGAATTCAGGGTTGGATGCGACTTCCACTTTTACATCATGTACAAGGAAGTCTTTGATGAACTGTTCCACCTTGTCATTGGTTCCTACCGGGACTGTGGATTTTACGACTACGAGACAGTCCTTCTCTATGGTCTCCGCAATCTGTCTGGACACTTCCGCTATGTAGCTTAGGTTTGCACTTCCATCCGGCATTTCTGGTGTACCAACGCCGATAAAAATTGCGTCTGCATCCTTATATGCATCTGCATAGCTTGTAGTAAAATGCAAAGTTCCCCGGGCATTGTTTTTCTGCATCAGTTCTTCCAATCCCTCCTCATAAATAGGAGATATTCCCTGGCGCATCATCTCGACCTTTTTCTCATCAATGTCCACACATGTTACCTGATAACCTTTTTCTGCAAAGCATACACCTGCAACTAATCCTACATAACCGGTTCCCGCAACTGCGATTTTCATATTTTGCCTCCTTCTGATTCGTGAATCTCTTTTCTATAAATTTTTTTAAAACTGATTTTCTTAATATTTATTTTCAATAGTATCTTATTCAACCCAAATGCTGCCAGCGGAAGCATCAGAACGAAATATCCTAAAATGTACCTTGACTGCGCTTCCCAGATCATGTGAAACAAAAATCCTCCAAAAATGTTCAGTACAAAATAGGCACGCTCCAGGGACCACTCCTTACGCAGGAAAAGGCAATACACTCCTGTACATAAGAACATAAAGAAATGGTAAATGTTCATTATCTGGTAGAGCACATCCCTGCCTATTCCATAAATAAAAAACTTTGCAAGCGAAGATAGATTTTCCACATGTCGACTGTTCCACTCATTTGTAATCATCGCCTGAAAGGTAGGCGCATTCCACTGGGAAGTAAATTTTTTGTAAAAGAAATCAACCGCATACCGCTGTTCATGTATGAATCTATTCAAAGATTCCTTTAGGCTCTCCATACATGCCTGTGTTGTCAATTCCCGGTCAAAATCATTATCTCCATAAACGATCCAATTATAACCATTATACCATCCGCATGCATACCCCCCTTCATCCGCTTCCTGCATACTCATTGCAATCCAGGCAATCTTCGGAATTCCCTTTGGGTATTCCGAAAGCCCAGCCCGAAATACATACACGCTGTTTACAATCCATGTTCCACACTGTGACAACAGCACGATTCCCACTACCCAAATCAACATTTTATAGTTCTTTTTCTGGATTGAATGCAGGATGACGGCAATGACCGCCGCTACCACTAAAATATTGATATTGGATTTCACGACAATGCCAACTGACAGCAGGACCGCTGCCTTTAAAATATTCTGCCATTTATCTGTTTTCAAATACCGGATCATGAAGTAAATACTGCTCACGCCAAAACTCCAGCCTATAATATCCCCGTAAACAAATGTGGAAAAGAGAAAAAGCGGCAACATTCCCATGGATAAAACGGCTTCAATTTCTCCCACACTTTCTTCCTCGAACAGTTCTCTCGTAATCTTTCCCAACATCTTGAGAATAACTACTATGCACAAAATATTAATCAATTGAAATACAATGAAGTTTTCCACTCCAAATATCTGATAAATCAACTCAAGCAACGCTGCAAAACCAATTTGAAACGAATACCGGTAAAGATATTCTCCCTGTTCAAAGGCTTGATAATTCTTTTGAAGAAATTCAATTGCAATATCACTTATCAAACCACTGTCACAGGTGACAACGCACCTAAAGAGAAGGACGATGAACAAACACAAAACAGCACTGTAAACCAATGCCAGCCTTTCAATCGGAATCTTCTTCATCCATTTTGCCCTCATAAGGAAATAGAAGCAAATAATCACTCCCGCTGACGCAATCAGCACAGTGAGCGGATTATCCCACTTATACCTTGCAGTTTCCATTACCTGATAAAGATCAAAATAGGTTGTCCTAAGGAGACTGTTGACGGTGTTGAACACAATCATGAGCATAAACGGTATTAAATAAAAAAGAGTCAAAATTTTTATTATTTTCTGTTCCTTCATGTTTGTACCTCTGTATACCGCTGTCCACGTTTGCGGTACTGTATTAATAAAGCCAAATTCCTATCAAAACTGCTTTAATCTGTTCCCAAGTTAGAATAATTGTAATCAGAAACATAAATTGTGTATTTTCCTATTTTGCCTGCTTCATTCACATGTCCATCTTTTCCACTGTCGCCACCGGATACACACGAACGCCTCCCCCGATAAATTTATAGACTATATTCCGTCTTTTCAACAATGAAGCATACATTGCCAGTGTCACAAAAAAGATGACCGTGTGAATCGCATAATAGCCTGCAAATAAATAAATCAATTCCAGCATAATAAATCCGGATGGAATAATCAGACACAAAGCCCCCATCAGCAGTCCATCGGCTTTCTTCATTCCCACCGACTTAATAAGACACAAGCTGGAAACAAAAATCAATATTGTCATCATACAACATGCCAGACCGGATGCCAATACCATATTGCCCGTAAAACCATAGAAAATTGCCGCCAAATTGGGAATACTGATAACTCTCACCTCTGTAGAAGGATACCATGTATCTGGTATGATTTGCCCGCTCTTCCATATCATTTCTCCAAGAATAGTTTCCGAAGCAATGTCTGCATTCATGTGATAATTATAGTGAAAAAGATTCGTTATAATTACCAGCAAAAGAAAAAACACACTTCCTGCCGGAATAAAAATACAATCCCCCTTAAAGAAATGGATTACCTCACACTCTCCAAAAAATATCGTTCCACATCCGTTAATGCACAGCAGTACCTGACCGGGCAGGGTACTTCCTGTCAAATCTGCCACTTCAAGCGCCTTATCCAGCACATATTTCAACTTATAGGCAAATACGCCTCCATTCCACAGAGCGCCTTGCGCAATATATTCCTCAGCCGTCTTCACATCTGTTTTTTCCTTAAAGGAAGATACCTCGCTGACCTCTGCGCTGCTCTCTGGAATAATATAACCGTATTTCTCACTGGGATAAGTAGGTTCAATTCCCATCAGTACCAGATTCGCCTCACTTGAAGCTGCACGCTCGCTAAGTTCCACCAGCTTCTGAAAATAATCATCATTCACGTAGGGGTCAACAGGGCAGACCACCACCGACTCTTCTTCATCTATTCCCTGCACATCATGCATATAGGCACTCACCAGTACAATTGCCGGAAAAGTATCTCTGCGGCATGGCTCAACAGAAATTCTTACGCTATCTCCCAACTGATTGTGAATTGCAGATACTTGTGTTTTAGATGTGGCAATCGTCACCTTTGCATCCTTATCAACTTTACAAATCTGGCGATAAACACGCTGTACCATTGACTCATAAGAGCCATCCTCTCTCTTGAAAATCTTGATAAACTGCTTGGATCGAATGTCATTCGACAATGGTCATAGACGCTTACCGGAACCTCCGGACAGTAAAACAATATTCATACTTGCTCCTACCTGCCCGCTTAAGCGGGCACTTGATTCTGCTACTACTAAGGATAACACGAATGGAAATAGAAGAAAAGCGAATAATTTTCTGATTTCACAATCATGCACATTGTCGTTGAAAAAGCACTCTCAACGAGTGCCTTTCGTCTGACTTACTATTCCATTTTTACCATACAATTCTTCTTGCAAAAGCATATTCCGCACCGTCTGATCACCCTATACCCTTCTGCCAGAAGTTCCTCCTCATAATGCTTTTCTTCAATCTGCTTTAGTGCTCTGCTGCACTGTTCCTCCATCATGGTAAATTTGTCTGTATTCTTTAACTCTATTATCACTGCCGGAAGAAGATTGTCGTAAGGTTTTAGCAATATGTCCGATCTTCCCATTCCACTCTCTCGATTAGAAAGCACTTCATAGTTTTGAAGTCCCATGAGTATTCCAATCATAAATCCATGATAAAAACTTTCCGCATTATCAAAGTAACTGATGCTGCTCATCAACTGCGTCTTTAGTATTTTTTCTGTCACATCACTGTCCCCCTGCGTAATTGCCTGGTACAAGGGTGTAAAATCCTCAGCTTTTATTTTCTCATTGAACCATTCCTGTATTGTATTTTCGTAGATATAAAGCACTTCCTGATTTGGTATCTCCATCTGAAGATAAATCATTCTCTGCTCCTGACGCTCTCCCCGTTTGCGCAGATATCCTGTAAAAAACAGAAAATTCCACAGGTAATCCTGGCTTCTATGGATATCTCCATAGGTCACTTCCTCATGGATAGGTTTTTCAATATATTTTCCGGCAATCAAATCCTCAATTTCACGTCTGGCTGTCATATCCGCATTTACAACAAGTTCCTTAATGATACTGTTCGAAGAAGTGTTTGACCAATATGGGCGCGGAAAAATATTTCTGTTTTCCAAGGCATCATCTATATAATTAAGCACACTCCAGGGATTATAAACTGACGTTTCTCCAAAGAGATAACCATCATACCACTTTCTGACCTCCTGCTCCCGGTCCTGCAAGCCATAGCTAAGCAGCATTTCTTTAACCTCCCAAGAAGTAAACCCGAAATACTCCGCATAACTTTGATCCAGCACAGAAATAATCTTCAAATTGTTCAAACCTGTAAAAATCGATTCACGGCTGATTCGTAAACAGCCAGTAATGACAGCAAATTCTAAACTATCGTTTGTTTTCAGTGCTGACTCAAACAAAGACCGTATATAGTCTGTCATTTCATCATAGAATCCTTTAAAATAAGCATTTTCTAATGGAACGTCATATTCATCCAACAAAATAATCACTCTTTGATTATGAAATTTTTTTAAACAGTCCGTCAGAAACTTCAATGCAGTAGCATATTCCGGTGCCGATGCCTTCTGAGCCATAAGTCTCTGATACTTTTTAATCTCATCTTCTGTAAAAAGATCTATCTTAAGCACATAACTATGCCGTCTGAATTCACCTGCAATCTGCTCAGTGAGTACTTGATATGCCATCTCAAAATCAGGCTGACGCGCTGATTTTAACGAAAAAGAAATAACCGGATATCTGCCCATATATGAAACAATGTCCGCTCCCCCCGACATAATTTTCATATCATGAAAATAATGTCTGTTATCAATCTCTTCCCCCGCTTCATTCAATTCTCTTTCAAAAAATGCTTTTAACATGCTGAGCGTCAATGTTTTTCCGAAGCGTCTGGGTCTTATAAACAAATTCACCTTGCTTCCTTTTTCCAGCAGTTCTTTTATTAGTAAAGTTTTATCTACATAATAGTATGATTTGTCTATAATCTCCTTATAATTTTCCACTCCGATTGCAAGTTTCTTCTTATTCATGACGCGCACTCCGTTCTTCGCATACTGTGGCTTTCTTAATTTCTCAGGTAATTGCTGTGGTATAAATTCATAAGTTTACCCCCATATAAATAATATCTCTTCCACATTTTCAATTCAAGGATTATACGTGCATCCATGAAAGGAAAAAAGTTTGATTTGCATAGCAAGCTTCCATTCGCGAGAAATTTTTGCAACTATATGCATTTTTATCTTTTTAACGATGCTGCTAATTCCCTAGCCATCACTTCCAACATCTCCTGAGTCATTCCCGGATAAACTCCAATCCAGAAGCTGTCGCGCATGATTCTGTCTGTATTTTCCAGATTACCAATTACCCTGTACCCCTCTCTTTTCTTCCGCATTTCATCAAAGCACGGCTGCTTGGTGATATTTCCCGCAAACAGCATACGGGTCTGAATCCCCTTGCTTTCCAAGTAAGTAACTACCTGTACCCTATCTATTTTCTCCTTGCAGGTCAGCATAAAACCAAACCAGCTGGGGGCGGAATTTTCACAAGCCTCGGGCAGGATAAAGAACTCCTCAACATCTTTTAAAGATTCCTTCAGGAAGTCAAAGTGCTCTCTTCTAAGCCTTGTAAATTCCGGCAGCTTCTTAAGCTGGGCACAGCCAATTGCTGCCTGCATGTCTGTTGCCTTCAGATTATATCCAAAATGGGAATAAACATATTTATGGTCATATCCTTCCGGCAATTCCTCATATTTTCTGTCAAAGCGATGCCCACACATATTGTCCTGACCGGACACGCAGACACAGTCTCTTCCCCAGTCTCTAAAGGAACGCACGCACTTATGGAGCAATGGATTATTGGTATACACAGCCCCTCCTTCTCCCATAGTCATATGGTGAGGCGGATAAAAGCTGGAGGTTCCGATGTCCCCAATGGTACCAGTCAGGTGGTCTTTTCCATTCATGGTATAAACTGAACCCAGCGCATCACAGTTGTCTTCAATCAGCCACAAATGATGCTTGTCACAGAACTCCTTCACCGCCTTTAAATCAAAGGGATTTCCCAGCGTATGCGCTGCCATGACTGCCTTCGTCCTAGAGGATAAGGCCTCCTCCAGCATGGAAATGTCCATATTATACTGCGGAATTGTCACGTCAATAAAAACCGGCACAGCCCCAAACTGCACAATGGGAGCAACCGTCGTTGGAAATCCCGCCGCCACAGTAATCACTTCATCCCCGCGCCTTATCGCGCGCTCACCTAAAAGAGGAGAGGTCAGTGCCATAAATGCCAGAAGATTTGCTGAAGAGCCAGAGTTAACCAGCGAGCAGAATTTTACCCCAAGGTATGAGGCAAAATCCTCTTCAAACATAGTTGTATATCTTCCTGATGTAAGCCAGAATTCCAATGCACTGTCTACCAGATTTGTCATCTCTTCATTGTCATAAACGCGGCTGGCATAGGGAATGCGCTGTCCTTCCTGATAAGGCGCTTTCTGATTGTGATAAATATCGCAATATTCTTTTACTATTCCCAGAATCTGTTCCCTTGCCTGCTTCTCATTCATTCCATCAAACATTTTCATTCCTCCACCTTCCAGGGCGCCTTCCCCTGTTTCCATAATTTCTCCAGATATGCCTTGTCATGCATCGTATCCATGGGCGACCAGAAGCCCTCATGATGATAAGCATCCATCTGCCTTGCCAAGGCTATGCGCTCAAAAGGACCATCCTCCAGCATCTCGCTTCCGTCTCCTAAGTAATCAAATACCCCAGGCTCCATCACCATGAAACCTGCATTCACCCATGATTGATCTTTTCTTGCTTTTTCCTTAAATTTATGGACAATGCCATCTTCCCCCATGGAAATCGCCCCAAAACGTCCTTCCGGCTGGGTCGTTGTAATCGTCACCAGCTTCCCATTCTTCCTGTGATATTCCAAAAGTTTTAGAATATCCACATCCGAAACCCCGTCTCCATAGGTCAGCATAAAAGGCTCATTTCCCACATACTCTTTAATTTTGAGTATCCGTCCTGCCGTCATTGTCCTTGCCCCTGTGTTTGCCAGCGTGACACGCCAAGGTTCCTTCTTGTTGGCAGCATACCGGGCTGTATGATCCAGCAGGTTAAAACATCCATCTCCCTGATAAGAATAATAGTTGATAAAATAATCTTTTATCATATATCCTTTATATCCACAGCAGATAATAAAATCCATGAACCCAAAAGAGGCATACCACTTCATGATATGCCATAAAATCGGTTTATCTCCAATTTCAACCATAGGCTTCGGCTTTAAATAGGATTCCTCGCTGATCCTTGTTCCCATTCCGCCTGCAAGAATCACTACCTTCATATTTACCACACCTTCCATGGAGCCATGCCGGCATTCCATCTGGTCTCCAGATCCACCTTATTACGGAGAGTTTCCACTGGGCACCAGAATCCGTGATGTTTGTAAACCGCAACCTGTCCCCTCTCAGAAAGGGCTGGCAACAGTTGCTCATCCAACTCATAGTTTCCATTCAGATAACGAAATGCACTTTTTTTAAGCACAAATGTACAAGCGTTGGTCCATGCTTCATTTCCCTTTTGGGTCAAAGAAGAAAGTTTTCCCAAAAGTCCGTCTTCCTCAATGGGAAGTACCATATTTCTTCCAATGGGCGCTGCCACAGCCATCGTGACCAGTTTATCCTTTTCCATTGCAAAATCAACCAATTCTTTCACATTGATGTCGGATAAACAGTCCCCATATGTTAAAAGGAACCAATCATCCTCTATATATTTTTCTGCCTGACTCACTCTCTGTCCTGTGGTTGCAAACAGACCGGTATCTGCCACCGTTACTCTCCAGTCTTCCGTTACTTTTTTATGAATATCCACCTGATTAGTAGCAAGATCGACTGTGATATCCGACTGATAAATATAATAATCGCGAAAATAATTTTTAATCATATTTACCTTATAACCGCCGCATACGAGGAAATCCTCATATCCAAAATGGCTGTACTGCTTCATGATATGCCATAAAAGCGGCTTTTCCCCAATTTCAACCATAGGTTTGGGAATTCCTTCCCTGTCCTCACTAATCGTACTCTTGGAGCCACCTGCCAGAATTAAGACCTTCATCACTCAAATACCATGCCCTTTCCCTATGAATCCGAAATTCTGTCTCCGTTCCCTGAACTTAAGAATTCATGCATCTGACTTTCCATACATTCCTTTATATTACCACAAGTCAGATAAACATGGTACCACTCTACTAATTTTTCCATGGTTTTTTCAATATTCCATACCGGTTTCCAGCCCAAAACTGCTTTCAGCTTAGAACAGTCCAGCTTCAGAAATCCTGCTTCATGGGGACCGCCATCATATCGATTGACCCAAACCGGTTTATCTCCAGTCCGCTCCAGCCATTTTTCACAAAACAAATCCGTCAGTTCTCCCGTGGAAAGGCAGTCTGCTTCGTCCGGTCCCACATTATAATTTCCTGAAAGCGCGGGGTTTTCATACTGCTCCTTTGCGAGCATCAAATATACAGCTACCGGCTCCAGCACGTGCTGATAAGGCCTTACTGAATATGGATTTCTTAGGATGATATCCTCTTTCCTTGAAGCGGCACGAACACAATCAGGAATGATACGGTCTTTAGCAAAATCTCCTCCTCCAATCACATTTCCCGCACGAAGGGTAGAAACTGCAATCCCCTTTGGTTGTAAAAAGGAATCTTTATAGCTTGAAGTGACTAATTCTGAACAGGATTTGGAATTGGAATAAGGATCGTAACCGTTTAGTTCCTCATCCTCCCTGTACCCCCAGCACCATTCCCTGTTTTTATAAACCTTATCTGTTGTGACATTAATCACAGAACGCACCGAAGGACTTTGCCGTACACATTCAAGCACATTTACCGTTCCCATGACATTCACCTCATAAGTGTAAACCGGCTCCTTATAGGACTCCCTCACCAGCGGCTGGGCTGCCATATGAATCACGATTTCCGGGCTCGTCTCCTCAAACACCTTTTTCAAATGGGTCAGATCTCTCACATCCCCTTCTATGGAATGCATTCTATCTTTCAAGCCGCACAAATCAAAAAGTGACGGGCTGGTGGGGGCATCCAATGCATAGCCGCTCACATCTGCGCCCGCTTCTAAAAGAAGACTGCTCATCCACGCTCCCTTAAAGCCAGTATGTCCTGTTATAAGAACTTTTTTTCCTTTATAAAAATCAAACCACTGCATTTTCTTATTCTCCTGCGGACTGCATCCACGCGATCGTCCTTCTTATACCTTCTTCAAATGAATACCGGGGCTCGAAACCAGTATCCTTACGTAACTCCGAAATATCTGCACACAGATACATCACCTGCTTTGGTGCATATGAATTTGCTCCCAACTTAAGCAAAAGCCCCGGCTGTATCTCATCCCGCATGATTTCTATATATTCCTTTAACGGTCTTGCCTGCCCGCTTCCCAGGCAATAGACCGCACCATCCCTGCCCTGCTTTGCTGCCAGAAAAAGTGCTTCTGCTGCATCTGCGCTGTACAGATAGTCCCATATCTGCTCTGCCGGCGTATACTCCGGCGACTGTCCCGCAAGCATCTTTCTGATGCTTGACATGATCATCGTCTGTTCACCGTCATATTCACCATATACACTTAATATCCGAAACCAGATGTGCCTTATTCCCAGCTGACTGCACCGGATCCGGCTTAGCTGCCCGGCACAGAGCTTTGCAATTCCATATCCATTTTCGGGAAATGCAGGAACTCTGGAACTCAGTTTTCCTTCAAAACGTCCATATTCTGCCTGGGACCCTGCTCCCACAAAACATTCACACCCCAGCTTTTTTGCCGCTTCCGCCGCATCTAATGTAAATCGGATGTTTCCGCTCTGGGCATGAACATCATTTCTGCCCTCACCTGCCGTACACGCCCACGCCAAATGAAAAAAAACATCATACGTACCGGTTAAGATTTCCGGCAGTGTCTTAAGCTCATCCAGATTACATTCTATTACCTTTATTTTGTCAGAAACCGGAATCTGTGCGATTCTCCCAGATCCCCGGTGACATATGACCGTTGCCTCAATGTTTTCTGTGATGCATTTTTGTATCAATGCCATACCGATTGCACCCGTCGGCCCTGTTATGATAATCTTTTTCATGATTTATTCCCACTTAGCAAATCCGGCATGTACCTAATTGCTTCAAATTCTTCTCTGTCCAAAAAAGGCGCCATATCATCCAACGACGGTGACGTAATTCTTCCGTCAGGCATTACCTTGGATGAAGATTTAGGTGCAAAATTCTGCTTTTCATCTATCAGGACTTCACAAATACAGGGACCTTCACTGCAGAGCATCTCTTCCAGCACCAAATCACATTCTTCCTCACTTCTTAAAAGAAAATACTTAATGCCAAAAGCGTCTGCCAGTTTCCCAAAATCCGGGAATCCTACACCGCTTTCCCCATCAATCCCAATAAATGGAGGCTTAAAAAGATTTGTCTGTGTTTGCCTGATGGAGTGGTATCCGTTATTATTCAATATAAAAAGCTTGATATCAAGATGATTATGCGCTATCGTTGCCAGTTCCTGGATATTCATCATCACACTTCCGTCACCGTCAATACATACTACCCTGCGGCTGTTATCCGAAACAGAAACCCCCAGCGCAGCCGGAAGACCATATCCCATCGCTGCACAGCCGGAATTGGTGAACATTCTCTGTCCCTGCTTAATCTTACATGCCTGGAATGTCATGACACAGGCACTTCCGTTGCCGCAAATGATGCGTTCTTCTTCTCCAAGCTGTGCAAACAACCTGTCTAAGAACACATATGGATTAATCGGTTCATTTCCTTTTTTATGATAATCGGCAGACACAGCCGGATAAGTTTCCACAAGTTTCCGGCACCACATACCCCATGGCTCATGCTGTTTCTGGGGAATATAATCTTCCGCAAGAAGTGCGTCCATCAAAGTTCTCACATCTGCATTGACGGGCAGATCCGGACGGATTGTAGGTTTGGCTAATTCCAGCGGATCAATGTCAACTACGATTTTATACGCATTTTTTGCAAAATCAAAGTGATTATATCCAATCATTCTGATATTCATCCTGCATCCAAGACTAAGCAGCAAATCACAATTCTGTACTGCAAAGTTTCCTGCCCTGGTACCGACCGTTCCGGGCATCCCCACAAAATATGGATTGTCAAAAGCCACCGTATCGTTTGCATTCCATGCAGTCACCACCGGAATATGCAGTTTTTCAATCAACTGAAGTAATTCTCTGTGTGCATCTCCCAGCCGGATTCCGGTCCCTGCAAGTAGAAGCGGTGCCTTTGCCTCCTTAATTTTCTTAAGAATCATCTGGGCAGTTTCTTTTTTCACACCCGGCACCGCCCGCACCCTTTCTGCATCGGGATCAAAATGGACGAGTTCTTCTGTCTCTATTACTGCCCCCTGTACATCCAGCGGAATATCCAGCCATACCGGACCTTTTCTGCCCTCCTTTGCAAGATACAATGCCTTTTCCAGATGGTAAGCCGTCTCCTTCGGCTCAGTCAGCATCACGGCATACTTCGTCATATTGGAAACAGACCCTATAATATTAAATTCCTGATCTCCCAACTGCCGTAGTCCTAACTCTGGGCAGGACCAGATGGTCGTCTCTCTTTTTACCTGTCCTGAAAGAACAAACATGGGAATCGAATCTACCCATCCGCCCATCACTCCAGTGATGGCATTGGTTCCGCCAGGTCCGCTGGTGACACAGACCGCCGCCAGTTTTCCGGTCATCCTCGTATATCCCTCTGCTGCAATCGCGCATGCCTGCTCATGATGGTTAAATACACAGTGCAGACCATCCTCATGTCCTAATGCATCATCCAGGTGCATGGCGCCTCCTCCGGTAACCATAAAGCAGTCTCTGATTCCATTTTTCACCAAAAACTCAGCTATATACTTTGCAACCTTAATTTTCATTTTCCGCTCCTGTCTTTACCCCTCATATCGCGAATCAGTTAAAAAGATAACCTGTAATCTATCACGAATCTCTTTTAAAAAAGTGTTCGTATATTGATTCAGATAATCTGCCATATTTTTCGCAAAATCGTATTCCATGCTGCTGTTATAATAGTTTGACGTCTCACTGGAATATCCGTCAAATCCCGCCAATGTCACCTTTTTGCATTCAAGCTCAATCAATGCCTTAAGCAGCATCACCAGCGGATTATCCACGATCTCCGCCTCACGGTCCATCAGAGAGCTAAAGTTCAATACATAATCAAAAGCTGCTTCCTTTGTTCCCGTGAGATTTGATGTAGCAATCAAAGCAAACTTTTCCTGACTGAGCCTGGTAGCCAACTGTACATACCGCTTCGAATTGCTAAGGAAGATATAGTCCGGTGCAAATTCCTCCGGCACATAATTGATGGAAATAACCGTGGGGGCATTGTCCTTTATAAATTCACTGATTCTTTCCCTCTGCGTCTTCACCGTAACGCCCGGTCCAATCAGGAGAATTTTTCTGCCGCTTAATTCTTTCCTCAGTTTTTCTCTATCCTCCGCATCATTTACATCCTTTTTCTGATACTCCACATAAAGCGCTTCTATCACATTCTTGTCAAAGAGTAATTTCACTTCATCCTGCAGCTTCGCCAGAATCTCGTTAATTGATTTAATAGAGAGTGTTCGTTTGCTCATCAGATACGACACATATTCAGGATGGCAGTCATTGAAAGCCGCTATATAGTAGAACATGTTGTATCCCCATGTTGCCGGATGATAGAACTGTGATATGTTGGCATCGATTGCTTCCAGAATCTGGCTGATGTGATAGTGCTTTTCAAGCGCATTGTTCATATGCATGGCTACCAGTTCAATAGGCACATTTCCCGCACTTTTGCCCATTCCGTAAATGCTGCCGTCTACAATCATCAGGCGGTCAATCCGGTTGGAGAGCATGGCAATACAGTTTGCGTAGCCCATCTGAAAATTATTATGAGCATGGTAACCAAGCCCGATTTCTGCATCAAGGTGCGCATCTAACAGATGGAAGTAATGAAGCAGATTATTCTGATGCATCAAACCATAAGTATCTACCATGGAAACGGCATACGGTTTGACCTCATTTGCCAGCCTGACCACATCCATCATTTCTTCGTCCTCATAACTGGTGACCGATACAAGCTGCGCAAAAACCTTGTATCCTTTCTCTTTCAATTCTTTGCAAAAAGCAAAAGCCGGTTCTCTTAAATGTTTCTTGAAGATAACCCTGATGCCGTCCAGAAAACTTTCGCTGCAAGGTCTGATGCGCTCCATGGAGCATGTCCCATAGTCGATCATGCCTACCACCATCGCCTGCTTTCTGTCCAGTTTTCCGTAAATCCGAGCAACACTGTCTGTATCCGGCATGATACTGCGGTTGATATCGAAGGACCTGCGTTCATCAAGGAAGCCTACTTCAATGATATCCACATTGGCGTCTACCAGCCGCTCAAAAATGCTGACAAGATTATCGTGTCCGAAATTCCAGTCATTCACATACCCGCCATCCCTCAGGGTGCAATCCAACAATTGAATGTCATTCACAATAGTGCCTCCTCCAAACGTTTTTGACCATATATCCTGCTTTTTGCTAAATCAGCAGCTTACCTTTAAAAACTGCGCTTTACCGTGAATCTTGATGATAACCGATTCAGCTGGGACAAAGATGCAGTCTCCCTTAAAGAAATGAATCGCCTCATGACTTCCAAAAAAAATCGTTCCGCATCCTCCTGTGCACAACAATACCTGAAAAGAAAGTGCCGTGGTGTGAAAACTGACCATCTCCCGCAGCCGTTCTGTATTCACCAGCATCCTCTCTACCTGAAAATATTTGCAGCGGCATAAGAACTCAGTTGCACATCCGGGACGGAATTTCAAAACCCGAAGAATCTGACCGGGCGGGGTACTTCCTGTTAAATCCGCCACTTCAAGTGCCTTATCCACATGAAGTTCCCGCTTCTTCCCCTGCACATCCACGCGGTCATAATCATACATACGATAAGTCAGATTGGAACTTTCCTGTATTTCTGCAATCAAAGCGCCGCCTCCAATGGCATGAATCGTTCCTGCTTTGATATAAAACACATCATCTTTCTTAACAGGCACTTTCTGAAGATACTTTTCAACAGTTCCCTGCTCAATGCTTCTTTTAAAATCCTTGGCATCTGTATTGCGTGAAAGACCGTACACCAGCTGTGCATCTTCTGACGCGTCCAGCACATACCAGAATTCCGTCTTTCCAAGAGAACCATGCTCATATTTCATTGCATACTCATCATCCGGATGTACCTGCACAGAAAGATCATCTTTCGCGTCAATAAACTTTATCAGAATAGGAAGTTCCCCTTTTTCCTGATGGTTGGTCCCTAAGTATTCAGGATGATGATGCAATACGTCTGGCAATGTATGCCCATCATGCTCCCCGCCTGAAACGATACTCGGACCATCCGGATGCGTGGAACATTCCCATGTTTCCGCCAATGGAAACAAATCTATTCCTTTGGCAAAATCATCATTCAGCCGACTGCCGCCCCATAAGTAATCCTTCCCACAAGGCTTTAACAAAAAAGGACTATTCAAGTGGATACTTCTGTTTGTCATGGACGCTTATCTCCTTGCCAAGCTGGACCTCAATTAACTTTAATTCCGTTTCTGCAATAATTGTATGACGACAGCCAGCCTCCATGGTAATCACATCACCAGCGCTGACCTCCTGTTCCATACCGTCCACAATCGTGTGTCCTTTACCTGCAATGACCGTCCATACCTCATCTCTGTTCTTATGACTGTGATAATTCATCTGATGTCCGGGGTTTAAAGTCACTTTAATCGTCATGCTTTCCTCTTCCACATCCAGAACCCGGAAGCTTCCCCATGACTTTTCTGCAAACATAATCTGCTGATCGATGCGGTCCACAAAGGGCTTGATATAACTTGACTGCTCCTTATCGGAAACAAGAATCCCCTCCGGACTTGCAGATATCACTACATCATGAAGCCCCATTGCCAGAACCGGCACATTAAGTTCATTAATAATATGGACATTGCCGCATTTTTCATTCATCATCGCCTCGCCTACGCAGGACTCTTCCATTGCTTCCGTAAGCGTATTCCAAGTTCCAAGGTCTTTCCACTGACCATTAAAACGCATGACTTCTATGTTATCTTCCTTCTCTACAACAGCATAGTCAAAGCTGATCTTCGTCAACGTATCATACTTGGAAAATAAATCCTGATAATCCATGAAATCAATCAGTTCATGCGCCTTATCCAGCACATATTTCAGTTTATAGGCAAATACGCCTCCATTCCATAATGCGCCCTGCGCAATATATTCCTCAGCCGTCTTCGCATCTGGTTTTTCCTTAAAGGAAGATACCTCGCTGACCTCTGCGCTGCTCTCTGGAATAACATAACCGTATTTCTCACTGGGATAAGTAGGTTCAATTCCCATCAGTACCAGATTCGCCTCACTTGAAGCTGCACGCTCGCTAAGTTCCACCAGCTTCTGAAAATAATCATCATTCACATAGGGATCAACAGGACAGACCACTACAGACTCTTCCTCTGCAATCCCCTGTACATCATGCAGGTAAGCGCTCACCAACGCAATCGCAGGAAAAGTATCTCTTCGGCATGGCTCTACCGAAATTCCCACGCTATCCCCTAATTGATTGTGAATCGCGGATACCTGCGTTTTAGATGTGGCAATGGTCACATTAGCATCCTTATCCGCCTTACAAATCTGACGATAAACGCGCTGTACCATTGACTCATAAGAGCCATCCTCTTTCTTAAAGATCTTGATAAACTGCTTGGACCGGATATCATTCGACAACGGCCACAGACGCTTGCCGGAACCTCCGGACAGTAAAACAATATTCATATTGATACCATACCTTTCCCATAATTCTACTATTACTAAGAATAACACGAATACAAATAGAAGAAAAGCGCTTAAATTTATTCCCTGACGAGATAAATTTGATCGTTGGGAATCCTAGCCGTGTCTCTGTACGGACGGGATGCGGATTCAAATAAAATATACATTCCCCGGGCTGTCATCTGTATCTGTTCTGCTCCTTCCGGAAGTATATGCTCTTTGGCAGGTTCTATATATTCCATCCTCTGATCATCATACAAAAATTCCAGCAGATAGGAATCTTCCGTCTCACAACTTTGGCTCAACAGCATATAACGCTCGCCCGCCAGCACATCTCTTTTAAAAGTTATCCCCTGAATCCTTTCCGGTATGACTACTGCCGAAATAAGCTGTGGATTCTGGACATCTGACAGATCATATCGGTTCAGGACACCGCTTGCCCCCTTCACATAAGAGCCCACAAACAGTTCTCCTTCCGACAGCGTCAGGAAGGACGCAACCTTTGATTCATTATGATTGATCAGTCCTGCGTCAAAGCTTACCTGTATTTCTCCCTGATAAGTATCCCCCAGAATATCAGACCACGAAACAGCATATACCATTCCCGACGGTCCGGTCACCCACAAAAGATCATGCTCTTCATCATAAGCAATGCCTCCAGTATGGGCTTTAAATCCCAGATCCACCATTTTCTGCAGTTCTCCGCTGATATTCATAATGTACAGAATACTGTTCCTTTCTCCCGAACGGCTGTAGGCTGAAACCACCAGCCTGTTTCCCGCCTGTGTCAGCCCCTGCACCACCATATCCTCACATTCTGCCGGAACATCGGCGCCATACAGACCGGGCATAGGTACAGAACTTTCAAAATTCTCAGCCAGATAACAGTACTCCGGCTGCCGTATCACCTTCGCCACTCCCGGATAATTGGTCACAACGCCATCCGCACCCATAGCTTGTACATTCTGCATCGCCTCAGGCGTATTTACCGTCCATACAAAAGCTTTCTTCCCAGCTGCGTGAATCACATTCACCGTATCCGGTCTCACAGACTCTGTATAAAGGCCATAATAATCTGCCGGAAACTCTTCCGGCAACGTGGTTTTACCGGAGGTGGTATTATACAACGTCTGCAAACCCGCATCCAGTTCCTTGAAATGCTCCAGATAACTATACCGGAAAGAAGCAAAGACACACCGCTCTTTCATATTACACTGCCGTACCACCTCAAGCACTGCCTCTTCAAACCCCGCCGCTTCACCAATGTCCTTAAGTTCCAGATAAACTTTGCAATCTGAAGTACTAATCAGTTCCAGCGCATCCTTAAGAGACGGAATCCTCTCCCCTGCAAAAGAAGACGAAAACCAGCTTCCCGCATCCAGAGCGGAGAGTTCCTCAAACGTATAATCCGAAACCGCCCCCTCCGCTCCTGTAATCCGCTTTAGGTCATTATCGTGAAAAATCACCACCTGCCCGTCTTTGGTCAGCTGCACGTCCAGTTCAATATAGTCAGCCCCTATATCCATGGCTCCGGCAAAAGATGCCAATGTGTTTTCGGGAAATACAGAGGAATATCCCCTATGCGCAACCACTTCCGGCAGATTCCCGCTGTATTCTCCCTGCATTTCCTGCCAGCCTGTCTCATGCGCCTGCTGGTCCGCTTCCTGTATTTGCCCCTCCACATTCTGGCTTTCTTGCTGTTCTATACCTTGTGCTTCCTTTTCAGCTTCTTTCTGCACCTGGCTCTTCCATGCTGAAAATCCTAAAATACCTGCAAGAAGTACCGCCAGCATGACAATGCCCGCTTTGTAACGTGCTTTGTTGGAAAAGTAAAACGGATATACCGCTATAATGAAAACTGCCAACGTAAATGATGCAAAAAATCCTGCGTATTTATTTCCCACTGCCATTCGCAGCGCAGATAGAAGCACGGTCAAAATAAACACAATCCCTGTTCCGCCTATGACGAACCGGACACATTTTTGCGTCCTCGTGCCCTCTGTATTAAACCGCACAAAACGTCTCTCCAAAACCCATCCAATGAAAAAGCCCATCCCTGCGCCTGCGTTTGAAAGGCACCCTGCCCAGAGCATAGGACAAAAACATAAAAGACAGCCTGCCGCTGCCACCAAAAGATCCCTGTTCCTGCCATTTTCCGCCCAACACAAAGCTTTTTCCAGAAGAAAAATCAGCAAAATCCCTATTACCAAAGCTGCCAGCACATCCTGAGGCGTATGTACTCCCAGATAATTACGCGAAAAGGCAATCACCGCCAAAATGCCCCAGCAGGTAGCAGAAAGGGCGAGTTTCTTTCCTTTCCACAAGGAAGCCCCCATCGCTCCCCATACGGCAGTTGCCCTGCTGGTATGACCGCTGGGAAAAGAATAGCCGCCGGCTCCCGCTATGGCTTCCTGCACGGGCACAATCCTCTCGTCCCTGACCCAGGGCCGGTCTATCCTGCATTTCCATTTTATGAACTGATTCCATGTGCACGCAATCGACACATTGAACGCCATCAGCACTCCTGTATGCTTATCCACACACCAGTAGATAAATGCCAGTACCAGAAAAGTGATGGTCTGTTCGCCAAGTTCTGTTGCTTTCAGCATAAACGAATCCAGCACTCCTCCGAACATTTCTCTGATATTTTGTAGAAATAAGAGATATTGTATATCCATTTTTTATCCTTTCTCCTTACTGCCCGACTTGCCCTTTATTATAACAAACCTGACCTTAACCTACAATCCGAAATAAACCTACGTTTTATCTACTCGCAAATAAAGATTAGATTTTCTTTACACCATTTCTTTTAATTCAGTTGGCAGCGTCTCGGCATCGAAAAGATTCCGAATATTTTCCGCCTCTTCCCTCAAATAATCCATCAGTTCCTCGCTCATTCCAAGCACTTTATAACAACTCACAATATTTTGAACCGACAATTGAACCTTTCGCCGTTTTAGCAGATAGTTCCATATCCGTTTTACGTTTCGCCCCTTTATATGTATTTTCCCTTTGCAGCATTCCTCAATATCAGACACCATTATGTTTTCTTTGTCTATCAATGCCTCGCATAGATCCGGTTCATCAATCAATCTTGAAAGCATCTGCACTACAATATCACTCTCCTCAGATACATTATCAGCTTCCTGCAAGCACACATTCTTAACATACCTGCAAAATTTCTTCCAAGCCATTTTAAAGCAGCCATATAATAACTTTATCATTTGCATCCTTACCCCTTCATTCCCTATAGTTATTTAGGATATCCATTCTTCCCTTTTCGAAACATCTTTATCTTTTAACGCACGGTACAGACCAGTTATATGTAAGCGTCAAATCTGACGAGTATTTATTTAAATATTTTGAATATAAAATCCAGAACAAGATTAGCTGTTCTGGATTTTTATATTCATCTGCTGAATATTTTTCAACACATCTACTCTGCAACTATGTTCTTTCGTTTTTTTATTATAACTAATGCCTACCGCTAATATCCGTCCGGTATATTGCGCCTCTTCCCCCAACTTCCCCTCAAAGCAGAGAGCATAGTTCTTATTTTTTATTTGATCAATTGCTTCTTCCGGTGTACTATCAATTTTCAATTCAAGAATGATGCAGTCCCCATTTTTATGCTTAGGGTAAAAGACAAAATCTGCAAATCCTTTTCCTGTCTTATCTTCTCGTTCGACCCGGTATTTATTTCGTGCAGAAAGATAGCACAAATTTATTATGGCTGACAATTCAACTTCGTTATTATATGACAGAATGGGAGATTCTGTATCATGTGCAAACTGAAGAATTTCTTCCATTATTTTCGTATCACCGGCTATTGTCGCCTGAAGCATTTGCTCTGACTTCTTTGCAAGATTATAAACATATCCAAGGGAATCCTTAGACAATAGCAGTTCATTAAATTTATCCATTAATTCCTTGTTCGGAATTAGAACTTCTCCGCTTTCATAAGTCAGGAGTCCATAAACTACCATCGCTGAATAAATCTGCTCTCTGGAATTAATTTCCATCGAGGCAGCTGAAAACTGTCCTATATCAGTTGAAACCCGTTCGCCTGATACCAAAAGTACTAAGTCATCTCTTACATCTTCGACATTATGACGAACATAATAAAACAACTCATCATATGGTCCAGAACTGGTCCAATAATTTCGAAGCTGATTGTCTGTCAGCGCCAAGACAACAGAACGAGGATTGTAAAGTCGAAGCCCTGTAGTGGTGTAATATCCATCATACCAAATACGTAGTTCTTCGCGGCTGAATTTTGTAACTATTGCCTTCTTTTGATAAATATCATAAAGATGATCCACCTCGATATCGGAAAATCCAAAATATTCACTGAATTTCTCTGATGTCGCCATATCATATTCTGTGAACATATTCAACTCAGAGCCGCTGGAATATTTTGCAATCGGAAGAACACCTGTCATATATACGAATTCTACGTAGGATTGATCTTTGAGAAGCCATTTTAAAAACAAGAGGTACTCCTGCTGATCCTTGCTGGAAATAAATGGCATATGAAAAACAGCATCCCATTCATCCAGTACAAACAGAAATTTATTGTCTGTCTGCTCATAAATTTTGTGCAAGGCATCCCATACGGAGTCCTCTTTACTTAAGGCGCAATCCTCATAAGCAGCCATCAAATCTTCTACGACTCCGTTCTCAATGCGGGCAATATACTGCGCGTAATTTTTACAACCCTTTGGTGCTCTGCTAAAATCTATATAGACAACATCATGTCTGTTTAAATGTGATTTGTATTCCGGCTCCCTTGAAATAACCAAATTATCAAATATCCTGTCTTTCCTATCTGTTTTTCCAAAGAATGCCGCTATCATATTCGCCATTACCGTTTTGCCAAACCGACGCGGTCTCGTGATACAGCAATAACAATTTATACTATCAAACGATGGGATTAATTCAGTTAACAACAAAGATTTATCGATAAAATACGGATTCTGTATTACTTTTTTATACATCTCATATGGTGCCTTGCTGTTTAGATACATCCCCATGTTCATATGCTCCTTCCTATTGCCTTATCCCCTATTTCCAATATTTTTCGTATATCTTCCCCTTTGTAAATAATCATGGAAAAGGATGTTCGGGTACAAATGGAATCATACCTTTTTCATAACATATTTTCTGTATTTCTACCGGAAGCCTTCTGGCATCAAATATCGTTCCATCTATGGAAACCATCCATAACATAGGGTTACTTGCAGCTTCTGATGGCAGGCACCATTCAGCGTGAAAAAAGTCAATTTTCAACAATTTCTTGATCTGGGTTGCCTTAGAAGCTGCTGTGGATGCAGAAATTCCAAATGGGGCGACCAATTCTTTCGATGACATGTGAATCGGCCGGCTTTTATCAAAGATGAAATTATTACTCCCGATTGCATAGACAATCCCCGCAGCCCATGTATTGCTCCTGCCTCTTTTTAATGGCGACGGTCGTTTACGGCATAACTTTTCAAGTGCATGAAGGCATAACTCTTCATATTCTTTATTCAGATACTTTTCACTGTACTCAATCAACAGTTTTGAAATTTCCTCATAGGTTTCTCGCATTTCTTTTGGTACATTCATCTTTTGCCTCCATAAAACGGACTTTATCTTTGTCTATTTCATCTTTTCAAGCTAAAATCAGGCTTATGTTTAAATAGCATTTTCCAGATAATCAAGCAACTGCTCATGAATTTTATTATTTGATGCAACAACATTATTCGTGTTTTTCTGGATGCTATCTCCATTCCAATCTGTAATCCTTCCTCCAGCCTCTTCAAGGATCAGTTTTCCAGCCTTATAATCCCATTCTTTTAAGTCAAGTTCATAATATGCATCAATCCTGCCGCTTGCAACATAACAAATATCAAGCGAAGCAGGACCATTCCGCTTCAAATCATGACAATTTTTCAGAATCTTATTCGAAATCTCAAAAATTTTATCCGTCTTAGTTTTATCATAAGGACATCCGAATCCAATCAGACTACCTGAAAACTCGTAAACATCAGATACATGAATTGCCTTACCTCTGGCACTTCTTGTATTCAACAAATACGCTCCTTGACCTTTTATACCGGTAAAAAGTTCTTTACTCACAAGATTATAAACAAATCCATATTCTGTGATACCCCTTCTTATTTTTGCAATTGAAATACAATAACTTGGATATTTATGAAGCAAATTTGTCGTGCCGTCAATCGGATCAATTACCCAATAATCACAGTCATCTATATTTTGATTCGATTCTTCTGTAAGGCATGGAATATCTTCAATGTCCCTTAATCCATTCATCAGCATCAGCTCGACATCCAAATCGATATTGGTCACAAAGTCAGCATAATTCTTTTCTTTTATAGCAATACTCTTTCTATGCGACACGCTGTAATTCACGTTTTTCAATAATGCACAAACAGACTTAATCAAAGTATTATCATACAAACTATCCATTATCGTCATCGAAACGGTCTCTCCTACTCTGCTTTTCCCCAAGGGAAATAAAACTCTTTGTCATCTACAATCTTCCAATAATAACTTGGTCTCTTATTTGCATCCAGCGCCACCTTTGTCACAGCCACAACACAAGAAAAAATATTTTCTTCTAAATATCCGAGTTCCACAAGCTTATCTTTAAAAGAATATAAAAAATCACCTGACATTGCAAAATCATCGACAATAAGTAACTTGATTTCATCTTTCTTTTCAAATGTGTTCAATGAAATCGGCATATGTACATTCCATTTTGACGTCGATATTATCAAGTCATTTTCAACATTAATACTTTTCGGTTTTTTTCTTTCCAAAAAGCCAGAAAGAATAGGTATTTCATCGTCATAAAAATCCTCAATTAACTGGGCAATGATTCCCCCTTTAGGTCCCGGCGAAATAATGAAATCCGGCTTAAAATTTTGCTTTTTTAGATTTTTCCAGAAAAATTTTGTAGCTGAGTGTATATCTGACCATGTAACCGCCTTCAGTTTTTTATTTTTTCTATTACTATTTATAGTCAGAATCACGCCCCATACCCCAGCTGCAGTGCCCGCAATACCAATTAACTCGCTTACTATACTCATCTTATGTAAAATCCCCCTTTATATTATATACTATATATTTAGATAAAAAGACTATAACCGTCGATATTACTGTTATAGCCTATAACTTATAATATTATACTTTTCGTAGAACTGTTTTAATAATATATATTGCTTAGTTGCCAAATGGTAAAATTCAAAGATATTATGCGTATTTCTATCGCTTCCAACACATTCCTTCTCTTGGGCCTCAAGATAGGCATTCTTTGCTGCAAAATACATTTTACTATATTCTTTTAAGTATTTTTCATACATATTTCTATAATCATAAGTATACTGTTTTTGAAGTATTATCAGCAAACTTCTGTCTAATTCATCGCATATTATCTTTAGCTCATCTAAATTTGCCCTTCTAAAGTGTCCATAAACATTATGTAACTCTTCCCTATTATTTATTTTCGATGATCTATATTCAGACAAATGTCCTAACATAGCTCTTATCTCATTACTAATAGGAAAAGCAAAAGAATACATACAACATATATATTCATATAGAGGAACTGTATGTGTCTGAAACGTTCTACATTTTGACGCATATTAAGCAATCTCCCTAAAGCTTAAAAGGCTTTCCTCTCTTCAAATTTCCAAAGATTGTACCTCGTTCTTTTACAGAAAATCCAACTGCGTCATTACGAGAATATATGGTTGTCGGAACAACATGTTCCTTTAAAACACTGGTATTAAAATCACTATTTACAACCTTTTTTTCTTGTTTCTTTTAAACAAACCCATATTTATGCCCCCAATAATTTATAGCATATTGAGCAGCGCTAAAGGCAGATGATAGTTCAGAAATTAATTGACTTTCCTCATTCATAATAACTACCTCTCTGTCAATAAACCTCTCGATAAAAGGAGGTACATTACTTATAAACATTTCTATTTGAACCCAATTAATAGAATAAATAGTTTTGAAATTTTTCTTTCCTTGATTCACCAAACCGGAAATTTTTTTAATTGCTTTTCCACCTCACATAAAACTGGAGTATCATTTATCAAAACTCCCTTATGATTGAATCTCGTCAATACTTTTATATAAGTTTCTATTTGCATCACATACAACTTCGTCAACATGAGATATAATATATTAATAAAAAAATTTTCATATTGTATTATTTGTTTATATCCTTTTAGTGCGAAATCTTTTTGTTCAATTTGTGCTACAAGTGAGTGCATACGAACAATATTATCAGTTATACTATATATAGGCATGGGCAAATCATGTGCATATACTTCAACTTTTGCTATTAAGCCTGAAATTGTATTTTTGTATAAATCATAGGTCTCTTTTTTTATGAAAGCAATTTCAACATCATCATTATCCTGATATGTCTGGTATTCCAAATACTTTTCCAAAGCTTCACGTTGTGTTCGATTGAGACTCGCAATAATATCATTAAGTTCTTGATCTGTCATTTGTATCTATGCGAATGTTTTTCTATCCACCTGTGGTAAAATAGAGGTATCCACACCATCACATTCTCACAAATGGAGGAGAAAATTTATGCCTGTTAAATATAAATACCGTCAGATTTCCATTTTTCAGGGCTTTGATCCCTTACAACCCTCGTAACGAAAGTTCCTTAAAGAAAGTCGGTTACAATGAATACGGCATTCCTATGCCCAAAATCTGGCTTTATCTGTCAATCCGGCCTGACCGCCGGAATATGACGCTGTTTTTGTTTTCCTTATCTATGGACGGCTGCGCCGTTCCATCGCAAATCAATGCATTTAACAATTACCTAACTATTTATATACATATTTCAATTATTTTAAATATCAAATATTAGGTTAAAATACCGCCTTTAACCAATTTCCCATATTATTCATAATAAAAAAGCAAAAAGACCTCTTCGCCTCTTCGCTTTTATTCGTCCAAAAACATTTTCATGATTGTAAGCTGTCTCATCATTTGTATCCCACAACTCCGAGCCCTAACATCAAAGTTGTCTCTCCATTCAATTATATACACCGAAGTAGTTTAAAAATTATATCACAACTCAATATGCATATCAATAGCTTTTCAATTTTCAATCAAAAAATTTCTTGATTTTTTGCTACACACAATATCCTGTATCTCCACTCATACAATAGCACAACTCGCGCATAATTGCCAATATTTCATATTCTTGTGTATTAAAAACATTTTGTCTATCATGTCCACTTTTCTGCGTTCATCATTCTTCACTTGTGTCAAATAAAAAGAAATAAATATATTACCTTTTTTGAGGTGGTTTTTCAATTCAGGAAATATCAGTTCAATATTTCCAAATTCCTGTTTTCTGAACCCACTATTAAACTGGTTGGTATATATAATTTGAAAATCAAAATCTATTCCCTGGTTTGCTGCAAATTCCTCTAAAATTTTCATCCACATCACATGACGGTTTTTAATTTCCAGAGATACTTTATACTTTTCGAGTTCAACACCTTGCGCCTGATTTCTATCATAATATTCTCTTACATAAGCACAACCTTCAACCAAATTTTTCATCAGATAATGGACATCAGAATCTCCCATCAAACGCACCTTACCAAAATTCTCTATCTCCACACCTTCTTCTGAAAGGAACTTGTCCGATAATGTTTCACACTTTAACATCCAGCGCATCACCTGATTCAATGCATTTTCTCCAAGATATGCATCATACAAAACGACAGGGTGATTTTGTATCCACTTTCGTTCGGCATCATGGGCATATAAGAATCCCGCAATAGATAATCCAGCTTATCCACATCGATAATTTTAGAGTTTAATAACTCAATCAGACAATTCATAAGGCTTTTTTGCGTGTCCATAGCATTGACATACTTATATCCTATAATGCATCTTGCAAAAAAAGATCTCATTTTAGCCGATATTATAGATTCAAATTCCTGCAATGAAACTATAGCGCTCATTAGTTCATGGGGCGCTGCCTTATATGCATTAACCTTGATTTCTTCCTCCAATTCAAAAGCCTTTATATATTGTTCAACATCTGAGAAATCGGATCTTTAAATCTTTTATCCCCCACGCCCCTACACTCCTAATACCTGTTTTGTTGATTCTGCCTGAAATGCGCTTATTACTTTTGTAGAAAGCGATGCACAGAAGCGCACCCATAATTGAATAGGCTCTACACCATCACGCAGTCGGATCCCCAGCGCGCCGTTCAGGTCAAAAGGTTCAAACATATCCGTATAGTCTTCAAGCATTGCCATCTGACTCTCCCTCGATACAACCAGTACCGCTTTCGTCTCATAAGCAGATGGGAACATTATTTATTCTAATTCATCTTCAGCCTTATTGGTTGGATTGCCTTGATTCGTAACAGTATCAGGTAATTGTACGCCTGCCCCTTAGCAAAGCCGCCGTTCTCTAAAAGAGCGGAACCATACGGCACAAATGCACATAATTAGATCATTACCTCGTGTCAACTGCTGGAGCAATCCGGGCTGGTTTTTGATACAGACTTGACTATCGAAAGGACAGCTCAATCTGTGCATATTCTTCATCCGCAATGATAGATTTCATCTCTCTGGTAGTAATCTTTTCATCTCCAACCAATTTTCCCACAAGTATCTCTGAGTGTGTATTATGCTTTTGGCAGTTTTCTTTCACCTTGCCATAGCTATAGTTGGCATAGCAGTATGCGCAGTAATGCTGACAGGTATTGTATTGACCAATGTCAACGCTCTTGACACAGCCGCATACCTCCCGCTGGGTATCATCCTTTTTAACATTAACAGGCTTTCCGATGATTTGGGAAATGATGCGGTCGTCGATGCACTTCCCCTTTTTAATGCCGTATTGCGACAAATCAATTTCCTCAGAGCAGGTCTCTACTCTTAAATGGTATTTTTCCGCTATTTTTGAAAAATGCTCTCCAATTTGCAGCATATCTTCCTTGCTGATCTCCCGTAAATGGAGTTCCTTTGTATTTCGCTTGATTTTATCATACAGATCTAAAAAGCTGATGACACATAAATCTGTGTAATCGCACAGACTGTTACATAATTTTTCAAACCATTTATAATGATATTCCATAGTATATCGTTCGGACAATAAAATAGGATCGTAGCGCCATATCACCTTGTTCCGTCCGATTCTGCCGGATAATTTCCGAAAGGTTTTAACCAATTGATTTTTGTCAGGAAAACAAAGTTCAATATCCTTATCATATGGGGTAAGTGTATACTGAAAATAATAGGGAAATCCCTTTTGATCCAAAATGGGAAGTTTTTCCATCATAGGCCCTAAATAACCGTGCAGAGTGCTCTAAGTCAGAACATTAAGTGCTTACAACCTTTTAGCTCATTATATATTTCAGTCAGTGTTGCATCCGCGCTATCATTTCCGGACACTGAATCGGAAGACATCTGGAAAACTTTCGCTTTCCGGATGTCTTCCGGGGAATTCATTTTTTCGTCCCTCGTTGCTAAAATGGCTGCTTTTATCTTCTTTCGTGCCTCCAAGACATCCTCATACACCCTGCCACTCTTATAAAAAACCGTACTAATCTCACCTACGTCAAATATCTTCTCTGTTTTGTCATCCTGTATCTGCACAACCGGTTTGCCATATGCCCGCCTTAACCCCAATTCATACATAACATTAGGATTTCTATTACTTAAATCACAAATCGCCATGGGGCACTCCTTAAGTGCAATCACAATTTTATCAGGGATAGATTCACAACTATCGTCTTTATCGATCCGATATGGCATATAACCGGCTTGTGTTACAGCCGGCTTGATTATTTGCTCATAGATTTTTGTAAAGTGACCAACTGGATAATCTCCTTGATCGCTTATCGGCATTATAACAAAACATTTTTCTTTTATCTTTTCATTTGTATCTTCTTTTTTTCCCATCTCCAGAAATTTCCTCTCAATTGCATTACTTCAATGCAAAGACATTAAACCCTATATACCTTCTTCTATATACATGAAATGTAAAAGAGTAATTTTAATCTATATATGGAACCTCCTCCATCTGATCATATGTAATGCTGGCAATAAATGTAAAAATATTAGAACCTAATATTCTCACTTGTTGATTTCCAACAGCTAATTGGACTCTAGGGTCATAGCCGACTCCATTCCAATTTTTGTCCATATATATTATGTTTTGACCACCTGGTAATATTTTCCCCTTAAATGCAATGGGCAATACTTTTCCTTCAGATTTATTGGCCAAAGTAAAAGCATCCTCATATGGAAAGAATACGAGATCATCTATGACCACTCTTACTGGAGCGCATTTCTGATAAAAATCCTTGAGAAGCCTTGGATAATATGCCGGAATTCTATTTCTAGAAAGTTTGGTCACACTGTTGCCGTTATTTAAACAAGCACACTTAAATCCCGCAATAACCAAATCCTCAAAAGCCGGCAGTCTCTCATCATACCCTTTCCAATCAAATTCTTCGTTTTCCTCTCTTTGATACGTAAATTTGTCCATAAATTCATCATCTCTCATTGCTTTTCTCCTTTCCGAAGTACTTATGCAAAAACTAATGTTTCCATCCTTTTTGTATATTTAAATACTTAATTCTTTCTCTTAAAACATCTGCTGCAAATTCTTTTTGCGCAAAACAATGTTCTGAAATATATCCTAAATCCCCGGCACGGCAGCCGCCCTGACATAATGGCAGAAATGGACACTCTGTGCATTCTTCTCGTAAAGAAGTATTGCACCATCTCTCAAAAACAGGGTAATTTGTTATTCCCGTTTTAATATTTCCTACACATGCTGCTGTATCCTTAGTCGCCAATGCACACTTATATAGAGAGCCATCCGGCATTATGACAAAACTATTAGAAGAACAGGCAAAACATTGCTTTTTTCTAATGGATAAAGAATAAGCATCCAACGGTCTTAAGAACCCCGATTCAATTAATGCGCGCTGCATGGCAAACCATTCTTCTTTGAATAGCGGATCTGCTGTCTCTGTCGTCTCTGTTGTAAAAATATGATATGCATAAACGTGCAAATTCTGAAAATGCTTGAAATTCTGTGCCAGAATATCAAGCAATTCTATAATGCTTTTATAGTTTTTCATATCATAGTTAATTCGCAAGCTGACAAAGATCTTCTTTTCAAGTAATAATCTTATATTTTCCAAAACAACAGTGAACGGATCTTCAATAGACACATAATTCTTTCTATGCACATATTCTTCATGAGCGCCGTCAAGAGAAATCTGGACGCGGCTAATCTTCCAGAAATCAATCATTTTCCTAATAATTTCTTCTGACACCAGAGAACCATTCGTTATCATCATGAAGCGTACTCTTCCATCCCCCAGTGCCGCCCTAAGCTTTGAGGTAACTATGTCTATCGCTTCCGTATTCATCAACGGCTCTCCGCCGAACCATTGAATAAGGCAGGAACGATTGCCAACATGTTCAATAATAAATTGAGCAATATCATCCGCAGTTGTATTTGACATATATGAATGCACAATATCTTTTTCATAGCAATAAAAACATCGGGCATTGCAATCAGTCGTTGAGAATATGCGATAGACTGATTCAGACGCGTTCAGTATTCCATTCGTTCTAAGAATATTTACAGATTCATGCTCATTAACTGTTGACGAAACCAAGATATTACTTTTTTCCAGCTTCGCTATGATATCTGCCGGCAATGCAGAGATATCGTGCAGCAAACTACTATATTCATTTCGTTCAAGTGCAACAAGTGCTTTGCTCAATGAATTGAAAATACCAATTTCGTTATCATCGATATCAAAACAATAATTATAAATGGATGGTTTCAAATTCATATGCTATTTCTCCCCAGTACTATAAATCCGACAGATAAACACCAATGCGCTTTTGAGTGATAACCGGATGAACACACCATAGTCTTCATCCGGTTATTATCTGAAGCATAAATTACTGCGTCCATGAACCGCCACAATGACCTGTATTTCCTCCATCACAGCCACAGTCACCATCACAATTACAGTCTGTATTACATCCATCTGATGTGATCGTCGTGTAGTCTAATGAACCCTCTTCGTAAATAATCATCTTCTCACCTCCTCATTGCAGGGACAAGTATATAATATTATTATTTTAGTATACTATATTTCCAAAACATTAACAAGACACTACAATTTGAAGTGAATGATACCCTATCAAAAAGTATCCGTCCGGTAATAGTAGGCCGTAAAACCGGCTGTTTTACGATTCGCCGGAAGGGGACAGATGCAAACTCATTTAGTATAAAAAAATCTTTCACCCTTTTTCTCTGCTATTCCCATTGTGATAAAATTGTTGCATATTTCCTCCACATCATTTTCTCTACAATAGCAGGAGCCATCATGCTTAAATTTACACTCCAGATAATTATTACAGCATTCACCCTTATACTTTGCCA
>JAAVAE010000005.1 GCA_014804245.1 Lachnospiraceae bacterium | reverse complement strand
GTAACAGCGACCAAAAAAGATACAAGTATATTCAATGCTACACCCCCTTTCCGTTGCCGGATTGGGTATGACAACAATGAAATTATAGCATGGATGCTCTGCTCCAACAAGCTGAAATGAAAGACCGCCCTGGTGCTACCAACACCAGAGCGGCAAGGTTATACCGGGAAAACCGATATAAAATGTCATGATTTGCATATTATATCATTTTCCCGGTGCAAAATCAAGTCACCGGGCATTTTTATGCCCAAAAATCTAAAAGGAGGATGATACTATGAAAAACCCACCCGGCTATGGAAGCGTTGTTGACCTTGGCAGGAACCGCCGCCGCCCTATCGCTGTTCGTGTCCCTAATGGGAAGAAATTCAATAAGCAGGGAAAAGAAATCATTGACTATAAGTACCTTGGCTATTTTGAGCGCACAAGGCAGGGAAAAATAGATGCTCAAAATCTTCTTGCCCAGTACAACGCTGGTACAGCCATTGATATTCCCAGAGCCACATCATCCTGCCCCACATTCAAGGAAATGGCTGACATATGGCTTACAAAACATACGAATCATATTCAGTCCCAAAAAGGAACTGTTTCAAAACAGCTTAAGGACTCCTACAATGCAGCCATTTTGAAATGTTCTTCCATACACGGGAAAAGAATAGACTGTATCAAATTTCAAGATATACAGGACATAGCGGATTCTATCAGCAACATGTCAAATTCTACCGTAGCCAATGTAAAAACCGTCCTATTTGAAACTTTTGACCTTGCAAGAAAGCAGAAATATATCGGTGAAAACTTCATTAATGATGTGGATTTCCTTTACAAGAAAAAAGCAGATAAAATTCATTCATCATTCAGCCGGGATGAAATCGATTTACTTTGGAAAAATTCAGACAATACAAATATTAAGATCGTACTCATTATGATTTATACCGGAATGCGTATAGAAGAATTTCTTTCCATGAAAACCGAAAATGTATATCTGGATAAAAAATATATGATAGGCGGATTAAAAACAGAAGCCGGAAAAAACCGTATTATCCCAATCACTGATAAGATATGCCCATTTATAGAAGAAATACACAATACCGAAAGTGCTTATCTATTTAGCCACCAATTAAAGCGTTACAGCAGGAGTCACTTTATGAAGTCTATATGGGAACCAGCCATGAAATATCTTGGAATGGATCATCTTCCTCATGACACACGATATACCTGTGCTACTATGATGGACAGGGCCGGCGTCAATGAAAATAGTAAAAAAACTATTCTCGGTCATTCCAAAAAGGGAATAACGAATAAAGTCTATGTTGAAAAAGATCTGGACGATCTTCTGAGCGCAATAAACATGATATGATTTGTATACTTTGTGTATATTTGCAATTAAAATACAGTATTTTATACTTTCATTTTTCCCAGTAAACAGGGCATTTTCAAGTCTTACATATACCTATAAAATTAAGAAGTCTTTAAGAGTTTTGAAAATAATTGTACGGCAGCCACACCACTACTTCCAATCCGTCTTCATGGTTATGTATCAGTACACCTCCCCCCATTTTTTCCATAATATAATTTACAATATATAGCCCAAGTCCTGATCCCGGCTTATCTCCCACATTCTTCCCTCTGTAAAACTTGTCAAAGATAAAAGGCATATCCTCCGGCAAAATTCCGTTTCCATAGTCTCGCACATGGATTTCATATCGGCTTTCGCAAAGAACTGCCCACACTTCCACTTTCGTATCCGGCGCATATTTCTGTGCATTCTCTATCAGATTAAGAATTACCTGCGCAATACGCTTTTCATCCCCCAAAATCCATGCTTCCGGCAGCGGCTGCCGCAATACTACATAAGGATATTCCAAATCCTGCAAGGTTTCTATAAGCGTTTTTCGTATGTCAACCTTCTGTTGATCTATCGTCAGACGTTCCAGTTCCGACAGAGAATGCAGAACCAGATCATTGGTAAGACGTGTAACCTCGTCGCATTTTCTGATGATGACCTGCACATAGCGCTCCCTCTGCTCAAAATCTGCCTCCAGATTCGCTTCCAGCCCTTCTGCATACGCTCTGATGGATGCGATAGGCGTTTTGATATCATGGGACAAAGTCGCTATGATTGTCTTGTTCTCGCAAACAGCACTCTTTTCTCTTTCTCTGGCATCCGTGATTTCTTTCCGCATATGATCAAATGCCCATGTAAAGGCTCCAAAAAAATTGGTTCTTTCAACTTCCAGCGGCAAATCCATATTTCCCTTTGCAATCTGATCCGCGTACCTCTCAAGTTTATAGAAAGGCAGCAATATCTTTACATAAATATAGCCGGACCAGAGCAACATACACAGAACTGTAAAAATCACACAGACCGCTGCTATCTGTCTGACAATGCTTTTCTGCCCCTGTCCACTCTCCTGCTTTAGCAGCTCTTCAAGCTGTCCAATTTCCTTCTGTGCCGGATTTTCTCCCTCATCTAAGGAAGTCAGCTGCCTGATTCCATTTAAAATCACCAGACTGTTTTCTGCACCATTTTCTCCGATTCTTTTTTCCATAAGCATCACACTGCCTGCCGCAAGCAATAAGAACAGACAAATGCTCACCATGACCATCCCTGCAAACCTCTGTTTCATTTTCCCTCCAAACAGTTAAACTGGTATCCGATTCCCCACACCGTCTTGATAAACTGCGGATTCGCAGGATTTTCCTCCAGCTTCTCCCGAAGCCACCTGATATGGACTGCCACCGTGGATATCTCAGCCTCCGAAAAAGCTCCCCAAACTTCATGAAGGAGTTCCTCTTTGCGAATAACCTGGTCGGCGTGGGCACATAAATGGACCAAAAGGTCAAATTCCTTTAATGCAAGCTTTACCTCCTGCCCATCTTTCTCTACCACTCTGCTTCCCACATCAACCATGATTTTGCCAAACCGATAGATCACTTCCTCATTATCTGCTCCATAAGTCCTGCGAATCAGGGCATTCACCCTTGCCAGCATCTCCCGCAATGAATACGGCTTGGCAAGGTAATCATCCCCTCCCATATCAAATCCTCTTATTTTATCGTCTTCGCTCGCCCTAGCACTGGCAAAGATAACCGGAACCTTTGAGACCTTTCTGAGTTCTCTGCACACCTCAAACCCTGTCCCATCCGGCAGATTGATATCCATCAGTATCAGATGAAACCGACTATCTGTAAGAATATCGAAAGCCTCTTCACAGCTTTCCGAAATCCTTGTTTCATATCCGTAATTCTTCAGCATATCACTGGTTATAGCAGCAAGATCTTTATCATCTTCAATGATCAGTATATTCTTTTTCATAAATATAGGCTCCCCATTTTCCTCTGTACACTTAACTGCCTTAATTGTATTCTAAATATATCTTTTTTTCAATAACGGCTAATTTATTGGACCTTTTAGATAACATTAACATACAAAATGCCCTATATCAGCTATTTTACACTGATATAGGACATTCTATAACATTTGCAAGATATCCTTTCGACTTATTAGCAATAATACGATGCATCTCCGAAAAAAGCAATCCATTTCTGAATCACTTCATTACTACGCGCTTCAATAATTCTCATAATGTTACGCAACGCTTTAGGTGGTATGTTAGAGTTGTTATGTGCCAGCAAGCATTTTCCTGAAGCAGTAATCCATACCTTAAAAGTATATCCAGTAAGGTCCGATTCTAAAAACCTGAGGCATTCATGAACCCTCCTTCTTTTGAAAACTCTATTATCAAGTGTGCAGTTGACCTGATTATATCCATAAAATAATCAACTTCTTCCTGCGAATAACCATTAACCTCTATGCGGTAGGAAGGTAAATAGCAGGTCATATTATGAAAGCAGTTTTTCGCATCTGGTGTCTCAACATAAACCTTTACCTCACCATTTTCCAACTGCTCCGAATGCACTATCTCCGTATTATCTTCTAAAGTCATAAATGGATACATCATAATTTGTTTCTCCTTCCATAAGGTAACATTAGACAGTTTTAATCAAAATATTCCTGCATCAAAGAGTCCGTCAATGTCTGAGTTTCATCTAATGATTTTTGTACATCAATCACAGCTATTATTTTATTAGAAGTTGTTCATAAATACAAGTTCCAATATAAAATATTAATCACCGTTACTATCGAAAAAAATACAGTCAATGCGTTATAAATTTTTCTTCCTGTACTTTGTTTTTCTTTTTTGCCGAAAAGTCCAAAAAATTTTATAACACCATATATTATCATCCCGGTCATTGCTATGCCAAAGCCGCCAATAACCCCAAAAATCCATGTGTATCTTTTGCTGAGTTCATAGCTGGAAATCATAAAATCCGCAACAATAATCAGTATCAACAAAATCAGTTGAAATACACTGCATAATGCACTCCACCTTCCCAGAACAATTTCCTTACTCTCCCTGTGTTTCATCCGGTTGAGCAACTTCCGCATCCCTTTAACAATCAGGCTGCCGATTTCCTCATAAGAATTTCCTGACGGAAAGATTTTTTCTCCCCCATGTGTTTCTTCCGCAAGAACCCCGATACCGCTCTGCAATAACAATACCGCCACAAAAAAAGCCGCCAGATAATGCTTAATTCTTTTCATCCCTTTTCTGTTCACCTCTATCACCCTTTCCTTTCATGGTCATCCCCGCTGCGATCAGCAATCCCCCCGCCAGAATAGATATAATCAAAATGGTCAGCATAATATTTCCATTTAATACCCTTAGGTTGCTTCCTGTATAGCCTGCTGTCATATCTGCATCAAAAATACTTCCTTCATTCTGCAATCCTGTTACGGCACTGATCACATCATTTGTAAATCCAGTGAATATCCCACTTGCTATCACAATAAGTCCTGCTCTTGTAAACCCATTTACTTTAAAATATCTGCATACCATAAAAATAAACCAGGGCAGCCAGAGACAATAGGTTGTAAGTAAAAGCGCCGTATGCCAATAATAAGAGCCCGCATGAATAAAGATGCCACAAACTGTAATCAATATATATAGCCACAAAGTATCCCACATCATGACCGTCAATCCTCTTTTATCTTTTAAGAACTGTGGAAGCGGTATATTACATATCACATACGGAACCAGGAAAACCGACAGACCAAGTATGCTTGATGCTGCCGCTACTAAAAACCAGCTTCCACGAGTGTAAATACAGCACACCAGAAGTAAAAAGAGCAAAGATACAGTAAATCCAATAATTGCCCATACCCATTTTCTCTTTTCCACCACCAGCGGAAGCGTTGTCAGTGAAGCTACAACAAGCATTGATGCGAGTACAATAAAAAACCAGTCCAAAGCATGACCAATGGCCAGATTACAAATCAGGCAGATCATCACCGGTACCAAAAGAATGGCTGCCGTAATAATTCCCACAGTAAATGTTTTTCTACGCTCCTTTCTTTCATGTGTCGTCAAAATATTATTCTTTTCCTGAATTTTCAGCCGAGCCCGGTGATGAGTGACTCTCGCCCAATTTTCTGTCTTCCCGAAGATCTGTCCTATTGTCTGAAATGAAAGTTCTCCAAATACCCGCAGACTGAATACTTCTTTGTAAGGCTCTTCCAGACTGTGAAGTATCTGATGAATCTGCAAGGATGCTGCCTTGTCCATCATCATCTTTTCGATATCCACAGATGCCGGAGTTTCTTCATCAAGCTCCACATTCTCACGTCTTTTTCTGAAACTGTCCACACACAGATTTTTGGCAATGGCACAAAGCCATGTACACTCACCGGAATCTCCCCGATAACTGTTTTTTCCTTTTATTGCCCTAAAAAAAGTTTCCTGCGTGATTTCCTGCGCCTGTTCAGGATTTTTCACAAGCGTCATCACGTAAGAATATACTTCCATAAAATATGTCCGATATATCTTTTCAAAACTGTTTTCCAGCTCCACGCACTTATCACCGCCTTTTTATCTGTCATCTATTAGACGTGCCAAATTTATTTTTGTTACATACTTTTTTTAAATTTTCCTATATAAAAAAAGGAGACCGCCTATACGCGTGTCTCCACTGATTTCTTCATATAGCAAAGCATCCCCTATCCAACCGATCATGCAATTCACTGTTCATTCATCTTTGCCAACTTCGCTGCCTGATCTGCTGCAATACATGCATCGATAATCTCCTGGATATCTCCATCCATCACCTTATCAAGCTTATACAATGTGAGACCGATTCTATGGTCGGTAACACGTCCCTGAGGGAAATTGTAAGTNCGGATCTTCTCAGAACGGTCTCCNGTACCGATCTGGCTCCTCCTCAGCTCNGCCTCCGCATCATGAGCCTTCTGCTGCTCGATATCATAAAGNTTGGCACGAAGCAGTGCAAAGGCTTTGGCTTTATTCTGCAGCTGGGACTTTTCTGTCTGGCTNTACACCACGATTCCTGTNGGATAGTGGGTAAGGCGCACCGCAGAGTCCGTGGTATTGACACACTGACCGCCGTTTCCGGATGCACGCATAACNTCGATACGGATGTCCTTCTCATCAATGACCACATCCACNTCCTCTACCTCCGGCATCACNGCTACCGTAATGGTTGAAGTGTGGATACGTCCGCCTGACTCAGTCTCAGGNACNCGCTGGACACGATGGACGCCGCTTTCATATTTCANTTTAGAATAGGCACCCTGCCCGCTGATCATNAAGTTGACTTCCTTCATCCCGCCGATGCCGATTTCGTCCACATTCATGGTCTCCACTTTCCATCGCTGGCTTTCTGCATAATGCACATAGAGACGATAGACCTCNGCCGCAAAAAGAGCCGCTTCGTCTCCCCCTGCACCTGCCCTGATTTCNACAATAACATTCTTGTCATCGTTGGGGTCTTTGGGCAGAAGAAGAACTTTCAGTTCCTGTTCAAGTTCTTCTATGCGTTTCTTTGCCGTATTTAACTCCTCTTTCAGCATTTCACGCATATCTTCATCTGATTCCTCGTCTAACATGACAAGAGAATCCTCAACATCCTGTTTTGATNTCTTATATTCTTTATAAGCATTTACAATCGGGGTAAGGTCGCTTTGNTCTTTCATCAGTTTGCGGAACCGCTCCTGATTATTNGCAACCGTAGGCTCATTTAGTTCACCCATGATTTCCTCGAATCGAATTAATAAGTCTTCCAGTTTATCAAACACCGTTCTAACCTCCATATACTCCTGACACTACTCTGTCAAGCCCTGCCAAATCCTTACAGACTGCAACTTCCTTATAGTCTGCTTCTTTCATATATCTNCATACATCCTCCGCCTGGCTGCATCCGATTTCCAAAAAGAGCATACCNCCGGGATGCAGATACTGNCCTGCTTTTTTTATGATTTCCCTGTAAAAGTACAANCCGTCTTCCCTTCCATCCAGAGCCAAAAGAGGATCNTGATCTTTTACCTCTTCCATCAGAGNGGAAATCTCTCCGCTTGGAATGTAAGGCGGATTTGAGACAATAATCTCATANTTNNCACANACATTTTCAAATAAATCACTCTGGATAAACTCTGCTTCCAGCGAAAGTTCACGGGCATTTTCCCTTGCTACCTTAAGNGCCTTTTCNGAAAGATCACATCCNACACCCACGCAATCATTAGAATANCGAAGCANACTTAAAAGAATACACCCTGACCCTGTACACATATCCAGAATATGCATGCCGTCGTGAAGATTNCGCATTACCTCTTCNACCAATGTTTCCGTGTCCTGCCTGGGNATCAGTACATCAGGTGTCACTTTAAACTTAAGCCCCATGAATTCCTGATATCCTAAAATATGCTGTAACGGAATATGTCTCCTGCGCATATCAATATAGTTTACATAACNNTTATACTGNTCTTCTGTCACNAGTCTNTCCCCATGCACCAGAAGATCATTTCTGTCTGTACCGCAANTCTCTTCCAACAANAGGCGGGCATCCAAAGCNGCCTCCTCAATCTNCACTTCNCNAAGCAANNATACACCCNTATCGTATAATTTTCTATACTCCATCTGCATCCGCCGCTTCCTCTTGCGTAGGTTCATCCACCAGCCANGAGTCATCNACCTCATATCCAAAGGTCTCGTTCAGATAAGCCTTCCAGTCAAACACAGCCTCCACTGACTTTATGGCAACCTCCACCATACTTTCATCCGGNTCTTTGGTNGTAAGACGCTGCAGGAGCATCCCCGGTGCAGAAATAATNCGNACAAAAATATTGTCGCTCCTNCCTGCAAGNCGAATGATTTCATANGAAATNCCTGCAATGACAGGNATCAGTAAAATACGCAGCGCTACTTTAAGCGCAGGATTCTGTACTCTGATAAAAAAGAACAGGATAATACTNACAAACATAACAAAAAANAAAAAGCTGGTTCCGCAGCGCTTATGGATACGGGAACTGCGCATTACATTATGCACNGTAAGCGGTCTTCCTTTTTCAATACAATTAATACACTTGTGCTCTGCACCATGATACTGGTAAAGCCGGCTGATATCCTTCATAAGGCTGATTCCCACCACATAGGCAAAGAAAATAAGNATTCTTATAACACCTTCTAAAATNGCAAGAAGGGATGCGTTTCTTACGAACCCNGATAACAGGGANGAAAGAAAATANGGCAGNATNATAAAGACTGCCACTGCAANCAATACGGAAATCACTGTCGTNATTCCCATAAGCACACTTTCTCCCTTGCCNCCGGTTACCTTNTCAAGGGTCTTATCCAGCTTCGTNTCTTCNGCCTCTTCATCTTCATAAAAGGAAGCAGAAAAATTAAGAGTCTTCATTCCCAGATGCAGAGAATCNATAAAATTGAAGATNCCTCTTATAAAGGGAATCTGGGTNAGTTTGCTTCCATGCATGCATCCATGGAACACATCCATTTCCACTTCAATTTCCCCGTCAGGCTTTCTGATTGCCACGGCATAATCATCTTTATTNCTCATCATGACGCCCTCTAGAACTGCCTGACCGCCTATTCCTGATGAGCGATTNATCTTNTTTTTCTTCATAATGACACTCCATATACAACAGATGACGCGCTTCACACACCATCCTTATGTTAAAAAATCGTCGCCCGGNAGCAACGATCTCCCTATAAAGCAAAATAAGGTTGAGATGCAACACCCCAACCTTTTCCTGCAAAATTATTTGCTTTCCACACCATATTTCTTATTGAACTTATCAATACGACCGTCGGCTCTTGCTGCCTTCTGCTGACCTGTGTAGAATGAATGGCACTTAGAACATACTTCAACGTGAATATCCTTTTTAGTTGAACCTGTTACAAATGTATTGCCACAGTTGCAAGTTACAGTTGCCTGATAGAACTCAGGATGGATTCCTTCTTTCATGTTTTCACCTCTCTATAATAACATAATATCTGAATCAGTTTGTTNTCATCTGCTGTAGGCTTNGCCTGTGCAGGCATACACTGCTACATGCAATAACCCGAAACAGCTTTTTAATTGTATCATAGCTTATTCAAGGATGCAAGTACTTTTTAGAACCATTTTATTTTTTTNACAAGATTGACAAATTCCTGATTATTCCNGGTCTTGGAAAACATATCCAAAATNTTATCCACAGCCTCTTCCGGCTTAAGACCNTTTAGCGCCTTACGCATAATGTTNATNGCTTCCAGTTCATCAGGAGCAAGCANAAGATCNTCTCTTCTTGTGCTGGACTTTGGAATATCAATCGCCGGGAACACTCTTTTTTCGGAAAGCTTCCGGTCAAGCACAAGTTCCATATTACCGGTTCCCTTAAATTCCTCATAGACCACATCATCCATCTTACTTCCGGTATCAACCAGCGCCGTTGCAAGAATCGTCAGGGAACCNCCCTCACGCATGTTTCTGGCAGCNCCNAANAATCTCTTCGGCATATGTAAAGCTGCCGGATCAAGNCCTCCTGANAAAGTACGGCCGCTTGGCGGAACCGTAAGGTTATATGCTCTTGTCAGNCTNGTGATACTNTCAATTAAGATCATAACATCTTTTTTATGCTCNACCAGACGTTTTCCTCTTTCTATTACCATTTCCGCAACACGCTTATGGTGATCCGGCAATTCATCAAAGGTAGAATANATNACTTCCACATTAGGTCCTTCAATNGCTTCCTTGATATCTGTCACTTCCTCGGGACGCTCATCAATCAGAAGAATNATCAGATGNACTTCCGGTGAATTNCGNTTTATGGACTTTGCCACGTCCTTAAGCAACGTAGTCTTACCTGCTTTAGGCGGNGAAACNATCATACCTCTCTGTCCNTTTCCCACNGGNCTGATTAAATCCATAATNCTCATGGAAACACTTGCTCCNGGCATTTCCAGATGCANCCTTTCATNCGGGAAAACNGGTGTCATATCTTCAAANTTGCACCGTCTTGAAGCAACCTCCGGNGNATAACCGTTNATNGACTTTACNTAAAGAAGGGCGGCAAACTTTTCCCCCTGAGTCCTGACACGGGTATTTCCCTCCAGAATATCTCCGGTTTTCAAGCCAAATCTCCGTATCTGACTGGGCGCCACATACACGTCATGATCNCCCGGNAGATAGTTTTCACANCGNATAAACCCATATCCGTCAGGCATNACCTCTAAAATCCCGCTGGCNGCGATACCGCTGTCNAAATCAGCNGGAAACTTGTCCTCNTCCGNNCTGGGNTCNTCTACNCTTCCCTCNNTNCGTTCTGTTNTGTATTCNGCTTTNTCCNCACGTTCCGGCTTATATTCTGTCCGCTCAGTTCTACNTTCTGCTTTACCTTCCGCATGTTCCGTTTTNCCCTCTGCACTGCCGGTCCCTGCCGTCTTCACCGACGNAGGCTTTTGCGNANCTGACTTGGGCTGCACATTCTTCCCCTGNGCCTTATCCTTTTCATCCTCTTCCAGCATCAGCTCTATCAGCTCTGCCTTTTTCATCGTAGAAGTCCCTTTCAGTCCTCTGGCTTTTGCAATCGCTTTCAAATCTGCCAANGCCAAAGACTCATACTTTTCTCTCATAAAATCCTCCATTCATTNATTGTCATAATGAAATTTTAAAAAGGGTCAACCTTAATTATATTCTTTCGGGAATTTATTACGACTTGTTATCTGAAATGTCTACACAAACGATTATACAACATAACCCNAAAAATAGAAAGAGGTTTTCGCGAAATGTAAGAAGGTCGCNGAATATGCGTAANANATGTGACAGTTCGGGCTNGGCTTAGGGGATAGNATGNAGGGGCGGNGGGATNGGGGATGNNGCGGGGATGNAATGAAGGGGAGGGGCTTGCTTTNGGTTTCAGGTCTGGTCTTCAAATCGGATTTCACTAACGGAATGGNTATAGGTNGTTCAAACNGGACGGGTCGGAGCCNNGCGGCATCCTGCCTTGTGGCTCCTANNNNCGCCATCCNTGGCGNNNNTCCCCNNGANAGTCNNCCATTCCGTAAGTGAAATTGCCGATTTTACGCCATAGCCCTGAAACCCAAAGCAAGCCCCTCCCCTTCATTCCATCCCCCTCCATCCCCACTCCCTCCGCCCCTGCATCCTATCCCCCAAGCCAAGCCCGAACTGTCACAGACCTCTCTATCAATATAGTCTTACAGTATAGTCTTAATCTATAGTTTTATACTATAGTCTTGAATTTTTCAAGTCCGCTGCTGCCCGCAGGCAATGTCGTTTCGCTTGGCATTCTTTGGATGGCAGTACAGAAAGCCTCTGAGAGAGACAGCCTATTTTATGGTTGCAAGGCTCTGGCGTAAAATCGGAAATTTCACTTACGGAATGGTTCACAGACAGGGAAAAATCGCCATGGATGGCGATTTTAGGAGCCATAAGGCAGGATGCCGCTTGGCTCCGACCCGTCCGGTTTAAATTACTTATATCCATTCCGTTAGTGAAATCCGATTTGCAGACGAGACTTGCAACCATAAAATAGGCTGGCTCTCTCAGAGGCTTTCCGTACTGCTGTCCAAAGAATGCCAAGCGAAACGACATTGCCTGTGGGCAGCAGCGGACGTACCTCCCTTACTCTTTTCCGTCCCAGCAGTAGGTGCAGAGTTTGGTTCTGTCGATTCCTACTGATTCTATCATATCGTCCAGTCGATGATATTTCAGAGAAGTAAAGTTAAGCTGTACGCCGATTCTCCTGATCATCTCCTGATACTCCGGTGTCTCCGGGTTTGAATAGGCGCTTAAGTTCACGTTCTTTCCGTCCCCTTCCATTTCCTTGATGATTCTTCTTGTAATCAGATCCATCTCCGATGTGGAACGGGAGAAATTAAGATACTTACATCCATATAAAAGTGGCGGACAGGCAGGTCTTATGTGGACCTCCTTTGCACCGCTCTGATAAAGAAATTCCGTTGTTTCCCGAAGTTGGGTTCCCCGGACGATAGAGTCATCAATGAGCAGAAGGCTCTTATCCTGAATCAGGTCATGAACCGGTATCAGCTTCATCTTTGCAATCAGATTTCTCTGGCTCTGTATGGTAGGCATAAAGGACCTTGGCCAGGTGGGCGTATACTTTATGAAAGGTCTGGAAAAAGGAATCCCTGACTCATTGGAATATCCAACTGCATGGGCAATACCCGAATCCGGCACACCTGCCACATTGTCGGGGGATACATCATCCCTTCTTGCGAGAAGCGCTCCGCAGTTGTAACGCATCTTTTCCACACTGATGCCCTCATAGGATGATGAGGGATAACCATAATATACCCACAGGAAAGTACAGATTTTCATATCCTTTCCAGGCTTTACCAGCGTCCTTACTTCCTCCGGTGTTACAATGGCAATTTCGCCGGGTCCCAATTCCCGCTCTTCCACATAGCCCAAATTAAGATAAGCAAAATTCTCAAACGAAATGCAATGCCCATCTTCCTTTTTTCCGATTGCAACCGGTGTCCTTCCCATTTTATCTCTCGCCACATAAATGCCTTTCGGTGTCAGCAGCGCAAGGGTCATAGAACCATCTATCAATTCCTGGGCGTAGGTAATACCTTCAATCAGATTATCCTTCTGATTGATGATTGCCGCCACCAGTTCTGTAGCATTGATATCACCGCCGCTCATTTCCAGGAAATGTGTATGACCCATGGTAAAGATCTTCTTTACAATTTCATCCATATTGTTGATTTTTCCAACTGTCATGATGGCATAAGTCCCATGATGAGACCGCACCAGAAGAGGCTGGGGCTCATAATCAGAAATACAACCAATTCCAAGAGTTCCATGCATCTCATTTACATCCTTATCGAACTTGGTACGAAAAGGTGCATTTTCAATATTGTGGATTGCACGGTCAAAACCATTTTCATTACTATATACAGCCATTCCCGCTCTTCTTGTCCCTAAGTGGGAATGATAATCAGTACCGAAAAACAAATCAAATACACAGTCTTTCTTTGAAGCTACTCCAAAAAATCCGCCCAAAAGTCACGCCTCCTTAAACATTGATTTCCGCTTTGATGCCGAGCAGGTTCTTATTTCTTTCTAAAATAGGATGAATCACCTGGGCAAGGAACTTTTCTACCTGCTCTTTGGCACGTCCTACATACCTTGACGGCTCCATGGCCTTTTGCAGATCTTCCAATGTCATATTAAAAGCAGGATCCGCGGCAATCAGCTCCAGAAGATTATTTTCTTTTCCTTCCACCTTCACGTTCTTTCCTGCTTCCATGGAAAGTTCTCTTATCTTCTCGTGGAGTTCTTGCCTGTTTCCGCCCATCTTTACCGCGTCCATCATGATATTTTCGGTTGCCATGAACGGTAATTCACTCATCATGTGCTTTTCAATAACCTTCGGATAAACCACAAGCCCGTCCACTACGTTCAGACAAAGATCCAAAATACCATCCACTGCCAAAAATCCTTCCGGGATAGAAAGGCGCTTATTTGCAGAATCATCCAGCGTTCTTTCAAACCACTGTGTGGCAGAAGTAATTGCAGGATTTAAGGCATCGATCATCACATATCTGGAAAGAGAGGCAATTCTTTCACTCCGCATGGGATTTCTCTTATACGCCATAGCGGAGGAACCAATCTGACTCTTTTCAAACGGCTCTTCCACTTCCTTCAAGTGCTGCAAAAGCCTGATATCGTTGGACATCTTATGAGCGCTTGCCGCAATGCCTGCCAGTACGTTTAAGACTCTGGTATCCACTTTACGGGAATAAGTCTGTCCCGAAACCGGATAGCACTCTTTAAAGCCCATTTTCTCTGCAATCATCGGATCAATCTTATCAATTGTTGCCTGATCCCCGTTAAAAAGTTCCAGAAAAGATGCCTGTGTACCGGTAGTCCCTTTTGATCCAAGAAGCTTCATACCGGAAAGCACATACTCAAGATCTTCCAGATCAAGCATGAACTCCTGCATCCAGAGCGTCGCCCTCTTGCCTACTGTGGTGGGCTGGGCAGGCTGAAAATGTGTAAATGCCAGCGTAGGCTGGGTCTTGTATTTATCTGCAAAGGTTGCCAGCTTAGAAAGCACATTTACCAGCTTACGCTTTACCAGTCTAAGCGCTTCTGTCATCACGATAATGTCTGTGTTATCCCCCACATAGCAGCTGGTAGCGCCAAGATGGATGATCCCTGCCGCTTTGGGACATTGCTTTCCGTACGCATATACGTGGCTCATGACATCATGGCGCACTTCTTTTTCTCTTGCCTTTGCCACATCATAATTGATATCGTTCACATATCTTCTCAGTTCATCAATCTGTTCCTGCGTGATAACAGGTTTACCATCCTGCGAAAGACCAAGTTCCATTTCTGTTTCCGCCAGGGCAATCCATAATTTTCTCCAGGTCCTGAACTTCATGTCAGGTGAAAAGATATACTGCATATCCTTGCTTGCATACCGCTCAGACAAGGGACTTACGTATCTATCTGTACTCATCACAATCCTCCTACTCATCCTTTTCAGTGATCGAACTCGCCTCTGATATCCTCTACAGGCGGCTCCATCGGGTACTTTCCAGTGAAGCATCCCTTACAGATGCCTCTGTTTTCCACAATTTCATGCAGCCGCTCTTCACGCAGATATCCAAGTGAATCGGCTCCAATAATGTTGCAGATTTCCTCCACAGAACGATTATACGCAATCAGCTGCTCTCTGGCAGGAACATCTGTCCCAAAATAACAGGGCCATAAAAAAGGCGGTGCACTGACTCTCATATGTACCTCCTTCGCGCCTGCCTCCCTGAGCATATGTACGATTCTGTCGGAAGTCGTGCCGCGCACAATGGAATCGTCAATCATAATGATCCGCTTCCCTTCCACTGCCTCCCTTAAGGCATTGAGTTTTACCTGTACGCTGCTTTCCCTGCTCTTCTGCTTTGGCTTTATAAAGGTTCTGCCCACATAGCTGTTTTTGACAAATGCCTGTCCATAGGGAATGCCGGACTGTAAGGAATAGCCAAGTGCCGCACAGTTGCCCGATTCCGGCACGCCAACCACTAAGTCAGCCTCAACCGGCGAATCTATTGCCAGGAATTTTCCGGCAAGCATACGGGAATTATAAACGCTCATCCCATCAATATAGCTGTCCGGTCTTGCAAAATAAATATATTCAAACACACATCTCGCATGCTGCTCTTTCGGAATACACATGCTCTTATCTGACTCAATTCCCTTTTCCGGGGAAATAGTAACGATTTCCCCCGGCTCTACGTCTCTTAAAAATTGTGCTCCCACAGTATCGAGGGCACAGGTCTCAGATGCCAGAATATATGCGTTATCTCTCTTTCCAATACAAAGAGGTCTGAATCCAAAAGGATCCCTTGCCCCAATCAGTTTCCGGGGAGACATGACGATAAGGGAATACGCTCCCTTAATCTTCTGCATGGCACGCCCTACTGCTTCTTCCACCGTCTTTGAGTTCAGACGCTCCCGTGCAATGTGATATGCGATAACCTCCGAATCGATGGTAGTCTGGAAAATCGCTCCAGTATACTCCAGCTCTCTTCTAAGTTCCGGCGCATTGATCAGATTTCCGTTATGAGCAAGTCCAAGCGTTCCCTTTACATAATTCAGCACCAACGGCTGAGCATTCTCCCTTGTGGAACTTCCGGCAGTGGAATATCTGACGTGTCCCACGCCGATATCTCCTTTAAGCTTTTCTAAAATTTCCGGGGTAAAAGCTTCATTCAAAAGCCCCATATCTTTGGCACTTAATACTTTTCCCTTTGGACCTGCGGTATCGCTGACTGCAATACCGCAGCTTTCCTGTCCTCTATGCTGCAGGGCAAACAAACCATAATATATAGTGGAAGCCACATCTGTTCCGTCAAAATCATAGACGCCGAAAACGCCGCATTCTTCGCCCAGCTTATCTGATGATAAGCACTGACTCTCCTCCACTCCACATCCTACTTCCAGTTCTACAATGTTGTCTTCTTTTTTCATGAATATTCCCCCTGCGACTTTCGCAGCGCTTGTTACAGCCCCAAGCGCTTAAACACTTCGTTATAAGCTTCCTCAACGTTTCCAAGGTCTCTGCGGAAACGGTCCTTGTCCAGCTTTTCATTCGTATTTACATCCCAGAGACGGCAGGTATCCGGTGAGGTCTCATCAGCCAGAAGGATTTCTCCATGGAAACGGCCAAACTCAATCTTAAAATCAATCAGTTTGATGTCCGCCTGAAGGAAATATGCCTTTAAGACTTCATTCACCTTGAATGCGTATTTTTTAATTACCTCGATCTCTTCCCATGTGGCAAGACCCAGTGCAACGGCAAAATAGCTGTTGATTAAAGGATCGCCCAATTCATCATTCTTATAGCTGAATTCAATGGTCGGCTCCTTAAAAGGCGTTCCCTCCGGCACGCCGAGGCGTTTTGAAAAACTTCCGGCAGCCACATTACGGATAATCACCTCAAGAGGTACGATTTCCACTTTTTTAACTGCTGTTTCTCTATCGCTTAACTCTTCGATCAAATGTGTAGGCACCCCTTCTTTTTCCAGAAGCTTGAACACATGATTGGTCATGCGGTTGTTGATCACGCCTTTTCCTACGATAGTTCCCTTCTTTTCACCGTTGAATGCAGTAGCATCATCCTTATAATCCACGATTACTACATCGGGATCCTCGGTTGCAAATACTTTCTTTGCCTTTCCTTCATAAAGCTGTTCTTTCTTTTCCATCGTTTCCTCCATTTCCGCCGCCTTTGCGGCAATATCATGTTTTTATGATTGAAATTTTCCTATAAACTCCCTGACTCTTTCCTGATCGGATGAAAAAATCTCCTCCGGCGTCCCTTGGGCCTGAATGATTCCCTGCTCCATAAAAATAATCCTGTCCGACAGTTCTCTGGCAAACTGCATCTCATGAGTCACGATGATCATGGTCATATGTTCCTTTGCCAGCTGCTTGATAACCTTTAATACCTCTCCCGTCAGTTCTGGATCAAGGGCAGAGGTAGGTTCATCGAAAAACAAAATCTTCGGCTGAAGCGCCAGCGCCCTTGCAATAGATACCCGCTGCTGCTGCCCTCCCGAAAGCTGATATGGATACGCATCCGCTTTATCGGAAAGCCCCAGCTGATCCAAAAGTTTTTCCGCCCGACGGATTGCTTCCTTCTTGGGCACCTTATCTACCCGCATGGGCGCATCTATAATATTCCGCATAACACTGTAATGAGGGAACAAGTTAAAGTTCTGGAACACCAGACCAAAATGTTTTTCAATCTCCTTTAATTCCTGCTTCCTGGCATATACGCACCTGCCATCCTCTTCCCATGCTGCTTTTTCCCCGAGATAAATCAGTTCTCCGCCGTCCATCTTCTCAAGCATGGTGGCACATCTAAGCAGAGTGGACTTTCCTGAGCCTGAAGGTCCTATGATGGATACCACCTCTCCCTTCCTCACGGAGAGCGAGATATCTCTGATTACATCAAGTTCATCAAACCCTTTGCTCATATGATTGATTTCCAATAAAATCTCAGCATCCATCCCTTTCCTACCTCCTATTTGTAATAGTCCAAGGCTTTTTCAATCCGTTCCATCGCAAATGCCACCAGGAAATTAAAAATATAGTAAAACAGACCGGCAATCATGAGCGGCACCATACTGGTATCTTTTGCTGCAATCTGTTTTGCAATGGTAAACATTTCTGCATGGGCAAGCACAAATGCCAGAGAGGTATCCTTTACTAGTGTGATTGTCTCATTCGTAATAGACGGCATGATACGTTTAATGACCTGGGGAAGTATAATCAGGAAAAAGGTCTGCACCTTATCATAACCCAGCACTTTGGCTGCCTCATACTGTCCGACAGCAATGGATTCAATGCCGCCCCTGTATATCTCAGCGAAATAGGCCGCATAATTGATACTGAAAGCAAGAATAATCGCAGGGAAACGATACCCCCGCAGATTTGCACCAAACAAATAATAAGGTGCAAAATAAACCACCAAAAGCTGTAGCATCAATGGGGTTCCCCGCATAATAGATATGTATAATTTAGAAATCCCTCTTAGGATTCCATTCTTTGACATTCTTCCAAAACATACAATCAGACCAAGAGGCAGTGAAAAAAGAAGGGTCAGGAAAAATATTCCTGCTGTAGATAACATACCCTTTCCCAGCTGCATTAACATGGTTCCTACACTCATTTGCCCTTATTCTCCTACCAACATTCTTATGTTAAATGATTTTCTCTGCCGCAATTTCCTATAAGGAAAATAAGGCAGAAAAAATTCTGCCCTAAATCACTTTATTTACCAAGACATACGCTGCCCTCGAGACCGTATTTTTCAGCTATTTCCATAAATTTGCCATCATCTACCATCTCAAGCAGGGTAGATTCAACCTTATCCTTCAACTCATCGTTTCCAAGAAGGAATCCAATACCATACTGTTCTGTTGCCAGTCTTTCATCCATGATGATGTAGCCATCTCCTCTGGACTTGATCTGATAATCCGCAACACCTATATCAATTGCCAGCGCATCAATGGCACCTGCTTCCAGATCCATAAAACCTGTATTATAGTCAGCGTATTGAGTCAATTCTGCAAAGGTTGCTGCAAGATCTGCTGCATCTCCCTCTAAGGCTGCCAGTGCAGAAGAGTCCTTCTGGACACCTACAAGCTTGCCCGCAAGATCGTCAAAAGAAACAATCCCGGCATCTGCCTTAACCACGAACACCTGGCTGTTATCCACATAAGGCACTGACCATGTGTACGCATCTTCACGACCATCCATCGTAAAACCATTCCATATACAGCTAATAGAACCGGAAGAAAGCTCCATATCCTTTGAATCCCAGTCAATGGGCTGTTTTACCAGTTCCCATCCTCTGCGCTCACAGACCTCTGCTGCCAGTTCAAGGTCAAATCCTGTGTACTCCCCATTATCATCCATATAGCCATAGGGTGGAAATTCCGCATCAAAACCGACTGTAAAAATAATCTTGTCATCTACCTGTGTCATTCCGTCTGCTTCTGATTCTGTTTCTACTTCTGCTTCTGTTCCTGTCTCATTTGCAGTCTCTGTTTCCTGTGCTGTTTCCTCAGCCTCTTTCGAAGATGATCCGCAGCCGGAAAGCAATCCCATAGTCATAGCCGTTGCTGCAAACAGTGCGATAAATTTTTTCATATTCTCTCCTCCATTTGTCACAAAGCACTTTACACGATACTGCACTTTGCTATCATAATAAAGTGCATTTTTCATACGTTTATCATGCTATCATGCTCCCAAATAGAAGTCAAGAAAAATCCTCTTCATACTGTCCCACAATATCCAATATTTCTTTGGCATACTCCGGGTAGCTTTCAGCAAGATCCTTTATCTCAGCCTGCGCTTTGCCCGCTATCACTTCTTTATTATAATCCATACGCCTTCTGAGAGACTGCCTTCTGATTATAAGATTATGACGGATTTCCACCATCTCTTTTCTGTCAAGAATCGCTTCCGTCTGATGCAGCCAGATCATCGGATCCTTTATCTGATAGCGGCGAAGTACATGCAAAAGTTCTTTCTGGCACTGATCTAACTGTCTTTCCGCCTGTTCATAACTACGCCGCTCCGCCTTTTCCTGCTGGTACTGCTGCCAGCTTTTACCAAGTTCGCTGGCACTGGATACATTGTACTTCATGTAGAGATAATCAAGCAGATGGGTATTATTGACATACCGTATTTTCACCGTATTCTGGAGTCTTATAATACGATTAATGCCATTTTCCACCTGAGACAGTTCTCTCACCGAATCGTTGTGTTTGATAAAAATCGCAGTGATAGCAATCGCCCCCACTGCTGCCACCGCCAGATATCCCAGTTTCGCATTCATATCAAAACCAAACTGCAGGATGAACAAAAGCAAAATACATGCAATCACAGCAACCGTGCACACAACAGTCATTGATCTCGTATCAGCTATGATCCGGCGCAGCTCATTTCTCCTGAAAAGATACGCATGCTTTTCTCCATCCAGCTTGCGCAGGTCCCTCTTGATAAAATCCTGATATTCCTCTGCCTGGGTCAGCTTCTCTAATCCCTCCTGAATCTCCTCTTCCAGGCGCTCCATCTGATGATATGCTTCGTCGCCCATCCGATTCGTTCTCTCTTTATAGCCGGACTGCTGCTGCTCCAAGGCATCAATTTTTTTGGCACATTCCATAAGCTCAGCCATCTCTTCCTCCGGCAGAGCCTCAATTTCCTCCATATCCTTTAAATAGGCAGTGACCATATTGTATTCAAATTGAAGATTTTCAAGTTCTCTTGATGCCTCTGCAATCTGCTCAAGGCAGCCTATCACATATTCCTGACGCTGGTTCTTGTCATTGATCTGATAATCTTCCCTGTCATAGACAACCTCATTCCAATCCTCAATCTCAAATTCAGGCACTTCCTGTTTCTTTTTCCATTGCAGCAGTTTCTTTATCAAACCCATATTTCTTGTTTTCCCATCTGTTTTTGTTCTACTGTCCGACCAGTTCCCTGTACTCATCCTTTTTGCTGGAAATGATCTTGTCGATTTCTTCATAATAAGAGGCAACATTGCCCTCATCTTTATAAATCTTGAGCGCTGTCAGCATTCTGTTCTCTTCTGACGCTTCGAACTCGCCTTTTGCTGCCTCCAGTCTCTTTTCCACCTGCAAAGACAGATCATGATATTCTCCATGCTCTGCAATAAAAGCAATATAAGCGCTTTCAGGCATATGCATCCTCTGGGCTGTCAGGTATTGCACACCAGATTCGTTGTTGCCGGTCATATGATATGCCTTTTTAAAGTACCGCGCTGCCATCTCAAACTGGAACAGACTTGCATAAGCTACCCCCATATTGTGGCAAATAGGCGGTTTTAATGCACTTTCCGTTTCCGGCAAATGCTTAAGCAATCGATCGTATTCCTCTAGTGCCAGACTGGGTCTTGCATTTTTCAAAAGGAAATCAGCCTGTCTCTTTTGCCTTTCATAATCATTGATTCCCGCATTGCTTTGAAGCACATCTTCTATTTTTTTCTTTTCCTCCGGCGTGCAGTAATTTACATAATCCATAATGACACTGACAAAAATTCCCGGCTGACTGCCTTTATGGAATAAATTGAGCAGCTGATGACTGAGTTCTGTAAGACCGCATTCCTTATCCAGCCATTCCACAAGCCCTTTGTCCATGATATCCCGATTGATCATAAAAGGATTACTGGCAAAAAGATAGCAAAGTTCCTCAACACAATATACGCTGGCACATATACTCTCAAGATAGTACGGATTTTCGGCATACTTCCCCGTACATAATAAAATTCTGCCCATAAACTTCCTAAACCTTTCCCAAAAATTCTTTATGAAATCATGATTGTCTGAGTCCACGCTTTGCCGCTGGATTTAAACAATTCTCCAAATCCCATATCTTCTATTGTGATTGCCGCCTGACCTACGGCAGTCATCTCAATGTGCACGTTCAGTCTGGTTGTTCTCTTAGGCCGTTCCGGCAGCCCCTCCAGCGTCAATATCCTGTTCGTCACATTTCCGCCAGTCAGCGGAGTGACCACAAAATCCACTGTATTTCCGCTTTCCAGAATCAGATCAAAGTCCGCCTCCGCCTCATACCAATTGGTTCCTGCATCCAAAACAGCGTAGTAGGAATCTTCTCCCCGCCTCAGCGCTCTTATCCCTATGTTGGATTTCAGTTTATCGGCTCCCAGATATACATATTCTTTCCACTCCATGCTGGGATTTAAACGTTCCATCATTCCATAACATGCACCTTTGCTGTACAGATTATTTCCCTGAAAGACCCGTCGGTTCCTGCACAGAAATTTTAAAGACTCCTTTGCCCAGTTCTCTTTAAATCCATCACCCAGCAAAAATACGGTAGAAACCATTTTCTCACTCAGGTCTTCCTGTACAATACCCAAAAACAGCTGATCCAATTCCTCCATCTGCTGCTTTTTGGCTTCCTCGTCTTCTCTCCAGACTCTCCGTCCCATCTCTGGATAATCTCTCTGCTCAATGAACACCACCTTAGGCGTGGTTCTGGAATTGCACTCCAGGCACAGACTCTTAAGGGTCTCATGATATTCAAATATTACAACGTCATTCTTCCACAACTCCCTGTTCTGATGAAGCGTATAGGCATAAAAACTCTCCATATGGCTTTGGAAGCAGATATGCGAAGCGCTAAGCTTAAGTCCTGCCGCCACCTTTTCCAACACATCAACCATCCGCGGCGTGAGCTCCTCTACCGTGAACATAAATGCTTCTATCTGATTCAAAGGGACACGAAGGCTGAGAAGAGAAAGACTTCTTTTTACGAACAGTGTCAGAAGGGCTGCCGGATCATAAGCTTCCCCTTCCACCATGACATCCTCACCACGCTGTACCAGAGCAATCAGATCCTCCACCAGAATGCCTTCTTCCTCCTTGGCAAACTTAATGGCCTCTTTTCCATAATACCACTGCCCTACGCCTCTTCTTTTACAGAGCAGCGCCGGGATATTATATTGCTCCGTACCCGCAACAGCGGAAACCGTCTCCGGCTCCGTCTCTTCCAATCCGCAATAACTGATCTGGGCAAAGTTCCGCCCAAGATCATAGCCAACAACCACTTTTTTATAATTCTTTTTTCCTGTCTGATCTTTCTGAACCTGAAACATCCCTATACCCCCTGCATACTGCCGACCATGTCCGCGATACTGCGATAATACATTTCTTGAACTTATCCCCTGACATCAGAGCATATGGAACAAATCTTTTACAATATGATCCTGCTCAAAATATTCGTACAGCAGATCCTCCATGGTATCGTAATCATGCAGATTTCTCCCTATTGCAATATCATTCAGCATCGTATACTTGTTTTCGCGCTGCTCTCTTACCGTATCATTCCGGCTAAGTGTCCCGCTTTCTGTCAGATATTCCTTTCCATTCTCTATTTCTGTAATATAATACTGCAAATGTTCACCGAAGAAAAGGATAAACTCCTTGACACATACACCGCCGAACATATCCTTCATCTCTTCCTTCACATATTCCCCTTCTGTACCTTCTTCTTTTTCCATCAGATAATGGATCACCGCCTTGTTTCCATCCTTGATGCGGTATTCCACCATAGTCTTGTCCATGAACCGGCGCATGAAGGTAATATTATCCGCATATTCTTTAAAATAAGGAAAATAAATGTTCTGCATCAATATTTCCCGCAGAAATACAAGCAGACAGCGCGATATGTGTTCATCCACCAGCTTCTTGTTCTCCGCATAATACTTTGTATAGGCAAGCTTACATACAAGCGGGATTTCCTCCTGCCTGTTGATCACTCTCTGCATATCTTCCAGTACAAATTCACTGGTCACTTTATCCTGAACAAAATAATCATAAGCACTCTGGGCAAGGAAAGCCAGTTCCACCTCCGTTTTGGCTCCCCCGGATATATATTTTCTGAAAATCTCCGCTCCTTCACCCACAAAGGCCCCAGTGTAAAGCATCTGTATCAGTATCCGCTCACAGAGCTCATAGGTATCTACTCCAAAAGCATCCGCTGCTTTCCAGACATCTCGCATTTCCTTACAGGTTCCCCTGAAATACATACACAGATAACGAAGCAGATTTTCATCATATTTACCGGCTTTAAATGCCATGAATATCAGCATGGTCATCGTATCGTCTTCTGTCATGCCCTCAATCGCAAGCAGCCTGCTGCACAGTCTCACGATCAGCTTTGCTTCTATACCTTCTCCGCCGCGAAGCTGTATCCAGTCATAGGCTTTCTCATACATTCCTCTAAGAACCATAAAGCGCACGATCTGGGCAAAGCAATTACTTTCAATCTGTTCAGGCGACAATTCCTTCAGATAATCATCCAATTCCTTCATCCGATCCTGATCATAGTAGAAATGAATCAGCTTCATTCTGATTTCCCGCTGAACATCCTCCACTACCTGCTCTGACTGCGTAATGCGTTTCATATAGGCAACATTGCTTTCATTGATCTGTGCCATCTCTTTTCCTTTTTCACAAAGCCAGAGATCAAAATGAATACAGTCCGCAACATAAGGCGCAATCATAGACGCGATTTTATCCGGCATAAGGAGCCGCTCCATGATATATTCTTCTCCTCTGCAATACCTGTTTCCTCTGCCGTCCTCCAAAAGCAGCTGACAGTCACTGCCGTAAACAGGAATATAAATTTCCCTGCCAGTGACGGGATAAACCACTTCCTGCTTTTCCTTCTCATACACCAGAATCACTTTTCTTATGTCCCTGCGCATAACTGTAAGCTGATGCATAAAAAGCGCTGTGGAAAGTCCCTTTGCAGTTTCCTCCGTAATCATCGTCGGAGTGATTAGATTTTTGTATAGGTATGCCAGATATTGATTATTTTTCCCTTTCAAAATCTGAAACACCACAAAACGTTCTATCTGCTCCCGATAACTCTCATATAGCTCCGGATACTGTGCTTTATTCCGATGAATATAAGCATAGAGAAAAGAATTATGCAGGCTATCCAGATTGCTGTCAAATGCAAAATACATCAAAACAATCTTCGGAATTTCTTTCTCCGGCGTGAGCTTTAAGGACATCATATAATACTCATAAAGCCTTGTAATTCTCAATTCTTTTTCAATGCCTTTTTCATACCATGGGAAGGCGAATTCCTCCGTCACATTTCCCTTGATCAGTAAGGTGCATATTGCCTGAAGCACTTCATCGGTAGGCACTGCTTTATAACAGCTTTTTAAAATGAAAAACAATCTTCCGGAGTAATTTTTCTGTTTTCCTGCCAGATAAACCACCTGTTCAATCACACCGGGTGTCAAAAGTTCCTTTTTGGCCGCATAATTCAGAACCTGCAGTTCAAAAGAAGCAAGCTTCATAAGGAGTGTCGGATTTGCCAGAATCAGATTCCATGCCTCTATGTAGATGACAGGACTTTTACACCCCTGCATGCACTGATCCTCTAAAATGATCCACTTTCTGGAGGCGCTCCTCGTGTAGTCCTCTGCCAGATACAAAAGCAGCCATGCGATCTTCCAGTTATCAGAATTCTGTGTGAAAATCCGTTCCACTTGCCCCGCCACTTCATCTATATACTCTTCCTGCCTGTTAAGCAAGGTTGTCAGATAAAGATGATAGCAGTACAAAGTCGGTTCAAAATGACCTTCCAATTCCTTCGACACCTGATCCAAAAACCACTGTGCCTCATTGTAACGTTCCTCCGTAATCAGGAGCTGTACCTGAAACAATTTGGCAGCCATATCCCGGTCATCCATCTGGATTAATTTATCAACCAGCTCTCCCGTTTCCTTCATCCATGAAGCAGCGCTGATCTTTCTGGTACGGAACGCCTCATAATACTGCATCAGTTCCATAGTCATATGCTTCCGCTGTCTGCGCATTCCCAGCACCTTTGTGGTCACTGATTTGTTTATGACCGTAATCTGTGCTGTAAGAGAAACATAAGGATTGTACAAATGAATGGTGCCATAATTCCTGCCTTCATGAAGTCGTTCTTCCGAAATGTAAAAAGGCAGTCTGTAACAATTTCCCAGAAAGTCCTCATCCCGGATCACTTCCTTTTCCAGAACAAGAAAATCACCCTCTTTTTCTACAAAGAGTTCTGAATATCCCCAGCCGTTTCGATTGATGACCAGACGTCCCTCTTCCATATTGACCGGATTGTCCATCCGGATTTCCGATTCCTCAAGCAAGAACTGGACCTTCTGTTTCTTTTTGATTTCCAGCAGAAACTCTTCCACATTCTGTTCTCTTCTGCTGCCCGCCGCAAGTCCTTTGTATATTCCGTAATACTGCCTGTCCACACCGGAAAAGACACGTTCAAATTCCTCGGAGTAGAACAGACCTACCGCTTCCTCCCAATTGGTCCTGGCAAGATTGGCAAAATGAAACAGATTTTTGATATTTCCAAGCTCTGACTGAAGCGTCCCTGAAACAATCTTCACATCATAAGGAACATAGTATTCCCCCTGATTGGAAATAATGCGGAATTCTCCTTTTATGGTGTCCCCTTCTGTCATGCCGGAAGCATCAAAAAAATACAGGATTTCCTCCTTTGGACCTGAAAACCGGTTTACCAGACATTTCATACGTAATCTGGTAGAAGATACGACTCCTTCCGTCACCTCGTTTTCAGGACCGAATATGGTGAAACTCCCTTCATAATTTTCTCCCTCATGCAGAGAAAGTTCAATAACAGGATCCGAAAAATCCAGAGAGCGAATCCCTTTATTAAAATTTCCTTCTAAGATTTTTTCTATTGTCTCCTGCACGCTGCCATTCCTCCAGTTGCATGTTTCTCATCCGTAATATTTATTATTAGTATACCATCATTCCCTTGTTTTTCGCAACAGAGGCGGTGAAAAAAGAAAACGGGGGGAGGGTTGGAATGAGGCGCACGGGATGGAGGGGAGCGCTGGGGGCAGATGGATAGATGGAAGGGCAGTGTACCTCTCGTCACCGCGCTCTCGCTCCATAAAAACGCAGCAGTGCTAAGTTCGGAAAGACCTCACTAAGCACTGGTGTTTTTATAGGGGTTCCTCGAGGAACACTGCCCTTCCATNTNTCCATCTGCCCCCAGNGCTCCCCTCCNTCCCGTGCAGGTGNTTCCTATCCNNTACTTNNGCTTTCATTTTTGGGGATAGTNTCTTTAANTGCNGNTNNAATNATCNNCCNGGTTCGGAGATGCGGCTTACGCCTACGTAGATGTTGGAGATGCTGTACCAGGTGGGGTAATCTATGATTCCGGACTGGGGGAGGTTGAAGATTCTCTGGAAGGTCTTTACGGCCTCGGCAGTGGCCGGTCCGTAGATTCCATCTGCGGAGACNGTGGGAATCGCAGGGTAGTTTTGGGCTATGCGGTTCAGTTGTTGCTGGATTTGTCTTACTTTCTCGCCGGAGGCNCCTATGTTCAGGTTATAGCCGGGGAAGGATGAGGGCACGCCGGCAACGCTCTGGGCTGTGTTGATATACATATCGCTNCCGTAATAATAGTGGATGATGTCAATTGCAGAATAGCCTTCTTCTCCGAGGTATTTGGAGCCCCACTGGCTTAAGCCGTCGCAGGTGACTCTTCTGCCGTCACAGTAGGATGTAAANATCGGCTGGCGCACACCTGGTCTNGATAAGTAATTGGCAAANACACTGTCTACGATTCTGTCTATATTTTCGTAAAAGTTTCTTCCNTGGATCCACTTCTGGTCGTAAGCTGTAGAAGANGTAATTGTAAAGTTGTAGCCTTTGTTCCNNTACCACTCTGTATAGACCCTGTTTAATGTAAANGACATGATTGCAAGGGTGTTGGCNTAGATGGCACTTTCCGGCCAGGTGGCATAGATTTCTGAGGAAACAACGTTTTTGATGTAATCCCGGTATTTGACATAATAGTTGGCAGCTGTGGAATCGTCAGGGACACCGTCATGAACGACTACATACTCNGGTATCACTACGCGGCTAAGTACGATTTCTCCGCTTTCATCCATAGGCTTGATCTCATCTTCGGGAATTTTAGGCGGATAATCCCCATACAGCGTGTGATCCGGTATCACGATCACTTCATCTTCCTCTTCCGTGGTCTCTAAGGGAGACAGACTGACCGGCTGCACAGCTGTGACGTCCGGCAGGATCTCTGTTCCTGAAATCATAAGCGGCTCATAACCGGGTGCCTCGATCTGGATGTTATATTCTGAATAGGGCTGCTGTTCTACAGGTGTNAGGCTATATTCCAAAGGCGGCGCCGGCAGTTCAATCTCCTGTGTCTGTCCTGATGAATCGGTAGTGACCTTCTCTATCGTNACATCCGGCACGCCTGTATAAGAAATTGTCACGGTNGCATCCTGTACAGGTATCAGTCCTAATGTGGAAGTCACATTAATCTGCAGTTTACCGGAGTATGCGCTGTCCACCTGGGCGCTTTTTAAAATATTTTCGGGCATAAAATACCTCTGCATATATACTTATCATATCATATGCAGAGGCATTCAAATCGTTCACACTCTTTTCAGCACCCCGCACTGCGGCGGAGCCTTCTTCTCTTATTTCGTCAGAAGCATCATAATATCATTGCTTCTNGNCACGAACTTGCTCATTGCTTCCGGTTCAAGCGGTGCATGCTGTAAAAGTGCCAGATCATACAGCTGTTCGCAGATCATATTGACATTGTCACCTTCCGTATGCTCCATNATGTACTGTACCAATGGATGGTTTGCGTTTAATACCAGGGTTTCTCCTTCCTTTCCAAAACCGCCCATATCCATGCCCGGCATAGAGTACATTTTCATCATATCCTGCATTCTTCTGCTTTCCTCAGAAAGTGTGATCATGGAAGATATCTTCTTATTTTTTAGTTTTTCAACCTTGATNGTAATCTTATCCTTCTTCAGGACCTTTTTCATCACCTTNCCGATGGCATCTGCCGCCTCTTCCAGNTCCTTTTCCGCCTTTTTGCTGGTCTTTGCTTTGAAGGTNTCTGTAAGATCTGCATCGATTCTCTGGAATTTGATGCCTTCATTTTTTGCTTCCAGCTGGGAAATGAANGGCTGGTCNATGTTGTGAGTCAGAATAACGGCATCCATCTTTGCAGCCTTGAACATNCTGATGTACTGTCCCTGCTGTTTTTCGTCGGTCACATAATAAATAACCTTTTCTTTCTTTTCTTCCTCTTCTTCGCCCGATTCCTCATCTGCGCCGGTGTTTACTACATTACCGTCTGCATCAACCACCTCGGCAGNCTGGGACTCCTGTTCCTTCTCCTGCCCTTCNTCTTCATCNTCAAGGTCTGTNTTATTGACCTCCAGNCATTCGGGAAGTGTCAGGTAGGNGCCGTCCAGATTCTTGAACAGAATGTAGTCTGTCATCTTCTCGCAGAANTTGTCNTCCTTAAGACATCCAAATTTGATGAAAGGACTGATATCATCCCANTACTTATCATATTCTTCCTTTTCTGTCTTACACATACCGGAAAGCTTGTCTGCCACCTTCTTGGTAATATAATCAGAAATCTTCTTTACAAATCCATCATTNTGCAGAGCGCTTCTNGATACGTTAAGAGGCAGATCAGGACAGTCGATGACACCCTTTAACAGCATCAGGAATTCGGGGATGACTTCCTTGATGTTATCCGCAATAAACACCTGATTGTTGTACAGCTTGATCACACCTTCGATGGACTCATATTCCATATTGATCTTAGGGAAATACAAAATNCCCTTTAAATTGAAAGGATAGTCCATATTCAGATGAATCCAGAACAACGGCTCCTTGTAATCCTGGAAAACCTTGCGGTAAAATTCCAGATACTCCTCTTTCGTACANTCATTGGGATGCTTTGCCCAAAGAGGCATAGTTTCATTTAAAAGNTCGGGACGTCTGATNATCTTATACNGTAATTTATCTTCTTCCTTCTCCGGCTTGATTTCCTCCACTACGGTGTCTGTATCCAGCTTTTCCTCTGCNTCAATGGTCTGGGTTTCTTTCGTATTTTCTTTAGAAAGATAAATTTCAATAGGCATGAAAGANCAGTATTTTTTGATTACTTCTCTTGCCTTGTACTCGTTGCAGAATTCCAGTACATCTTCATTTAAGAACAAGGTGATNGTGGTTCCGACTTCTTCTCTTTCTCCCTGCTTCATATCGAATTCTGTGCCGCCGTCGCATTCCCAGTGAACAGGCTGTGCACCTTCCTGCCANGAAAGGGTGTCGATATGCACTTCATCTGCCACCATGAATGCAGAATAAAATCCCAGTCCNAAATGACCNATGATCTGATCCTCATTGGTTTTGTCTTTGTATTTTTCAATAAAATCCGTTGCACCGGAAAAGGCAATCTGATTGATGTATTCTTCTACCTCATCCGCTGTCATACCGATACCATTATCGATGAATTTAAGGGTCTTCTCCTCAGGGTTTACCAGCACCTGTACTTTCCCTTTATACTCCTGCGGAAGGGCATATTCTCCCATCATGTCCAGTTTTTTCAGTTTGGTNATGGCATCACAGCCATTGGATATCAATTCCCTGAAAAAGATGTCATGGTCTGAATATAACCATTTCTTAATAATTGGGAATATGTTTTCACTGTTGATTGATAAGCTTCCGTGTTTCTCTGCCACGATAAATCACTCCTTTTTATTCTTTCCTTCATTTTCCGTATTTCTTAAGCTAAAGTTAAGTGTAATTCCCTTTTCTTTAAAAGTCAAGACAAAATTAGCACTCATTTCGCATGAGTGCTAATAATCGCTCTGAAAGGCTGTATTTTAGGGCTTTAGACAAATCTAAAATTTTTATTAACAGCCCTGATTACAGGTTACACCTTTCATCCAAAATATTGATTATAAATATCAAAAAAATCCCGGGTCGTGACCTCATCATTTTCAATAAATGTCACTGTTTCCCAAAGTTCCTCATTTAAGGTTCTTGTAAGCGAGGTGACAAATACATCATACTCCTGTCCAAATACCTCTTCCCGTCTCTTTTCAACAATCTTCACTTTATTGGCATCTGTCTCTTCCCTATTGAAGGTACTGATACATTTGATGATGTGGTATCCATATTCTGTTTCCACAATATCACTGATTTCCCCGGTTCCTAAATTAAACGCCGCTTCCTCAAAGGCAGGATCTGTTTCCCCTTTGCCGAAGGAGAAAGTTCCCTTATCCCCCTCGCTGTATTGAAGCACCAGTTCCTCAAAATCACTGTCTTCTTCCCTTGCCAATTTTAGGATCTCCTCTGCCTGCTGCCTTGCCTCTTCTTTTGCGTTCTGTGTATATTCTATCTTTTTCCCCGTGCCGTCCAGTGCATAAGTCACAATCAGTATATGCTCTACCGTAATGGTTCGGGCTTCATCATCACTGATCTCCGGATTGATATCCTTAATAATGTACTCATAAACCTTATTTGCCAGCGCAAACTCCGCATATAAATTCTCAATGATATCCTCTGTGACATTCATACACTCACGTTCTGCCTGATTTAAAGAATTGTAATACTCGGCGGCGGCAGTTTTCACCGTCTTTAATTCCGCGTCACTCAAAGCCACGCCATGCTGCTGCGCTAAAAGATTCATGGTCTTGATCTGTGCCAGCTGCGCAAGAACCGTCTCCTTTACATTTTCTTCAAGCGTGACACCGTTTAAATCTGTTTTCCATATTTCTTTTCCATAAACACTCTCATACTGATCCTGAGTATTGGTGAGGTACACCATGATTTCCGGCAACGTGCAGGACACGGTTTCTATCCTGAAAACCTCATCCTTCTTGAAGCCTGTAGTCAGTACAAGCTTTGTATCTGCATCTTTCTTTTGGCATCCTCCAGCCGTAAAAAGAAAAAGTCCGCAAAGCAGAAGGATAAAAATCCTCTTTCCCATCATTTCTCTGTTTCCTGTTCTCATGCCTTTATTGTCCTTAAAATGCTCCTCGCAACGCTGATGCCGTTGGCGGATGCCTGCTGAAGACCTCTGGTTACTCCTGCTCCGTCTCCAATCGCCCTAAGTCCCTTTATACTGGTCTCAAAATCTTTGTTTACGATTACCTTATTGGAATAGAACTTCACCTCCACTCCATAAAGCAGCGTTTCATCCGCAGCAATTCCCGGAGTGATCTTATCCAGTGCAAGCAGCATCTCCTCTATATCCACCATGATTCGGTGGGGAAATACCAGTGACAGGTCGCCGGGCACTGCATCCTTTAAGGTTGGCATAATGTTATTTCTGTAAAGCCGCTCCTCTGTGGTCCTTCTTCCTCTTCTGAAATCCCCAAAGGTCTGCACCAGTATCTTTCCTCCGCAGAGCATGTTGGAAAGCTGGGCAATATGCTTGCCGTACTCAATCGGGGTCTTAAAGGGCTTGGTAAAATTCTTGCTGACCAGAATGGCAAAATTGGTGTTATTGGTTTTATAATCTTTCGATTTATATGCATGACCATTCACCACTGCCAGACCGCCTTCATAATACTCTGTTGCCACCTCGCCGGAAGGATTGGTACAAAAGGTTCTTACTTTATCGTCAAAGGTAGGGGTATGATAAATCAACTTTGCTTCGTATAAGTTCTCATTAAGGAATTGCATCACTTCATCCCGCACTTCTACCCTGACGCCGATATCCACCGTCCCCGGTGTAGTTTCTATGCCGATTTCCTGGCACTTGTCCTTAAACCAGTCTGCACCCTCGCGTCCTACTGCCGATACAATTTCTTTCGCATAAAAAATCTCTTCCTTGTTCGTCCTTATACCAACAGCTGTCCCATCTTCCACCAAAATCTCTTCCACCATGGTGTTGAACTTCAAGGTCACTCCCTTTTCCTCCAGATGGTGCTGCAGCTTTTCGTAAATCTTATATCCTTCCTCTGTCCCCAGATGGCGGATAGGACATTCTACCAGCTTTAAATTGGCGTTGATTGCCTTTTTGCGGATTTCCCGTATTTCTTCTTGTTTGTCCACTCCATAAACGTTGGTGTCCGCGCCAAACTTAAGATAGATTCCATCTGACTCTTTGATCAGTTCTTCCGTTTTCTCATATCCTAAAATTGCAGGCAAATTTCCGCCCACATCCGGAGACAGAGACAGCTTCCCGTCCGAAAAGGCTCCTGCTCCCGCGAAGCCTGTGGTAATGGAGCAGGGATTGCAGTTCACGCACTGTTTTGTGACACGCTTAGGGCATTGTCTCTTTTCAATGGAACGCCCCTTCTCCACCATCAGCACCTTCAAATCATCTTTTTTATCAAGTAATTCATAGGCACAGAAAATACCGCCGGGACCTGCGCCGATAATAATCACATCATATTGATTTTCCATATTGTCCTCCCTTCAAAATGAACCGATACCATAACCGCTATGTATACTAGGATAACATAACAAGTGCCTCACTTCCAGCATTTGTTTTGCATATCTGGATCTGATTTCCAATCTTCTCCGTAAGCTCCGGCACATGCGAAATAATACCAATCAAGCGGTCTTTTTCCACCAGAGTCTGCAACGTAAGGCATGCCTGTTCCAGAGATTCACCGTCAAGACTGCCGAAGCCTTCATCAATAAATAATGCTTCCACCTTAAGCCCTCCGCTTTCCGACTGTACCACATCGCTCATACCAAGCGCCAAGGATAAAGAGGCCTTAAATGATTCTCCTCCCGAAAGAGTCTTGACAGAACGATATTTTCCTGTATAGTAATCCAGAACTTCAATCTCCAGATTGTCTTTACTCCTTCCGTCGCTGATCTGTTCCACTCTTTTCAGTTCATATCTGCCGCTGCTTAAAAGACGCAGTCTGATATTGGCAGCCGTCAGAATATCTTCAAAGTAAGCTGCAAGCACGTACTGTTCAAAGACCAGTCTCTTCTTATTATTCCCATTTGCAGCATCATCTAAATCCTTTAATAAGCTATAATTATCCATCAGCGATGCCAGCTGCTTATTTTTATCTTCCAGGGAGATCAAACCCTTTTTCACATTTTTCTGACGATTATCAAGGGTAAGCTGCTCATCAAAGAGTGCCTTTCTTTCTTTTTCCGCCTGCTGTGATTTACTTTTCAATTCCTGCGCATCCTCCGGCTCTGCCTTGCCGGTTTCTTCTGTAAGATGGCTTATCATTTCACTGTTCAGATGGCAGTCCTTGCGATAGGATTCAATCTCTTCCCGAAGGGCTGCGATTTCCTTCTCATCCCTTCGCACCTCCAAGTACTCTTCCTGGGATAAAAAGCCTGCCTCATTCAACCCCTTTTCAAACTCGGCCGCCTGCTTTTCCATCTTTTCCCTTGAAAGGATTTCCTCACTCTTTCGTTTATCCTGTATTTTTTTCTTTTCTTTGAGCACCGCAGTACGAAGTTGACACTGCTTTAGCTGCTCCATAAATTCTTTCTCACTATGACCATCAAGATAATCGGCTATGACCGTCTTTCTCTTTTTACGTTTTTCCTCCAAAAGACTGCACAACTCTGCACGCTCTTTGACCTGTCTTTCAAGTTCTTCGCTTTCCGCCTTACAGGCCGCGGTCTGCCCATGAAGCAAAGCACACTTCTTTTGCTTTTTCTCATAGACTTCCTTTAAATCTTTTACCTGCTCTTTGGTGGGAATGCTGTCACCTCTTACTGCGGGATAAGGATGATGCACAGAACCGCATACGGGACAAGGCTCTCCTTCTTCTAGACTTTCCGCCAAAATCCCTGCCATTCCATGACGGTAAGCTTTGTCTGTCTGTTCATATAGGGACTTCGCCTCTTCCTCTTCCCTCTCTGCCTCCAGATAGCTTTTCTGCAGTTTGCACAGTTCCTCACTTTTAACCTTATACTTTTTGTTTTCCCGTTCAAACTGACCGTTTGCTTCCCGCCATTTTTCTTCCTCCTCATAGGCGGAAGCAATTTCTTCATGAACTGCAAAGAAGGATTCCTCTGCTGCATTTTTCTGCTCTAAATCCTGTATTTCTTCCTCCGAATCCTGAATCTCCTCTTTTAAGGATGCAGTCTGTTCCTTAAGCGCCGTCAGTTTTATTTCAACCGCTCTTAAGGAAGCTGCTCTTTCCTGCAGCTTAAGCAATTCCTCTTTCTCCTTCATCTCATCTGCTCTTTGGAGAAGAGACTGCTGGCGTAATTTTTCTTTTTCAAGCTTTTCAAAAAGACTCTGCACCCTTTCATTTTCCGCTATCCTGCCTGCAAGTATCTGTACCTGCTCATCTTTCTGGGCATAAGCCTCCCGGATTACTTTGCACTTTTGACGCAGCTGCTTTTCCTCTTTCTTCAGCTGCGCTATGACCCCTTCATAGTAATGGCTGCCTGTATCCTCAATGGCATCTCCATCACGCGAAAGGATATCGATATCTTCATCCATCTTGTGCCTGCATTCCATAATCTGTCTATAGACACTGCCTGATTTTCCTTTCAGGGAAGCAGCTATNTTCTCATACAGATCNGTTCCGAAGATTTCCCGGAAGATTCTCGTTTTTTCAGAAGGCGGCGCTGAGAGAAGCTTGGCAAATTCTCCTTGAGCAATCATCGATAACTGTTTGAACTGACGATAATCCAATTTCAGAAGTTCCTGCACCTTGCGGGTCACTTCGCTGCTNCCTTCNATGGATTTTCCATCCGGTCCCGTAAAGACCGCCCGTTCTTTCTCCTTCGTAAAAACATCCTGCTCCTTACCATCTTTTCCCTGTGCCCTGCGCTTTTTAGGACGCATATATTCCGGGTTTCTGTAAATCTGGTAGCTTTCTCCGGCATGAGTCATAAGAAGTTCCACATAAGTCGGTGTATCTGCCNTGGAAAAATCACTGCGCACACTATTCTTTTCCCGCATTCCTCCGCTCATATTCCCATAGAGTGCATAGGTAATGGCATCAAAAATAGTGGTCTTTCCCGCCCCGGTAGGACCCGTGATCAGAAAAAGGCCTCTTTCGCTAAACCCTGTAAAATCTATTTCCTGTTTTTCTTTGTATGGTCCCCACCCACATAACGTCAGTTTGACCGGCTTCATCTCTTATTCTTTTCCTTCCAATTCCTTGACTATGTCCGTCACTACATTTTTGCTTTCTTCTGACAGCTGTGTCTGTCTCACTTCTTGATAAAATGCCTCAAATAAAGAAAGCACGTCCTTCTGCCCTGCATGCATCCTGCTCCTGTTCTTTGATATGACATTCTTGTCAGAAACAGTTTCTATCTCTTTCCTGACAATCTGCATCACATTGGGATACACGCTCCTGATGGTTCCAATTGGGTCAATCAACTCTCCTTCGTCTGTAAGAACTGCCTGAATGTAATCCTGACTCTGCCCGTTCTTCTCAATGGAATTCTCCATAGCATCATCCAATATTTCTTTCAGGCTTCCCTCAATCTTCCGCATCTCCCGCAGGGGCCGCAGCGGAAGCTCCCTTACTTCCTCAAGTCCNGCCTCCCCAAACGAAACCAGCAATGCTTCTTTCGTCTGTCTTGTTTCCCCAAAGGAATATTTAAGAGGAGAACCCGCATACCACACAGGCCTGCTGCCAATCTGCTGGGGCTTATGGATGTGCCCCAATGCCACATAGTCAAACCCTTTGAACAAAGAANCATCCACATTGTCCAGACCGCCTACGTGGATGGTGGTCTCACTGTCTGAAAGTTCCGGTTCTTTTCCTCCATCCGTCACAAAGAAGTGGGTTACCAGCACCCTGTTTTTGTGCTTCTTCTCATCTTCCTCCTGCCAATACCTATCAAGCAGAAGCTCCACNGCCTCCTTACTGGTCCGCACACCCAGCTGGGCAGGCTTTACAAAAGGCAGGAGCACAAATTCTGACACACATGCTTTTTCTTCAAAGACTACTCTGGTCAACTTATCTTTCTGCAATCCGGAAATATGCACCCCCTGCCTGCCAAGCAGGTTTTCGCCGAAACTGATACGCTCCGGCGAATCATGGTTTCCGCTGATCATGATTACCTGTATTCCCATACCGGTCAGTTCATTCAAAAAAGAATCTAACAGCGTAACCGCCTCTCCGGGCGGAATAGCCCTGTCGTAAATATCCCCGGCAATCACCACCGCATCCACTTGATTTGCCTGTGCCATACCGCCAATCTGNTCCAATATGAACTTTTGATCCTCCANCATNGAAAAGTCATTCACCACTTTTCCCAGATGCAGGTCAGCTACATGCANAAATTTCATACCGGTTCTCCCAACTTATTGAACCATTTGTCTCCATCAGTCAACAAATAGTCTTCCCCGCCTAATACAGCCTGACAGAAATCTTCTATGGAGCGCAGCTTTCTCTTAAATGCCATTCCGCCGTTCAAAATGCTGGTNGTATGCACATCTGACCCTGCGGTCATGGGAAGCTTATTTTTTATGGCGTAGTCGATTGCCCTCTGATTGTATACAAAATGATCATAATACGAATGAACGGCATTCAACCCTTCAACCCCATCTACCGCTTCCGGAAAAAGCCGGATTTCCGGGATATAATACTCTTCCCTGAAAGGATGTGCATGAATGACCATTCCCCCGGCGCTGTGAATTAATTGATACTGCTCCTCAACAGACGCATCTTTTATTTGCGGATGGGTAATCAGCCATTCCTTATCCACACCATAGACCAGAAATTCTGTTCCGTTATAACCGGCTTCATAGCCGAAAAATACGTCAAGTCCGTTCTCATTTCCCCACTGCTTTGCATTTTCATAGCCTTTACAGTATTGCTTTATCCANTCTCCCCATGGAAGAAATGAATCAATGCAGTTATTCCCATACCAATTATGATTGGTGATGATCACTCCTGTATATCCGGCTTCCTTTGCCGCTTTCGCCATTTCTGCACCCGTATTCCGTGCACAGGCACTGCTNTCACTGGTATGCATATGGGTTTCATATAAATAAGGATAATCCTCTCTGTACATNTTNATCCTTCCTTTCGTNNTCNTTNNTCNCCTAGACGACCNATNCNATTTANATAAGGGGCAGNNCCNTCANNGCAGTCATTNCCCTGCNCCAGACNGNNAAATGTCTNNGGCGGNNCCTATGTACAGCACTAAGAAAGACTAAACAGCCCTTATTTANAAATNGGCACCGGACGCAAACGGCGTATTGACCCATCCATGGGTCAAGNTACGCCTTCGTCGGNCGTCCTGTCCGACGATTGCTGANNCATAAGAGGGCTGTTAAGTCTTTCTAAGTGCTTCCCATAAGNNNCCGCCNNAGACATTTNNCNGTCTGGNGCAGGGNAATGACTGCNNTGANGGNNCTGCCCCTTATNTAAATNGCATNGGTNTNNAANCTGTAANTATTATACTACANGCANAANTGTTTTTGTAGCAGAGAATTGTTTTCTNATTNNGCAANATGNTGTATAATNTATCGTAAANNGGAAAGGCATGGGTATTGTTATGATAAAGACAATTGTTTTTGATATGGATGGCACTCTTATTGANTCNGAAGCATTGATNATGANNNCATGGCAGAAGATTGCTGCNCAGGATGGGATTGCAGATATTGANCNGACCATGATAAGATGCATCGGCGTTACAACAGCAGAAACAGANGCTATTTTTTATCAGGTATANGGAAAAGACTTNCCCTANNAGAAGTATANNACNCTGGGCTCTNAGCTCTATCGCGCAGAAATAGAAAAGAANGGGCTTCCTGTTAAGCCCGGTGTTTATGAACTATTTGATTTCCTTAAGAAAAACGATTTTCGGATTGGGCTTGCCTCCTCCACCAGAGAGGAAATCGTCCGCAGNGAAATGGAAAGTATCGGGCTTCTTGATTCTTTTGAGGTAATCGTCGGCGGAGACATGGTTACCCACAGCAAACCACACCCNGAAATCTATTTNAAATCCTGTGAGTTACTAGGCGTTCCTCCCTGCGACTGCTACGCAGTNGANGATTCNCCAAACGGAATCCTCTCTGCCTATCATGCAGGNATGAAGCCCCTGATGGTGCCTGATCTGGTNGCNCCGGATGCAGAAATCAGAAAANTACTCTTTAANGAATTCACGACNCTNNTGGAAGTGCGGGATTTCCTTTCATGCTCTGACTAGCGCGACGCTCTGAGAGGATAAATAATTAAGCGTCGCCGCGCTGGTCACTGACTTTGAATGTNAGCTGTAATGCCCTCTACGGCTTACATCCGGAACAAAAGCCTGTAAATCCAGCCCTCACAGCTTCCTCCTTTGACTCAAATATCACCTGATTCCATTCTTTCGGAAGGGAATTACAGGTAGAACGATGCAGCTTCCTATTATTTTTATTTCCCACATAGTAAACGTCCTGCCATGCTGACTCTGTTTCTGTATTCCACGTCAGTTCTGTCCCATCAGATATGGCGATGATACTCCCCATCTCGTCCGTACGGAAAATTTCTGCTCCCGCATCCTCTAATATGGTCATCGTCTCTTTGTGGGGATGTCCATAATCATTTTCTTTTCCACAGCTTATCACTGCATATTCCGGCGACACTGCTTCTACAAATTCCGCGCTTGACGCATCATGACTTCCGTGATGCCCCGCTTTTAACACGTCCGCATCTAAAAGAAGACCGTTACCCAGCATATCCTTCTCTGCCTGAATCTCCGCATCTCCTGTAAAAATAAACGCATTCTCTCCATGCACCAGCCTGATTCCAACAGAATAGTTATTGATATTATTCCCATAGTCCTCTTCATTAGGCGCAATAATTGTAAAGAAAGCATCTCCCAAATGGTAGGTTTCTCCCACCCGGGGAGCTGTACTTTCATAATTTTTATACTCCATGGCTTCAAGTACGTCTCTGTAGGTCGCCGTATCCACCGCAACATCCGGCAGTATCACCTTATCGCAATCATACTTTAAAAGAATGACGTCCATTCCACCAATATGATCCGCTTCCGGATGACTTCCAACCACATAATCCAGATGTTCAATCCCCTGCCGCATCAAGTAGAACTGCAAAAGAACGCTTTTATCATTCTCCCCCGTATCAAACAGCATGGCATGACCATCACAGATAATCAAAGTGGCATCTCCCTGTCCTACATCAATGAAATGGACCTCCATCCTGCCAGATACAACCTCTGTTTCTTCCTGCATCCATTCTGTCTGCATTTCCTTTACGGCAGGATCTGTCTTGTCCGCACAGGAAGAAAACAAAAGTATGACCATCAGCATGCACAGTGCCATAAGGAGTCCTGTCCGCTTTTTCATATTATCAGTCTCCCGCCTTAGCATGCATCGCTGCATGTTCCTTTTTCAATTCGCCAAGCAGTGTATAGGCATTCCACTCCTGATTGATCGGTGTCATTATCGCTTTATATGGAATTNTTCCACATGCCGGATTCGATCTGAGAAGTGCCAGAAATTTTTCCAGTTTCTCGTCGCTTAATCCTGCAAATACAATCATCTGCCCGCCTAANTCCCNCATACTGCCGGGACCTGNNCTGGANNTCTTTTCATCCGNCACGAGCATTTTAANCGGTATTCCATATTCTTCCTTAGATACACATCTGCCTGNAATCTGAAGAATATAAAGCACCATCTGTACTGCCTTAAGCTGCTGTCCATCCTCAAAGCCAAATAACAGCACTCTTTCCCTGTCACTTCCGTTCATATACTCCGCTTCCTTAATCCTCTTCCATCAACATTTTTCTAAAAATAAGNTAAATTCCGATTCCTATTCCTGCACTGATAAGAATAATCAATGCAATCACCCCCGCTGCCCTTGCGGGTTCCTTGGCAGGCATTTCCGCCTTTATGTAGGTCTGCGCCTTTATGATCTCTTTCGCCTTTTCGTCCAGAAGCGTATCTCTGATATCATCGCTGATGATGATAACATAATCCGATGCATGCCTGAATTCATAGCTTGCCCTGCATGTACTGCTCACCTGTGTTGCACACATAAACTCAAAAGCATTTGTCATTTCATTATAATAGAACAGATTTGCATACTGTCCGGGCTGTGCCTTTTCAAGTTTCACAGACAGCTGTGCCGTAAATCCAAATGCGCCTTCATGAGCAAGTGACATTTCTACATAATTTTCATGTTCAGCTAATGCATTCAACATCTCTTTCGGTATCTGACTTGTTCCAAGTCTGACTCCCATATCGATATCTTCCAGGAATTCATCTTCCATCGTACTTCCGTCAATGATCCAGTTAATCTGATCATTGATCTGAACCATCACTTTTATTCCCTGTTCTTTTATCTGTCTCAGGCTTTCAGCATAAACCATACCAGTCTGCCCCGCCTTCATCATTGCCGTATCCTCCTCTGCCGTCTGAGGCTTAGGGGTAGCTGCTGCTATAGTCAAGCCCGTGGAACTGGTATTTTCCTGCGTGCTCACCGGATGGGATGTATTTTCTNCTGATTTCGCATTATCTGTGCCGTAGGTTGTTTCTGTCTCTTCTCCCTGAACAGATTCCTGCTGACTATCCTGGAACGCAAATGTTTCTATCAGCTGCGTTGCAGGTTCAACCGTGGGCGGCGCCGCAGCCTGTGCCGTAGGTTGTGCGGTCGGCTGTGCCGTGGGCGGCGCGGTCGGCTGTGCCGTAGGTTGTGCAATCGGCTGCACCGTAGGTTTCGCTGTTGGCTGTGCCGTAGGCGACGCGGTCGGCTGCACCGTAGGTTTCGCTGTTGGCTGTGCCGTAGGCGACGCGGTCGGCTGCACCGTAGGTTGTGCGGTCGGCTGTGCCGTAGGCGATGCGGTCGGCTGCACCGTAGGTTTTGCTGTCGGTTGTGCCGTAGGCGATGCGGTCGGCTGCACCGTAGCTTTTGCGGTTGGCTGTGCCGTGGGTTGTGCCGTAGGTTTATTCGTCGGCTTTACAGTCGGTTCCGCCGAAGGTTTGCTCGTGGGTGTTGCCGTCGGCTTCACCGTGGGTGTTGCTGTAGGTACAATCGTTGGCTTCGCCGTAGGGGTTACTGTCGGTGTTATGGCAGGCTTCATTGTGGGAGTTGCCGTAGGCTCCATCGTAGGAGGCGCTGTCGGTACCATCGTCGGCTTCAACGTAGGTGTTGCCGTCGGTACTGGCGTAGGTTTCGCCGTGGGCGTCGCTGTCGGTTTTGCCGTAGGCGTTACCTGAGCCGGAATCGGGCATGCGCTTGCCGGCATATTCTCATAAACCGGAATCTTGAACACAAATGAGTTATCCAGCGAATTAATTTTACTGTATGCTGTCTTTACCATCTGGGATTCCGTATATGGCGCCATGATATTCTGCATATACTGATGGGTATATAAAGTACCGTCACTTGCATCCACATCGAACTTCTGAAGATACAAAGTATCCTGTCCCCTTAGAATGTAGCTTTGGGACAGAATTCCCGACCCTCCTTTTATAGATGCATACGGAGAGTTCCATCCTTCCTTGACTGCTTTTGCAAGTCCAGACTCCACAATCTGCTTTGTGGTAGTTCCCGAAGCTCCGATATTAAAATAGTTGTAGTAGCCTTTGTATGCCGGGACCGCATCATAATTTCCGGAAATCAATGCGGATTTTCCATCACCTTGCTCCTGATAGACACGACATGCCAAATGAAAAGGACTCACCTTGAGCGAAACACCCACTTGGAAAAACGCATCTGCATACGTCATTCCTGCTCCCGGCAGTTCTCCTTTCATAAATGTACCATTCAATATATTCTGGACAGCCGCCTTTGAATGATAAGATGGATTGTACGTCAATTGCTCAAACTGAAATATTCTGGTTTCATCCAGGAAATTTCTGGGATCAAGGTAATACTTGACAGCTGCTTCCGATGCATAATACCATCCCGGGCTGTGATACCCATTACGATATGCTGCCCCCATCACACTGTTGATCAGGCTTCTTCCTTTAGAGTTTTCGCTAGCCACCACCTTTTGCCAATCAAGCCCCGTATTCTGCCTTACAAAAGTCCAGTTTGGATGCATCTGCTTTAACTGCGTCAGCTTGTCCCTATAAGATGCGGGAAATTGTTCTATATCCGGATACCCGACCATATCTGCGGCAAACATAGCTATTTTTGCAAAATAATTATTTTCCCATGCAGTAAATATCTCATTAGAATATGCAAGATAGTTCCGATCAACATAACCTGTGTATGAATCTCCATTATGCTCAACCGATACTCTGTACCAGATGGTATAGTCCTGATCCAGCGCCACACCATTGATTAGAACAGTTGTTCCCGAAGGTATCCATACTAAATCTTCACTGTTTATATCCGGATCTTTTTTCAGACCATAATAGTCGCAAAGATAGATAAGCGCCATTAAAGGATCCTGTCCGGCAATTTCACTAAGCGCATCTTGCGCTTCCTTTATATATTCCTTAAATTCCGAATCCCACTCATCTTCGTCAGTGTCCTGTTGATTTTCCGATGAATTTTCTGTCAGGCTTTCCGAAGTATTTTCAGACAGCTTATCCTGCCCATCCTCCTCTGCATCATTTTCTTCCGCTTTATCTGTATTTTCTTCCGAAGGCTGCACACCCTCCGTCTGTATTTCCTGTACACTCTCTACTCCATTATATCCCGGCTCCGTTGCCCATGCCCCAAAGCCTGACTGCATGAAGATCGCGATACACAATATAAACGTAAAAATGCCTTTATTTTTGCTCATTTGTACTCCTAAATATTCGGTTAAAGGTATTAGTTGACGTTATATACCTTACTATATTCTCTAAATTATGTCAACCAATAAAATCAAATGCAATGTACTTACTCCTATAAATCTTACTGTACATCCGCCATCTTCTGCCGCATGCCCAGCAATATTTTTTTTTCAAGGCGGCTCACCTGCACCTGACTGATTCCCAGTGCTTTGGCAACCTCTGTCTGTGTTTTATCCTGATAATACCTGAGCCGGATCAGTTTCTGCTCCTTTTGGGTTAAATCACTTATCAACTGCCGCACGACCAAATGATTTATGACCACCTCCTGTTCATTCTGCTTTTCGTCTGCAAGCTGATCCACCATAAATATCTCGCTCCCGTCATTTTGATAGACCGACTTATAGATTGATTCCACCTGCACATTTGCATCCATGGCAAGTACCACTTCTTCTACAGAAAGCGCTGCCTCCCCTGCCACCTCCGCAAGCGTCGGCTCACGATTCAGCTGATTGCCAAGCCTTTCTTTGGCATATTTTACCCGCATTCCATTTTCTTTTAAGGTCCGGGATACTTTTACCATTCCATCATCCCTGATAAATCGTTTGATTTCTCCGGTTATCAATGGGACAGCATAAGTGGAAAATTTGACATCATAGCTTGTATTGAATTTATCTATGGACTTAATAAGCCCTATCACACCTATCTGAAACAAATCCTCCGGATCATATCCTCTGCCNGCAAAACGCTTCACTATATGGCGCACCAGTCCCAGATTCTGCTCTATTAGTATTTCTCTCGCTTCCTTTTCTCCTGCCTGTGCTCTCCCAATCAGTACCGCGTTCTCTATCATAGGCTATTCCTCTTGCCTNATCCATGACGTGATTCCCAGCTTTTTCTTCATCTGTACGACCGTGCCTCCCCCCGGTCTGGATATCACCTCCAGATCATCCATGAATGCTTCCATAAATGCAAATCCCATGCCTGATCTATCCATCTCCGGTTTCGTCGTAAAAAGAGGCTCCATTGCCTGTTCAATATCTTCAATNCCCTTTCCCGTATCTTTAACCTCCACCTGAAGAACATCCTCCTCAATCAGGCAGTGCAGATAAATCTGATGATTCTCCTCCATTTGGTTTTCTCTTTCATACTCTGCATCATAACCATGAATGATCGCATTGGTGACAGCCTCTGAGACCGCCGTTTTAATATCTGATATTTCTTCAATTGTGGGATTTAAAGGTGCCACAAAAGCCGCAACTGCTATTCTGGCAAAAGCTTCATTCACTGAAACCGCATCAAATGTGAGACGCATTTCATTTTTTAAAATGGTATTACTTCCTGTTTCCATATTCTTTTCCTTTCAACACTCCTTATTCCATGATTTCAATAACTTTATGTAAACCGCAGATCATCAAAGTCCTTCTGATCCGCATGTCCGTATTAATTGCGAACACTTTCCCTCCAAAGTATGATATTTTCTTATATCTTCCGATAATGATTCCTATTCCGGAGCTGTCCATAAAACGAGTATCTTCAAAGTCAAAGACAACATTCCCCACTCCTTCCCTCATAATGTATTCATCGGCCGTCTTACTTATGTAAACCGATTTGTGATGATCCACCTCCTCCGGCATCCTGACCATCAAATAATTGTCGATCACCCTGAAATTTTCTTCCATATCGCTTCCCCTTTCTAACAAACGCCGCCACGCTTCGCGAGTCAGCTTATTAACAAACGCTGCCACGCTTCGCGAGTCAGCTTATTGTAACAAACGCTTCTCCGCTTCGCGGGTCAGCTTATTGTAACAAAAAAGAGAACAAACTCATGTCTGTTCTCTTTCGTGTACTGATTATTTGATTTTCCTGACTATCTTAATCCGCATTGTTGATTTCAGCCAGATAAGTTTCTGACCGGTTTGCTATCTCCGTATCGGGGAAATTATCAATTACCTCCGCATAAAGTTCCTTAGCCTTATTATCATCACCGTTTCTCCGATAGCTGTTTGCCAGATGGTACAAAGCATCGCCATTCGTATTATCGTATTGATATGCTCTTGCCAGATTGGGAATCGCCGCCTCATAATCGTCAGCACGATAACTTGCATATCCGGCATTATAGTAGTATGCTACCAGCTTCTCCCCTACCAGCTCTATAAAATCATCATACAACGCTGTAAAGGCATCTGTCTTATCCTGCGCGCCGTCCTTGCTGTCCTCGTCTTCGTCTAGTGCCTCCAGGTAAGCTGCAATCGTCTGTATATCATTGGGGTCTTTCAGGTATGCATCAACTGCCATCATAAGCCCATCCGTTGCTTTTAGAGTGCCATCTGTTCCCTGAAAAGAGGAAACTTCCTCCGCAAGCTGCGCATTTTCATCCGTAAGCTTCTGCACCTTCTGTTCCAATTCATCAATGGTTGCTGTCTTGGCATCAGACTGTTCACTGACTGCCCGCAGTTCCTTATTGATATCCGCTTTCGCATTTCGAATCTGCCCCGGCAGGATCAGAAAACATGCGATTGCAACACCGATGATCACACCAATCCCTAAATTCAGCAAAGTGGAAACGCCCTTCGTCTCCTTCATATTTACCGGCTGGATAATCGTTTCGTTGCCGCTTTGGTAACGCACCACATTTTCTCTGGGCATTTTCTTTTTGGAAGTATTCTTAACTGCTTCTTCCGGCATCAACATATGCTCCACTTCTTTCATATAACGGAGCGTTGTCGTATTATTCGTATCAATCTGGCAGCATTTTTCCAATTCTCTATGCGCCTTTTCCCATTCCTCTGCAACAATGTACAAAAGAGCAAGCAGCTGATGCGCTCTCACGTACTTGGGATTATAGGAAAGCACTTTCTTAAGCTGTATCACAGCCAGATCCTGACTGTCCTGATAACAGTAAATCAATGCCTGATTATATTTTTTGATGGTCTGGTTAATTGCATCAAGCCTTGCCTGATTTGTCTGTATCATATCAATATAATCGTCTGCAATGTTCTTTTGGGGCCGGAGATTTTTGCTTATGACCCATTCGCCCAGCGCTGAAACCACTTCGCCCATTTCAAAATATACAAGACCTAAAAGGTTTCTTGCATCTATATTATTTTTATTGAATTTTAAACTTTGCCGTAAGCTGACAATTGCTCCGGATAAATCTCTTACCGTGGCCTTTTCCAGTCCATCATTATAAAAACGGTTGGACATAGATAAAATTCTCTTATAAAGAGCCACATCCGTACCACAACTCGTACAAAAATCGTGTTCTGACAAACGGCACCCACACTTATAACAAATCATGCCGTCACTCCTCTTCCGTTTTTGCCTTTTCTAACATCTTAATCAATATATCTGCCATATCTGTCAAATCCTGGTTATATATAGCTTCTTCCGCATCTTCAACTTCAAGACTAGGATGGAATTTCTTTAATTCCTCTTCAAAATCAATCATTTTAGCTTTCTCCTCATCAGGGACTTCATCTGTCCTATCAAATACATTGAACCGGCAATATAAATCACATCCTCACCCTTTTTCAAGGATAAAAGATTACGGTATGCCTCCGCGGCATCGATATGGAAACTACAAGTCATTTCCGTATATTGCCCCCAAATTGTTTTCAGTTCTTCTATGGATGCACTTCTGTCTGTTTCTAAAAGGGTTACGGCTGCCTGATCAAAAAGCCCGGATTCTATGATCTTCCGGATTATGATATCATAACGCTTGTCCTGGACGACCCCAAACAGTAAAAACCTTTTTCCTTTACATCTGTCCCTTTCAACCGTGCCAAGAAATGCCTCTATTCCATCTTCATTATGTGCGCCATCCAGATAAACCCCTGGCATGACCTCTTCCATTCTGCCCGGCCAATGGGCAGAGCGTAAGCCTTTTCTAATGGAATCTTCTGTAATTCCTGCATCCTTTAAAACTTCCAATGCTGCAACTGCCAGTGCTGCATTTTCTGTCTGATACAGCGCAACTGTATTTAGCAAAAGGCTAACATAATTATAATAACCAGTATGGAACGAAAAATCAATGCTTTTATTGTTTATATTCACATTCAAAATATTGTCTTTTCCGATTATAATCGCGGGACTTTGTGCTTTTTTAGCATATTCAGTCAAAACCTTTGTGCTCTCCGCTCTTTTATCCATAAAGACCACCGGCACGCCCTTCTTTATGATGCCGGCTTTCTCCGCAGCAATTTCTGAAAGACTGCTTCCCAGATATTGCATGTGATCGTAACCGATTTCTGTGATTACACACACCTCGGGTTTTTCAATGCAGTTCGTCGCGTCCAGCCTTCCTCCCAGACCGGTTTCCAGAATGATATATTCCGGTTCCTTTTCCTGAAAATACACCATTGCCATCAGAAAAAGAAACTCGAAAAAGGAGGGATGACTTTTTTCATCTACCTTTTCTATAATCCTGTTAAAACACCTTACAAACTCCTCTTTTGAAATCATCACATTGTTGACGCTGATCCTCTCCCTCATAGTTTCCAAATGAGGCGAGATAAACATTCCCACATTGTATCCGCTCTCCATCAAAACAGAACGCAAATAAGCACAAACGGAACCTTTTCCGTTTGTGCCTGCAACATGAATGATTTTGCTCTTAATTCTGCCGCTGGAAATTTGATCCAGCAATTCTTTCGTATCCTTAAGGGTATGCTTTCCGGCAAACCTAGGAATATCAAGAATATATTGTTCTATTTCCTCATATGTTTTCATACTTATACCCATGTATATCACAAACCTGCCTGCGATACTGCATCCTAAGAATACGCAATGACACTGCTCTCAATCATGCCTTTTTCCTGATAATACTTCATATAACAGGTACTTCTTTCAATCGGCATCTGGATTTGGGCAAGGCATACCACTGTGCCGCGGTAAACATTTCCATTTATCACAATCTCCGACCGCTTGCCTTTGGCTATGATTGCTTCACATTTTTCCCGTTCTATCCGGCTTTCCTCAATTTCTTTCTTCAAAGATTTTGCTCTGCCCTCAAGGTTCTTTATCCGGCTCTCCATAATATCCGGAATTTTGCCGTTTGCCGCCTTCTTTTTGTAAAGAAGATCTGAAAGATTCTCTGAAAGTTCCTGTAATTCTGTGCTTTGCTCCGTCTCTGCCGCTTTGACGGTCTGCAGTCTCGTATGGACTTCTTTTTCACTCCCAACATGAACTATGGTTCTCACCTCTGCCGGGTTTCCTATTTCAGTCGCTGATATCCCCATCATTGCATGTGTGTATCCGCCAATGATGGCACCCTTATTCCCTGTAAGGATAACCTGCCCGTCAGATGATATTCTTGAATTCAGAATCGTATTCGCCTGCACATTGCCTCCGGCAACAACCACCGTATGCTCAATGAAATCAGCAAAAATATTGCCTCTTGCAGAAATCTTTGCCCTCTGGGCTCCCTGGATGCCTTTTGTCAAAATGACATCTCCGCCTGCAAATAAATTAACCGCTTCAACCGTCCCTTTAATTTCGATATTCCTTCCGGCCCGTATCACCACGCCTGCTTCTACATTGCCGTTGATGACGATATCTCCATAAAATTCAACCTTTCCGGTTATCAGGGTGACATCACCATTGATTTCATGCATGGACTGAATATCTATTTTGCCATTTTTGTATTCAATCTTTCCATCCTTCTGTGCCAGGTAGACATCCGGGTTATTCATGCTGCTGACCACCTGTCCCCGAAGAGGCGGAGCTTCCTTAACCTTCCTTGTCTGCAGGACTCTTCCTCTTACATCATATCCATTCTCTCCCACCTCGGCGTGATGATAAATTGCTACCACCTCGTCTTTACGGACATTCTGGAGTACGCTCATGCTGGTATAATCCACACTGCCGTCAGGCATGACTTTAGGCGCCCTATGCTGGTCAGGATCGAATTTATATTCATAATACCCATCCTTCCCCTCTATTGCCGGCTGTCCCTTTGCCACCACGATTTCACGCTCATATACCTTTTTTTTGATCATTGCAGCCAGATTGGAGTGATGATACCCAGTGGTTATTCCATTCTTTTTAAGGAAATCCATGATTTCCTCCATGGTATATTTTTCTTTTCCCTCTCCGGGTACAGTCAGATACAGCCATGCGTTCATGTCATCTTCTGCAATTTTTATATAAGAACCATTTTCCTCAATACTAAGGGCTTTGGAATTAGCTTCATCTATAATATCACTCAGCATCTGACCTTTCGGGATTGGCTCAGATAACGGCTCCATGCTTTCGGCTGCCGATCCTCCATCCTCCATAATCAGCGCTTCCATTTCCTTCCGGAGTTCCGCGATTTCATCTTCTGATAAAAAATCTGTATTACTGCCCATCTTATGCCCTCCCTTCTTTTCTTATTGTGATTCTATTACTATTGTAACATCATTACTATCATTGTTGCAAACATAAAAAAAAGAACCGTAATCTAATATCAAAAATTACGGTCCCTTTTATTTTCTATTTCTGCAGTTGTGCAAGGCGCATTTTAACCTGTTCCATCATCTGCGTATACTTGGTGCGTTTTTCTCTCTCTTCTGAAATCTTTGCTTCCGGTGCCTTGGATATAAATTTCTCATTATTCAGCATACCGTTCACCCGGGCAAGTTCTCCCTCAAGTCTCTTTTCCTCTTTTTTAAGGCGCTCAATTTCCTGGCTTAAATCAACCAGTTCCGCAAAAGGGATATAAAGAGTTGCGTTGGCAATCACTACCGATACTGCATCCTCTGCGATACCTGCCTTATCCTTCTGAATGGTTACTTCCGATGCATATGCAAGGGAGCCGAAAAACAGTCTGCCTTCTGTAAAGGCATTGATGATTGCCTCCTCTTCACTTACCACAAATACCTGTGCCTTTCTGCTGGGAGCAACGTTCATTTCTGTTCGGGCGTTCCTGATTCCCCTTACCGCTTCCTTGATGATTTCAATATCCTTTTCTTCCTTTTCAAAGTTCCATGCAGCCTGATACTCGGGCCACTTGGAAATCATGATAGATTCCTCTTCGGACTGCAGTGTACAGAAAATTTCCTCTGTAATGAAGGGCATATATGGATGAAGCAGCTTAAGTGCATGGAGCAGAACTGTTTTCAGCGTCCAAAGGGCTGCATCTTTACTCATCTGGTCATCTGAATTATAGAGGCGGGGTTTCACCATCTCGATATACCAGTCGCAGAATTCATCCCAGATAAAGTCATAAACCTTCTGAACCGCAATACCAAGCTCAAAGCTATCCATATTGTCTGTTACGTCTTTGATCAGCGTATTCAGCTTAGACAGAATCCATTTGTCAACCGGTTCTAAGGAAGGATTCTCCACCTTTAATCCTTCTTCCGGCATATTCATCATAATAAAGCGGGAAGCATTCCATATTTTATTGGCAAAATTTCTGCTTGCCTCCACTCTCTCATAGTAGAAACGCATATCATTGCCGGGTGCATTTCCCGTAATCAGCGTAAGACGCAGTGCATCCGCGCCGTACTGATCAATGATTTCAAGGGGATCAATTCCGTTGCCCAGCGATTTACTCATCTTACGTCCCTGAGAATCCCTTACAAGCCCATGGAACAATACCGTCTTAAACGGTTTTTCACCCATCTGCTCATACCCCGAAAAGATCATACGGATTACCCAGAAGAAAATAATATCATATCCGGTTACCAGCACATCTGTGGGATAAAAATATTTCAGATCTTCTGTCTGCTGCGGCCATCCCAGGGTTGAGAAGGGCCAGAGCGCTGAGGAAAACCATGTATCCAGCGTATCCGGATCCTGAGTAAAATGATCGCATCCGCACTTAGGACACTTAGAAGGCTCTGCGGCGCTTACCACAACTTCACCGCATTTATCACAGTAATAAGCCGGAATCCGGTGTCCCCACCAGAGTTGTCTGGAAATACACCAGTCACGGATATTATCCGTCCAGTTAAAATAGGTCTTTTCCATACGTTTCGGAATCAACTGGATATCACCGTTTTTCACTGCCTCCACAGCAGGTTTTATCAGTTCCTCCATCTTCACGAACCACTGTTGCTTGATCATAGGCTCGATGGTCGTCTTACACCGATCATGAGTTCCTACATTGTGGGAATAATCTTCAATTTTTACTAAAAGCCCCATTCCATCCAGTTCTTTTACGATTGCATCTCTTGCAGCATAGCGGTCCATTCCGCAGAACTTGCCGCCATTCTCATTGATGGTGGCATCATCATTCAATATATTGATTTCCGGCAGATTATGACGCTTGCCAACCTCAAAATCGTTAGGGTCATGGGCAGGTGTGATTTTTACTACACCGGTACCGAATTCCATATCCACATAGGAATCTGCTACCACAGGGATTTCTCTGTTGATAATAGGGAGCAAAAGTTTCTTGCCAATGATATCTTTATACCGCTCATCCTCAGGATTGACCGCCACCGCAGTATCCCCCAGCATGGTTTCCGGTCTGGTAGTTGCAAATTCCACGAATCGTGTGGTACTTACACTGCCGTCCTCTTCAATGACAGGATACTTGATATGCCAGAAATGTCCTGCCTGCTCTGCATATTCCACCTCGGCATCTGATATGGAAGTATTGCAGACCGGACACCAGTTGATGATACGGCTTCCTTTATAAATCCAGCCCTTTTCATGCATCTTACAGAATACTTCCGTTACAGCCTTATTACAGCCTTCATCCATGGTAAAACGCTCTCTGTCCCAATCACAGGAAGAGCCCAGTTTCTTTAACTGGCTGATAATTCTTCCGCCGTATTCTTTTTTCCAGTCCCATGCACGTTCCAGAAAACCATCACGACCCAGATCTTCTTTGCTGATACCTTCTTCCTTCAGCTTTTCGATAATCTTAACTTCGGTTGCAATGCTGGCATGATCCGTGCCCGGCTGCCATAGTGCATTATATCCCTGCATCCTCTTAAAGCGGATAAGAATATCCTGCATGGTGTTATCCAGTGCATGTCCCATATGAAGCTGCCCTGTGATATTTGGAGGGGGGATTACAATAGTAAAAGGCGTCTTGGAATGGTCTACTTCGGCATGAAAATATTTCTTTTCCAGCCATTTCTCATAAATTCTGTCCTCGATTCCTTTAGGATCATAGGTCTTTGCAAGTTCTTTGCTCATAATTACTCTCCTTTGCTTGTCATGTAAAAAAGCGCCCTTAACAGATTATACTTATCTGCTAAGGGCGCATCTTCTTTTTAGTTGCGCGGTACCACCTTTGCTTATCACTTATGCGATTTCTTTCAAAATCCTATCCGTTAACGGGGATAAAGCGTGAAGACTTACTTCTGTTCGGTCTTCCGGTTCCAAAGCTACCTTCCGCATTCCTTTCCTTAAAACCTTCCAGCACTGTGCCGCTTATGTTTCCGCACAGGGTTTCTTCTCTGACAGGCAGGATATACGTACTCCTCTTTTTCATCACCTTTATCTGTGTAGTTATTCTTATCTTAGTAGCCGTCCTGTCCTTTGTCAAGAAGGATTTTTATAATTTTTTGACTTTCAAAATCCCTTCCCCATAAATTTCAGACCAGAACTGCATTGCCATCTGTGCCTCTTCTATGTCTACTCCAATCAGTTTAGAAAATCCATACGCAGCTTCATCCATCTTTCCCTTCTTACGCAGTGCTGCAATCTGTTTCACCCCATCTCCATAATAGATGATGCCGTAATAATTCACAAACCGCTTCCATGATTTCAAAAAGCGCAGCGGAATGACCGGTGAAAAAACACCGCTTGCAATCATCAGATAACGAATTAGGAAAAAAACAATCAGTCCTGCACCGAAGCTTAGCAGTTCTGCCTTATCTTCATAATCCTCTCTGGAAAAATACTTAAAATCCCCTCGCATATCTATGTAAAAAGAGGTCTCTGTCAGCGTATATCCTTTTTCCTCTACCATCTCAATCAGTTCATCATCTAATTGTCCCATGACCACCCTTCCCACCGGCAGCACCTCATAGCTATCCGGGAAAAAGGAGGTATCATCCTCATCATGATCATAGTAAGAATTGTAAAAGTATTCGTCCACTAACACTACTTCTTCTGAATCTAATTCGTAGATATGATAATACGTCTTATCATAGTATAGGGAATCAAGTGACCGTCCTTCCTTTAAGTGAACGGTAAAGCAATCTTCCTCCATCATATCCGAAATGTCATATGCTACCGGCGTTCCCTTACCTGCCGCCGCACCGATTTTCGTATCGGAATACACCATTTCTTTTGATGTTTCCTCCAGTCTGTCAATTACCTTTCCTGCTCCAAAGTTGATTAGCGATCCGACTCCAAATGCTACGAGAAAGGCTATCGCAAAATCAATTCTTATCCTCTTCATGTTTCCTCCTCATTCTTCCTCTTATCTGCATAGGCGCTTAGTTTATAAAATCTTCTCTTCCGCGGATAAGAGAAAACTCTGTAAAGTCAAAGTAGTAAGTTTCCTTATCCTCACAGCTTCCTCTTTTTGGAAGAAAATCCTTGATTCTGACAATGCGGTTTCCACATTTCTCACACCTATAGCCACAGACATAGCATCCTCTCTGTCTGCCGGGAATTGCGCTCACCAAAGGAACCCTCTCCATATTTTCGGCAAGATAGCGGAGTGCATCTCCATAGGTCTCATCCCCCACTGCCGGAATCTGGAAAATAGCATCCTCCTCCGTCATGGGACGCATTTTCTTTTTACACTTTGTGCATACGGTATGATCCTTCATATCAATCGATTTTCTTCCCCATAAAAAGCCAATCAACATTGCCAAAAAGATGGGAGTTAAGAAAAATCCATACATTACCAATGCTGAGCTGTCATTCAGCACCCCCTGCATCACTCCGCTCAGTATTGCACCTATCGGTATTCCCACGAGCCCCGTCACAAGACTCAAACTAAACAGCACAAGATAACACTGTCCTTTCATCCCCCTGTCTTCTTCTCTGGCAAGAATGATTCTTCCCTCTTTTGCAGCCATGCTGTTCCTCCCTTTAACACTTATCTTTTCCATTCTGGATAATACTTACTTTTCAATCCGCAACATGATTATTATAAATAATACAAATTTGAGAACAAGACTCACAGCACAAGTGGCAGATTTACAGCATAAACGGCAGATGAGCATAATAAAGTCGTTTACAATCCGACTTTCCCGTTTTGTAAACGACTTTCACATTATCTGCATAGATGCTTAGTTTATAAAATCTCAATCTGATAAGATGCATTCCATGTTTCTCCGGGCATGAGTATATTTTCCCATTCCCGTTCCTTTAATTCGCCTGAAAATTCCTCATGGTCGCATCTCCCATACCAAGGTTCGATACAGATAAAAGGCGCATTCTTTTTAGGCGGAGACCAGATTCCAAATAGGGGAACCTCCATCCTGACCGTAAGATATGCTGTCTTGTCCGGTCTGCATAATGATACCTCCTTTGCCTGGTCATGCTCGATTACCAGCGCATCATAATCGAACAAATTCTCTGTGACCTTAAGATATCCTTGTTTTAACGCATAGACATCCTTTATATCTGTTGCCAGCCCCTTCTCGCTGACTCTGGTACTTACCACCTTTTCTTCTGTGTCAAAACACAGAAAATAGTCTGTCTGCTTTTCTCCTTCCTCCATGGGACAATTGAATGCCGGATGACCGCCAATAGAAAAGGGCAGTTCTTCACCACCCGGATTTTCCACCTGCCAGCATACCTCTACACCTGCCTCCATTAGACGATAGCCAAGCTTCAACACAAATTCATAGGGATACTTCTCTCTTGATTCCTCACTATCCTGCAGAACAAACCAAATCTCATCATCTGTCTGCGAAAGAAGATCAAATTCCATATCTCTGGCAAACCCATGCTGTCCCATAGAATAGGTCTTCCCCTTCGTCCGGTATTCCTTGTTTTTCACCCCTCCCACAAAGGGAAACAGCACCGGCGAAGTCCTTCCCCAGAAAGCAGGATCTGCCTTCCACAGATATTCCGTCCCTGTACTCCGCTTTTTAAGGGATCTTAATTCCGCCCCTTTTGAATGAATCTCAATCTCCACTACATCATTGTTCAAATGATAAATTGCCATAGCCCTCTCCTTTCATACCTTGGTCCTTAGTCTTCATCCTCAATATCCACAAATTTAGCATCAATGATTCTCTCTTTATCCCTTCTTACCTTAAACACCCTTGAAAGAATCCATATATCCGACACCCCGTCATAAATCAGGAAAATTCCGATAATTCTTGCCACCAGTTCAATTGCCTTGAAAGGATTGTAAATCAATACACCTCCAAAAATTAAGGTCAAAAGCCCCATCAAAAATGCCAGCCACCAGCTCTCGTAACCGTCTTTTTTCAAGGCAAACGCCTGCACTACATTATGTAAACCATGTATTGCAATCAAAACGCCCACGATTACCGGCACTGCCATCATGATCATTTCCGGCTTCAATAAAATCCAAAGTCCTAACACGGCAAATACAATGCCCAGAATCATCATTCCCTGCAAAATAATCGTTCTTTCCCTGTTAAACAGGTAAATTGCAATTTGAATAACGCCGTATGCAAGCAGCACGCCTCCAAGCAGCATACAAATGATCTGGCTTGTCGCCCCAGGCCAGATGACCAGTACCAGACCGAGCAGCGCGCAAAGCACCGCAGAAATCGTGTAATTCGCCTTTAATCCTTTAAAAAAATCTGCCATATCAACCTCTCCTTTTTTTATTGTTATGCCGTTTTTTCACAGCTTCATATATCAGATAAGCTACATATCCAAGCACTGCCCCAAAACAGTTTAAAAGGATATCATCCACATCAAAGGCCCCAAACGCACTGAAAAGCTGAAAAACCTCTATTCCAAGAACAAAGAGAAATGCATTCAAGAGCATTACAAAAAAGTTTCTGCCCCATTTCAGAACGTATGGCAGCAAAAAACCAAAGGGAATGAATACCACCACATTTCCCACCAGATTTTCAAAGCTGTTGAGCATATAGGAATAATCTATATACATGCGTATGGTCTTAAATAATGTGAAATTAGCTGTATCCAGCCCCTCCAGAATCACACCCTTTTCCCATGTAGATGCGATTTCCCTCAATTGTTCCAGAGGGTACTTAAAAATGATCACCTTGATCACTATGAGTAAATAAATAAAAAAGATCAGTCTGACATATTTCTTATGAAATTGTCTGTCTTTCACTAATAACGAACCTCCATCAAAGTAAGTCCCTTCGCAGGCACAAGCTCTCCTGCATTCTCTCTGCACCTTGAGGCAAGCACTTCTGCAATTTCTTCGGGTCTTCTCTTGTGCATTCCCACTTCCAACAATGTTCCTGTCATGATTCTGACCATATGGTAGAGAAATCCATTACCGCTGTACCAGAATCGCACTTCATCCTGCGCTCCCATCAAACCCATGGAAAGGCTTTGCGCCTTTTCTATCCGGATTGACTCAATTGTCCGCACAGTCGACTTCCTGCCTCTCTTATTTGAAGTAAATGCTTTGAAATCATGGGTTCCGACCAGATACTCCGCTGCACGCTTCATGGCATCGATGTCCAGTTCCCTATTCACCACATGAACGTATCTTCTATCGAACACATGGGGTATCTGGGTGTTCAGCACACGATAGCAGTAAGTCTTTCCTCTGGCATTTAATCTGCTGTGGAACCTCTCCGACACTTCTTTCAGGGAAATCACCGCAATATCCTCCGGCAGGTAATCATTCATATACTTCATGATTTCCTGGGCGCTCATTTCCGTATCCGCATGGAAATTTGCCACCTGCCCCAAAGCGTGTACGCCTGCATCTGTCCTGCCTGACCCCTGTACTTCTATTCCTTCTCCCGTCATCCGTAAAAGCAGTGTTTCCAACTTTCCCTGAATGGTATTATCTGTGTTTTCCTGCTTCTGCCAGCCTTGATATCTGCTTCCTTCATACTGCAGCGTCATCTTAAAGTTCCGCAACTATCGTACCTCCCAGGGATTTTCTTTTCCCTCCACAAAATATCTGCAGCCAAGCAGTGAATCTCTGACCACCGTCTCCACACATTCATCCGTATAAAAAGCCATATGATGACTTACCGTCACATTGGGGAATCCTCTTAAAATTGCCAACTCCCTATTATTCAGTATATCTGATTTACGGTCATAATAATACAATCCAAACTCATTTTCTACCACATCCAGCCCCGCACCACCGATTTTTCCGCTTTCAATGCCCGAAATCAGCGCTTCCGAATCGATCAGTCCGCCTCTGGCAGTATTTACGATCATCACACCATCCTTCATCTTGGAAATCGTTTCTTTGTTTATCATATGATGATTTTCATCGGTAAGCGGTGCATGAAGAGTGATTACATCCGCCTGCTGCCACATTTCCTCTAAAGTCACATAGTGCACTCCTTGCGCCTTTACGTCCTCATTTTCATACAGATCATAAGCAATCAGCCGGCAGCCAAAGCCAGACAAATCCTTTAAGACCGTCCTCCCAATCCTGCCCGTGCCAATCACTCCCACTGTCAAGTCTTTCAATTCTCTCCCCTGAATCCCTTTCAGGGTATAGTCTTGTATATTGGTGCGCTCTAAAATCCGTTTCATCTTGCGGATGGTCATGAGAATGAGCATAACCGCGTAGTCTGCCACTCCGCAGGGACCATAGGGAGCATTTGCAACCGTCATTCCCAGTGCCTTTGCCGCCTTCACATCAACATGATCATAACCGATGGTTCTTGTAGTCACATACTTTACACCGTAATCCGCAAATACCCTAAGCAGATCCTCCGTCATCTTTGATGTAATAATATCAATACATTCACTTCCTTTTGCAAGCGCTGCATTTTCCTGATCCGGCGCATCCGGACACAACACAAGCTCTATATTAAGTTCTCTTCCGAATCTTTCAAACAGTTCCTTTTCATCAAACTCCCTGCAATTGTATACCGTTACTCTCATTTTTTATTCACCTTTTCTTCCACATTTTTCTGCACCCTTTTCTTCTCTTCAATACGTGCTTTTTCCTCTTCTCTGTAGATATGTATGGCAACCATATCTTCTTCCTTTAAATGTCTGAAATTGCTGAGGCTGGCATACAGAATCTTGAGACTGTTTAAGGTTGTGTCAAAAACACCCTCTTCATACATAGTCAGAACAATAATGCCAATCGGAACCGCAATGATCATCCCCACCACACCGCCGATTTTAAAACCTATGAACAATAAAAACAGAGTCGGTATCGGGGAAAGCCCAATCGATTCACCCACGATCTTGGGCTGAATCAACTGCCTTGCAAGCTGTCCCACACCCCAGATGATAAGCAGTCCGATTACCATCTTATAGTCAGCGCTTAAGAATTTAACCACTGCCCAGGGAACTAAAACTGTCCCAGTCCCAAAAAACGGAAGAAAATCAAGAAATGCCACTCCGATAGCAATCAAAAACGCATATCTGACTTTTAGAATCGTAAACCCCATTCCCAGAAGGAGATACATCCATAATTCTATCTTAAGCTGCGCCTTAAAGTAACCTCCAACAGCGCGTTTTAATCCTCTTTTAATCATGTTGGCACGTTCAATAATGGACTCCGGCAGGACTTTCCCGATAAGCTCCGGCAGATAATCCTTTTCTGCAACAAAGAAGTACGCAGATAAAACACTCATAATAATTCCAATAAGAATGGAAGGTAGATTTTGGGCAAAGCGGCCAAGCGCTTCAATGGTGGGCGCACTCAGCCCCCCAAATAATTCCCCCAGATATTCCTCCACATTTGAAGTAATATTCTTGAAGGTTGTCTGCACTTCCTTAGGCAGATATCTGCTTGCCAATGCCAGTTTTTGTCCGATTTCTTCGAAATCCCCCTGCGTGCTTTCCCACATTTCCGGCAACACACTGATAAAATCTGTCATTTCTTCGACCAGTCTGACGCCCAGAAAATATCCCGCCACAATGACCAGCGCAATTACTGAAATGATAACAAATGCAGTGCCCGCCTTCCTTTTGACCTTGAATTTTTTCTCAAAAAACTTGACCAGCGGATTTGCAATCAGGGCAATGACCCATCCCACCACAAAAGGCATGAAAAATATGATGATTCTGGGAACAACAAAAATACATAAAAGCAGAAGCACCAGCATAATGCCCAGATTGACCAATACTTTCAAATAAGTTGTTTTATTCCATCCGTTATTCATATATGCCTCTTTCTACTATGAAACATCAGGATTTTCCTCTTTTTCCAGGTAAGAATCCAGAAGTTCATAGATTTCCTCTCTCCCCTGTTTCGTCTGTGCAGAATAAGGAATGACAATTGTATTTTTTACTACCTTGAGACCATCTTTAATCATCTTAATGTGTTTTGGTATCTGACTTCTGTTGATTTTATCCAGCTTTGTCGCAATAATAATCGGTTCAAATCCCTGCTTCAAAATCCAGTCATACATCATTCTGTCATTGCCAGAAGGCTCATGACGTATATCAATCAAAAGAAAAACTGCTTTTAACTGTTTGGAACTATGGAGATAATTTTCAATCATCTTTCCCCACTTTGCTTTTTCTGCCTCATTCGCTTTGGCATAGCCATAACCGGGCAGATCCACAAAATATATCTGGTCATTAATATTATAAAAATTGATGGTCTGGGTCTTACCCGGCTGGGCACTGGTCCTTGCCAGTGCCTTCCGGTTCATAAGCCCGTTGATCAGAGATGACTTTCCTACATTGCTTTTCCCTGCAAATGCCACCTCCATAAATGCATTATCCGGCAGTTTACTCGTAACGCCGCACACAGTCTCCAGATTTACATTCTTTATTACCATTTTATACCATGCCTTTCCATCACGCTTTCAGCAGCGCATACTTTAAGACTTCCTTCATATTCTTTACGTGGGTGATGACAAGTCCATCCTTAATTTCCTGTGGGATTTCTTCAATATCCTTCTTGTTTTCAAAAGGTACCAGCACTTCCTTGATCCCAGCCATTTTAGCTGCCAGTATCTTTTCTTTCAGACCGCCTACCGGAAGCACTCTTCCCCGCAGTGTGATCTCTCCGGTCATCGCCAGATCGCTGCGAACCTTCTTTCCGGTGATTGCTGAAAAGAGCGCTGTCGCCATGGTAACGCCTGCCGAAGGTCCATCCTTCGGGACGGCTCCCTCAGGGATATGTAAATGAAAATCGTTTTCCTTGAACACATCTGCCTTAATATGATTTTCTTTACCGACAGACCTGACATAGCTTATACCAATCAGGGCAGACTCCTTCATCACATCCCCCATCTGTCCGGTGAGTTCAATATCTCCCTTGCCGGGCATCACATTGACTTCTATCTGCAGCGTGTCCCCTCCCACGCTCGTCCATGCAAGCCCGCGTACGATTCCAACCTGCGGTTCTTTATCTGCTTTATCAAGGCTATACTTTCTTTTTCCCAGATATTTATCCAGATTTAAAGCAGTTACCTTAATCTTTTCCTGCTCATTTCCAGCCTCTCTTATATCCAGTATTTCCTTTGCCGCTTTCCTGCAGATTTCCCCAATCTTGCGCTCCAATTCTCTGACGCCGGCTTCCTTCGTATAATAAGTAATAATATTTCTGAGCGCTCCATCCTGAATAGAAAGCATCTGCTTTGTAAGACCATTCTTTTCCAACTGTTTTTTTAGCAGATGCTCCTTGGCAATATGGAACTTCTCATTCTCTGTATAGCTGTTTACCTCGATGATCTCCATACGGTCCAGGAGAGGTCTGGGAATCGTCTGGGTCGTATTTGCTGTCGCAATAAACAGAACCTCCGACAAATCCAACGGCACCTCCACATAATGATCCCTGAATCTTACATTCTGTTCCCCGTCAAGCACCTCCAAAAGCGCTGAAAAGGTATCTCCCTTATAATTATTGCTCACCTTATCGATTTCGTCCAGCAACATCAGCGGATTCTTCACCCCTGCCTGCTTTAGCCCTGCTGCGATCCTTCCCGGCATAGCGCCTACATAGGTTCTCCTGTGACCTCTGATTTCTGCTTCATCCCTGACGCCGCCCAGACAGATTCTGATATACTTCTTATCAAGAGCCTTTGCCACGCTTCTTGCAATAGAAGTCTTTCCGGTTCCCGGAGGACCTACCAGACAGATGATGGGACTTTCTCCCTTACTGGTAAGGCATCTCACCGCAAGAAATTCCAAAATACGCTCTTTCACCTGATCCAGCCCGTAGTGATCCTTCTTTAATGTATCCTCGGCACGCTTCATACTTTCATTATCCTTGGATGCCTTGTCCCACGGCAGTTCCAGAAGTGTTTCGATATAAGCGCGTTCCACAGCGCTTTCTGAGCTGCTTCCCGAAAGGTTTTTGAAACGCTTGATTTCCTTCCTGATCTTTAATTTCACTTCTTCAGATGCCTGAAGTACCTCTAATGCCTCTTCAAATTGATCCATATCTGAAAAAGATCCTTCATCTCCCAACTCCTGCTTAATATAATTAAGCTGTTCTTTTAAAAGATAGTTTCTTTGATTCTTTTCCACCCGCTCCCTGATGCTATGTGTCAGTTCTTCCCTTGCCTTGGCAATTTCAATTTCATTCAGTAAATGCTCACATAGAATATTATAACGCTTTTTTATAGGAACAGCCTCTAGTATCTGCTGCTTTTTATCATAACTCATGGGAAGGTTCATAGCAATCTGATCGATCAGAGTTCCGATATCTTTGATCTGCGAATATCTGTTCATTGCATTTTTATCCAGCTTCGGATAGTGCGTGGCAAAGACCGCAAAGTGCTCTTTCAGCTGCCGGAGCATTGCCTCCTCCTCCACTTTGCCTATCTGGGACATAATATCCTCTTCACTTGCCACTTCAAGATCCGCTTCCAAAAATTTTGAATTTTCTAAATTGATTCTGCGCAGAATTCCACGTCCGATTCCTTCCACCAATACCCTTACAATCTGATTTGGGAGCTTTGTGATCTGCTTTATCACAGCAATGGTTCCCACCCGGTAAAGATGGTCTTCCTCAGGCGCATTCACTGCAGACGCTCTCTGGGCTAACAGAAAGATCTTTCCGCCTTTTGCCATCGCATACTCCAATGCCTGTACAGAGTTTTCCTTGTTCAAATCAACGTGCATGACTATACTCGGTAAAATCGTCATTCCGCGCAAAGGAATTATGGGCATAGTAAGAAACTGCCCTGCTTCTTCTTTTTTTTCACTCATTCATTTATCCCCTTGTTTCGCTAAAGCGTCCTTGAGACACAAAATGCCGCCAATTGGCGGCATTTTTTATCTGGCCTTACGCATTACTTCACGATGTATCAATAAAGGTTCACTGGTACCTTCTACCGCTCCTTTTGTGATAACGCATTCTTCTATTGTCTCATCCGAAGGAATCTGATACATCACATCCATCATTGCTTTTTCCATAATGGAGCGCAGTCCCCTGGCTCCTGTCTTTCGTTCAAATGCCTGTTTGGCAATGGTCTCTATTGCATCCTTTTCAAAACTGAGCTTGACATCATCAAATCCAAAAAGCTTCTGATACTGTTTGATCAGAGCGCTCCTGGGTTCCGTCAGGATTCTGTAAAGCGCCTTTTCATCCAGTCCCTGCAATGATACATTAATAGGCACACGTCCCACAAATTCAGGGATCAGACCAAACTTCACCAAATCCTGAGGTGTGACCTCTTTCAGTATTTCACTGATCTCACGATTGTTTTTGCTTGCTATTTCCGCATCAAAACCAATTGAATTGCGGTTAAGCCTGTTTTCAACGATTTTTTCCAGACCATCAAATGCTCCTCCGCAGATGAACAGAATATTGGAAGTATCAATCTGAATCAATTCTTGATGAGGATGCTTTCTGCCTCCCTGAGGCGGCACGCTTGCCGTGGTCCCCTCAATAATCTTAAGAAGCGCCTGCTGCACACCCTCTCCAGATACATCTCTGGTGATGGAAACATTCTCACTTTTCTTGGTGATCTTATCAATCTCATCAATATAGATAATCCCTAATTGTGCGCGCTCCACATCATAATCAGCTGCCTGGATCAGTTTAAGGAGAATGTTTTCCACATCCTCTCCCACATAACCGGCTTCTGTCAGCGTGGTAGCGTCTGCAATGGCAAAAGGTACATTGATAATCTTAGCCAGAGTCTGCGCCAGATAAGTCTTTCCCGAACCGGTAGGACCAATCATGATGATATTGCTCTTTTGAAGTTCCACATCATCCATATCCTTGGGCGCCGTGACCCTTTTGTAGTGATTGTACACGGCAACCGCCAGAACCTTCTTGGCTTCCTCCTGACCAATCACATAGTCATCCAAAAAATCCTTGATTTCCACTGGTTTCAACAGATTAATGTCAAGTTCTGTCTCTTCAACCTCTTCCTCATATTCTTCTTCCACAATATCGGCACATATTTCCACGCACTCATCACAGATATACACCCCCGCGGGGCCTGCTATCATTTTTCTTACCTGATCCTGTGTCTTATTACAAAAAGAACACCTGATATTGTCAGAACCTTTTCCTGCCATTTTCCTACCTCTTATCTGTTAATTGTCAGAACGCTTGTAAAGAACTCTGTCAATCAATCCATATTCCTTTGCTTCTTCGGCAGTCATCCAGTTGTCTCTCTCTGTGTCTGCCGCAATCACCTCATAATCCTTGCCGGTGTTTTCTGCCAAGATTTTGTTTAATTTTTTCTTTGTCTGCAGAATATGTTTGGCGGCAATCTCAATTTCCGTAGCCTGCCCCTGTGCACCGCCTAAAGGCTGATGAATCATGACCTCAGCATTGGGAAGCGCCAGTCTCTTGCCCTTCGCGCCTCCTGCCAGCAGGAATGCACCCATGCTGGCTGCCATGCCGATACAATTGGTGGACACATCACATTTAATATACTGCATGGTATCATAAATCGCCATGCCTGCAGTCACGCTCCCGCCGGGGCTGTTAATGTAGAACTGTATATCCTTTTCCGGATCTTCTGCCTCCAAGAACAACAGCTGTGCCACGATAAGGCTTGCTGTCACTTCATTGACTTCTTCACCTAAAAAAATGATTCTTTCTTTTAAAAGTCTTGAATAAATATCGTAGGAACGTTCTCCCCTACTTGTCTGTTCAATGACATAAGGTACTAAACTCATTACTGTATCCTCCTTACTGCCTTACAAAACCTGATTCTTTATTTTTCTTTTGCGTTTTCTACCGCGAACTCAGCCGCTTTTCTCACTGCAATATCTGCTTTGATCTGAGATACGCTCTTTTCAGGAAGCATTTCTTTTACTTTGTCTGCTTCCATCTGATATGCTTCCGCCATTACCTTTATTTCTTCTTCAAAATCTTCCTCGGACGCTTCGATATTTTCCGCCTTTACGATTTCTTCAAGTACCAGTCTGGATTTGATTCTCTTCTCTGCCTGAGGCTTTACCTGCTCAATCATCTTGTCATAGCTAGATCCTGTGAACTGGAAGTACTGATCGAGGGATAAGCCCTGCATCTGGATTCTCTGTGCGAATTCGTCAACCATCTGCCTCTGCTGTGTGGTGAGCATAGCCTCAGGGATTTCCATTTCGGAATCATTTACAATCGCCTCAATGACTGCTGCCTCTTTTGCGTTCTTTGCTTCTTTTACTTTCTCTTCTGTCAGTTTAGCCTTGACATCTGCTTTGTATTCTTCCAAAGTATCAAATTCTGAAACTTCGCTTGCAAATTCATCATCAAGTTCAGGAAGTTCCTTTTCCTTGATTTCCTTGATTGTACATTTAAATACAGCTGCTTTTCCCTTTAACTCCTCTGCCTGATAATCTTCAGGGAAGGTAACATTCACTTCCACTTCCTTGCCGATTTCAGCACCGATCAGCTGTTCCTCAAATCCCGGAATGAACGCGCCGGAGCCGATTGTCAAAGGATAGTTTTCACCCTTGCCGCCTTCAAAAGCTGTTCCATCAACAAAGCCTTCAAAATCAAGTACGGTCATATCACCGTCTTTCACTGCTCTGTCTGTAACATCAATGTTTCTGGCATTGTTTTCTCTTTCTTTATTGATCTGTGCATCCACTTCTTCATCTGTCACTTCTGTGTCTGCTTTCTCAACCTTGACGCCTTTGTATTTTCCTAATTTTACCGGTGGTTTAAGAGCAACCTCGGCTGTAAAGATAAAGGGCTCGCCCTTTTTGATCTGGGTCACATCTATGGTCGGGGAAGATACGATATCCTCTCCGCATTCTTCTACTGCCTGCTCATAGGCTTCGGGAATCAACTCATTAGCTGCATCTTCATAGAAGATTTCCGGTCCATACATTTTCTCCACCATCTGACGGGGCACTTTGCCCTTCCTGAATCCAGGAATGCTGATTTTATCCTTGTTCTTTAAAAAGGCCTTCTGCAATGCCTTTTCCAGTTCTTCTGCGGAAACCTCAATCGTCAGTTTCGCCATGCTTTTTTCTAATTTTTCTACCTGTACGCTCATCCTAGTACATCCTCCTTATAAATCTGTGTCTTTTATCTAAACTCACCGCTTATCGGGCAAATTGCAGGCATACTCACAGTCATTTTACGATTATATCATATAAGAAAAAAAATTACCAGATTTTTTCTGCTTGATTTTATCCATTTTATCCATAAATTCTACCTTTAAAGGTTGTAAAGTCCAAAAGCCGGAAACCCATTTTCAGATTCCCGGCTTAACGCTGCTTATATATTTTTGTCTGCTTGTCATTTTTTACTGATATCGGTTATATGTTTACTCTCTTTCGCCTTGTGATACTCTTCCACCGTCGTTCCAATTCCCTCACAGGCCCTTTGCAGGTCTATATCAAAATTTTTCATGGCAGCCTCCACACTTTTTACAAGCATTTCCGCTTTGCCCTCCATTCTTCCTTCACTTCTTCCTTCACTTCTTCCTTCACTTCTTCCTTCTTCTCTGATAAGCGCTTTTTCTTCCCACAATTGCATATACTTCACTCCCATTTTTTCTGAGGATTTGATTTTCTTGACGTTTTCATGAATAAGTTTTATTTTGCCGCTCTCCGTCCGCTCCGCAACAGCATCTGTCGATGAGGTAATATACTCCATAAAGTCCAAAAACTCCTGTGAAAACACTTCCTTATTGCTTCCCCTAGTGTTAATAAAAATTTTGACAGCCCCATCGCCAAGTCTTAATTTGGGGCATTCTCTGCAGGTGCCCTCAAAAGTATAGCGGTATAGTCCCTCGCCAAAAATATCAAATGGCGCTATCAGAATGAAACAGCTGTCATTGAGCAAGTTGAAGTTCACACTGCCCGGCTCAAGCAGAGACACGTCCAGCTGCGCCTGGTAATATCTACTCCTCTTTTTCAGATTACCCGTGTCGCTTTTCTGCATCTCTGTATGATATACTGTCTTTTGCAGATCCATGCTCACTACATCTAGGCGCACCTGACGCAGTTGCGGCGAAACCCTGAGTTCCTTTTCTGTCTCCGGTCTGTCAAGCAGTTCCACTTCTCTCTCAAGCAGAATGCTCACTGCTGCCTGATAGGCTTCCTTATTCTCCATCGTTTCATCAAACAGAAATCTGTCCTCAAGATTCAGTTCCGCCAGTTTTGTTGTTACATTACTTACCATACACTTTCCTCCTTTGTGCAGGAAAATGTATCGTTGCCTTTGCATTCCATAAACCAGTTTGTGCGTTAGTCCTAATGTCTGCTACAGCTTTTCCTTACATCTCCTGCCATATTCATAATAATTGGGGTTTAAAGCAGGATTTCAAGAATAGTGAAATAGACATTTTCAGACACGATTGTGCCGCTTGGCAAATCATCGCTATAGAAATCTGCTGTTTTAAAAATATTTTATCATTAGATTAACGGATTTTCAATCATTATCTGAGTGTTCTGTGCTATAATGTGTTATACTATTTCATTTTTCTCAAAAAAAGCACAATTTATATTTATATATGCCAATAAATTTGATGGAGGATTGATAAAAAATGGAGAACATAGAAATTTGTAAAGTCCTTGACACAGACTCTCTTGAACGATGTTTAGAAATACGCAACAGGGTTTTTACTCTTGAAAAAGGAGTCCCCCAAAAAATTGAAGTTGATCAATATGATTGCCTGAATAAATCATGTACTCACTTCCTTGTCAAACACCAAAAAGATGATATTGGAACAGTCAGGTGTTTATATACAGCAAATGGAAACATACAGATTCAAAGATTCTGTTTTCTTAAAGAATACAGAGGACTTGGTTTAGGGAAAATTGTCATTGAATATATTGAAGATTATTACAAAGCCCAAGGAATCAAAATAATTGAAATGGATGCAAAGTATGAAGTTTCTGATTTTTATGAAAAATGCGGATATGAAAAAGTGTCTGGCGTATTTATAGAGGCTAATATAGAGCATGTAAAAATGATGAAACAGATATAAGCCTTTTCAAGTTTTATGGATCAATGAAAAATTTCTGCAAATAAAAGTTTACAGATTTTTCATTGACCCTACTGCAAAGTCCAGCCTTCATACCGGCTCATCACATCATCTATTGCTTCCTCTGCATACCGCCAATAGCTATTATAATCCCTTAATATGCTCTCCTGCTTCTCCTTAGAATAAGCAGCAAATTCTGAGCCATATAATTCCCTTAGGTAAATCAAACCATTTTCCGTCTCTATTTTCTCTTCTACGAAACGTACTGCCGATGCGGTCATAATTAGACAAACCAGAAATGCTAAAACATTCATCATAACCTGCCGTGACTTCCATCCGCTATACAAACGCTCAATATAAGCCTCCTTTGACTCTGCATATGGTAAATAAAGCTTCATATATTTTATCAGATCGGCTCTCATTTCATAATTCAGTTCCCGTCCCAGAGATCTACTGATTTGTGAATGCAGTTTCTTCTGGAAAGCCGCCCCGTCTTTGGTCACAAACTGATCCATGCAAAAAGCCGGAAGCCTAAGGCGAGGCAATTTCCTTACCCAAAAGCTCGGAAGGCTAGTCTCCCATTTTCCATTATCCGGCATATTCTCGTCAGTATGAAATTGTTCTAAATATCCTTCAAAATATAAGACCGTTTTCCTCCGCCATCCGCGTATATCACACATTGTGCGCACAAAATTTATTCGGAAATCCGTACTGAAAAACAAATGCCGAAATTCCTTCTGATTCAGAAAATAATCCCATGCAATCAAATTATTTTTGAGACATGGATTTTTCGCAATCAGCAAAAATTGTCTGAAAAAGCACTCCCGCTCTCCATACACATCCACATCGCTATAGTCAAAAGTTCTCTCCGTCTGTGGCGCTGGGGAAGCTCCCTGTATATCCACAAACGTTTCCACTTCCAACGCTTTCTGTGGTATTGGGGAAACTACCGGTGTATCCGCAAGCGGTTTCCCACCCACTGCCTTCGTTCTCTTTGCCATTCGTACCGCAGTTTTGTATGCGTTCTGTAAAGCCTTAAATTCCGCCGGATGTTCCTCCGGGTGATACAGCTTTGCCTGACTCGCATAAGCCGATTTTATCCTCTCAATATCTGTTGTAGGCTCAATGCCAAGCAGTCCCCATATATCCATATGTTTCCTCCAAATATCCTGATCTTGCATCTTCCTGATGCCATCTCTCCAGTTATTGCTCAATCACTTCCCGTTCTTCCTGTTTATTCCTCTTCACTGTCATCTTCAAAGAAGGATTCGTCAAAACCATTGAAATCGAATTTATTATACTCCACTGCTTCTAAGTATACGGAAAGATGTACACATGCTTCTCTTCGTATACGCGCATTGCGTTCCTTCATCATGATTGCCCGAAATCTGGTAATCTGTTCCGCAATATGTGCCCTTACTAAAGGAGGGCTCTCTTGGTAGAGGCGCTGCGCTTTTTCTAGCAGATAGCGGGTATTTTCATCCTCCATGGAACTGAGCGTCATCTCCCGCAATTGCTTAAGCCGTGTCTTCAGTTCCTCTTCGCTAAGTCCCATCTTTTTGTTCATAATTACCCTGTGAAGGGACTGTTCCCCACTGACAATCTTAATATCTAATATGCCATTGATATCATACATAAAGGTGACACTTGCCTTAACTTTTCCTCTCGGCTCCGGCGGCAGCCCCGTTATCTGCATCGTTCCAAGCAACAAATTCTCCTTCGCAATCATGTTGTCTCCCTGATAAATAGGAAAAGTCATTGTGTTCTGATAATCCTCCATGGTTACATACCCTCTGGTATGACTGCATGGCAGCGTATCGTTCCTTTCAATGATTGGAGAGAAGCTGCCGTCAAAGATTTCTGTTCCCAGAGAAAATGGACAGATGTCCGCCAATATCATGTCCTTCACATCACCGACACGCTCCTTAATTGCCGCGGCAATTCCCACACCTTCAGCAATACTTTCATCAGGGCTGGCATCCCTAACCACCGAAATATCAAGCAGACTTTTCAAATATTGCTCCACCACTGGCATTTTAGAAGATCCTCCTACCAGAATAAGCTTATCAATCTCCTCCAGACGCATGCCACTGTCATTGATGACTCTCCTGATCGGTATGGACATCCTCTTAAACAGTTCCGTGCCCACATGAATCAGATGCTGGTTTGTCATCCGCATCATGTATTCCTGATTCTGAATGTACACCTTTCTTTCTGCCTTATCCTTATCAGTAAGCTCCCTTTTCAGCATCTCCGCTTCTTTTAAGATGATTCCCTGCTCTTCTTCCGTCAGATCACCCTTGGTAATATGGTTATCTTTATAAAAATCTTCCGCTATAATCTCATTAAAATCCTTACCCCCCAAATAATTATCTCCCGATACCGCCTGAATTTCTACCATGTTGTCAAAAGCATCCACCAAGGAAATATCCAGCGTACCGCCTCCGAAATCGAATATGATAAAAGTCTCCGCTTCCTCCACACCCATGTGATGCTTTAACGCCACTGCTGACGGCTCGTTGATCAGCCGTTCTATGTTAAGACCTGCCAACTTTCCTGCATTTTTTGTAGCACAACGTTTATCATCGTTAAAATATGCCGGAACGCTTATAACAGCTTCCGTCACTTTTTCTCCCAAATAGGTCTCCGCATCCTCCTTCAGTCTGCGCAGTACAAACGAAGACAGATCCTCAGCTGTATAATATTTATTATTGGCAAAATAGCGATAGCTGCTTCCCATATTCCGCTTGAATTCAGCAAACGTAACAGACGGAGCTGTAATCAGCCGTTCTTTCGCCACCTTGCCGACATATACTTCTCCATCTTCCCCAAAGCTGACAACCGAAGGCGTTAAATATTCTCCAAAAGTGTTGGGAATCAATTCAATCCTTCCATTCCGCCAGACGCTGGCAAGACTGTTCGTTGTTCCCAAGTCAATCCCTATCACTGCCATTTACTCTCCTCCTTCTCCATCTCCATGACTTATTAAATCTACTCCCACCTGGAAGCCATACAATTCTGCTTCCTCCTCAAATTTTTTTAAAACTGCCTTTTCTCCGATAATCACATTCGTACCCACATACATTCTTTTAAATTTTCCCAATTCCTTTCCGGCTTCATAAAATTCGTACTTTTCTGACAGTTCTCCTGACGCATTCCTCATTTCTATTCCATTCAAAATGCCTGTGTATGAAAAAGTAAGCAGAACACGCTCTCCATCCCCAAACAAATGACTGAATTCCCGCCCATGTACGGAATAAGAATATTTCTCTATCTTATCTTTCTCCGGGTATTCATAACGATAGAACACGGCATGAGGCTCATTCTGATTTACCTCATATTCCACAACAGCATTCAGACGTCCATCGGCATCATACTGGCACGCACTGTAATATACCAGCCCGCTATCTGAATAGGACATCTGCCACAAGAGAAGATTCCCCTCATACCGTGCCCGATAAAAGGGAACCGAAAGACTATACGCGGTCTTGTCGTCCTTCCACTCATAACTCAGCTGTAGGATATGATTTTTTTCTCCTGTCTCAGAGTCATACTCATACAAATTGACTTGTTCCCTATCTGCTGTATCTACAGATCGATACCAGTCCCTATGATTTGGAATCCATATATTATCTTTATAATATTGAACGCGGTTTACCATATGATCATCCCGTTGCATCCACTGCATATTCCACACTTTATTCGGTGTGTCCACATTCAAGGAATTTAGTTCAAAAGCACACAACAGATTACCAGCCTCGTCTTCCAGATATTCTATACGGTGAGAGCAATACCTCGATATTCCTCCGTCTATCTGATCATTGAGGTAGGAGTAATTGACACCCGCGCGTCCTTGATCTGTATAGCGGAAATAATTATCTTCTACCACCTGTTCATTCCAATAAACCTTCTCATGTACATTCCTGCCGAGGCTATCGTATTCAAAAATGTGCTGACGTGTCTGTATCCCGTCCGTTTCATTTTGCGTCTGCTCCCGACATATATTTCCTGCAGTGTCATATTCCCAACAATTCAGATTAATCAGACTACCTTCTTTATCATAATCCGCTTCGGCAAGAAGTTTATCTTCATCATAATAACAGCATGTATATTGATAGAGAGTCAGTGCCTCATTTTTCGCATAAACGCTCCTATCGTCTACAACAATTTGTTCAGGAGGATCTATGAATACGTGCGCATCTACAGGCAGCGAATGAACATCCGTGTCTTTTTGTCCGTGCAGTATACTACCCACATGTTCCCAAAACCATAGCACAACAAATACTCCTGCCATAAATACAACCAGAACCAAAAACATTTTCAGTCCTGTCCTGCCTGTTTCTCTGTCATAGCTTCTCACCTTAATCATCCTCATCATATTTTTTTAAATAAACAATATTATCACATATTGTTTATTTTTGTTTTTCATTATGTGACGTTTTCGCCCCTGTGTCAAGAAATTCAATTTCCGAACCAAAAAGGTTGCATCAAAACTAATAATTTACTAGGTTACCATGGAATATTGTCACCTTGCATTTTTTCCCTCTCTCTTTTATACTATTAATCGTGTGATAAAAATTTAACAACTTATGTACAGGAGGAACTATTATGAAATTATCAACGAGACAGCTGGTTCAGACAGCACTATTGCTTGCCATATGTATTGCAAGTCAGTTTTTTAAGAACTTTTCCGTATATATTACAGGCCCTATCGTAAACACGACGATTATCATTGCCGTATTGGCGGTTGGCTTATGGAGCGGGCTTCTGATCAGCATCATTGCCCCCATTACCGCTTTTTTTATTACAGGTTCGCCTATCATGGCTGCCATTCCCCTCATGTTCCCAGCCGTTATTTTAGGAAATNTCATTCTGGCNGTCTGCGTATGGTACTNCCANAATAAANTCNGTNTNAAATGGAANCTTCCTGCCGGNCTGGNCGTTGGNTCCGTTTTNAANGCNGCTTTTATGGGAATCATAATCGTCNTNATTCTTCTTCCTACNTTTGGCAGCAANATCGCTTCCANGCTTCCCAAGCCNGAAGCCCTTCCNGCTGTTCTGGCAACTGCTAAGGTNACTTTCTCCATTACTCAGCTGATNACCGCTCTGACAGGCAGCATACTGGCATATATCATATGGCTGCCATTACAGAAATACTTGAAAGGCAGTAANGATTAATCCNANTTTNCTTTTTATTTATCCCCAAGANANNCTTATGNAAAAACAACCCGCCTGCTTAATGCAGACGGGTCATTCTTTGTTTTCTGGTTACGTTATTTCATCATTTCTTCTTGCTTCTTGATCATTCTACGAACCATTTCACCACCGATGGAACCGGCTTCCTTGGATGTTAANTCGCCGTTATAGCCTTCTTTTAAGTTAACACCAAGTTCAGAAGCAACTTCTGTTTTGAAACGATCCATAGCTGCCTTAGCTTCAGGAACTTCTACTCTATTAGATTTGCTGCTTGCCATCTTCATTCACCTCCGTTATTATTTTTGACTGCCTGTTACAGTCTTCTTCAAGATAAGCGTTTAAAGTGTCCGCTTATCCTGAAGATTTTCTCCGTTCAAAGCGTTTTCTTTATCACTTATCTTGTTCATAGTATTTACGGTGTTCGTGAAAATATAATGGTAAGTTTTTCCGTTAAAAAAGATTCTAAAAATTTAAAAGCTCCGTATCTTATCGCTTCCGTCATCCATGGTGTTTTCTATAGACTTTACAGTCAGATAATAACCATAATCGGCGTTGACCTGTACGAAAACCCGGTCGCCNACCTTGCGTCCTATCAGGGCTTTTCCAATTGGAGATTCCACACTTACAAGACCTTCCAGCGAATTTCCCCTCATGGTTGTAACAATTTTGTATGTTTCAATGGATCCGTCTTCCTCAAACTCTACTTCCACAGTATTGTTCATGCCAATTTCATCTTCCTTGGAATCATCCGGTATCACTTCTGCCGTCTTGATCATACGCTCTAAAAAGCGGATGCGGCTTTCATTTTTATTTTTCTCTCTTTTGGCGGCATAGTACTCGAAATTTTCACTGAGATCTCCCTGTGCTCTGGCCTCTTTGACAGATTCTAAAAGCTTTGGGCGTATCACCAGTTTTCTTTCTTCGATTTCGGCCTCCATTGCCTCAATATCTTTTTGTGTCAATTGGTTAAACATNCTGCTCCCCCTTTACCTGATACTCATCCCGCCAGCCTCAAGCTGAACCGTCACCAGTTTTCTGCACAAATATTGAATCAGATCTTTTCTGGTGATAAGTCCGATAAACCGCTTCCTGTCATCAATTACCGGAACAAAATTCTGATTCATTGCCACATTNAGCANATCNTCCATATTGACATCCACATCCACCGGCTCGTTATCACGTTTACGNGCNACTGCCGTCATGGGTGTTTCNTCNGCCTTCCGCACGGATAAATCGCCTTGCTCCTTTATGTACCAGAGCAGATCACCTTCTGTCAATGTACCTATGTACCGCCCATCTTTCTTTGCAATAACCGGGATCGCCGAATATCTGTGATTTTCCATTTTCTCCANAACCTGGCGCACTGTATCAGTATCNTAAACATACGCCACTTCACTTTTGGGCGTTAAAAAAAATAATATGTTCATTCGTTCTCTTTCCTTACCTATTCAAGTATACAATTTTCTCTGCCATTTCATCACTGGCCTTAGCACCTGCCAGATNTTCCACTATCTTCAGTGCAAAAGGAATGGAACATCCCATGCCGCGGCCTGTGATAATGTTCCCATCCTGTACGGCAGGTTCATATGTAACNAAAGCTCCNTCAAGCTGGTCTTCNAANCCNGGATAGGCAATTGCCCTTTTNCCCTTCAAAAGTCCGCGATGTCCCAGTATGGACGGTGCTGCACAGATTGCACACACTGTTTTCCCCGCTGATGCAAAGGCATCCACCTGTTCCATTAATAGTGTACATGCTTCCAGATTTTTCGTTCCTGCAAGTCCGCCGGGCAGTACAAGCACGTCCACCTTGCTAAAATCCACATCTTCAATCAGACTATCCATCACAACGGGAATCTGATGAGAACCCATCACTGTCTTTTCGCCCATAATCGAAACCATTTCTGTGTCTATTCCCTGCCTTCGCAGAATATCCACCACGGTAAGCGCTTCTATCTCCTCGTAGCCTGTACCAAAAAAAACACATACTTTACTCATATAATACCCCACCTTTTTGATTCATTTTCTGTAAACATTTTACCATTAAATACAATAGATTACCAATAAACGATTTGTAAACTTTATTAAGGAAGGGTATAATATTGGGAAAAAATACTAATTATTTATTAAACGTGGAAATAGAGAAAGGAACACTGATATGGAAATTGAACGAAAATTTAAAACAAAAGAATTACCTGCCGATTTGTCTTCCTACTGCTGTCTTTTCATTGAGCAGGCATACCTTTGCACCGACCCGGTCATGCGGATCCGCCGGCAGGATGATGAATATTACCTGACTTATAAGGGAAAAGGTCTTATGGCAAGGGAAGAATACAACCTTCCCTTGAACAAAGCTGCCTATGAACATCTTCTTACCAAAGCAGACGGCAACATCATTTCCAAAAAACGGTTTTTGATTCCTATTAAAGATCCCGTTTTTGCTGATGGATATGATGTCCCCAAAGAATCTGTCAATCTGAAAATAGAATTAGATATCTTCGAGCCGCCTTTTGCCCCTCTCATCATTGCAGAAGTGGAATTTCCTGATGTGGAAATGGCTGGTGCCTTTATCCCTCCTGCATGGCTGGGAGAAGACGTGACGAACAATCCTGAGTATCATAACTCAAATCTATCCCGCAAAATTTTTTAATACTAAACCTGATTTCTTGGCTTTCCGGTAGATTCCCGTTCCACCAGTTCTGCCGGAAAGCTGATATATTCATGTTTACATTTACCATCTATTACATCTAAAAGAAGCCCGGCTGTCTTTTCTGCCATAGCCTCCATGGGCTGCCTGATGGTGGTAAGCTGGGGCGTGTAAAATTCACCTATGGCAAGACCATCATAGCCTGCCACTGAAACATCTTCGGGAATTCTTTTTCCTGCCTCATGCAGTGCTCTGCACACCCCCACCGCAATAAAATCTGCAATGGCAAAAACTGCTGTGAAATCCACTCCCGAATCCAGAAGCTTTTTCGTCAGTTCATACCCATTCTGCATGGAATAAGGATCATCCTGATCTTTTACTTCATAAATCAAGTTTGGATCTATTTCAATTCCTCTTGCCATCAAAGCATCCTTATATCCTTCCAGTCGAAGCTGCCCCACTGACTTTGCTTCCGTACCTTCTGTAATAATAGCAATTCTTTTATGCCCTAAATCCAGCAGATAGTCTACCATTTTACGGCTTTCAACTCTATCATCCACCGCAATGTTAGAATACACTTTTTCATCTGTATCCTCTAACGTCCCTATTGTACAGAATACAAAAGGAACCTTCAACTTTGCAATCTGAACCGGGTCGTGCTGATAGGCGCCTCCCAAGAAGATAATACCTCGAAGTCTTTTTTCCTTCACTAATTGCAATGCAACATCCAGCTCATTTTCATAAGCATCCACATGCTGTATGACCATGGCATATTTCTTTTTCTGAACCTGTGTTTCAACAATCTGTATCGCCGAACTAAAAAACGGATTGGTTATTCCCTTAATCAGGACCGCTATACATTTTGCATCTGTACGTTTCAGATTTCTTGCACTGTTATTAGGTATAAACCCCGTCTCCTTAATGACATCCATGACCATCTGCCTGGTTTCCGGACTAATGTCAGGGTGATTATTAATGGCTCTGGATACCGTGCTGATTCCCACTCCGCACTTTTTTGCTATGTCTTTAATTGTCAATTCATCCACCAATAAGTTCCCCGTGCTTCTGCGTACTTCTTACGCGTTCTGTCATACTATTTTGTTCTTCCGTACAACTTGCACAGTTTAAATATCTTCTCTGCAAGTTCATCGTTTATTTGTCCTTTTACCATTCTCCACTTCCAGTTTGTACCCAAGGTGGAAGGAACATTGATTCTGGCTTCTGTTCCAAGTCCCAGATAATCCTGCATAGGAATAATGGCAGTATCTGATACGCTGGCAATGGCAGCGCGGATGAAATTCCACTCTACTTCTTTACTTCCCTTGATATTCAGATACTTTCTTGCAAAGCTGCGATCCTTGCGGTTAATGGACTGATACCATCCAACCGTTGTGTCATTGTCGTGAGTGCCTGTATAAACAACCGAGTTTGCAATATAATTGTGGGGCAGATAATCACTTTCCTCCCTGGAATCAAATGCAAACTGCAAAATTTTCATTCCCGGATAACCGGTCTTCTTCACCAGCTTAATGACTGACGGAGTAAGGAATCCCAGGTCTTCCGCAATAACGGACTTATTGCCCAGTTTTTCTTTCATAACCTTAAACAACTCATACCCCGGTCCTTTTTCCCACTTACCGAACTCGGCAGTCTCATCTCCAAACGGGATGTTGTAATACTCATCAAATCCTCTGAAATGATCGATACGGATTACATCATAAAGCTTGTAGCAGTATGCAATCCTCTGCATCCACCATGCGTATCCGGTTTCTTTATGGTAATCCCAACGGTAAAGCGGATTTCCCCAAAGCTGCCCTGTTGCAGAAAAAGCATCGGGCGGGCACCCTGCCACACCGGTAGGCATACAATTTTCGTCAAACTGGAACAATTCCGGATTTGCCCATGCATCGGCACTGTCAAAAGCAACATAAATAGGAATATCCCCAATAATCATGATTCCCTTGTCATTGGCATATTTCTTAAGCTTCGTCCATTGTGTTGCGAACAAATATTGTTGATATTCATAAAAAAGAATTTCTTCTTTCAGTTCTTCCCTGTATCTGGCAATAGCACTGGCCTTCCTTAAGCGAATATCATCCTCCCATTCCGCCCAGCTTTTTCCCTGATAAGAATCCTTCACTGCCATATAGAGCGCATAATCCAGAAGCCAGAAATCATTTTCCTTTACAAAAGCCTGAAATTCCTGGTTATCCTTGATACTGCTGTTCTTAAATGCTTCTTTCAGCATTTTGGAGCGTGAGAGATAAATTTTCTCGTAATCAACATACCCCTCGCTTCCTCCCCAGTCACAACTCTCGCACTGCTTGCTGGTAAGCAGACCATCCTCAATCAGTTCTTCCAAGTCTATGTAATAAGGGTTTCCTGCGAAAGTAGAAAAGGATTGATAAGGGGAATCACCATAGCCGGTAGGTCCTAGTGGCAATATCTGCCAGTAACGCTGCCCTGCTGCTTTCAGGAAATCCACAAATTCATATGCTTCTTTTGAAAAGGTTCCGATCCCATATGCTGATGGAATGCTGGATATCGGTAATAAAATGCCGCTTGCTCTCATACTTTTTCTCCTACTTTTTTTATTCCCGGTAACGCTTCCGGACACTATACAAACTATAAAAAGAATACCACTTGCAATAGTAATTTACAAGTGGTATTTACCAATTTCAGAGGAATATTGTTGCAGAATATTCATAAAATCCTATAATTCCTGCTGCGCCATATTTTTTATCTTAAGAAGCCCCGCGGAAACCGGCGGAAGCAGCAGGATCACTACTGTGATGAATGCCTCAAGTCCCAGATATGCTCCATTGTATGTAAGGGAGTAGATCGGCGCGGACATATTGTAATAAGCCGCATAACTTCCGAAAAAGATCATTCCGGACAAAAAGGCGAAGAAATACCTTCCCAGAACCCCCAGAAGATATCCCCAGATCAGCCCGCGCTTTTTATTCGCAAATACACCGGAAAGCCCCAGCGCTCCAAAAGCAAAGATATAATCTGTAAGCATCTGCGGAATACTGATGATATACGGATCCACGATCAACTGCAAAAATCCATACGCAATCGCCGCCATAAGCCCGGTCCGAAGCCCGAACATATATCCGATCAGACAGATAAACAGCATACTGCACAGCGTGACAGAACCGCCCATAGGCATATCGATCAACTTGATCATACTGGTCACCATTCCAAGAGCCATTGCCATGGCTGAAAATACCAGCTGCTTCGTACTGATCTTCTTCCCCTTGCTTCCGCTGATGACGCACCCCAGCAGAAGCACCGCGATCATCACAGCAATCAAGACTCCATAGCCTGCTCCGGTCAGCGCATACGACGAAATATTACCTTCTTCGTCCAAAATCTGTGTTGCAAAATAAGACATAAAAAAACCTCCTTTTTATCACAGGAGGAGAATACAAATTCTCATAAATGCTTCATGATATCTTAAAAGTGCGTAACACTCAAAAGAAAAAATCATGACAATTATGAAAATCAGCTTCCCTACGCCGGTATTATCCGGTTCAGGTAATGAGGGTCAGCATACACCTCCTTGAGGCATATACAATCTCAGCTCATGCTCCCCTAGCGATTGATTTATTTAATTTCAAAATAACAATATACTTCTTCCCATCATTTGTCAAGAGGCGCTATCCGTTATAAGGATTTCCTTCCCCAGTGCAAATGAATAAATGATTTTCTGCGTCACATTTTTGCCGGTAAGACGCGAGAGCGCTTCCTCGTAATAATCAAGCTGTGTCTGATATCTTAAGACCAGTTCCTCTGGCCTTTTAATAGCATCTGTTTTGTAATCCGCCACCACAATTTTGCCATCTTCCTCAAAAAACACGTCAATGATTCCCTGTATCAGCACCTGCTCACTGTCTGGAAACTCTTCTCCCAGCCTGCTTGCCGGAAGTCCCATTACAAAAGGCTGCTCTCTTTTCAGTTTTCCTTCTGAATCCGCCCTTGCCATACGTGCTGCCAAAGTACTTTCAAAAAAAAGCACCAATTTAGAAGTTGCAATGCTCTTGCGCCATCTGGCATCAAGCATCTCTTCCCGTTCAAATTCATCCAGCTGACGGTTTATTTCTGCTTCTCTTTCCGTCCTGCCTTCAAACCGCATAACCGCCTCAAAATCGAGCAATTCCATGGCTTTATGATATGCACTTCCCCTGTCTGTTCCGGAAACCTCTTCTTTACTGCTGATAAAGGACGGTATGTAGGGAACCACCTCCTGTTCCTCAAACAGCTGCCTTGTAAATGCCTGCTCCATACTCCTCCCATTATTTGAACCTGCTTCCAATCCGTCCATTGACTGATTTGGTAAATCATGAACCGCCTTTTTCTTTAATTCTGACACTGTCGTTTTTACAAAAAGATTTGATAAATACTGGTAGGGATAATTCCTTAAGAGTCTCTCTGACAACTGAATCATCTTGTCTGAATGTTCCTTTTTAACCGACTCTATTTTCAAGAATAGTTGTCTCTTTCGGTCACTTTGCCGAATAATTTCTTCCACATCCTTTAAAAACAAATCTTCCGGACCAATCAGCTGTGCCTCCTCAAGGCAGGGAACCACAAAGTCAAGATAACACCCTGCACCGGCAAGGACAGAAAAAGGGATTTTCCTTTCTTCGCTTCCCTTCGCGCGGAATTCTTTCTCCTTTTCCATTCCTTCCCGAAATTTATCTATGTCAGGTACGGTAGCTGTCAGTATCAACTTTTCCTTTGCTCTGGTCATGGCAACATAGAGTACCCGCATTTCCTCGCCCAGGGCATCCATCTTCATTTTAAGCGCAACCACATTTTTCTTTAACGTGTGGCTTTGAAGCCGCAGATCACTATCAATGTAATCCACGCCAATCCCCATATCCACGTCCGCAATCAGCCTTCCGCTGATATCCTGCATATTAAACTTTTTAGAAAGACCTGCCACGAAACAAACCGGGAATTCCAGACCTTTGCTCTTATGAATACTCATAATGCGCACTACATCTGCATTTTCATCCAGTACATCAGCTTCTCCGTAGTCTACCTCGTACTTTTCAAGCTGCTCCACATAGCGCAAGAAGTGGAATAATCCATAATAACTAGTGTTTTCAAATGACGCCGCCCTGACCAGAAGCATTTCCACATTGGCTCTGCGCTGTTCCCCTCCGGGACGAGCCGTTACATAATCCAGATATCCCGTATCCTCAAGGATTTCCTGTATCAGTTTGTGAATTGGAGTATAAGCCGTTTTTCTTCTATAATAAGCAAGGCATTCCAAAAAAGAATGTATTTTTTCCTCCAACCTGCCTTCATAAGAAGTCAGGCAGTCATAAAGCGGAATATTCTTATCTGCAGACCGTATCACCCCGATTTCTTCCTCTGTAAAACCTCCAAAAAAGGATTTCAATGTACCATAAAGAGGAATATCCTGGAGAGGGTTGTCAATTACATTCAGATACTGCATCAATACTTTTATTTCTATAGCCTGAAAGTAACCTGTACGCATAGCCACATAAGCGGGAATCCCCTCTCTTTCCAATACACTTCTAAATTCATCCGCCCACCCTGCGGTTGTTCGCAGCAAAATAACCATATCACTGTATTTGACAGGTCTCAGCACCCCGGTCTCTTTGTCAGTTACCTGAAACTTCTGGTGCATTTCCCGAATTCTTCCTGCAATCACAGATGCCTCCTGTTCCCTTGCCGAAAGAGCCGATTCTTGATCTTTACCAATAATCAAATACTCTGTATCAAAGGATTGTGCATCCGCCTCTTCATAAGAAGCCCCCGGATAAAGAGCTGCCTCCTCATCATACTCCACCCCTCCAAGTGCTTTGCCCATAATCCGTTCAAATAAGCGGTTCACACTGTCAAGCACCTGTGAACGGCTTCGGAAGTTTTTATGGAGATCGATGCGCTGACGCTCCCCATCTTCTTTAGAATAACAGGCGTATTTTTCCATAAAAAGTTCGGGACGTGCCAAACGGAAGCGATAGATGCTCTGTTTTACATCTCCGACCATAAACCGATTGAACCTTCCCTCTTCCTCTCCCGAAATACTCTTTAGTAAAAGTTCCTGTACCAGATTACTGTCCTGATACTCGTCAATCAGTATTTCTTCAAAGAATTGTCGGTACTCTAACGCAGCCGGAGCGGGAAGCAGCCTTCCATCCTCCTCCTTTTTCAACAAAATGTTCAGCGCAAAATGCTCCATATCATGAAAATCAATAATATTGTCACGACGTTTTCTCTCATCCAGCTTTTCCTTGTAAGAAAGCACCAGCAAAAGAAGTTCCTCCACATTAGGCGCTGCCTTTTTCATCCTTTCCGTCACCTGCATTGGGGACAGCGATAAGAAAGAGGTCTTCACATTCTCTAACTGCTTTTTGATCTCCCCTCTCAGTTCTTTTACCTTTTCCCTGCACACCGGATTGACAGCAGGATCCTTTTTCGTTGAAAGCCTGCCGAAAGAAACAGTCTCGAAAGCTTCATAGTATGCCTGAAGGCTCGTAAGAGACGAAAGACGTGAAAGCATTTCTCTCTCTTCCTCCAGCATCTCTCCATACATATAAGGTCCGTCCGGTCTCTCTGCAATATGGATTGCCGTGTCCATATGATTCACACATTCACTGACAATTGTTTGAATATAAGTGACCAGATACTTGCACCACTTTGCATCTTCCAATTCAGTAACGTCTGATATTTTATAATCTTCCATGCATTCACTGATCCAATCCTCCGGCCAGGGATAGCTCATAGAAAACTCGTACAATTTCCCTATATATTCCTCCAAAAGCCTGTCATTGCTTCCCCCTGTAAAGTATTCCACACAATCCGTAAATGCCCGCTCTTTCTCCTGATATTTCTCCTCTAAAAGCGCTGTCATCACATCCTGTTTTAAAAGCCGCAGTTCCCCTTCATCAGCAACCCTAAAGCCCGGATCAAGACCAATATCATTGAAATTGTTCCTTATAATAAAGAGGCAAAAGCTGTCTATTGTGGTAATCTGCGCATTGTGAAGAAGGGACGCCTGTTTTTGCAGGTGAATATTCTCCGGCTCTTCCTCCAGTTTCCTGTCAATTGCCAAAGATATCCTCTCCCGCATCTCTGCCGCCGCCGCATTGGTAAAGGTCACCACCAGAAGACGGTCCACATCCACCGGATGGTCCCTGTCTGTAATCATACCAATAATACGCTCAACCAAAACAGCTGTTTTTCCTGATCCGGCTGCCGCTGAAACAAGAATATTTCTATCCCTTAAATCGATTACCTTTTGCTGTTCAGACGTAAACGTCATTGCCATACTTAACCTTCTCCTTTTTAATCGGTTTGCAGGAAATTATTTCCTTCATGAATTTCTTCCTGCATTTTTTTCAGCAACTCTTCCTCCGGCGGTGAGGATAAAATACGGGTATGAAAGCCCGGAATCTTCTCTTCAAAATCACATACACCCTTATAAGCACAGTAGGTACATGACTCTCTCCCCCCCTGTTCACAGGGATTCACCGCGATATTACCATCCAGAATCTGCCTTCCGAATTGTCTGATTTTATGATTCACAAACCTGGAAACCGTTTCATAATCCTCTTTGGCTATGGTGCTGGAACGCAGGGAAAAACTGCCATCCTTTTTCCGTTCTACCGGAACAACCGTGGACTTATCCGTAAAATTTTTATCCAGAAGACTTACCACCTTTTCATCCTCATTGACAATTCCGGTAGTCCGCAGTTCCTTTAGAATTTCCCTGTTTATTTCTTCCGGAGTAAGCTCTCCTTCCGCTTTTATCATAGGATCGCTTACATGATAATAAAGGAGTGCCGCCGGGATAATTTCCTTGTCGGGATGTTTCTTTTTGGTTATTTCCGAAGCAACATTCATATAAACCACAAGCTGTAGCTGCAGACCATAATACAAAGCCGCCAAATCAAATTTTCTATTTCCTGATTTGTAGTCGATTACTTTCACATAGACGTGGTCCTCATCCTCGCAAGTATCAATTCTGTCAATCCTTCCCCTTAATTTCATCCTTTCTGCATCAGACAGAGAGATATTCACTGCTTCAAGGGATTCCACCTTCGAAAAAGACATTTCAAAAGAGTCCGGCACGAAATCCCCCTCTTTCAGTTGGGCCTTCAACGTCCGCACGGTCCTCTTCAAAATCCTGTACATCCGCTCGATCATGTATTCATAACGTGCACTGCTATACAGAACCGTCTCTCCATAGGTCATGGTGCATGCCTCTAATGCCTCTTTGAGGAGCCTGTCTCCCTCCTCTTCCGGAAAGTCAAACCAGGTCAGGTTATTTTCTGCAAGTTTTCCTGCAAATATTTCTAGGACACCGTGAAATATATTCCCTAAATCTACCTGTTCAAAGCTGAATTCTTCCCGTTCTTTCAGCATCAGACCATATTGCAGGAAATGTGAATAAGCGCAGGCAGCATATTTTTCCAGACGGCTCACACTATTTTCCAGCATACTGCCGTACAAAGCCTTCGCCACTGCCTTTGCAAGAGGTTTGTGCACATACTCGGCAAATGCCGCCTCTTCCAGTTTTCTCAAATAATCCCTGTAAACGTCATCCTCTTCGTACAAACAATACAAAGTACTTAACTCTTCCTCATCTAACTGTCCTTCTCTGCCTGCTGCATAATCCCGAAATCCCTCGGAAAGGTACATCAGCCCATCTTTCTTCCCAATCATCTGCTCAAAAGGCTTATGAATAACACCCGCTTTTTCTATTTTCATCTGCGGAAAAATTTTTTTCATTAACTCCACCAGATAGGAAGGGCGTATACTTTTGCCCTGACTATTCATCCGGCAAAAAGACAGATACAGTCTGCCGGAGGGCTTCGTCATATTGGCATAAAGATAGAGCCTCTGGATATACATCTGCTGTCTTGGGGTGGGTGCCAGTTCAAACCCGGACTGCTGTAAAAACTCTCTGTCAATATCAGAAATAATGCCCCCCTTGGTACCGCTCTTGGGTATATTTCCGTCATTAACCCCCAAAAAGAATAAAATCTTCACCTGTTTCAGCCGGCTTCTTTCCATGTCCCCCACTACCACTCTATCCACACTTCCCGGAATGGTACCTACCTCAATCTCTCCAAAGCCAGCATCAAGAATATCCGCGAATTCCTTAAGACTCATGGGTTCATCTTCGAGAAGCCCTATGATCTGTTCCAAAAGTTCCATTACCAACCGGTAAATCTGGGCATATTCCCTTGCCCGCTCCGGTTCCTTATTTTCCCTAAAGTATTGCTCATATCCCGCCAGTTTCTCCTGAATCCGCCCCGCTACGATAAAGTCATAGAGCATTCTCACCATTTCTCCTGCATTCTCCTTTTTTTGGAGAAGGGGCGAAATCTGATCCATGAACCGCTCCCTAATCTGATTCAATTCTTCCAGCAAAAGAAGCTGCTCCTGCTCCTTTGCAGATGCCTTTGCATCCATTTTCCGCACAAATGCCTGACTCCATTTTTTCTTTCCCTTGATTCCCCGGGCAAGCACATAATTTTCCAGCCTGTCGATCTCCTCCGGCGCAAAATCTGTAAGCCCGCACCGCAGATAGTGAAAAATCGTCTCATAAGAGAAGTCAAAGAGAACGATCTTAAGCGCACTTCTGATATATTCAATGAAAGGATTGAGCATAAGACCTCTGGTCCGATCCAGAAAGACCGGAATATCATAGGCAAGCGCCTCCCTTTCAAAGTAATCCGCATAGGTTTCCAAATCTCCCGTGACTACAGCAATATCTCTGTAGCTGTACCCTTCCTCCAACACCAACTTTTTAATGCATATACTGACCTTCCGCACTTCATCCGCCGGATGCAGCGCCTCCATCAGGTGAATGCTCTCACATTCTGCTCCCTCATAGGGTCTTACCGGATACCGGAAAAGATTCTGCTCTAAATGTGCCAGTTCTTTATTGTCCTTAAATCTTGCTAACGGTCCGTTTTCAATATAAATATCATTCGTTCTTTTAACATGTACTTTCTCCGCCAGACGACACAAATCGCAAACCGTCTTCTTGCTCAGGTAAAACAATTCCTGCTCTCCGCCTATTTTGAGCGGATTTTCACGAATATCAATCGTTATCGAAATAATGACTCGTTCCGTCAGCGTCAAAAGTTCCTGAATCAGCCGGTATTGAATAGGCGTAAACCCTGTAAAACCGTCAAATATGATCACACTGCCCGAAATAAGCTTTGATTTTCCTACCGCTCTCGTCAAAAGTTCCAGAGTCTCTTCCGTCGTGATAAAACGGTCTTGTATATAATCCGTGAACCCCCGGTAAATGATTTCCAAATCTTTCAGTTTGCTATAAAGCGCCCCTCTTCCCTTCGCAAACTCGGCCAGTTCTCCGACCTGCGCGCTGCTGATACCATACTGCATAAATTCGGAAATAGCTGATTTCACCTCGTGAATATAACCTATCTTATTTAAGTTTTTCCCGATAACAGGCATTTCTTCTTTTAAAGACGCGGCGCTCTTTCGAAGCACAAGACTCTTTCCGGTATCATCCAGCACCGGTTTGCTCCCATATCCGGTTTCCTCAAAAATGCGGTGTGCCAGACGCCCAAAGCTGAGCACATCTATATTCATAATACCGCCGCAGCTGCTTGCACCCACCAAATCCACCTGCGTCTGCATGGTAAACTGATCCGGTACCAGAAATAAAAAATCACGGGACGGTTCCCGTCCCGCCCATGCTATAATGTCTTCATGAAGCTGCCGGCTTTTTCCGGCGCCTGATCCCCCAAAATAAAACTGTAATCCCATATGTAACCTTTCTATGCCTGCTTCTTATATTGCAAATAAATCATCAAGCGTAATTACCGACTGGATATTTTCTGCATAAGAATTACCTACCAGACCATAAGTTGTAATCAGTGTCGGATAAATTGCATACTTTGTTCCGGTCGACAGCACCAAATCGTTTATTTTGTTCCTAATGCTTCTGTCCACCTTTTCCGTTACGGTGTACTCTGAACCGGAATATTTCATCTCGCACAAATTTATCACCTGATCTTTTCTAATGATCAATAAATCTATTTGTGAACCGAATATCCCTTTATCTGGATCTGCTTTGCAATACCATGAATTCACTTCCGTAAACACTCCGGATATCCCCAGCTTCATTTTAATCTGATCTACATGTTCCATGCAGACCCGTTCGAACGCAAGCCCCATCCACGTATTTACTACCGGCGTATTAACTTGGTTGGACCAAAAATGTCCATCGGTAGGAATTTCTTCTAAAAATTTGAAATGAAATAATGTAAAGCAATCAATCAATTGATATACTGCGTTTTTCTTCTTCATCCCCACGGCAAAATATCGCCTGATAAAGCCACAACTCTCCAGTTCCTCCAATTTGACAGTCAAGTCGCCAGAATTCAAAATGCCTGAAGCTTCTATCAGTTCTTCTCTTGTCATTCCAACCTTCTTACGTCCCAAGGTTTCAATTATCTTTACATATATAGCCGGATGTTTAAATGCAGACGCATACAAATATTTAAATTCTTCTTTTAAAGGTGCATTCTTTTTAAACAAAATATTGTCTATGTTTTGCGACAGACTTAGACCTTTCTTTAAAAAACCCCAGTAATATGGAACGCCGCCAAAAATCATGTAATACTGTAAAATCTGATTTCTGTTTAACGCCAAACCGGCTGCCTTGACATATTCCTCACATTCTTTCAATGTGAATGTTTGCAAATGGATCTGCTCTGTCAACCGGTTATATAAACCGCCTTTATTGTGAACCACTTTGGACAGCATCCATGACGTAGCCGAAGCACATACAATCAGTATTACATCTTTTCTTGCTGACGCAAAGCTATTCCAGAAATTTTCTATGGCCACCATAAGGTCACTTTTTTGTGTATCCATCCAAGACAATTCATCAATAAAAATTACCTTCCTTTTCTCATTTGACTGCCTGACCAGATCTTTAAGTCCTTCAAATGCTTCCAGCCAGTTCATCGGTTTGCGCGCAACAGCGCAGCCAGCATCTTTTAAGGAGGAAGCAAATGCAAATAATTGCTCCTTCATTCCGCTTTCTGACAAACCTGCATGCTGAAATGTAAAGCGATAACCAAAAAATTCCCGGATCAAAAAAGTTTTCCCAACTCTCCTTCGCCCATATACTGCAACAAAATGAGATTTGTCACCCTGCAATACGGAATCCAATAATTCTATTTCTTTTTTACGGCCTATTAGCATTTTAGCTCCTTATTTTTCACTTAATCTTGCATTTTGCACTATTTTAAGTAAAGTTTAACATTAATACATAGATAAATCAATAAATATTGCATTTATATTCTACTTAATCTTTGAACTTTTACGAGATTAAGTAAAGTATATCCGACCTGCAAAAAAAGTCTTTTCCTTCTGTTACACAACCGGGTAGGTCTGGAATTGCTCTTACCTATTTTTATAGAAACGGAATCATCTCCTTAACCGATGTGAAAATGAGATGCGGCATAACCTCTGATGTCTCCACATCCTTCATACATGCCTCTCCGCTTAATACCAGAATCCCAGTATAACCATTATTGACACCGGCAGCCACATCTGTATAGAGCCGATCCCCCACCATAGCGGTCTCGCTCTTTAATACTCCTTCCCGCGCTGCAAGGTAATCCATGATATCTCCATTGGGCTTTCCGATGATATGATCCGGATACCGGAACGCTGATGCATGGATAAATGCATGTATCGCCCCAGCATCAGGAATGAATCCGGTTTCTGTGGGGCAGTTATAGTCCGGATGCGTGGAGATATAGGGCAGTCCCTCTCTTACTAGATCACATACTCTGCACATTTTAGCATAGGTAAGGGAAGTATCAAAGCCCACCACCACCACCTCCGGCGTTTTCTCATCAAGTAAAATTCCTTCCTTTAAGAACTGCTCTTCCAAAAGTTCATTGCCCAGCAGATAAACCTTCTTTCCCGAAAAATTTTCCTTCAGATAAGCAATTGTTGCCTGCCCGGAGGTCACGATTCTGGACTCCTCTACATCAAGTCCCATTCTCCCCAGCTTTTCAACGTATGCCTGCGGATTTTTGGAAGAATTATTGGTGAGGAACACATATCTTTTTCCGGCTTTCTCCACAGCCTCCAAAAAATCCTTTGCTCCATCAATCCACTTTTCTCCCAGATAGATTGTTCCGTCCATATCCAATGAAAAACAGGTGATATTTTTTAAAATTGCTTTTTCATCCGCATTTACTTTCGGTATCATGTGTTTTTCTTCCCCGTTTTCTATATTTCTCTGGTAACTTCCCGTAACCAGTCAAGTTCTTCACCTTCAAAATAAGGCTCTAATTTTTCAAACACTTCCTTGTGGTAAGCGTTAAGATTTCTCCTATCCGCATCAGTAAGAAGGGAAACTTCCACACCGTCAAGATCAAAAGGCACGCAGGTAAGATCCTCGAAATGCATAAACTGTCCGTACTCATTTGCTTCGTCTTTTCTGCAGAGAAGTTCGTTTTCAAGCCTGATGCCATGGCTTCCTTCTATATAAATACCCGGTTCATCCGTAGTTACCATGCCCTCCTCCAAAACAGCATTATCCTGATAATCTGGAAGGAGTTTCCATCTAAAGCTGTTAGGTCCTTCATGCACACTGAGCAAATAACCAACACCATGACCTGTTCCATGTTTGTAGTCCAGTCCCTTTTCCCAAAGTACCTGCCTTGCCATAATGTCCAGATTGACTCCCCTGCATCCATGGAGGAATCTGGCGTTTTTAAGATTCAGCAACGCACGCAGCACCAGTGTAAAGTGCTCCTTCATCTCTTTTGAAACGCTCCCCAGAACAAAAGTCCTGGTAATATCCGTGGAGCCCTCCAGATAGTGTCCGCCGCTGTCCACCAGCAACATTCCTTCCGGGCGGATTTCCTCGCAGGCGTCCTCCTTTGCGCTGTAATGTGCTATCGCACCATTTGGACCATATGCACATATAGTACTAAAGCTGGGCTCTACAAAATGCTCATATGTCTCCCGCAGCCCTTCCTGATATGCGGAAGCGCTCACTTCTGTCATAGATATCTTCCCCACATTCTTTTTAAGCCAGTACATAAAATGAGTGACCGCTGCTCCGTCCCACAAATGTGCTTTTCTTAAGTTTTCCATCTCTGTCTGATTTTTGACCGCCTTCATAAGCGTTGTAGGATTGGGTCTGTCAATAACAGTGACATCTTCACAAAGTTCCTTTAAAAGCCTACAATTTGCACGCCCTTTGCAGAGTAAGACCTTCTTTCCACGAATCTGGGAAACATACGCATAAAAATCCTCATAAAAGCAAAGTTCTACTCCATTTTCCTCAAGATATCGACAAAGCTCCTTAGTCCAGATTTCATCATCGTCATTCTCACTTCTGCCCTGTTTCTTCTTTTCCTTTGCAAAAAGCAGCACTTCATCCATAGTAACCACAACATAGGACAGCACTACCGGACAACTTTCCACATCATTTCCCCGGATATTAAAAAGCCAGGCAATGTCATCCAGCGAAGTCAAAATATGCATGTCGGCGCCTTCCGCCTTCATTTTCTCCCGCACACGCTCTATTTTGGAGGATGCACTTTCCCCGCTATAGCATTCTTCCAGAATAGATACCGGATGGTGCAAAAGTGCCGGACGATCCTCCCAGATTTCTTCCGCCAGATCCTTATCCCAGATTATCTTTCCATTCTTTTTGCTCAAAATCTCTTCATAATTCTTTGCATCGTCTGCCTTGACCACTCTTCCGTCAAATCCCAGTTTTTCTCCCTCTTTCAGTACCATTTCAAGATACTGACTTATGGTAGGCACTCCCGGCTCTCCCATTTTCATGAGCTTAATTTCCGTACCCGCAAGTTCCTTTGCCGCCTGAATAAAATATCTCCCATCAGTAAAAAGAGCCGCCTCATCCTTCGTCACCACCAAGGTTCCCGCTGAACCGGTAAATCCACTGAAATATTTTCTCACCATAAAAAAACTGCTGACATACTCACTGTCATGATAATCCGAAGTCGGAATCAGATAACAGTCCATCCCAGCCGCCTGCATACTATTTCTTAGTTTACATAATCTTTCTTGTATCATCACACATACACTCCTTTTCCTTCTATAGTATAGCGCAATGGCAAAAAAGAAACAATGGGAATGTCTCTGCACGTTATTTCATCACATTGTAATTTAGTTTGTCTTCTGACGGGGGGTAGGGATGGTGGGATGATGAGGGGAAGGGGAGGCGGGGAAGCCGGGGTTAGGGTTTCAGGTCTAATCTTCAAATCGGATTTCACTAACGGAATGGATATAGGTGTTTCAAACCGGACGGGGCGGAGCCAGACGGCATCCTGCCTTATGGCTCCTAAAATCGCCCTCCATGGCGATTTTCCCCTGGGTATGTACCATTCCGTAAGTGAAATTTCCGATTTTCCGCTATAGCCCTGAAACCCTAACCCCGGCTTCCCCGCCTCCCCTTCCCCTCATCATCCCACCATCCCTCTCCCTGCCGGAAGGAAACACTGAATTTGAATTTGAATTGGAATTAGAATCATAGCCTCGAGTCCTCAACGGCAAGCCTCATAGTGCGGTCTAGCAGCCCTGACGCAGCCTCTCTGCCCTAGAGGGTAAGGGTTCAAACAGCAGTTCGGGCGCAGCGTTATTGAGATTCCGGCGGGGCAACAGCCTCAGGGCAGTTATCCTCCTGCATCAAGTCTGGCAAAAAACTGTGCCGGAACCTTATGGGAAGTGGTTAGAAGGATTTGGCAGCCCTTTAAGTACACAGCAATCGTCGGACAGGATGTCCGACGAAGGCGTAATTTGACCCATGGATGGGTCAATACGCCGGTTGCGTCCGGCGCCAGTCCCCGCATAAGGGCTGCTTAATCCTTCTTACCACTGTACATAGGTTTCGAAACAGTTTTTTGCCAGACCTGATGCAGGAGGATAACTGCCCTGAGGCTGCTGCCCCGCCGGAATCTCAATAACGCTGCGCCCAGACTGCTGTTTAAACCCTTACCCTCTAGGGCAGAGGCTGCGTCAGGGCTGTCAGACCGCACTATGAGGCTTGCCCTCCCCTTACTTCTTCATTTTGGGGTTGAAGATGAGGCTTGCAAGGTAACCGAAGATCAAGGCCGCCGAAGTTCCCACAGCGCCTGCCTTGAATCCGCCGGAAAACAATCCCATAAATCCGTCCTTGTCTACTGCTTCCTTGACACCTTTCATCAGTACATTACCAAATCCAAGAAGAGGAACAGATGCTCCTGCTCCCGCAAACTCTACAAAAGACTGATACCAGCCGAACACACCGATAATTGCACCCAGACAGACCAGCAGCACCATGATTCTACCGGGCATCATCTTTGTCTTTTCCATTAAAATCTGAACCAGAGCGCAAATCAGCCCTCCTACCCAGAATGCATTAAAATAATCCATCATCGTCCTCCATTTTTACAACATTCCTTCTGCCGGATTGTTTTCATGGATTATTATACGCATTTTTCCATCAGTTATACCGCATCACACTTGTATAAGAAACTCACGCTTTTTCTCCGAAACTTCTCTGATTCGTCCGGCGAAGCGCTTTCCGGTTCCGGTCTGTTTGTATCTTTTGATTACATCATAGTCTTCCCACATATGCATGGGGAATATGTTTTTGGCTGGTACTTTTTGTAAAAAGTAGTCCATCCCATAACGATAACCTGACTCAAGTCTTGGGTCAAGCACGACAAAAGCAATATCAAATTCTCTTCCCGCAATTTTATCAATTTCTGTTTGATATGCTTTCTTCATCTGCTCATTCCAGCTTTTAGGTTCTTCTTCCCAATACCAATGATTCAAATCTCCGGCATGGTAGATGGAAATATCTCCGATTCTGACCAGAAAGGCAACTCCCTGATCTGTGGACCGGAGTGTTTCAACCTTAAAATCTTTTTTGGCATTCTGGTAAGTCTCGCTGCCCTTCATCCGCACCATCCTTGATAAAATATCAGGTGCAATGCCTTTTCGTTCCAGATATTTTTCATTTAACTTAATATCATTTCCCGCAAAATAACAAGTGTTCTTTGATATATTTTCCGCCCACTCAAGGGTTTTTAGCTGAAAATGGTCTTGATGCTTATGGCTGAAGAATAGAATCAGTTGTTTCTCCTTGGGGATAAAAGGTATCATGTCTTCTGGCGTGCTGTAATCAAAGATCAGCACATATTCATCCAGTTCCACTGCGAAACCGCTGTGATACAGATAAGTTACCTTGACCATATCATTTCCCCTGTCCTTATTTCTATTCGTCCATACCCATGATATCCTTCATGCAGCTTTTCTACTTCTACCTGTCCGTTTCTATTTTTAATTTCATATTCGTTGAAAGCCCCCTGGCGATACTGGAAATCCTCTCCATTATCCTGATAATGCCGATAGCTTCCTTCTCCGGGATATGCCTCTAAGATCAAAAGTTCATCCTTATCCTCTCCAACATGCATTCTTACCGGGTATTTGGGGATGACGGCTCCCGCCTTCACATAAATAGGGCACAAGTCAAGAGGTGCCGTCCTGACAAAGAAGGACTTCCCTTCTTTCTTTTCTCCTGTCCAATAGTCATACCAGATGCCTTCCGGGAGATAAACCATTTTTTCCCTTGCGCCCTGCTCTACCACCGGGGCAATCAGCATCCGGTCACCCAGCATGAACTCATCATTTCTATTTTTAACATTTTCATCCCTTTCATATTCCAGAACCAGCGGACGCATCATCGGAATGCCCGTAAGTTCACATTCACGCATCAAATCATATAAATAAGGTAAAAGTTCATAACGCAGGTTCAGATACTTTCTGCTAATCTCTAATACTTCCTCACCAAACTGCCATGGTTCCTGCATTCTGCATCCCTGTGCGCAGTGATCCCTAAAGAGCGGTGAAAAACAGCCCAGCTGAATCCATCTTGCAAACAACTCCGGTGTACAATCGCTGCCGAAACCGCCCACATCTGTCCCTATAAAATTCATGCCGGACATACCTAAATTGCACATCTGGGGAATTGCCATACGGATGTGGGACCAGATGCTGTGGTTGTCACCGGTCCATCCGGTGGTATATTTCTGAGAACCGCTATAACATGCCCTTGTAATCACGAAAGGACGCTTACCGGTCAATTCCTTCCAGCCCTCGTAGGTTGCCTTTGCCATGTTTTGACCGTAGATATTATGCACTTGAGAATGGGGTGCCTGCACATCCTCATCCGTAAACACCACATCATCCGGCAGCGGTCCTCTAAAGCTTGCAGGTTCGTTCATATCATTCCATACCCCTGACACACCCATATCAATCAGAAATTTTTGCTTCTCTCCCCACCATCTGCGCACTTTGGGATTACCAAAATCAGGATATACGGCGTCTCCCGGCCACACTTCATTGACGTAAATCTCCCCTTCCGGTGTCTTTGCAAAGTATCCGTTTTTAACCCCCTCTTCATAGACGTAATAATCTTTCTCAACCTTTACGCCGGGGTCAATAATGGTCACTGCTTTGATTCCCATCTCTTTAAAATCAGAAATCACCTTCGCGCCGTCTTCATAAGTTTCCTGATTCCATGTAAACACTTTGTAATGATCCATATAATCAATATCAAAATGAATACAGTCACAGGGCAGTTGATGCTTCTTCATGCCCTCTGCAATGCTGCGGATTTCCTCTTCTGATTCATATCCCCATCTGGATTGATGAAATCCTAAGGTCCAGAGCTGCTGTATGGGCGCTCTGCCGGTCAGCCATGTATAACCGGATATTACCTCCTTAAGCCCCTCTCCTCCGATAAAGTAATAATCCAGATTTCCAGCATCTGCGCCGAACACATAGTACGCATCAGATTCTTTTCCCAGATTGAAGTAGGTTTTATTATGATTGTCAAAGAAGATTCCGTAAGCGCCCTTTTCCTTTAATACAAGCATAAAAGGAATGCTCTTATACAAAGACTTAAAATTATCCTCATGAGGATCCGGAATATCTGAATTCCACATCTCGTATTCATAGTGCCTTTTATTCAGGACACCCGTTTTATCACCCAGACCGTAAATGCAGTCCTTTCCGTCAAGACTCCTGACTTCCTGTATATTGTAGTCGTAAGCTGCCCTTCCCGATGCATCATGCCCTTCCTTTGCCAGAAGCTGCAGTGCCGCCTGGCTGGGCGCGCCGCTCCTTTTCCTGCTGCCTCTATAGGAAAGGCTTAAAGGGGTTCCCTCACGATCATAGAAGTCCACCGCAAAATTATCACCGACTATTGCAGTCAAATACTTTGTCCTGATAATGACACCAGATTCCTCCCATGACACACTTTCCAGTTTTCCATTTTCCGGACTTTCTCCCTGATTCAATTGCTTCTCTAATTCTCCTTCAATGGCTCTGGAACGATGTCCCATACCGGTATAGTCAATAAACACGTTAAAAATATGATCTGAAATCACCTCCACGCAGGGTTCCTTTCCCGCTGCGCTGCCTTCATATTGAAAATAAACCCTCTGTCCCTCTACACGATACTCCTTTAATTTTTGATACATCTTCTCCTCCATTCCGAAACGGGCTGCATAAACTGCCATCCTGCAATCTACCCTGCCTGTACTCCCTGTTCCATTCTTTTTTTATCGGGCAGCTGTACCAAGATAACCGCCCCAAATACTAACGCACATCCCAGCAATTCTTTTCTGCTAAGTGCCTGCCCTAAAATAATCCATCCTGCTAACATAGAGACAACCGATTCCATTGATAAAATAAGGGATGCCACCGTAGGATCCAAATCCTTCTGACCGATGATCTGTAAGGTATATGCCACACCGCAGGACATGATTCCTGCATAAGCAAGAGGGATGATTCCATTTATAAAGCTGCCGATTTCCGGCTTTTCAAGCATAAACGCCAGCACGCCGCTTAATATTCCTGCCGTAAAAAACTGAATACAGGAAAGTTCCACTCCATCCGCTCTGGGCGAAAAATAGTCAATTACCAAGATATGTACAGCAAAAAGAATCGCACACACAAACACATAGGCATCTCCCCTGCTAAGCGCCAGCCTCTCGTTCATACACAAAAGATACATCCCAAGCGCTGCAAGCGCTGCGCCGATCCAGACTCTTCCAGATACCTTTTTTCTTAGAAAAATCCCCATAACAGGCACTATAATGATGTAAAGGGTGGTAATAAATCCTGCTTTTCCCACCGTTGTATACATGATACCGTTCTGCTGACACAAAGATGCCATGCCAAGCACCAGTCCGCAACAAATGCCTCCTGTCAGGGTAACACGCATCCCTGCCCTCGGAATCTGCCTGTCCTTATCCTTTTTCCTCCGGACGATGACCAGCGGCAGGAGCACCACACCGCCCATCAAAAATCTTGCTCCGTTAAAGGATAAGGGACCCATATAATCCATCCCCACACTTTGCGCCACAAAAGCCACCCCCCAGATGGTGGCTGCTAAAAGCAACAAAAGACTGCTTCTTATAGATTTCTTTTTCATTTATCTCCCCTTGCATATCGCAGGCTTTATCTGCGATACTGCTTCAATGTCCCTTATATTCTTTTTACAATTTCTTCCATTACGTCACGGATATCTCTGCCCGTACAGGGAACCACGATATCCGCATATTTCTCGTATAAAGGTATTCTCTCTTCATAGAGTTCCTTCAAAGTCATCCCTTCCTTTAGGACGACTCCTCTCTCATGAAGATCTCCCAACCGCTTTTCCAATTCCTCAAAAGCAAGCTCCAGATACACGATTTTTCCTATTTGCCGAAAATGAGCCATAGCCTCCTCTCCGTAAACGGCGCTTCCTCCTGTTGCAATTACAGCACTATCTGCCAGAATAGACGCATTTACTTCATTTTCAAGCATGACAAAACCTGCTTCACCTCTCTCATCAATCAGTTGGTGAAGCAGTTTACGGCATCTTTCCTGAATCACCAGGTCGGAGTCGATAAACTGATATCCCAGCTTTTTGGCAAGCACTACGCCTACCGTACTCTTCCCCGAACCGGGCATTCCTATCAATATGATGTTTTTCATTTTCCCGTTCATCTACTTTACTACTGCAATCACTTCTACTTCACAGAGCACATTCTTTGGAAGTTCCTTCACCGCAACGCAGCTTCTTGCCGGTCTGCCTGTGAAATATTGCTCATAAACACTGTTGAATGCGACAAAATCAGACATTTCTGAAAGGAAACAGGTCGTCTTCACCACGCTCTCAAAATCTGTGCCGGCTTCCTTCAAAATTTCTCCTACATTTTCCATCACCTGCTTTGCCTGTACGGTAATATCTCCTTTAGCGATGTCCCCTGTTTCAGGTATGATGGGAATCTGCCCTGATGCAAACAAAAAACCGTTGGCAATGATGCCTTGTGAATAAGGACCTATGGCTGCAGGTGCTTTCGTTGTTGATACTTTAGTTAACATAACTTCCTCCTCTAATCTTCCTCAAACTCCGCCGTCACATAGAATCCCCGTTCATTTTCGATAATGCTTATCACTCTTCCTTTTCTTGCAAGCATTCTCTCTCTGAAGGGAAAATTTCCTGACATGGCAAGAGAGGGATCAATGGTATAATAGTAATTGCTGGGAAGCACACCTTCCGTTACCGTGATTTCCTGCCCTTCTTCCAAAAGACCGGGACGCTCCATCTTAAATTCCATCCTTCGCATGTGCATTCCTCCATCCGTATCTATTGTAATAGTCTTTGGTAATTTTTTCAATCCCTCTATCGTCCCGACAGAAAAATTCCCTCTGCAAAGTAAATAAGGCTTCCCGCCACTTTTCCAAGTGCTGCAGCAGCAATCGCCACACCAAGTCCATGCCGAAATCCGATTCTTCTTGAAAAAATGGGAATGGAGTTCAGCATCTCCGCAATGGCAAGGGCAAGACATCCCACGAACATGCCGGCAAAAAACCCCCATATAATGAAAAAGGCATTGCCCAGCCACTTCCAGACCAGCACCGTTTCTGCCCCAAAGACCTGCCTGGACAGAACAAAGCTGCCAATCTGCGCATAGTCGGAAAACACGCTGAAAAAACCTCCTACGATTGTTCCAAACACCACCGCCTCTTCCAGAACAAATACCTTTTTTGCAACATGCATTTTTCCTGCAAACCTGGGGATCAATCCTACCGATACAAATACGGTAAACACCCCTGCCGAAGCCAGCAGTCCGAAGCTGAGCCCGCAGATTCCCATAAAAAGCTGTTTAAGAAACATCAATTGTCTTTCCCTCCCTATCCGCCGTTTCAATGAGCGCTTTATTTACATCTGTTTCATAAACCCGCATCTCTACCTCTATAGGAGTCGGATCCTTTGTAATCCTTCTGCCGCCAATATGGTTAAAAAACAAGGTGATACCCACTGCCAGACCAATGGAGTAGGACACCTCCAGAATACTGTAGCCATCAGAAGGATACCCCATAACCAGTTCATAAATCCTCGAAAATATTTTATTGATACTGATATCATTGTGAAATGCCATAACAGTAAATCCTGGTCCGAAAAAACTAATCACAGCCACAAAGACAAGCTTCAGCCACTGAACCGGTCCTTTATGTCTGTTTACATCGACAAGTTCAATCAACGTTGCATTTTCTCCCAGATTTTCCACCGATACGCCGGGGCACTCACTCTCAATCAATTCAATTACCTTCAGTACACTTATAACCTGACGCTTCTTTTCTTTTTCATGAAATTGATGAATTTTCAGGGATTTTGCTTTTGCACAGACATTTTTGTCCGCACAATAAACGGAGGCAATGTCCTTCACACATACGTGTGCTTCCATTACCTCCGCATTTTGTTCTGCTTTTAAATATAACACTGTATTTGCCATCCTAGGCCTCCCTGTCCACTTTCTTACCTACAGGCTAGTATGACCTTTTACATTCATTTATATTCCTTTATTGTAACTGTTCAGTACCTTCACAGTTACAATGCAAAATCCATCCTAAATTGCCTACGGCAATGGGATTTTGCATGTCTGAATCAAATTCTTACGGTCTCAGCAGTAAATGCTTCGACCTGTACTGAATAGTTACCCTTTACTCCAATATGAACTGCATAAGAACCGGGTCGTGGTCTGAAAGCTCATATCCCCAGTCCATATGATGATAAAAATTGACGTCTACATTGTTTGAAACGATAAATCCATCCAACGTAACAGTATAAGTCGTCTGTTCGTCATAAGGAGTCTCGGCGCTCCGGCAAGTATTGTGGGCAATATCCTCCTCATCCTTCGCACTGTCAATCCCCATGTGAAACCCTTCCGGAAGTCCCTCCCTCGGAAAGAGATACGCCCACTCAGGTGCATCTTCCGCTCCTTCCTTCCTTAAATTGTGGTTAAAATCGCCGCCGCAGATCACATAATTTCCTTTTTGATAATCAGACACCATGTCCTCATACAGCATGGACAGCTGCGCCTGCCTGATTTCATCACTCCCCCCGTAGGCAGAAGTATGTACATTATAAATACACAGATACCGTCCATTTTCTGTGGGAATACGCGAAATAGAATAACATCTGTCCAAATCCACAAGCTTACTAAAAGATTCAGAAATCGGAAGACTTCTGCGCATGGTATCCGTTATCTCCGCTCTGGAATAAGTAACCAGCCCGCTCTTGTTGGCTCCATGAGGTTCCCACGGAGGAAAAAACAAAAAGGGCGAGTCATAATCCTGCGCAAAGTCATAGTAATACCCCTTCATAAACTGATTCATAAGTTCCAACTGATCCACATGATAAGAACGAGTGCCATCGATATCTACCTCCTGCAGAAGGACAAAATCCGGATTCACATCATTGATGATTTCCCCCATTCCGCAAACACCTGCCATGACGCTCTCCTGATCCTTTCCCCAGGAAGACTTCCCGCCGTCCATGAAAAAGCTGTAATCCTTACTGTACGCCCCGAAACCAATATTATATGTCATGATAAAATAAGCGCGCCCAGGCACTACAGCAAAATCCTCATCAAAATAAGAATTCTCACCGTTTCTCTTCACCTCTATCGTCAATTTGTCCGGCAGCCGGTAGTAAGTGCCAAAGACATAAGCCGCATAACCGCCAAACAAAACAACTACCGCAAGCAGGACAAGGAGCACTCTCTTCACAATCTTCTTCACTTCAATATTCCTCTTCCCTTTCTCAAAGCTTCAACCAAAATTTTACTCTTTCAATATACCACAGTTCTAGCTCAACTTCCATCATTATTAGCGTTCTGGGTTGTCTTATGGGATGGGGTTGTGGTAAGAGAGAGGGGCACCGGCGGAGCAGATATTTCCCTGGGGCGGACAGAATAAAAGTCTATTTCGGATCCTATGTACAGCGATAAGAATGACTAAACAGCCCTTATGTAGATATTGGCATCGGACGCAAACGGCGTATTGCCCCATCCATGGGTCAAATTACGCCTTCGGCACAATAAGCTGGCTCGCGAAGCGTGGCAGCGTTTGATGACATCACTGTCCGCCGATTGCTGGGAAATGAAAGGGCTGTTAAGTCATTCTAATCGCTTCCCATAAGGCCCCGGCATAGACTTTTATCCTGTCCGCCCCAGGGAAATATCTGCTCCGCCGGTGCCTTCCAACCCGGAAGACACTCAAAGAAGTTCCGGCAAGCAACCGAAAAGTAAAGGTGAAAACAGAAAATGTTACTTTAGACAGTTGCATTATTATCTTTGCGGCAGCGAAAATCCAGCCCTTGGGGATAGCGGGGTGCGGTGAGAAAGTGGTGGTCGGCTTCCCTGTGGGATGGCACATTTTATGGTTTCAAGGCTCTGGCGGAAAATCGGCAATTTCACTTGCAGAATGGTTCAATACCAGGGGAGCCCCGCCACGGATGGCGGGGCTAGGAGCCTCGAGGCAGGATGCCGACTGGCTCCGACCCGTCCGCCATGAAATACCTCCGCCCATTCTGCTAGTGAAATCCGATTTGAAGACGAGACTTGAAACCATAAAATGTGCCAGCCCACAGGGAAGCCGGCCACCACTTTCTCACCGCACCACGCTATCTCCAAGGGCGCGCTTCGCCAATACCCCACACATTACCTACAACTTACTAATTCTACTCCATGTGCAATCCCCGGTATGCTCTGCCCCTCATTAAAGCTTGTCTTGGAAAGCAGCGCCCCTGTAGGAACGAACAGCACCCTCTTCCACTTTCCTTCCTCAAGCTGCTTTAAAATAAAAGCAGACAAAGTGACCGCGCTGCATCCGCATCCGCTGCCTCCCGCGTGGGCATCCTGACTTTGATCATAAATTTCCATGCCGCAGTCCATATGCACCTTGGAAATATCCATCCCTTTTTCCCGCATCATATCCCAGAGCGCCTTCTGTCCTACACTTCCCAAATCTCCCGTGATGATCTTATCATAATCGGAAGGAGTTCTTCCAAAATCCATCAGATGATGATAAATGGTATCACAGGCAGCCGGCGCCATGCAGGCGCCCATGTTCATGGAATCTTTCAAACCAAAATCTACGATTTTCCCTATGGTCAGCCCGGAAATCATCGCCCTGTCCTTCTCACTCTTCACACTGCTTAAGATAAACGCCCCGCTTCCCGTAACCGTCCAAGTAGCGGAAAGGGGTCTTTGGTTTCCATATCCTAAAGGGAAGCGGAATTCCTTCTCCGCGCTGGCAAAATGGCTGGATGTGACGCATGCCGCATGCTCCGCCATTCCTCCTGCAATCATTACCGTTGCCATTGACATTGTAAGTCCGCAGGTGGAACAGGCTCCATACATTCCAATCAGCGGAATCTGAAAGGCCCCCAGCCCAAAACTGCTGGCGATGGATTGTCCCAGAAGATCGCCAGCAAACAGATATTTGATTTCCTCATTTTTGAGGCCGGACTTTCCAATGGCAAGCGTAAGCGCCTCCTTCTGCAAGGTACTTTCCGCCTCCTCCCATGTCTCACAACCAAACTTATCATCTTTTCCTACCACATCAAAACAGTCTCCAAAAGGTCCTTCCCCTTCCTTGGTTCCTGCCACTGATGCACTTGCTCTTATATAAACAGGTACCGGCACTTTGATACTTCTTTGCCCCTGCTCGAAAATTGCTCCAACCGTTGTTTCCATAAAAAACCTCCAGACGATTTACTTTTGGTTAGTTTTTCTCATCTGGAGATTTTTATGCGTTTTATATTTTATTTATCTTCAACACCATGAACGAGCAGAAACTGTTTCCACAAATCACAATATGCTCCGAGCAGATGAATCTGATCAAACGTATACTCCGAAATCAGATTCCCTTCTTCATCACAGACAGCTTCGTTGACATCTATATAAAAGATCTGCTGATTATCTGCTAAAGTTGCAATGGCATTGTTTCTTGCATTGATGTTGCTGTTGTTAAAAATGGCATCTGAACTGTTCTTATCACCGGTAACGTGCATGACTCCCTGTACGAAAATCTTTGCCTCAGGTTCCAATTCATGCAGTCTGTCCACTACCTTTGTATACTCTGCCATGAAGTCTTCCGTGGTTCCCCTTCCAAGCTCATTGATGCCTACCATAAGGTAAATCTTACCGTAATCATGATTCTCCAAAGCTTCCTCCACTGTGCCCTGACCATCAAAATTCTCCTCTAAAACCTTATAAATCGTGAGAGAAGTTTCACAATAAAAGTCAGCATGCTCCGACAGATCTGTATAATTTCGCAGTCCCACCGTCCGGGAATCTCCTATAAACAGCGCATCATCAAAATAGCTTTCATCTACAGTTGAAAATTCATATTCTGCTGCCCGGAGAACACCTGCGTCTCCGTATATGTCTGCCGAAATATGCTTCTGTACTTCTTCCTGTGTGCTCTCCCGGAGCGGTTCTAATCTCTCTAATGGTTCCGCCTTGCCCTCATCCTCATTTTCTTCCCCATTCAGTGTCTCAACTTCTTCCGATGACACAGATACATTGACAGAGGTTTCCGATGATTCCTTTACAAGTGCATTCGCAGATACATCTGCCTCATCTGGGGTTCCTTCTTCTTCCGGTTCTTCCTTTCCCGCTTCCGAAATACCTGCCTCAGGGTCACTCTCTGGCACATTTCCCTTCGCCATCGTCTGGGTGTCTCCTCCCGTGAAAATCTGCCAAGGATAAATGCCGTCATTCATTCCGGTAAACATAACCGAAAGGATCGGCGTCGTTAAAGGATTGTACTCCTGACCTGCATAAACACTCATCCTGCCTATTATTCCGATTATTGTAAAAATAAGTCCCGTGCTCACCATCAATATGAAAACCGGGCACTTTTTGATCAAATTCATTTTATAAACCATGCCTTTCCGCAATCTGTTTCACTGCCTTAAAAATTCAAATACATAAATGGATTCCCCGCACTACTGGAAAGGAAATAAATCGATGTCCAGAACAGAATAACGCACAGCAGTACAACGATTGGATTTTTCTTATGTTTTTCAAAGAAGCGGGATACTGCAGGAATACACAGTAAAATACCTGCAATAAAATAAACACTGTAATCCTGTAGATATTTTATGATATCCTGCTGGTTTACTGCTAAACCGGCTCCCCCCAGGAACGGAAACAGCCGCCCAAAGTAAATCCCCAGCTGCTTTAAGTCTGTTATGGCAAATACCACCCATGTAAGCGGAATGACCGCAAGAACATAAATATTTCCCAAAACAGGTATCTTTCCCAGAAATTTTCCATAAAGCACTTTTTCCAGAATAATCAAAAGTCCAAGCACAACTCCCCAGATAACGTAATTCACACCATTACCATGCCAGATGCCTGTCAAAATCCATACTACGGCAAGATTCAGGATAACTCTATTAGGTCTGCATCGACTCCCTCCAAGGGGAATATATACATAATCCCTGAACCAGCTTCCCAAGGTCATATGCCATCTTCTGTAAAATTCCGAGATACTCCTTGACGCATAAGGATGATGAAAATTCTCAATAAAATCAAATCCCAACATCACCATAAGCCCTGACGCCATCAGAGAATAGCCCCAAAAATCAAAATATAGCCTAAGTGAATAGGCAAATGCCCCCAGCCATGCCAGCGGAGTTGAAATGCTTTGAAAACCGATCATCTGCAAATCATTCCATAAAATTGCAAGACGGTCTGCCAAGAGCACCTTCATGCCAAGTCCTGCCACAAAAACCTTAAGTCCATCCTCGAACTTCTCAAAGCTATAGGTTCTCCTTCGATCAAATTCTCCTTCGTGGTACCGCATGATGGGACCGGACACCACCTGGGGAAACATTGTAAAATAGACTGCTACATCCTGAAATTTCGGTTTACTCCACACCTCCCCGCGGAACATATCCGCCTGAAAAGAGATCATCTTAAAAATATAAAAGCTGATGCCGAGAGGAAGCAGGGTATTGTCAACAAAAACCGCAAGACACTTAAAAATCACTAGTACTGCCACATCCAGGGCAATCGCCTGCATCATATATCTTCTCCGCTTATTTTTCTGCCATTCATGCAGTGAAAAACCCTCTCCAAGCTTCCAGCTCTGCATGCCTATACTGTAATTGACAAGCGTCGTTACGATAAGCACCAAAATAAAGACAGGTTCTCCCACGGCATAAAAAACAAGGCTTCCTACAAGGAGTATCGTTTCCCTGTACTTAGCCGGCACAGCAAAATATAAAATTAAAAACACTGGTAAAAAGCGAAATAGAAATTCTAAGCTGGAAAAACTGACCATAACATTCCCCTGCACTCATCATTTGATTTGTGATATTCATTTTATCATCCCCGCCCTGAATGTACAAGGATGATGAAATGGTTTTTTATTCCTATATATCTTATCTGGATCACAATCACATTATAAAGGATGCTTGCATCATTTTTGCATCATATCTATTACATTTTTGTTACATTTCTATTTATATGCCCGAACCGCCCTTTCATTCTGTTTTGCTTTTCAAAGCAAATCGAATAATTTTTTGCAAAATCCATAAACTATCATAAAATATTCAGGAAGGTGACAAGTTATGACTGAACCCAAAAGTGAAGAAAAACAAAAGCTTGAAAAAGAATATGAAGAATATGTAAAGACCATTACCCCTACCCACAATCTGTATCTCCAGATGTTAAAAGCCTTTATCACCGGCGGTATCATATGCGTGATTGGGCAGGTTCTTTTAAATTTTGCGACAAATCAGATGGGCATGGATAAAGAAATGGCCGGAAGTTTCTGCTCCCTGATCCTCGTCCTTATCAGTGTCCTTTTAACCGGATTCAATATTTATCCTTCCATCGTTAAATTCGGCGGAGCTGGGGCTTTAGTACCTATCACCGGATTTGCCAATTCCGTGGCGGCACCCGCCGTAGAATTCAAAAAAGAGGGACAGGTCTTCGGTATCGGATGCAAAATCTTTACAATTGCCGGTCCCGTCATCCTGTACGGTATCTTTACAAGCTGGCTTTTAGGACTTATCTACTGGATCGGGAAAGTCCTGGGGTGGATCTGAAAAAGAGCAAAGCCCCTGCTTTGCTCTTTCATAACAATTGTTATTTATTCATTTTGTAAACCGGATCTGCGGGATAGCCGCCTTTCAGCTTCTGCATGCCTCTTTGAATGGCATCTTTTGAGTTCTTCCAATCCGCATCTTTATTCCGATAATCGAATTTCTCCACCAGCCAGCTCACATCCTCGGTAAGCCTTTCCATATTTCTCTCCATCAGCTTAAACATTGCCGGATAAAAATCCTTTTTTTCTTTATCATTCATACGGCTCTCCCCATATTCACACAGGTCGCCGAAATGATGCAGACAAAAACCCTTGCCTCCTAAAATCCGCTTCTTAAAATCTTCGTCCTTTTTATACATATGGAAAAAAGTGTCCATGTACCGGTCATAGGTTTCCGCAAAACGGTTGCAGATATAGCAGGACTTTTCTTTCTCCTGTACCCAAATGCCAATGGGATTTTCCCTTTCACTGTTCTTTTTTAATTTCCCCATAAACGTCGATTTGGAAGGTGTGAATTTCTTAAACTGTTCCTTCATCTCCTTATTGATCTGCATATAATGGGTCTTTAAAATCCATCCGTTTCCCAAGGTATTGCCATAATCAAACATCTTCTTAAAGTGCGCCCTGCAAAAACCGGCTTTATCAGTAGCTTCTCTCACATCGCTTTCCATATAAGAAGAACCGGATCCAAGAACGAAATCTATGATATCCTGTTCCACCGCTCTTTCTATATTGCAGAAAGGACATTCGTCATCTGCATTCACCGCATCGTTTAGCGGTATCGTATAAAGTTTTTCTTTCACCTGTGCACCCCGCTTTCCTTGTAGACTGTTCTGTTTCCTATTTATAACTGAGTTTCTTCATCATCTCAAGATACTGTGCGATTTCCCTGCAATAAATTTCCGGCTGGAAGGACGCATTCCTAAACTGCTCCGTCATAAGACCATCTGCCGTATATTCAATCACTTTGGTAAGCTTCTTTACGTCTGCATCCTGCTTAAACTTGCTAAGGTCCGATCTTTCCATAATCTCCGCATATTGTTCGGGGAGGACATTCCGCTTATCTTCTGTCTCCACAAGCGCCTCACTTACATCCTCTTCCCTGCTTTTATTTATGAACTGCAGCATATAAGGATAGTTTTTCATGACCTGAAGCTGAGACTGCTTAATCTGTAAGAGCAGCTTGAAATAATCTGTTTCTTTCTTCGATACTCCTGTGGACAGTTCAAGCTGGATATACTTGACGCTATAATCATAAATAAAAGAATACAGCCCCAGCTTGCTGATAAAGTAATGAAACAGAAGACCTTTGCTGATTCCCGCTTCCTTTACAATATCATCCGTACTGGCATGCTCGTATCCGTTCATTGCAAACACTTTAAGCGCTGCATTTATCATTCTATCCTGCTTTTCCTTTTTCAGATCAAAAAACTTTTCATTCATTAAACTTCTCTCCGTTGCGAAATATAGCTTATCCTAATGTCCATGTTGACTTTGTGAGTCGAAATTAAATATAACACATTTTTTCCCTCCCTTCAATCGTTTCAGGGAAACTTGTACCCACTTTTTTTTCGTCTACCATATCTGGTATATTCATTTTTTCCTCCTGTTTTCGGTGGCTGAATATCAAAAATTTATGGATTTTTTATACATATTCCCTTTTCAATTTCGCAGAATAGTATTAATATATTACTAAACAACGGATGTCACGCTTAGCGTTCCATCCTTATGTTAGAAATGTTAACGAAAAACCGAAAGGAGCATTTTTATGTCCAAAAAATTTGGTAAATTTTTACTTTTCACCTCCGTAGCCGGTGCTGCTGCTTACGGCGCATATCACTACTTACAAACAAAAGATAAAACTTCTTCCGCACCAAGCGATGAGGATGCGGATGACGATTTTGATGATTTCAGCGAAGACCTTGATGAAGATCCTGATGACAAGGAACGGTCTTATGTCTCTTTACAACTTGATAAGGCAGAAGCCATTGCCTCTGAGGCCTTCCACAAGGCAAAGGAAGTCCTTGCAGATTCCGTACAGCAGGTAAAAGATACCGTAAAATCCGTTAAAGATCCCCAGCCTTCTTCTGAGACCAATTTTACTGATTTAACTGCACTGAACAAAGAAAAAAGCACCGCAGCGGAATCTGGTGAAACAGAAGCTGATGATGACAAGACTCCTGCTGAGCCTTCCGATGCAGCTTCCACAGCCAGTCCGGAAACTCCTGCTTCCGAAAAGGACACCCCTGCTCCGGAAGAAACAGTAGAAGAATTTTTTGATGATGATTTATAATTATAATTACAAAGCCTGGGATATCCTACAAATAGGGATCCCAGGCTTTTCTCAATAAGGTGATTCCTTCCATAAGCTCCTGCTCTTCTAATGCCCCGTAGCCCAGCAGCAGTGTATTGGCAAAAGCTGTATTTACGTTTCCCTCACCCATACAGGCATCCTTCATTCCGTATACCTTTACGCCCGCCTCCTTTGCAGCTTTTATGAGCGTTTCCTCCGGTATACGGCTTTTGCTTCTAAGAAGGATATGCAGCCCCGCATTTTCTCCTGAAACGGCAAACTCCTTTTCAAATGGTGAAAGCTGATTCAAAAGGAAATCATGCCTGTTTCTGTATACTTTTCTCATCTTGTTCAGATATCGTTCAAAATACCCATCCCGAATAAACTCATTTAAAATCCGCTGATCGATCCGTGATACGGTAGAAGCATAAAATCCACAGTTTTCTCTATAAATCCGGAGCAGTTTTAGCGGCAGCACCATATATCCCACACGAATTGCCGGTGCAATAGATTTTGAAAAGGTGCCCATATAAATTACTCTGCCTGCCCGGTCTGATGCCTGCAGGGAAGGGATGGGCTTTCCCTTGTAACGGAATTCGCTGTCGTAATCGTCCTCAATCAGATACCGCTCCTCCTCTTCCCCCGCCCATTTAAGCAATTCCATTCTTCTTCCAATGGGCATCACCACTCCCGTGGGATACTGGTGGGAGGGCATCACATAAGCAACCCTGGCTCTGGTTTTCCGAAGTTCTCCCACATCCATTCCGTTTCCGTCCATGGGAATTGACAGGATTTCATAAGCAAATGACTGAAAGACACTGTAGGCACGTTTGTAAGTAGGATTTTCCATCGCCACAGGAACGTGTCTTCCCAGGATTTTTTCAAGCAACATGAACAGGTAGTCTGTTCCCGCTCCAATGATAATCTGGTCCGGCTGGCAGTTTACCCCTCTGGAGGAGTGCAGATATCGGCTGATGGTCTCACGGAGTTCCTTATCTCCCTGGGCATCTCCAAGTGCAAACATTTCACTGTTTGCATCCACAAGAATATTTTTGGTGATTTTTTTCCATGTTGCATAGGGAAAATTCTTAAGACTGATCGCATGGGGCGAAAAGTCATATCGTATTTTTGCATTTTCAGGAGCCTTTAGCGCACTTCCCCCAATATCCGGCTCTTTCTTCCAATCATCAGAGAAATGGAACAATTCTTCCACATGGCTCACAAAATAGCCTTTACAAGGACGTGCTTCCACATAGCCCTCCGCAACCAACTGTCCATATGCAAAGTCTACCGTGCTTCTTGCCACTTGAAGATATTCTGCCAGTGAACGAGTTGAGGGAAGCTTCTCACCTTCAAGAAGCTTCCCTTTCCTTATCTCATCTATGATATGCTCATAAATCTGCTGATACAGACATGCACTGCCCGTATCTGTAAGCTGTATCGTCAGATCATTCATAACTAGTTGACATTTTTCTCCTTCATTTTTGCCATCAGCATTTCCTTCAAATCCCTCGCCTTATCTTTCATCCTGCTGGTAGCAGAAGGAGAAACCAAGATATTTGAAATAATACGTGAAGAGACATCGAACTGCTCACTTTCCAGGGCAAGCGCTGCGATGAGATATTCCACAGTGATTTCGTCCATACCGCACATAGGATAACTTTCTGACTGTCTTGCCGCCAAAAATCCTTCCAGTGCATTTTTGATGAATTCATCCTCCTGCTCCTTGAGTTCTGCCGCCTTTTTATCATAATCCTCCACTGTCTTGTCAAGGTTTTCCCTCATACTGCGGAGCAGCCATCCTGTCTTCAAACAGATATATGCTTTCTCGCTGGCTTTCGCACGTTTCACAATTGCATTAGCAAGGCAAAGTTTATATCTGTCTACAGCTTCCTCGTAAGTATATGTCTCTTTCTCCTCTTTAACCGGCTGGAAAGATGCTGAAATGTTTTCCTTGATTGCTTTCATCTGTGATGCAGTAAGTCCCTTAAAATAACGGGTGATCGCTGCATACCCGCAATGAGGGCAGAGAATGACATCATATTTTATCGGCTCGATGTTCTCATATACCGGACGAAGATCCGTATCCGCACGCAAAAGCTTTGCCTTTCCTGCTTTCATTGTCCTTGCCTTAATCTTGCCGTCGCATATGGTACATTCATAGCTTTTGTCAAAAAGGAAATCACCTTCCTGCACCACAGGCGCCGCTGCTGCTGCTTTTGCGGCAGGCTCTTCCGCCTTCTTTTCTTCTTCATACAAGTCCATGTTTTCCAGATTCTTAAGTCCAAGTTTTCCTAAACCAGATAATAACCCAGCCATTTCTAATACCTATCCCTTTCTTATACCTTATTCAATATGTTATAAACTGCCCTTTTATGCTTTAGGCAGCGTATAGGAACTCTTTAAGGATACAATCCTGTTGAACACAGGTTCACCTTCCCTAGAGTCCTTAGAATCCACGCAGAAGTATCCCTGACGTACAAATTGGAAGCTGTCATAAGCCTTTGCATCTTTTAATGCCGGTTCAAGGTAACACTCCTTTAAAACAGTGAGTGAATTGGGATTTAAGTTAAGACTGCCGTCCTCATTGTAAACGCCCTTTTCCTCATCGATAATGTTCTCATAAAGCCTTACCTCCGCCTTGATTGCTTCTTTGGCGGGCACCCAGTGAATCGTTCCTTTTACTTTACGTCCTGTAAATCCGGTACCGCATTTTGTTTCCGGATCGTAAGTACAGTGTACCTCTATTACTTTGCCGCTTTCATCCTTAACACAGCCCGTGCAGGTCACAAAATAAGCATTCATAAGACGCACTTCGTTTCCCGGGAAGAGACGGAAATACTTTTTGGGAGGTTCCTCCATAAAGTCCTCACGGTCTATATAAAGTTCCCTGCCAAAGGGAACCTGTCTGGTACCCATCTCTTCATTTTCAAGGTTATTGGCAACATCCAACATTTCCACGGTATCTTCCGGATAATTGTCAATGATCAGTTTCACCGGATCAAGGGCTGCCATCATGCGGGGACGTTTTAATTTTAAGTCTTCTCTGATGCAATACTCCAGCATTGCATAATCTGCTGAAGAATTGCTCTTCGATACGCCGCATAACTCTACGAACATCTTGATGGCTTCCGGTGTGAACCCTCTTCTTCGAAGCGCTGCGATGGAAACCAGCCTGGGATCATCCCAGCCATCCACGATTCCATCTTCCACCAGTTTTTTGATATATCTTTTACCAGTTACTACATTGGTGAGGTACATTTTCGCAAACTCAATCTGCCTGGGGGGATTGGGATATTCCAGTTCTCTTACCACCCAGTCATACAGAGGTCTGTGATCTTCAAACTCCAGCGTGCAGATAGAATGGGTGATTCCCTCAATGGCATCCTCAATGGGATGTGCAAAATCATACATAGGATAAATACACCACTGATCACCCGTATTATGATGGCTCATGTGAGCAACACGATAAATAATCGGATCACGCATATTGATATTCGGTGAGGTCATATCGATTTTGGCACGAAGTGTCTTCTCTCCATCCGCGAATTCACCGTTTTTCATTTTTTCAAAAAGCGCCAGATTTTCTTCTACGCTCCTATCCCTGTTCGGGTCATTTTTACCCGGCTCCGTAAGTGTACCGCGATATTCTCTCATCTCATCCGCAGAAAGTTCAGACACGTAAGCCTTTCCCTTTCGAATCAGCTTCACTGCTGCTTCATACATCTGCTCAAAATAATCGGAAGCAAAGTAAAGCCGGTCTTCCCAATCTGCTCCCAGCCACTTGATATCTTCCATAATAGACTCTACGAACTCAGTCTTCTCCTTGGTAGGATTGGTATCATCAAACCGCATATTGAACTTTCCGCCGTATTTTCTGGCAAGTCCGTAATTCAAAAGAATACTTTTGGCATGTCCTATATGCAGATATCCATTGGGTTCAGGCGGAAATCTGGTATGCACTGTGTCATATACTCCCTCTGCCAGATCCTTATCAATCATCTGCTCGATAAAATTCCGTGAAACCGTTTCTTTCTCTTCCTCTGGACGATTTACATTCAATTCATTTTCACTCATGCTCTTCTATAGCCCAGCCTGCTTTCAATGACAGTGAGCCTTACCTCCTACAGTCAGTTTCTTACCTTACCGCACACATGCGGCAGGGAAACACGCTACTAGTTATGATATCACACTGGACGCAATTTTTAAAGCAGAATTTAAAGACGCTTTGAACGGGGTTTCCGTTGCGGAGACCGCTTAAGATCCGGTGTGTATTTCTTTTCAAATGCCTTTTGATCCATGGGACGGTCAAAATAGTATCCCTGTGCAAGCAGCACACACATCTCTGAAAGAATTTCATATTGCTTTTTGGTTTCCACGCCTTCAATGCAGACGTTTACGCCAATCGCTTCCGCCAATTCTCCTACCATTCGGATAAAAGATTTGGCATACTCATCTCTCTCTAAATCTGTAATAAAACTTCGGTCTACTTTAATCACATCAAAGGGGATTTCCCTGATATGATTCAAGGACGAATAACCGGTTCCGAAATCATCCAGTGCAATCCGGACACCCAGTTTTTTGATGCTGTCCAGAATTTCCTGCATGCGTTCCATATCATTGATTGCAAGGCTTTCCGTCACTTCCAGCGTCAGATTTTTCGGTGCTATACCTGTTTCTTTCACCACACGCTCAATATTTTCCACGATATCCGGCTGCAGCAACTGAACCACGGAGAGGTTTACATTCACCTTATAATCAGGATATCCATGATCGTTCCATTTCTTGCAACAGCTGCATGCCTCCTTCAGCACGAAATTTCCAATAGGATTGATTAGCCCCAGATATTCTGCCAGAGGAATGAACTCCGACGGAGGTATAAATCCAAGCTCTGCGTTATTCCATCTGATCAGAGCCTCTGCGCCTGTGCAGGGAAGTTCTTTTTTGCTGATATCGATAATCGGCTGATAATATACCTCAAATCCCTGATATCCCTTTGCAGTGGCATCGCGCATACTTTTTTCCATGTCGAGACGTTTGCTGGATTTCGACTTTATATTGTCTGAATAGTAGGCGACTGTGTTCTTTCCCTTCTTTTTAGCCTCGTACAGGGCTACATCTGCTTTTTTAATTAAATCATTTACTGCCTCTCCCTTGGCAGGAAACTCCACAACTCCCATGCTCATCGTGCAATAGTAATCGGAATTTTTAAGGAACCACGGACGCATGAATATTTCTCTGATATCCGTAATGATCTTCTCACGTTTTTCGTATTGAGCAGGAGGAATGATGATGACAAACTCGTCGCCGCCCATACGATAACACGTGTTCTTAATGCCTTCAATGCTTTGAAAACTATGGGAAATCGATTTTAAAAGAACATCTCCATATTTATGTCCCAATCCATCATTGATATGTTTAAAATCATCCAAGTCAAGATAAAGCAATGCCCCCTGAGTCAGATTATTCTCAGCCTCATCTATGTACTTGGCAAGATCCCTCTCACAGCACATGCGGTTATAGATTCCTGTAAGGAAATCCGTGTATGCCTGCTGCTCTGTTTTCTTCTGAAAAACCTTTTTGTCTGTAACATCATATAATGCACAAAGAAGCGCCGGACTCCCATCCATCCACTTCATTCTTATGTAATATAAATCATACCAGCAATCCCTTTTTTCGAAGTAGATTTCCCTGCTTCCGCTTTCCCTGTGAACACTGCCATCCAGAATTTCATTTATGCTTCCGTCCTTCAATTCCTGCCCAAAAATATTGCGCATACTTTTATTGGTAAACAGAACCTCTCCTGTGGTCAGACTTCTTACATATACACTGCTCCCCACGTTGTCAAGTATTGTCTCCAAGGAAGCATTGGTGCTTAGCAGAAAATCTTTCTGAATGCTTCTCGTCAAAATACTGCGCAGGACTTTCACACAGTCGCTTAAAAACCTGATTTCCTCCAGTTTCCAATTTCGCTCTCTGACCAGTTCTCCAAAGCAGACGTACATGGGAGATGCACCTTTTATCTCCACAGGCATGACAATGACTGCTTTAAATCCAAGAATCTGCATCTGCTCTCTTTCGCCCGCGCTCAACATGGAATTTTGAGATACAACAAAAGGTTTCTTTGCCTTCAGCAATTCCGGAGCGCTATGCTCTGCATCCTTTTCAAACTCCCATATCACATTCTTCTTACACCACCTGGATATAAAATCCACATGATCGCTGTCTTTTTTCATGCCATAGAGAGCTGCAACACTTAAGTTTAAAAACTCGCCTACTGTCTTTAACAGTTTATGCGTGACGCTTTCTGCGGATTCATCGCTTTCCAGGAACTGTACGATCTCGGCAAGCGCTTCGCTTCGCTTTAAATTCTCACTCAATTCCTTTTCAGAAAATCGGATCCGCCGGCTCTCTTCCTGGGCATTGATAGCAGAATACCTGTATCTGAGCATCGTGTCCGTTACACTTCTCAAAGTATCTACCACCTTAGAAAATTGTTTCCTTGTGATTAAATTCGTAAATCCTTCGAGAGGAGGATTCTCATACTCCTCCAGATCTTCTGCGTCAGAAAGCACACCGCAAACCAGCCAGTTTAAGAACGGCTTTCCCTCAACCTTAGCAGATATTACTGCCAGACGTACATTGGGATAAGCCGTCGTCTCTATTGCCTGATCTTCCAGTGTGCTTTCAGATACGCGGAGCAGCATGTCCTGCAGCTGCTCCCCGTCAATAATTCGTTTAATTTTACCTTTTTCTTCCTCTTTACCGCCAAATTCAGTAAGCGGAAACCCGCTGCTATCCACGCAGCACATAAATACATTTGTAACGTCGCAAAAATGCTGCTGCCATTTTTCCAACGTCTTTTCTTCTATAAGACTTTTCAGCAGCGACGCTGCATCCTGCCTGTTATCAGCACTTTCCAGATTGCCCACGCCAAGATACTCCCTTCCTGCCTACCAATACTGTTCCTTATTCATCTACACTGTAATTAGGTGCTTCCTTGGTAATGTGAATGTCATGGGGATGACTTTCTTTTAAGGATGCCGCAGATATTTTAATAAATCTGCCCTTTTCCTTCAATTCCTCGATACTGCCCGTTCCGCAGTATCCCATACCTGAACGCAAACCGCCCATCAGCTGGAATACCGTATCCTCAACGGTTCCCTTATAAGCCACACGTCCTTCTACACCTTCCGGCACCAGTTTCTTAGCATTTTCCTGGAAATAGCGATCCTTGCTTCCGTTTTCCATGGCTGCAATAGATCCCATTCCTCTGTATACTTTGTACTTACGTCCCTGATACAGTTCGAAGGTTCCGGGGCTTTCATCACATCCAGCGAACATGCTTCCCATCATACATACATTGCCGCCTGCCGCTATCGCTTTGGTCATATCTCCTGAATACTTGATGCCGCCGTCTGCTATGATTGGAATACCATATTCCTTGGCAACAGAATATGCATCCATAATTGCAGAAATCTGGGGTACACCGATACCGGCAACCACACGGGTAGTACAGATAGATCCCGGTCCGATACCTACCTTAACAGCGTCTACTCCTGCCTCAATCAAATCCCTTGCTCCCTCTCCGGTAGCCACATTGCCCGCAATCACCTGAAGATCCGGATATTTTTCTTTGATCATTTTAACACAGCGAATTACGTTCTCAGAATGTCCATGCGCACTGTCAAGCACCACAACGTCTACTTTTGCATCCACTAAAGCGCCTACGCGGTCTAAAACATTTGCTGTGATTCCCACAGCAGCCCCGCACAGAAGTCTTCCCTGTTCATCCTTTGCGGATAAAGGATATTTAATTGTTTTTTCGATATCTTTGATGGTAATAAGACCTACCAGATTGTAGTCATCATCTACGATAGGAAGCTTTTCCTTTCTTGCCTTCGCAAGAATCTGTTTTGCTTCCTCAAGTGTAATACCTGCCTTGGCTGTAATCAGTCCCTCGGAGGTCATAGATTCCTTAATTTTTTTGGAAAAATCTGTTTCAAATTTCAAATCTCTGTTGGTGATGATTCCCACCAGCTTACGTCCCTCTGTAATCGGGACACCGGAAATACGGAACTTCGCCATAAGCGCATCTGCATCCCCCAATGTATGGTTCGGTGATAATGAAAAGGGATCTGTTATGACGCCATTCTCAGACCTTTTAACCTTGTCCACCTCTTCCGCCTGTGCTTCAATAGACATATTCTTATGGATAATACCAATGCCTCCCTGCCTTGCCATGGCAATTGCCATTCTGTGCTCTGTGACAGTGTCCATTCCTGCACTCATCATCGGAATGTTAAGTTTAATCTTTTTGGTTAGCCATGTTGTCAAATCCACTTCGTTGGGAACGATCTTTGAATAGGATGGCACTAAGAGCACATCATCAAAGGTAATTCCTTCACCAATTATCTGACCCATTTTTTCTCCTCCTATCAGTAAATCTATGTTTAATTATTTCATTGCTACCATCTTAGTCCTTAAATACTTTCCTCGGTGCTACAAACTGCATAGCCTTGATCAAATCCTCATTCGGTTCAAATATGACCTTTTGCCTGCCTTCATAATAGAACACATACCTGGTATCCGGCTGTTTTACTTCTCTGGAACTGTAATCGACCGTCTTGTCATTTCTGTTCTTATAATTGTCAAGGTGCCATGAATTGACAGGGGCTACAATCTCCATTTTATCTAACGAAAATACTGCAATCCTTTTACGTTTCGTCTTTGCCATGACCTTATCCACGGTGAGTTCCTTGTCCACATAAAGGTATTCATATTCCAGCTCTGTACTCAAATGCATAAAGTAAGCAGCCACTCCAAAAGCGATGCCGAAAAGCAGTGCCGGAATCAAAAGAAATCCTACCAGCACAAAGAATACCGTAAGCGTGACTAATAGGATTTTAAGCATCTTCAGATGAGTGGGGGTTTTTCTTTTTATAAGACATTCTACATATGTTTCATTCATGTTGATTTCCCTTTTCTTCCTAAAGTTTAGATGTGTGTTATATAATCATAGTATATTTTGGACAAACTTTCAAGTGATAAAAAGCCTGCCTTTCTACTTATTTAGAAGGGCAGGCTGATGTTTTACAAACAGGACGCTCTGAGAGGATAAATAATCCAACGTCGCCGCGCTCTCGCTCCGTAAAAAGCGTAACAGGCACTAAGCTCGTGAGGAACCTCGCTAAGTGCTGACGCTTTTTTAGGGGCTCCTTATGGATTATTTATCCTCTCAGAGCTGTGCACTGGCTGACTTATGAAAATTAGCAGGCACTACATAATACATACCTTGCAGGCTACGAATTTACTTTACGAACTGCTCAACGAAGTAAATGTAATGTAATCCATTACTTTCCGGGATGCTGGCAGCGTAGCACCGGATAGGTTAATATACCAAAAGGAGTCCCTATAAAAACGTCAGCGCTTGGCGAGGTTCTTTCGAGCCTAGCGTCTGTTACGTTTTTATGGAGCGGGAGCGCGACGACGTTGGTATATTTACCTATCCGGTGCGGACTCCCGCCACTCCTAAAAAGTACTCATACTTATTATTACAGCTGTGCAATCACGAAAATGTCATAAATTGCCTTGATTGCTGTCTCGAAATCATCATTGGCAACTCCGATGATGATGTTCAGCTCGCTGGAGCCCTGATCGATCATCTTGACGTTGACATTGACATGTGCAAGGGCGGAGAAGATGCGTCCCGCAGTTCCTCTGGTGGACTTCATGCCCCGTCCCACTACCGCTATAAGAGCAAGATCTGCTTCAATATCCACGCTGTCCGGATCTGCCAGTCTATGAATGGCTGATACGACTTTCTGTTCCTTGTCAATAAATTCATCTTGGTGGACGAACACCGTCATTGTATCAATACCGGAAGGTACATGTTCAAAAGAAATTCCATTATCCTCAAAAGCCTGCAGAACCTTTCTTCCGAATCCGATTTCCGCATTCATCATGGCTTTTTCAATATTGACGGAGCAGAAACCTCTCTTTCCCGCGATTCCTGTAATGACGTACTTCGATTTCTGGCAGGTGCTCTCCACGATCCAGGTTCCCTCATCTTCCGGCTTGTTGGTATTGCGGATGTTGATCGGAATTCCCTCTCTTCTCACCGGGAAGATTGCGTCCTCATGAAGTACGCTGGCTCCCATGTAAGACAGCTCCCTCAGTTCTCTATAAGTAATGGTCTCAATCCCTTGCGGATTTTCAATGATCCTCGGATCGGCAACAAGGAAACCGGATACATCCGTCCAGTTTTCATACACATCCGCTTTTATCGCTCTTGCCACAATAGAACCGGTGATATCAGAGCCGCCTCTTGAAAAGGTCTTTACCCTGCCGTCTGCATATGCCCCATAAAATCCAGGTATGACAGCGCGCTCTATCCCATCAAGACACTGTCCTAAAATCTGATTGGTATATTCGGAATCAAAATCTCCCTCATCCGTAAAGCGGATGACTTCTGCGGCATCAATAAATTCATATCCCAGATATGCCGCCATGATGATTCCGTTTAAATATTCACCTCTGGATGCTGCATAGTTCTCTCCTGCTTTTTCCTTAAAATTCTTTTCGATGACCTTAAATTCATCTTTTAAAGAAATGGTAAGAGAAAGTCCGTCTATAATCTCCTGATAACGGGCAGATATTGCAGCAAGCTCTTTTTTGAAGTCTTTGCCTGATTCCGCAAGATGATAGCATTCATAAAGCATATCCGTAACCTTGGTGTCATCAGAAAACCGCTTGCCCGGTGCAGAAGGAACCACATAGCGCCTCTCTGCGTCTGCATGAATGATATCCCCTACTTTTGCAAACTGCTCTGCACTGGCAAGGGAACTGCCGCCAAATTTTACAACCTTTTTCATAATCAATATCTCCTCATAAAACTTCATTCATAATCAAGTCATTACTTTTCAAAAAGTTTATCTATTATCGTATGCCCCAGCGGAACAAAGTTTCCGCTGCCTCCAGCTTCCTCTTCATTGTAATTCCAGCTTTCCTTTTTAGGCTTTGTACTGTCATACAAAAGATAGGGAACACTGTCCGCCGTATGAGTCCTTACTCTGATCGGTGTGGGATGATCCGGCATCACCAAAAGCCTGTAATTTATCCCATCTCTATCCAACGCCTGGGTCAAAGGTTCAATCACTCTCTGGTCCAGAAATTCAATGGCCTGCACTTTCCTATCCACACTGCCCTGGTGTCCCATCTCGTCTGGCGCCTCTACGTGAATGTAGACGAAATCATAATCACCTTTAAGTGCGTCAAGGGCTGCCTGCACCTTTCCTTCATAGTTGGTGTGCAGTCCTCCGTTTGCACCCTCTACCTTTGCCACACCCATGCCTGCGCCCACTGCAATACCTTTTAACAGATCCACCGCAGAAACCATCATTCCCTTTAAACCGGTTTTCTCCTGAAAAGAAGAAAGCATGGGTTTCGTTCCGGCTCCCCAGAACCAGCAGCAGTTGGCAGGATTAAGTCCCTGCTTCTTTCTTTCTATATTAATTGGATGATTCACTAAAATCTCATAGCTTCTCTTCATCATGTAGAGCAGGTTTTCATCGTCAGGAAGATACTGACCGATTACCTGTCCCAGCACGTCATGAGGCTGTGATAATTCAATCACGCTGCCCTGATTCCAGATCAGACAATGACGATAACTGGTACCCACATAAAACTGATAGGTTTCGTTCTGCAGCTCTTTTTTTACCGCCTCAAGCAAGACGGCACAATCCTCTGTGCTGATTTCTCCTGAACTGTGGTCAATAATCGTCCTCTCCTCAAAAGGAACATCCTCCTCCGACAGGGTAACGATATTGCAGCGAAGGGCTACATCCGTCTCCTTCATGGGTACGCCGATGCTGAGTGCCTCCAAAGGGGAACGTCCTGAATAATAAATCTTCGGGTCATACCCCAAAACGGAAAGATTTGCTGTATCCGACCCCGGTTTCATTCCTTCCGGAATCGTGTGCACAAGCCCCACCTCCGACAGCTTGCTGAGTCTGTCCATAGCCGGTGTATCTGCATATGCAAGAGGGGTTTTTCCTCCCAGTTTCTCAATCGGTTCATCTGCCATGCCGTCCCCGAGAACGACAATATATTTTTTGTCTGACATATTTCCTCTTTTCTGTGCCGCTTTTACAAAGATCTGCTGCACATGCTTTTCCAATTTATTCTATTCTGATGCGGCTGATGATTCCCACTTCCTCAGCCTTCTTGTTAAATTCTTTTTCTGTCATCTCGTCTGTGACAAAGGCAAACTCTCCTTCTACCTCTGCCTCGATTACGCTGACGCTCTCAAATACTTGAAGTGCCTGGCTCTCCTTATCCTGTGCCACACGCACAAAGAATCTGCGGCTTGCCTGATCGATTCCCGTAAGTTCCACATCCTGCGCGTCCCAGAAGCACATGATGACCTTGCCGATATGCCTTGCGCAGTCCACCACGTCGGAGACCACTGCGCTTGCTGTGGGCAGCTTACCAGCGCCTCTTCCGTAGTACATAGAATCGCCCAGCATATTGCCGTGGACACAGACCGCATTGAACACATCATTTACCATATAAAGAGGATGGGATTTGCTGATCATAAAGGGAGCTACCATGGCATAGAAGCTGCCATCCACCTCTTTGCTCTGGGCAAGCAGCTTGATGGTCTTTCCCATTGCATGGGCATAGACAAAGTCTGTTGCCGTGATCTTCGTAATGCCCTCTGTATAGATATCCTGATATTTTACATTCTTACCGCACATAAGGGAAGAAAGGATGGCAATCTTACGGCAGGCATCATAGCCTTCCACATCCGCCTCGGGATTTCTCTCCGCATATCCCTTTTCCTGGGCTTCCTTTAAGACATCTTCAAAGTCGGCGCCCTCTTTCTCCATTTTAGAGAGAATATAGTTAGTGGTTCCGTTCAGAATACCTGTGATTGCATCAATTCTTTCCGCTGTCAGTGAATAATTCAAGGGGCGGATGATGGGAATACCGCCGCCAACACTTGCTTCAAACAGATAATTACATTTGTTTTCATGGGCAATCTGTATCAGCTCCGGCCCATGAGCCGCAACCAGCTCCTTATTAGAAGTACAAACGCTCTTTCCCGACATAAGCGCTCTCTTGGTAAAATCATAGGCAGGCTTCAATCCTCCCATAGTCTCACAGATAATTTTGATCTCAGGATCATTTAAAATCTGTTCTACATCATGGACCACTTTATCTGCATAAGGATCCCCCGGAAAATCTCTCAGATCCAATATATATTTTATGTTGATATCCTCACCGGATTTCTTATTGATTTCTTCCTTATTTTTTTCGATGACCTCTACGACACCGCTTCCTACAGTACCGTAACCCATTACCGCTACCTGAATCATTTTCATTTCCTCCTTGCGTTTTACCTTTATTCCTTAGCTAAAATTTTAACGTTCCTGACGCCTTTTTGCTGCTCCATGGTCTCAAGCATCTCCGAAACATTCCCTGTAGTGGGCAACACCTGGACGCTGAGACTTAGAGATGCCACTCCGTTGATGGGAATACTTTGGTGTATGGTCAGAATATTTGCACCAAACTGTGCAATGATCTTAAGTACATCCGACAAAAGCCCCGGTTCGTCCTCCATCTGAAAGGTCAGCGTAATCGTTGTCCCCTGCGAATTTTCATGGAACTGGAATATGTCATCCTTGTACTTATAAAAGGAACTGCGGCTGATACCCACCCGGTCTGCTGCCTCATTGACCGTGTGCACCCTGCCTGTGTCCAGCAGTTTCTTGGCTTCCACTACCTTTAAAAGAACTTCCGGCACTGCCTGTTCCTTCACCACAAAATATCTGGTTCCCATAACCTGCACCCATACAGCTTTCTATTGACCTGCTTACAACCTGTTTCTCTGTGGCGAACACATGTCTCCGTTTGTTTCTCTTGCGCGGACACTTGTTTGTCGCCGAGGGATATTGTATCATAGAGCGTTTATTATGGCAAGAAAAATTTACTTCCGCTATGACTGGCTTTGAACCTCCATCACGGTTCCCATGAACACCGGCACCTTTGACTTCCGGTCAATGATCATATAAATAAAGGGACGGTCAAGATATACCGTTTTTATTTCCATTTCTTCCGGTTCCTCCGCTTCCGCACAGGCTTCTTCTACCGCCGCAGCGCCCGCCTTCGTCCCCTGCTCGTTAACTGCAATATAAGTTTTATGCAATAGCCGATTTATCGCAAGACTCGCTTCTGCATAGGAGCCAATCCCCGACAAATCTGCTTTGCTGCCGTCAAATACATCTTCCATCCCCATCTCTTTAAGGATATCACTCATTTCCGTTTCATACGCCGTCTCAAACTTAGGGATTGCCGTGTTCACCTGCACAAGAGTTTTGTCATCGTCTGACAAAATATTGTGAAGCTTATCCCCTGTAAGAGAGGCAGCATAATCGGAAACACTGATTCCTTCATCCGGAAGCAGCACTGCAAAAGCATACCCATATCCTGCATAGTATTTATAAAATCCCTGTGCATTATCATCTTTTAAATACTTATTATATTCTGTCTCATACATAAACTCTGCCTGACAAGTGGTTCCATCCTCCTTCGTAAACACCCCTTCACGAACCTGATGACTGTCATAAGGCTCACTCCACTCGGCATCCAGAATTGTCGCACTGATCAAATACATAACAGCGTTCTCAGGCATTTGAGTTAATATCTCATCGATTGTCCCATCTGTACTTTCACTTACCCAATCATTCACAGACTTAACCGCCGAAGCATCAAAAGGAAGCTGGTAAATATCCGCATCATAATAATCTGCATTGGTCTGTAGAAAATCCTGCTCTACCCAGAGATTTTCATCCTCTTTTAACCAAATAGAATTGGCAAACTCCAGTGTACATTTGTTATTTTCTTCCATTTGCTCCTGCATTTGGTTCCTATAGGCATACAAATAATCATTCATCTCTTCCCTTGAAAGTCCAATCACTTCCTCCATCTGGGCAAGCGACTCTCCCTCCGCTCCATTGGCAGTCATAGCTAGGGCGTATAAAACTGTTATTGGGGAAATCAATGTATTTTCTCTTTCACTCAGACTATCCTGAAACAATTTCACTGAAAAGTCCGTAACCGCGATACTGCTTTCTTCCATAAGACTAAGATCTATATTCTCCGCACCTGTCCCATTTGATGTAATATCTGCCATAAGGTCTATAACAGCAGCATTGCTTTCTTCCTGCGTTTTTCTGCCGCATCCTGCAAAAAATAACATCAACATCAGAATCAGTACGATACCTGACAGTATTTTATCTATACTTATCTTCGTTTCTGCTTTCATTATTTTCCTTTCCCCTAACGTTTTTCTTCTCTTTTACATTCCTACTGTAAAGAGACAGCGTTTGTAATAGAATGGCAGGAAACCAAATGTGCTTCCTGCCACTCTGTTTAGTGTATGCCCTCTATATTACTCTCTTATCTATCCTACAAGAGTTCTTTCAGCAGCTGATTCACCATTCCCGGATCAGCTTTTCCTTTCATCGCCTTCATGGTCTGACCTACAAGGAATCCAATTGCCTTTTCTTTACCATTCCGGTAATCCTCAACCGACTGGGGATTGTTTGCAATGACTTCCTCTACCGTCTTGCGTAAGGCTCCTTCATCATTTACCGTCTTAAGTCCCTTTTCCTCCACATATTTTTCAGGATCGATATCTTCCTTGAACATGACTTCAAAAACTTCTTTCGCCACGGAACTATTAATCGCCTTGGCGTCTGTAAGAGAAATCAGTTTCGCAAGATTCTCCGGCGAAAAACGGATATCCTCTGGATCCATACTGTTTTCTTTAAGAAGCCGCAAGGTCTCTACCATCAGCCAGTTGGACACTTTCTTAGGCTGGCTGCCAAGAGCAACTGTTGCCTCGAAAATATCAGCCATATGCTTACTGCCAGTGATGATTTCGATGTCGTATTCCGGAATATCAAATTCCTCTTTGTAGCGGAGCATCTTTTCCTCCCGAAACTCCGGCTGCTTTGCACGGATTTCTTCAAGGAAGGCATCATCAAGCACGATGGGAACCAGATCGGGATCTGGGAAGTAACGGTAATCCTGAGCATCCTCCTTACTTCTCATAGCATAGGATTCTCCTTTGTTATCATCCCATCTTCTGGTCTCCTGAATGACCTTTTCTCCTGATTCCAAAAGGTCGATTTGGCGCTCCGTCTCTCCTTCAATGGCTCTTGCAATCGCCTTAAAAGAGTTCAGATTCTTCATCTCTGTACGGGTGCCGAATTCCTTGGCGCCCACTTCTCTTATGGATAAATTCACATCCGCACGCATGGAGCCTTCCTGCAGCTTGCAGTCGGAAGCGCCAAGGTACTGGATGGTCATGCGAAGTTTTTCCAGATAAGCAATGACCTCCTCCGCGCTTCTCATATCCGGCTCTGACACGATTTCAATCAACGGAACACCGGAACGGTTATAGTCCACCAATGAACAGTCATCCCACTCATCATGAATCAGCTTGCCCGCATCTTCCTCCATGTGAATTTCATGGATTTCTACAAATTTCTTTCCACTTTCCGTTTCTATCTCTACCTTACCGTTCCGGCAGATGGGAAGATAAAGCTGAGAAATCTGATAATTCTGCGGGTTGTCAGGATAAAAATAGTTTTTACGGTCAAACTTGCAATACTGGGTAATGGTACAGTTGGTAGCAAGTCCCACCGCCACCGCATATTCCAGCACCTGCTTATTTAATACGGGCAAAGAACCCGGCATGCCGGTGCAGACAGGACAGGTGTGAGTATTGGGCTCTCCCCCAAACGCGGTGGAACATCCGCAGAAAATCTTGGTCTTCGTAGCCAGTTCCACATGAACTTCAAGTCCAATGACTGTTTCATATTGCTTTGCCATACTACTTGTCCTCCTTTCTGCCAAATGCCCCTCTTGCCTTTTCGTAAGTGTAGGCTGTCTGAATCAGTTTCTTTTCATTAAAGCAGTCTCCAATCAGCTGCAGTCCAATGGGCAGTCCCTTGGAATCCACACCGCAGGGCATACTTAAGCCCGGCAGACCTGCCAGATTGACGGAGATGGTATAGATATCTCCCAGATACATCTTAATGGGATCGGATAAGCTTTCTCCCAACTTAGGAGCTGTAGTGGGCGCTACCGGTCCTAAAATCACATCATATTTTGCAAATGCCTCGTCAAACGCTTTTTTGATCAGTGCTTTCACCCTCAGCGCTTTCAGATAATAAGCATCATAATACCCTGAGCTCAACACAAAGCTGCCCAGCATGATTCTTCTCTTTACTTCGGCACCGAATCCTTCGGAACGTGACTTCTTGTACATGTTATGAAGTCCCTCATATTCTTCCGTGCGGTATCCGTATTTGATACCGTCAAAGCGTTCCAAATTGGAGCTTGCCTCTGCCGCCGCAATGGTATAATAAGTAGGAATTGCATATTCCACCAGACTTAAATCAAATTCTTCCACGATGGCGCCTTTTTCCTTCAAAACCTCTGCCGCCTTGAGAACTGCACTTCTAACCTCCGGATCAAGACCTTCTCCAAAGTAATCCTTAGGGATACCAATCCGCATTCCCTTCACATCCTCTACGAGCGCGGACGTAAAATCTCTGTCCTCCCTCTCTACAGAAGTGGAATCTTTAGAATCATGAGTGGCGATGATTTCCATAATCGCTGCGCAGTCTGTCACGTCCTTGCAAAGAGGTCCAATCTGGTCCAGAGATGAACCATAGGCAATGAGTCCATAGCGGGACACTCTTCCATAAGTGGGTTTTAATCCCACCACTCCGCAGAAAGATGCGGGCTGACGGATGGAACCGCCTGTATCCGAACCAAGGGCATAGAAGCATTCATTTGCAGCTACTGCTGCTGCACTTCCTCCCGAAGAACCTCCCGGTACATGTTCCGGGTTCCATGGGTTTTTAGTCACTCCATAGGCGGAGGTCTCCGTGGTGGAGCCCATGGCAAATTCATCCATATTGGTCTTGCCTAAAATCACTGCACCTGCTTTTTCCAGATTCAGCACCGCTTCCGAAGAAAATGTGGGAACAAAATTCCCGAGAATCTTTGAGGAACAGGTGGTAAGCATCCCCTCGGTGCACATATTGTCTTTAATGGCAACCGGTACGCCCGCTAAGGATCCGTCAAGTTCTCCTGCATCGATTTTTTTCTGTACTTCCTCTGCTTTACGCAGCGCTCCTTCCCTGTCTACCGTCACATAGCAGTGAAAAGTATCTTCATTCTTTTCAATCTGGGCAAGGACCGCTTCCGTGGCTTCCTTCACTGTCACTTCTTTGTTCTTAATTGCTGCTGCAAGGCTTACAGCAGTCATATCCAGTATATTCATCTGCCGTCCTCCTATTCAAATGTGCGGGGCACTACAAACATGCCGTTCTTTTCGCCGGGGGCATTTTTTAAGATTTCCTCCCGTACATCTCCATTAGTTACAACATCCTCACGAAATACATTCTTCACAGGAAAAACATGGGACATAGGCTCCACGCCCTCCGTGTCCAGTTCTCCCAGTTTGTCAATATAGTCCAGCATACTTCCCATATCTTTTTTGGCCTGCTCTTTTTCTTCGCCTGAAAGTTCAAGCTTTGCCAGAATTCCTACGTATTCAATGGTTTCATCTGAAATGATATTTGCCATCTTATTTTCCTTTCTGCCTGCAAAGCAGCGCTAAAAATTTTCACTTATCAATAATTTACTACTTTTAAAGTCTGGTGTCTACTATTTTCCTATACCTAAAATACTCCCCATGAATTTTCATGAGGAGTATAAAAGTTCGTTATCTCATAACCATCCAGTTATGATTCTTTATGTTGGAACAGTTTGTTCATTTCGTCAACCATCTCATTAATTGCATTTGCCTGTGCGGAAACTTCTGCCGTATCGCCTGCATTTCCTTCCGCCATAGTATTAATAGAATTAAACTGGTCAATCTCATTTTTAATATTTTCGGCAATATCCTGATTGATGGATACCGTCTTTTCAATCACAGTCGCCTGCTTACTGTAAGTATCGCCCAATGTACCGATTGCATCAACCGAAACATTAAGCAAGGACGTCATATCCTGCATACTCTTAAATACATTGGAAAAATATTCATTCTGGGTGCCCAGTTTAGAAGAATTTTCCTCCACCTGTCTCGTAATTTCCTCAACATTTTGCTGTACCCGTTCAATAACTGACTCAACAACTCGAAGTGATTCCTGTGTACTGTTTGCAAGATTGCCTACTTCCGTTGCAACTACGGCAAATCCTCTTCCTGCCTCACCCGCTCTTGCCGCTTCAATGGAAGCATTTAATGCAAGCAGGTTTGTAGACGAGGAAATATCACTGATTAATTTCAGGGTAACACCTATTTCCTGCACTGCATCGGACAGATTTTGTGCCACATCCGTCGTCTGCTTCATGGATTCTGATACTTCCCCGTTGATGGCATGTAAATCATTTAAGAGCTTTTCATTTTCTTTTGATTTGTTCAGCAAATCCTTAGATGCAGTTTCAACCTGCTCCACATTATCGGCAACAACGCTTTCCCATTGCTTTAACTCGCTTAAGTTCGTCATGCTCTCATCCGTTTTTCCACTGAGCCTATTGCTGTTTTTCACTAACTCTTCACTCGTCGCCGCCAATTCTTCTGCCGATGCACTTTCATTTTCAGAAACCTGTAAAAGAGAAGAACCTGCCGTGCACAGTCTTTCCGATAACACTTCAACTGAATTCAGAATCTTTTCTACTTCTTTCCCTTTTTCTTCCACCAAGCCGAACAGCACAGTTGCACGATAGCTGATAAAGCAACATGCCGCAACCAATATCACATAAACAATTCCTGTAAAAATCCATCCAATTACATTATGGAGTTTCAAAAAACCTGCCGGAAATGCAATCATCATACCTGCATTTACCACAGCAGTAACGGCTGCGCTTACCTTAAGCAGCTTTTGTTCATAGTATGGTACTAACAACAATGTCGTTACAAAATAGTAATGCGTTATACATATATAACCCGGACTTGGACTTGATCCGCAGAATGCTACCGTAACGGCACCCATGATGGGCGGTATACAGGCATATATATACTTTGCTTTACCGCCTAACTGATTCTCAAAAACCTTTGTCAGAATCGCAAATACGCCGGACAATAGAAAAATGCACTCTCGTATTCCGCCGTTCAATAAAATCATAACAAAACCCCAGCCCGCAATTCCTACGCCCAGAATATAAATAAACATGATATTATTTATAAGCTTTTCCTCATTTTTCATCGATTGTACCTGCATATTTTCTTTCCTCCTAATTTTCCTTTCCTGCCAGAATATAGTTACCCTACTAATGCATCAGCATATATCTGCCGTGCTCGAAAACGTTACCAGTAACGTTACCGGAAACGTTTCCAGTTCGTTGTTTACATAGTATCATTAATCTTTTTCTTTGTCCATATAAATTTTCAAACAATTGTAACTTTAGTACTATTAGCAAAATAGCGTCAAATAAATTTAGTGAATTTGCACAATGAATATATTTGACAAGACTCATTAAAACAGTACAAAATAAACTTGCCCTTGTAAATCGCTCACAAGGGCAAGAAAAGAAAATACAATCTGAATTTTGAAAACCAACATTTTTTACAGATGATTCCGGTATTCATTAGCAGATATCCCCACAATCTTTTTGAACACCCTTGAAAAGTGCGCCATATCTAAAAATCCCACTTCATCCGCAATATCGCCGATTCGCAGGGCAGGGTCTTTCAATAGTTCTTTTGCCTTGTTGATACGCACTCCATTTAAAATATCCGAAAAACTCTGATCCAGATACCGGTTCATGAGTTTGCTTAAATGCCACTGGCTCACATAGACCTGATCCGCCACATCCGACAGCTTTAGTTTCTCTTTATAATGCGTTTCTATATATTCAACTGCATTCTTCACAATATAACTGCTGGCAGCACACTCCCCTGCTGCTTCTTCCTGCTGTCCTCTATGATCATCCTCATTTTCCGGGGCATTTTCTGACCGTTCTTCCCATTCCGGTTCTTTCTTCCGTCCTCCGCCCGCCTCATCCAGCTTCTTTGTCATTGCACAGAGTGCTTCTTCTATCTCATCCATCTTTGATGGCTTTAAAAGGAATCTGGTGACGCCCAGCCTGATTGCTTTTTGGGCATAATCAAAGTCCCGGTATCCTGTAAGTATGGCAATCTGCGTATCCGGAAATTCCGACTTAACGGCAGCAATCATGGTAAGCCCATCCATATAGGGCATCCTGATATCCGAAAAAATAATATCCGGGCTTGCATCCCTGATTAGCTTCAACCCCTCTTCTCCGCTATAGGCTGTACCGATTACCTGACAGCCGACTTCTGCCCAGTTCACACCTTTACTCAAGCCTTCCACTATAATCGGTTCATCATCAATAATCACAACTTTATACATAGATTTCCCAGCCTCGCTTCCCCTTCACCTTGCTGTCAACCCTTGATTGCACCTGCCGTCATGCCTTTAATAATATATTTCTGCAGGAAGATATATACGATTACCACCGGCACCACCACAAGGGTAACGGCTGCTGCCATAAGACCATAGTTCGTGCCTTCCTGTGAAGTCAGCCGATTGAGCAGTACGGTAATTCCCTGCATTTCCGGTCTCCTCAAATAGAACATCTGTGTGAACAAATCATTATAGCTCCAAAGGAAAGAGAAAATCGCCACCGTTGCAAAGGATGGTTTTGTAATCGGTACGATTACCTTAAAGAAAATCTGAAATGCATTGCAGCCTTCCATAAATGCTGCCTCCTCCAATTCAACCGGAAGCCCCTTGATGAATCCTGTGAGAACCACGATTGCAAAAGAGAGATTACCTGCTACCTGAGGCAAAATAACCGACAGCATTGTAAGCCACCAGTTGCTGGTGTTCACGATTCCCCACCTGGCCTCCATGCTAAATACCGGAATGACCGTAGCAAATACAGGAAACATCATACCAGCCATTACCAGCGATTGTAAAGTTTTTTTCAGCTTAAAAGAATACCTGACAAGTGCAAACGATGCCATCCCTGCCAGAATAACAACTAAAAGCGCCACTAACGTTGAAATAAAAATGCTGTTCTTATATGCTCCCAGAATATTTAAATTGTTAAATGCTTTTCTGTAATTGGCAAGGGTAAACAATTCACCTGTAGGAATAGAAAAGGAATCTGCCAGAATCTTATCCTTTGCCTTAAAAGAATTCTGTATGACCCAGATAATCGGGTAAATCGTCGTCAATGCCCAGAAGATCAGCAGGATATATATGATAATGGATGATATACTCACTCTTTTCTTCTTCATCTGATTCCCCTCCTTTTAATAGTCTTTTTCCTTAAAGATCATATGTACTACCTTGGATGTGATAATCCCAAGTATTACAAGCATAATGGCAAGCGTCGAACCATAATCCACATTCTTTGCCTCCATCGTCTGGTAATACATATAAGTTCCTGTGAGAAAAGTGGTCTTCATAGGCATTCCTTTTGGGAACATGGTCCACGGAAGATCGAATACCTTAAGGGCACCCGTCACCGCCAGCACTACGCAGGTACATAGCACATTATGCAGAAGCGGAAGGGAAATATATCTGACCCTCTGAAATCTTGTTGCACCGTCAATAGACGCAGATTCATATAGTTCTTCTGAAATATTATTCAGCCCCGTAATCATGATTACAAAATAAAAGCCTACATACTGCCACATAACCGGCAGCATCATGGTAACCAGCGCAATCCCTTCACTCTTCCAGTCTGTCAGCGTGGTTTTTCCTAAAGATTCAAGAATCTGATTCAACATTCCCTTATCATAAAGGAAGATCAGGTTGAACAATAAGCCCAGCGCCGTAGCTGAAATTACAATTGGGAAAAAGAAAACTGTCCTGAAAAACTTTGCCCCCATTCGGATGTTGTCTACCAGCAGTGCCAGAATAAGCGCAATCCCTACCTGACCGACGATTGTCACCAACATCATGATCAGAGTATTTTTAAGTGAAGTCAGAACAACCGGATCGTGTACCAGTTCCACATAATTTGTATACCATGGATCATTCCACTGCGCTTCAACTTGCCCCAACATTTTAATCTGCTGGAAACTGTTTATGATATTCTTGAAGAAAGGATAATACAGATAAACAGCCATAAAAAGAAATGCCGGAAGCAGGAAAACAAGTAAAGGTTTTTTGTTTTTGTAGATACTCGCGCCCATAACAACCTCCTTACCTTATCGTGAGGACCGGAAGCATTCTGCCTCCGGTCCTTCTTTTCTATCTTACTTACTGCTTTTCTATCTTACTGTGCATGATATGCATCAAGACCTTCTGCCACTGCATCCTCTGCCGATACCCTGCCTGTAACGATTTCCGGCATACCGTCGAAAGTGGAAACTCGGCAGTCACCCTGGAAGACATCCTGTACTGCCCCTGTCAGGGAAGTAACGCCCGACATCATCTCCATTGCCTTTACCTGTAAAGGATTGAATGCCGATTCATCTACTTCCGGCGCATTTTTCAGTGCGGAAGCTGTATGCTGTGCAAACACAGGAACAATATCATCTGAAGTCATGTAGGAAACAAAGCTTACTGCTGCTGCCTTCTTGTCGGGGTCTTCCCAAGCTTTTTTAGTGATGTAGTATCCCATTGACAGACCGCCTATTAAATCAGTTGCCTTTCTATCTCCCTGGCCGGGTACGTATGTCACATCAAATTTCGCAAGCTTATCTGTATCTAATGTGGACGGATCTTCTGGATCGGACTGGCATGCATTTACGATACCGCCGACTTTCCATGAACCGTCAATCAAAAATGCTGCCTTGCCTTCTGTAAACATTGCAAAGGTTTCATCGTCCGTTGCGGATAATGTGTTCTCCGGGAAGAATCCAGCTTCATACAGCTCCTTGATATCTTCCATACCTGCCACCCATGCTGCTCCCTGAGCACTGTCAACGGATTCCGGAATATTTAAATGTGTCTCAGGCGACGTGTGGTTAAAGATGGAAAATTCCCACCAGTAATGAGGAATATTTCCAAGTGCGCATGCAATCGGTGCGTACCCTGCATCTTTAATCTTCTGACAATCTTCTTTAAATTGATCCCATGTATAGCCTGCACCGGGAAGTGTCACTCCTGCTGCATCCAGAACCTCTGTATTGACGAACATCGCTTCCCAATATCCATTGACAGGCACTGCATATTTCTTACCGTCAACTAGGGAATCCGCAATCAGATCATCATTCATGTTGCCTGCATAGTCAGGAAATTCTGCCCTGATCTCATCAATAGAAACCACCTTGCCGGCCTCGATGAAACTGTTTGCATCCGCCCCATTGAAGAAGAAGAGCACATCCGGTTCTGAACCGGTTTCAAAGTCTGTGATCACGCGTGTCTTAAATGTTTCATCGGAAGTAGCGGAAGTATCTGCTACAGTGTTACCGGTCTGCTTACACCATTCATCTACAGCTGTTTTAAAGTTCTGTGCATTCCCATCTTCACCTGCAAATGTGGTAGTTACATTAAGTTCCACTGAATGATCTGCACTGTTTCCGGTCTCTTTGCTTCCGCAGCCTGCCAAAGAGCATACCATTGCAGATGCTAAAATGAGTGATAATATTCTTTTTTTCATATGTTTCCCTCCCTGGATTTCATTATAGAATCTTTGTGTTCCATCTATATCCATAATATATTATCCAGATGCAAAGGTTAATGATTAGACTTGTGATTATTTGTCTTTTATTGCTCTCCTTCCTTGTTTATTTTGACCAAAATTGTACTCACCGTATGATCATCTTTGTTACTTTTGATGGTAAGTCCGCACTCCTGTCCATAAATGATCTTCAGTCTTTTATTCACATTGCGAATGCCTAGACTGAGCGATGAAGTATCTGTTGTACTTTCTGCATATAGAAGCTCATCAATCTTTCTTCTTGACTCCCGCGTCAGTTTCCCGTTATCCATCACCTCTATCACAAGCATCTGTTCTTCTTTCCTCACAGTAAGCTTTATCTTTCCCTTACGCCTGATGTCCATACCATGCTCCACTGCATTTTCAATGATCGGCTGGATGATCAGTCTGGGAACCTTTACCCTTAGAAGGCTCTCATCGATTTCCTTCTCCACCTGAAAATTATCCCCATACCTCTGAGCAATGATATACAAATAAGCCTCCACATACCCAAGCTCCTCCGCCAACGGAATAAGCTGCTCCTTTTTCCGGTTCATGGTGGCCTCAAGCATGGTGGATAATGCCTCTATCATATTGCTGACTTTGTAATTTCCCGTAAGTCTTGCTTCCCAATTTATGATTTCCAACGTGTTATTCAGGAAATGCGGATTGATCTGAGACTGTAATGCCATGATATTGGCGTCCCGCAAAGCCAATTCTTCCAAATAGTTTTTTTCAAATTGATTTTTCAGCGTATTGGACATGCTGTTAAAAGCATTGCCAAGGTCATAAAATTCTTCGTCACTGTCATCCACATTGATCTGATACCCGTAATTTTCCTTTTCAATCTCCTTATGTGCCTTCCGCAGCAGCCTGATCGGCATATTTACGCGTTTATGGAAAAACCAGAATATGACCATGATAAGCGGAACCATAAATCCAATTAAAAGATAAAACACATATTTAATCGTATCCATTTCACTGACAATAACGGAGGAATCCAGAAGAATCATATAGGAAAACCGATGCCTGTTGCTCTCCACCTTCTTATATACATAGGCTTCTGACAAATTCCTCTCATAATGACTGCTGCGCATAATCCGCTGGGGAAAAACGTCTATGTATGGATCAGATACATCCTCATTCAGAATAGACACTCCGTCCACAAACACATCGCCTGCTTTAAATCCCCACACTCCATCAAGCCCCATTAAAATATTCTCCATATTGAGCTCCATGACAATCACTGCATATGCATGAAACTTGCTGTCCATAATGTTTCTGACAAGATACACTCTGTCTGCAATAGTCAGAAAAGCAATATCCGTGTCAATTCCGGGCGCATGCTGCTGCACGGTTTCCTTTGCATTTTCTTTGAATGCCTGCACCGCCGTATATGAGACCCTGTTGTCATTGGTATAACAGTAATAAATTGTTTCAGGGTCATTGGTAAAATAGAGCGCCGTCATATTGATGTCGGTATTGTACCGGTACTGCTGCGTGAGGAAAAGCGCCACATCCTGTTTTAATTTATTTTCATCATGATCTGTCAGATAACGCCCATAACATTCCCGGATCGTGGGAAGATAGGAGGCCGATTTAGATGCCGCTACCGCATCATCAATCCGCATCTGGCAGATTTCCACCACCTTGTCTGACGACGTGACAATCGTTTTTTCCAATTGTTTATTAATCTGGTAATCCACAAAAAAGAAGACCGTCACCGATAAAATAAGCAAGGGAATAAACCAGCCTACCGTCAACATTGTGATCATGCTCCATTTTAGCTGCCGCCTTTTCTTCATCTTACTGCCTCCTTGCTCCTTATACAATATAACGAATGTCACGCTTCGCCAGCCATCCTTATAATATAAGTATAGCAGGCAGGGATTCCTTTTCGCAATCCCTGCCTGCTGTACGATACTCGCTTTGCTTTTAATTATGAGAGCTGCAGAAACTCTTCATAAATCTTACATATTCTGACCGCGTCCTCTTTTTCGGGCATTTCGCAGAAAATGCGAAGGAGCGGTTCTGTTCCGGAGAACCTCGCCGTCACCCATCCTCCATTCTCAAAGTATACTTTACTGCCGTCCAGATAGGAGATGTCCATAATTTTAAACGGGAGTTCGGGAAGCCTCTTATCTTCAAGCAATACTTTACGAATGGTGTCCTTCTTTTCCTGATTAAATTTGTAATCCCTCTCCTCCATCGATATGGCGCCGCATTCTGCTTCAATGTCCTTGACGATTTCCGATAACTTTTTCCCTGTGACGGCAATCATCTCTACCAGAAGCGCTGCCGCATAAATTCCATCCTTTCCCTTGATATGCCCGCGCACAGTAAGTCCGCCGGAAGATTCTCCTCCAATTACCGCATCCATGGCATACATTTTAGCTGAAATATGCTTAAACCCAACAGGTACTTCATAACATTTTTCGCCAAACTTTTCCGCCACCTTATCCAACATGTGGGTGGTGCAGATATTCCGGACCACCGGTCCCTTCCATCCTTTATATTTGACCAGATAATAATAGAGCAGCACTAGGATATCATTTGGATGAAGAAATCTTCCCGTATCATCAACGACGCCGATTCTGTCAGCGTCCCCGTCTGTAGCCACACCAATGTCACATTTCTTGTCTATCACATAATTCTGCAGTGTGCGCAGTGTCATTGCAGTGGGAGCTGGCAGCTTTCCTCCAAACAAGGTATCATGTCTTTCATGGATTGTCTCCACGTCACATCTTGCTGTAAGCAGAATGGTTTTCAAAGAAGTTTCGCTTACTCCGTACATAGGGTCAAGGGCAACCTTAAGACCGGCACTTCTTATTTTGTCCATATCCACTGCTGCTATAATGTTATCCAGATACTCGTTTAAGGGATAAATTTCCTGTATCAGACCTTTTTCCACCGCTTCATCATAATCCATTTCTTCCGGCGGAATGTCTGTAAGATCTCTGATATAATTTTCAAGTTCCGCGGTCTGAACCTCATCCGCATCACGGCCGCCTGCTGTAAACACCTTGATTCCGTTATATATTGCCGGATTATGACTTGCCGTCACCATCATTCCATAGGGGAATTCGTGCTTCATCACATAAAACATGACAAGCGGTGTAGGCGCCGACTTGTTAATCAGGTAGGCCGTAATCCCTTCCTTTGCAAACACTTGCCCCGCCCACTGCATGGCTTCTTTAGAAAGAAACCTTCGGTCATAGCCTATCACGATTCCCTTCTGCTCTACCTTTTCTGCACGCATTTTATCTGCAACTGCTCTTGCCAGAATCTGAATGTTTTCTTTTGTAAACCCATCACCTATCACGGCTCTCCAGCCGCCGGTACCAAATTTGATCATCCGCTCTTCCTCCATTCGTTCTGTTTACTCCCTACTCCAGGTCTGACGCCTCTTCATTCTGCCCTTGGATGTCTGCCTTTCCGATAACCACCCTTACCTGATGTTCCGATCCGGCTTCCATCGCCGGAATTTTTTCCACCTTCTGACCGTCCAGCCAGATTTCCTTTACCCCCTTCATCATTTTGTCCGGATTTTCCACACTTATATGGAACATAGCGCCCCTCCATACTCTGTCAGCCGAAAATCCTTTCCAATCGGCAGGAATACAGGGGTCCAGTTCCAGATGATCCAGCTGAGGTCTGATGCCCAAAATATACCGCGTAGCGCTGAAATAAGCCCATCCGCCTGTACCTGTCATAAAAGGATGTCTTGCCCTCCCAAATCCTGTATGATCTCTGCCCATCACAAACTGACAATAGGAATAAGGCTCTGCCTCCCTCACTTCTATCCGGTCATTCTGATAATAAGGGCACAGCGCATCGTAATATTCCATTGCCCGATCACCTCTTCCAAGCCTGCATTCTGCTGCCCATGCCCATGGGTTGGGATGGGAAAAGATGGCTCCATTCTCTTTCAGTCCCGGATAGACTCTTGTCACAAATCCAATATCATCATCAGGGACAGTATAAGCCGGTGCATTGAGCATAATTCCATAAGGAGTAAAAAGGTATTCTCTTACGCTGTCCATTGCTTTAATTCCTTTTTCCAAATCAGCGGCTCCGGATAGTACTGCCCATGCATTGGACTCCAGATGAACCTTCCCCTCTTTATCTTTCTTTGTTCCTATTTTTTTCCCGTTTCTGGTGATTCCCCTGATGAACCACTCTTCGTCCCAAAGCTGCTCATCACAGACTTTTTTCACTTTTTCTGCCATAGCAGCATACTTTTCCACATCCTTTTTCCTGCCCAGATATTCAGCAATCTGAAGGAAATTCTGAATTGCCCAATAATGAAGAAATGACACCATGGCACTTTCGCCGCCGCCTAAGTTCAGACAGTCATTCCAATCTGCCCGGAGCCCTTTACAGATGCCCTGCTGCCCCACCTGCTCATCGGAAAAATCCAGGATCCTCGTCATATGCTCATAGACGGTTCCTTCCCCTGCATCTGCATAGGTGATTATCTGATCTATAAAGTCCATATCACCCGTTTCCTTTACATATTCTGTAATGGCAGAAACCAGCCAGAGGGCATCATCCGAACAGGCATCTTCTATTCCGTGAATCATATTGCCTTTGTTAAATTCAGGTATGACCGTAGGAGACTTGAATGGCTTTTCCTTTTTATGATCTTCAAACCATTCCGGCTGGAATAAGTGCAGTCCATACCCTGATGATACCAATCCTTTAAGCAGTTCCACAATTCTCTGTTTACACTTCTCTGGATTAGAATGGGGAATCGTCATTGCATCTTGCGCCGTATCCCGATATCCCAGACCGGTTCTTCCTCCTACCTCAATAAAAGAAGCAAATCTTGAAAACATCACATTGATTTCCGCCTGATACAAAGTCCATATGTTAATCAGTGTATTCATCCCCTGATTAGGCGTACAGATTTGAAGCTTGCCAAGCTTCTTATCCCAATAAGCGCGAAGCCGGTCATACGCATGATCCACCGCTTTAAAATCACTGTATTTTTCTCTTGCCTTTTTTCCTGCTTCCCGGTTTCCCTCTCCTAAAATAAAAATAATTCTCTTTTCTTCCCCGGGCGCAAGCACGATATCCTTTTGAAGACTGCCGCAGTGATTATTTCCTTTTTCAAAGGAACCGCTGCATTTTCCGTCAATCACCGCCTGCGGATTGTCCTCTGTATGGTACAGACCAAGAAACTTGTCACGCAGACAGTCAAATCCATCCGGCATCTCGCTCATAGTAAAATACTGATATCCAAATTCCTCATAAAAAAGATCATGCTCTATGATGCCATCCTCATAGCTGCTCCCCGCACAGTACATGCTCATCTGGAAATTCTGATTGTCTATCATAATATGATGGAAAGAAAACTCGCAATATGAAAACACCTGCAGACTTCTCGTCACCTTGCCTTCATTCTTAATTTTTACATCCCATAATTCCAGAGCATCTCCAATCGGCACGAGAAGCGTCTGGCTTGCCCTGATATCACTGTATCCGCATTCGTAGGTGGTATAAGAAAGCCCGTGGCGGCAGGTATAATCGGCCTCCTTTAGGGACTTTCCTACAGGCTGCCAGGAAATGCTCCAGTAATCTCCGCTTTCAGAATCTCTCAGATATACATAATGACCAGGACGGTCCATCGGAACGCTGTTACCTCGAAATCTCGTCACCCTGTGATACTCAGGCGTCTTATAAAACATGTACCCGCCTGCTGTGTGGTTGACCACAACGCAGGTGTCCTCCACCCCCAGATAATTGGTCCATGAAGTCGGAAGATCAATCCTGTCAATCACATACTCTCTGTTCTTATCGTCAAAATGCCCATATTGCATCGCAAATACCTCCCTTCCTGCTGATTTTATTATAGCTTTTCAATTATCTTTGCGGTATTGTCATTCATGTGAATATTTGACGATTCTTGTTATTCTGGATTTGTTCTTACAGGCGGATTGTGATAAAATAAAGCAATCAATTCAAAAGAAAATTCGTGGAACAGGAAGAGAGAACGGAAAATGATATTTTTACCCCATATTGTCCTTTTATTGCATCTGCTGGATAGTCTCATCTATAGCTTGTGTTATGAATTTCTCGAAATAGAGCATATGTGGTCCTTCCTATATGCCTCCTCTGCCCTATCGCTCGTCCTCATATACATAGTCGTCTTATGCTGCCTGCACATCATGCCCTATAGGGATAGAAACCATGCATCCCTCCGTCTTAAAATCATGAACGGCGGAACACGAATTTTCCGCCTGTGCTTCTGGGGCATTCTGGCGCAGCCTTTTCTTTACTTTTTTAAATTATACAATTATGCCCTTTATCTATTTTCCGGCGGCGGCACGTCTACCGTTTTATTTGACGCTGTGCTGGCCTTTTTCTTCTTTTACTTTCTCATTTTGAATGGCTGCATCCGCATCCTATGTACCTGCCGCAGCCTGGGTGTGTGGAAAAGGGTTCTGATTTTCTTCTTTATATGGATCCCCTTCCTTCATCTTATCCCTGCAAAATACTTAAGCAAAAGAGCGAAAATAGAATATGACGCGGAAGTATTCCGTTTTGAAAACAGACTTATCCGTGCGGATTCAAATGTCTGTGCTACCAGATATCCCATTATCATGCTTCACGGTATCGGTTTCCGTGATCTCCAGTATTTCAATTACTGGGGACGGATTCCAAAAGAACTTTCGCGCAACGGCGCCTCCGTCTACTATGGTCACCAGGAAGCATGGGGAACCATCGAGAACAATGCCCTGACCATTAAAAAGACAATTGAAAAAGTACTTCTTGAGAATCACTGCGACAAGGTAAATATCATTGCACACTCCAAAGGCGGTCTCGACGCCCGCTATCTGATTTCGGGCTTACACATGGATAATCAGATTGCATCCCTGACCACCATATCCACCCCTCACAGAGGCTCGGAGCTTTTAAGCATTTTAAACCGGCTGCCCGATACGGTTTATCGCTTTATTTCCTCTTTATTTGACCGCACATATAGGAAGTTAGGCGATCAAAACCCGGACTGTTATCATGCCAGCAAGCAGCTTTCCAGTGAATTTTGTGAGCGTTTTAATGAAAAATACAAAGATTCGCCGAATGTTTACTACCAGAGCTATGCTTCCTATGTCAAGCATACCTTCGGAGACAATCTTTTAAGCATTCCCTATCTCCTCATGTTCCTTGCCAGAGCCCCGAAAAACGACGGACTTGTAAGCATAGAGTCGGCGCAATGGGGCAATTTTAAAAAGGTTTTTGCAAGTACAGGCAGACGGGGCATTTCCCACGGAGATATGATCGACTTAAAGAGGGAAGATTACAAAGGATTTGACGTTATTGAAGCCTATGTCCAGATTGTAGCAGAATTAAAAATTTCTGGCTATTGAATTTGCGAATCTAATTGTTTTTTTTTTCCAAAGTGGTATAATAAAAAAGACTCTATTTTTGTCGTATGTCTATCATAGCGTATTAATAGGTATATCATTTTAGAACCCGAACCTTGACATAAGAATATAGTATTGTATTTAAGCTGTTCGCAGATGAAAAATCTGAGAAATAGATTAGATCTATTTCCATAGGGAGAATAGGAGAATTTTATGTTAAATAAAATAAAAAGTATGAAGGTAGAAAAAAAGCTTAGATACTGCTTTACTTTGGTAGTAGCCATCGCCAGCATCTCAGGCGTTCTGGGCTTGATTTTTTTGTTTATTCACAACGCTGAATATAGCAGTGCTTTAGTTTCCAACGGTTTTTCCCAAGGTGAAATTGGTAGATTCGGTACATACCTAAATAAAGAACCATCTCTTGTACGAGAGTTGATTCTTTTTGAGGAGGAAGCTGACCTGCAGGCATGCGTTGCCGAGTTGACAGAAGCTCAGAAACTCACAGATGAAGCATTTTCTGCAATGAAAGAGCACTGCACTACAGCGGAAGAAATGGAATATATTAACACCATTGAGGAAAACCTTGCCGCCTACCGTGGTGTCTATACCGAAGTAGTGGCAATAGCAATGGAGAATAAAAATGACGAAGCCCGGGATATTCTGGCTTCCCAAGGCAAACCAACCCTGAAAAAGCTGACTGCCGCTGTGGAGGGACTGATTGCTTTGAATGTGGAATTAGGCAACAAAGCTTCCAGTTCGCTGAACCTCCAGACTATTATTATCTTCGCTGTAATCATTATAGTCACCTTAGTGGCTATAATTGTAGCAACAAAGTTCTCAAAATATGTGGCAAAATTATTTGCAGAGCCTATCAGTCATGTCAAAGAAGCATCCCTTAAGCTTGCTCAAGGTGATTTGAACATCGATATTGAAACAATGTATCCCGACGAGATTGGTGAGATGACAGATGCCTTCAAAGAAGCTGCTAAACACATGAAATTATATATCAATGAATTAAGCAGAGGTCTTGGCGAAATTGCCTCAGGTAATTTTGACATTTCTACAGACGTAGATTTCAGAGGTGATTTTAAAGCTTTGGCAGACGCGCTTGAAACAATTACTGCTTCTTTAAGCGGCACACTGAAAAATATCAATGAAGCTGCTGAACAGGTTGCACTGGGAGCCGGTCAGATGGCTGAAAGTGCACAGGCATTGGCTGAAGGTGCTACTGATCAGGCAGGCTCCGTAGAAGAACTGACTGCCACAATCCAGAATATTACGGAAGCAGTTGTAAACAGTTCAGAAAAAGCCAAGCATTCGCATGAAAATGCAGAAGAATTCGAGCGGGCGGCCGAGAAGAGCAACGAAGATATCAAGCTTCTTAACACAGCAATGGAGCGTATCAATGATACCTCCAAACAAATTGCAAATATCATTGCAGAAATTGAAGATATTGCTTCCCAGACCAATCTCCTGTCACTGAACGCTTCTATTGAGGCAGCAAGAGCAGGCGAAGCCGGAAAGGGATTTGCCGTTGTAGCTGATCAGATCGGCAAGCTGGCATCGGACAGCGCTAATTCAGCAATCAATACAAAGAAACTAATTGAAAATTCCATTATCGAGATTGAGCATGGAAATGACATTACATCAAAAACTACTGCCGCAATCGAATCTGTTATTGAAGGGATTAAAATGTTGGCAGTTTCCACAAAAGAAATCAGTGAATTATCTGATGCTCAGGCAGACGCTATGAGACAGCTGGAACTGGGTGTAGAACAAATTTCTGAAGTCATCCAGAATAATTCAGCAGCAGCACAAGAAACATCCGCTACAAGCGAGGAATTGTCCGCACAATCTGATAACCTTGAAGGATTGGTTGGACAGTTTAAGCTAAAATCTTGAACAAATTTATTCTGTCAAATAACTTATATACAATGCGCCGCAGACAATACATGACTTGCTTATACCACTTGCAATTTCATAATGTATTGTATTAGGTTAAACGGGTGATAAGAAGCATCAGAACCTATAAAGAGGTATCCTCTAACAGTTTTTCTGTAAAAGGATACCTCTTTTTTATTTAATTCTTCCCTTTGCATTTTAAAAGTGATTCTGTAAAAGGCGCCCTTGCTATTCCATGCTCCGTCACAATGGCTGTAATCAATTCATGATCCGTCACATCAAAGGCCGGATTAAATACCTTCACTCCTTCCGGCGCCATGCGTTCTTGATACCACATTTCCGTTACCTCTTCCGGCGGACGCTGTTCAATCGTAATCTCTGCTCCTGTAGGCGTATCCAGATCAATGGTAGATGTGGGTGCACATACATAAAAAGGTACGCCATATTGTTTTGCCACCGCAGCCACCACACTGGTTCCAATCTTGTTTGCCACATCCCCATTGGCCGCCACCCGGTCACACCCTACGAACACAGCATTGATCCATCCATTTTTCATGACCATACCGGACATATTATCACAGATTAAGGTCACATCCACTCCGGCACTGCTTAACTCATAAGCCGTCAGTCTTGCTCCCTGCAAAAGAGGCCTTGTCTCATCTGCAAAAACACGGAACTTGTACCCTCTCTCCTGCCCCAGATAAATCGGCGCTGTAGCAGTACCATATTTACAGGTGGCAAGCTGTCCCGCATTACAGTGGGTAAGAATACCATCTCCCGGTTTTACAAGACTTAATCCATATTCACCGATAGACTTGCACACCCGGATATCTTCTTCCTTGATTTCCCGCGCCTCTTCGCCAAGTATCTCTACAATTTCAGCTACGTTCTTCCCGTCCTCGTGCGCCTGCCTGCATATCCGGTCCATCCGATTCAGCGCCCATGCCAGATTGACTGCTGTCGGTCTTGCGGAATCCAGATATTTCTTCTGTTCCATAAACTTATCATAGAAAGCATCAAACTCCGTCTCGTCTTTCGCTATCTGCCTTGCCAAAACATAAAGACCAAAAGCTGCCGCCACACCGATTGCCGGTGCGCCGCGGACCTTCAAAAGATAAATTGCATCCCATATCTCCTGCGCCGTAGAAAGCCGGATCAGTTCCATTTTTCCCGGCAGTTTTGTCTGATCAATGATAATAACACATTCGTCATTATCGCACAAATCCACTGTTTCGTACGCTATTATATTCTCATTCATCTTTCAGATCCCTTTCTTTCTTCCAATACCTCCAGAACAGAAAAAACAACACATACCAGTATAGCAAGAAATGACACTGCCCTTTCTATCCTCGAATTGATACGCTTTCTTCTTTTCCTTTGCTGCTTTATCCGTTTCTTTTCCTGTTTTCTATTCTTAGAATCACTACAAAACCTTTGTGGCATATTCATCGACTCCTTTGGTTGTGCTGCATATGTGCCTGCTCTCTCATTTTATCAGTAAAATCTTCAAAAGGCAATGCGGATTGTATGTGGGATAGTTAGGTACTTTTTACGGGGTAGCCAGTAGTCCGCACAGGGCAGGTAAATATACCAACGTCGTCGCGCTCCCGCTCCATAAAAACGTAGCAGACGCTAGACTCGAAAGAACCTCGTCAAGCGCTGACGTTTTTATAGGGACTCCTTTTGGTATATTTACCTGCCCTGTGCTACGTTATCGGTTGCCTGTAAAGTGTGGCATAATGTTCGCAGTTTTTGCTATCTGATAAACAGCAATCCTGTGAGGACTAATGACTCCTCCGTGAAGAGTAACGGCGGGGCAATTCAGGTTTGGGTTCAGGTGCGGGACGCGGGAATAGGCGGCGGGGGATGGGGCGGTATTG
>JAAVAE010000004.1 GCA_014804245.1 Lachnospiraceae bacterium | reverse complement strand
TCGGTAGTGCATTGACGGCAGCAGTGCCATATGCTGCACCTGCAATTGCTAGCGGTTTAGGAATATCAATAAAAGTCGTATCACTGGTCGGATATGGGGTAGTAGGTGGAGCTACAAATGCAGCGGTAGAGAAAGCGACTAATCCTGAGGCAACTGGTAGTAGTATTGCAATAAAAACTCTAGAAGGTGTTGGAGGCGCTTTGCTGGCAGCAGGGATTGGAGAGTTAGTTTCTAAAATACCATTTGTACAGAGAATAGGAAATTCAATGTCGCATTCACAGAGTGCAATTACACCAATGGCTGGAGGAACAATAACCGGGAAAGCTCCAAAAGGCTGGTATTTACCTTTGATTAATCAGGATGCTGGTAAGCTATTTGCGATAGGTCAAGTGTCGGGGGCATTTTCTAACGTAGTATGGGAAGGAATTATAAGAGGGAGGAAAAAAATATTTACCCCAAATAAATCAAAACAGGAAGAGAATAAGGAGTGAAGTCAATAAATGGAAATGCATTGTGGCAGATGAAGAATTTGGAAAGACCACCAAGGAAGGTGTCTATGCCGGCGGAGATGCAGTGACAGGGGCTGCTACCGTTATTCTTGCAATGGGTGCAGGACGTGCAGGAGCAAAGGGAATAGATGAGTATCTGAAAAACAAATAAAGAGCGGCAGCAATCAAATGTTGTCCCAAACCGTGCCGGAACTTGTTTCCGGCATGGACTTTATATACAGGAATAAGAAAATATTAATAATTTACATGGTACAAAATTAAAATTTTTATTGTATGGTTATCAAGGAGGATACAAAATGGTTCATCATATTGTTTTGTGGAATTTAAAAGAAGATTTATCGGAGCAGGAAAAGAAGGAAGCAGCGCTTGAGATAAAGAGAAGGCTGGAAGCAGTAGCTGATTCAGTAGAGGGTGTGGTATCACTTGAAGTAGTGATTGGAGCTATGGAGTCCAGCAACAAAGATATAGCCCTGATTTCCAGGTTTGAGACAGAGGAAGCACTGAAAGCCTATCAGGTATCGCCGGCGCACGTGGAGGCAGGAGGATATATCCGCACTGTGACTTCTGGGAGAAGCTGCTTTGATTATGAGGAGTGACTATGAAGAATTTTTTTGATGAAAATGAAACGGAAAATCCCGGAGGAGAATGGGGAAAGGTTCTCGTCAAGGTAGTTCCTTTCGTGCTGATTATTGTTGTTCTTGCTGTTACACTAATCGTGAATCGTGTAAAGAAGGATTCTGATGAACAGACGGAAAATTTACAGCAGAGTATCATGGATTACGCAGATGAAAACCGGACTGCCGAAACGTCATCAATGATGAATGTTCAGGCATCGCCTTCTGCCGGAAAAGAAAGCAGCACAGAAAATGAGATACAGGAGGAGACGGAGGAAGAAATAATGATTCCAAGCCCCACTCCTTATAAAGAAATCATGGAAGCCGGAAAAACGGATTACAGTAAGGTGAAGTTCGATAAGGATGCCCAGCTTCAGGAAATGATGGCTTACTGGGAGGGTAATAACCAGCAGGCACTAGATGATCTGGCAAAGCTGGATCACTACATTGCCATGTCATGGCAGCTGAAAGGAACCACGGATTTCTACTATTGCGGAGATGTAAATGGCAATGGTCAGCCGGAGGGAAAAGGAATAGCGGTATATGCAGATAATCAGTATTATTACGGCGATTGGAAAAATGGAGTAAGGAGCGGAGCGGGGACGTGGATTCATTATCACATCCACCATACTGAAAATACAAAGGACCTTTATACCTATCATCAGTATGCAGGCGTCTGGGCAAACGATCTTCCGGAGGGAGAGGGGGCCGAGCACTATGATTATAATCTGGCTCTTTTAGAGGAAAGGGTAGGCTATGATGCAAATCTGATAGGCAGTTATTCGCAGGGGCTTGTTCATGGTGATTTTTATATTACCAATCTTTATGCAGATGAAAGTACCAAGGAATGGAATGCAAGTGCAGAACATGGTTCATGGATTTATCAGAATGAGAACAAAGATAAAAAGGGAAATAGAACTGTTTATGTTGAAATAGACAATCCTGACAATTATATCTGGATGCACCCGAAGGACAATGTCAATATTGGAGTTCCATGTCTGATCTCAAAGAATAAAAACTAGTGGAAACCTATGCCAATCCGTAGTAAAATAGAAGTTGGGGTAGAAGGAGGTATGGATATGGCTTGGGGATCGGCTTATATCAACAATGAAGAAAAGGCAGAAGAGAATAGAACTTCTGCGTACACATTTCTAATTGTAGGCGGAGTTGGGTTTATTGCGGATGTGCTTTTTTTTCTTGGTGTAATCGATTTTAAGGTTTCTCTCACGAACAAATACATGATCAGCGGGGTTATGGGAGTTCTATTTCTTTTGTTTATCGTCATGGGAATCATATCCATGAAAAATTTTAAGACCTTCAAAAGAAAAGCACGTAAGGAGAACAATCTGACCACTGAGATTAAAAAATGGTGCATGGAGAATTTCAGGCGGGACGAAATCGATGGTCTGCTGGAGATATCGGAGCAAATTGAGGAAATTAAGTATTTTCGGCGGTTTGATCATATGAAAAATGCAATCAATAATCAGTTCATGAATCTGGACGAAGGCTATCTGGACAGGCTGGTGGAAGAAGTTTATCCCGAAGTTTTCGAGGAAGAAAAGGAATGAAGATTACCATAATCTGTGTTGGCAGGATAAAAGAAGACTTTTACAGAAAGGCTGTTTCTGAATACGAAAAAAGGCTGGGCAGATACTGCAAGCTGGAAATCATAGAGGTACAGGATGAAAAGACACCTGATGGTGCAAGTCCTGCGATTGAGGAGCAGATTAAGGAAAAGGAAGCTGCACGGATCTTGAAGCATGTGAAAGAGGATGCCCATGTCATTACTCTTGAGATCCAGGGCGAAAAGCCGGATTCTGTTTCTTTTGCCAATCAGATGAACCATCTGGCTGTGCAGGGGAAAAGCCATATACAGTTTATTATCGGCGGATCCCTTGGTCTTCATGTAAGTGTATCAAAAGCAGCGCATCAGGCGATTAGCTTTTCAAATATGACATTTCCCCATCAATTAATGCGTGTCATTTTGCTGGAGCAGATTTACAGAGGGTACCGGATTATCAAAGGAGAGCCCTATCATAAATAAGAAATAGCAGGTATAGCGGGCATTTTTTTCTCATATAGTATGGTATGATGAAAAAAGTAAACCATAAATTAAAAAATAACTGGAACCGGACAAGAGAAGAAAGGAAAGATACGGGACGCCCTCAGGGAAAAGAACTTGTGGTAGAATCTTTAAAATTACCTAAAGATTCGCTCCTTGGCGCATCGATTGTTACCTTGACAGGGAACACAGAAGTATTTGTAGAAAATTATAAGGGCATTATCGAATATACCAGCCAGACGATTCTGCTTCAAGGTAAGACCTGTAAGATTGAGATCAACGGAAAGAGGTTGAACATTGTTTATTATACAAATGAAGACATGAAAATAAGCGGCTGTGTTGATACAGTCCGTTATCTCATGTGAAGATGGAATAAACTTTGTGAGGTGTGGTATGATACAGGTCATTCGCTATTTAAAAGGTTATCTTGCCATTAAAGTTTTCGGGTTTTCACCGGAAAGATTTATGAATCTATGCAGTAACCATAACATATTTCTCTGGGATATTGAAAATCATGGTGATTTTTATACGATGAAGATCAGTCTGAAAGGCTTTTATCGTCTCAGGGGAATTACAAGGAAAACGGGAACCAGGGTAGTCATAACGAAGCGTTATGGACTACCCTTTCTTTCTTTACAAATGTGGAAACGGAGAATATTTGTATGCGGTCTTCTGGGGAGCCTCATTTTTTGGATCTGGATGTCTGGATTTATCTGGGCGGTTGAGATTGAGGGAAATTATTATGTGACGACGGATGTATTTCAGGATTTTCTCATAAGCAGTGGTTTTGAAGTGGGAATGAAAAAGAGTGAGGTTGAGATCGAGGCGCTGGAGAAGGCTATTAGAAATGAGTTTGATATAGTGACATGGACTTCGGCAAGAATCGATGGTACAAGACTGCTTATCCAGGTGAAAGAAAATGATCTGATACTGCCGGAGGATGATGAGGCAAAGGTGCCGGAGGGAGAAGGGATAGATCTGGTTGCAGATAAAGACGGGGAAATCGTCAGCATTGTAACCAGAAGCGGCGTGCCCAAGGTGACGGCAGGTATATTAGTGCAGAAGGGGGATGTGCTGGTAGAAGGCGGTGTTCCCATCATGAATGAGGATGGAACGGTTAAACGCTATGATTATTGCAGGGCAGATGCAGATATTATGCTGAGATGTATTTATCAATTGAAGGATGAGATTGATGAACAATATGAGCAGAAACAATACACTGGAAATGAAAGAAAAAGTCCCTTTATTATGTTTGGAACAAAAAAAATTAAATTACCGTCAATTGGAAAGGAATATGACGAGTACGATGTGATAGAAGAAAAAAAACAGTTAAGGCTGTTTGAAAATTATTATCTGCCGGTGTATATTGGAAGTGATCTTGTCAGAGAATATGTGGTTGAAGAGAAAATTTACAGTCAGAATGAAGTGAAAAAACTTTTTGAGGAAAGAATACAAAAATTTATTGAAACTTTACAGGAAAAAGGGGTACAAATTGTAGAAAAAAATGTTACAATAAATAAGGCTTCCGGCGTGTGGAAAATGAAAGTCGATTTTCTGGCAATTGAAAAAACAGGAACAGAAAAAAAGACTCAGCTTGTGCAGGTAGAAGAAGCACAGCAGGAAGAGGAAATCCAGGAATAGCAGATTGGGAGAAACAGATGGAAGAAGTCTCTGAACGAATCAGGGTATCGGCTAAAGACCAACAGAACGTGTTTGGTCAGTTTGACAGCCATATCAAAAAGCTTGAAAGACAGCTTCATGTATCAATTGTAGACAGGAACGGGGAAGTGCAGATCAGCGGTGGAGCCCCTTTTGTCAAAAAAGCAAAAACAGTGATTCAGGAACTGACGGAATTATCAATGAGGGGAAATGTGATAGAGGAACAGAATGTGGATTATGCAATTACAATGAGTATGGAAGAAAATGAGGATGTTCTCTTAGAAATAGACAAGGAATGTATTTGCCATACTATATCGGGCAAACCGATAAAGCCCAAGACCCTTGGACAGAAACAGTATGTGGATGCAATCAGGAAGAATATGATTGTGTTTGGACTTGGACCGGCAGGTACAGGCAAAACATATCTTGCCATGGCCATGGCGATAACAGCATTTAAAAATCAGGAAGTGGAAAGAATCATACTGACCAGACCTGCAATTGAAGCAGGAGAAAAGCTGGGATTCCTTCCGGGGGATCTGCAAAGCAAGGTGGATCCATATTTAAGGCCCCTGTATGATGCGCTTTATCAGATTATGGGAGCAGAAAATTTCATGAAGAACATGGAAAAGGGACTGATAGAAGTAGCTCCGCTTGCTTACATGAGGGGGCGGACATTAGATAATGCATATATTATTTTGGATGAGGCGCAGAATACGACGCCTGCGCAGATGAAGATGTTCCTTACAAGAATTGGATTCGGTTCAAAGGTAATCGTAACCGGTGATGCATCACAGAAGGACCTTTCGCCGGGAACGGTCTCAGGACTTGATGTGGCACACAAGGTACTTCAAAATATAGAGGGAATTGAATTTTGCAAAATGACAAGCCGGGATGTGGTCAGACATCCTCTGGTACAGAAGATCGTAAAGGCATACGAGAATTACGAAGCAAGAGAAAACAGCAGTGCGAAGCGGAGAAACAGGAATACGGTTTATGGGAAGAGACAGTGAGAATCAGGATTTAAAGGATATAGATATGACATCTGGCAAAAAAGGATGGACAACCCTGGTACAGGAAGTTATTTTATTTTTGCTGACCATAACCGTAAGTGCATTGGCTGCCTGTTATTATCAAAAGCCAAGGACAGAGGCGGCAGGCATTGCAATTCTGGCGGGGATAGGATTTGGAAGTATCTGGTTTGCAATGGAGAGAAGCAGAGAAGATGGGACATATTTATATGATAATGAGAAACATGTAGGAAGATTTACAATCATATATCTGATTTCCTTAGGAGGCAGCATCTTATTTCCCATGCTTCCGATTGGAGGTTGGCCGTATCTGGCAGTTTTTGTGGGACTGATGCTTTTCAGCAACCAGATGATCGGTTTTTTATCAGGCAGTACGCTTCTTATGATTTCTATTTTAATACAGGGTGGAAGCAGCACGTCGTTTTTTGTGTATTTTATCAGCGGATTTGTTGGAATCATGGTTTTTTCTTATGTAAATGAGACATTTAGAATCTGGCTGCCTCTCTTTGTATCATTGGTGATACAGCTTGTCTGTCTGTCGATACAGGAGGTTTTGTACGCAAACGAAGTATTGTCGCTTAGTATGTTTGCAATCCCTGCGGCGAATCTGCTGGTTAGTGTCATACTGTTGCTGATATTGCTTAAATTTTTCAGTTTTTCCATTATTTACAGGGAACGGGATATTTATGTGGATATCAATGATCCGGAGTGTCCTTTGCTGGTGGAATTAAAGAATTTTTCAAAAGAAGAATATTATCATGCCATCCATACGGCATACTTGTGTGACCGGATTGCAAAAAAGATAAATTATGATGATGCGCTGGTCAAGGCGTGTGGCTATTATCACAGAATCGGAACGATAAAAGGTGAAAACACTTGGGAGAATGCTGAGGAGATCTTACAGGAAAATAAATTTCCGGCTGAAGTACAAAGGGTCTTAAAAGAGTATCTGGATCATGGAGAAAGAATTCTATCAAAAGAAACTGTGCTGCTTCTTTTCTGTGATACGGTTATTTCGTCCATTCACTATCTGTTTTCCAAAGAACCGAAGGCTGAATTAGATTATCAGAAAATCATTAATACTATATTTAAAAAAAAGTTAGAAAGTGGTATGATAGATTACAGCGGAGCATCTTTCGGAGAATTGCAGGAGATGAAGAAGATCTTAGTGGAGGAAAAATTGTATTATGACTTCCTACGTTGAAAACGAGACATCTGTGGTATTTGAGTTTAACATAAAAGAAATCTTAGACCTGATTATGGAAGAGGTTCTTTCGCAGGAAGGCTGTCCTTATGAAGCGCAGGTAAATCTTCTGGTTACGGATAACGATGGAATACATGAGTTTAACAGGCAGTACAGGCAGATAGATGCCCCGACGGATGTACTTTCGTTTCCAATGATAGATTTTATAAAAGAAGCTGATTTTTCTGTTGTGGATCATGGAGAGGCAGAGTATTTTGATCCGGAAAGCGGAGAACTTATTTTAGGTGATATCATTATTTCCGCTGATAAAGTAAAAGAGCAGGCATTGAAGTTCGGACATTCACAAAAAAGAGAGTTTGCCTTTTTGACAGCACACAGCATGCTTCACTTATGCGGATATGATCATATGACGCAGGCGCAGGCGGATGTGATGGAACGGAAACAGGAAAAAGTGCTGGAAGCATTAGGGATTACAAGAGATAATTGAGTGAGCCTGAGCAGGATTGGACAGGAGAATTTATGAATAGACCAGAGAGAAAAAACACAACTTCTACAAGAAGAGATTATTATATGATCATTACGCTGCTTGCCTTGATGGGGATGCTGATTTTTCGGATTCCGCTGGAACATTTAATTGGAGATAATGGGATTGCTTATTTTGGACTAGCGAATGAGATTTATCTGGTAGTTGCAGGGACGGTTTCATATGGACTGTCAGAGGCAGTTGCGTTATTGGTAAGATACCGCGTAAAGAGAGAGCAGTTTAAAAGTGCAGCGAAAGTACTGAGCAGTGCATTGCTTTTAGGAGGAAGCATCGGACTGGTCTTAAGCGTTCTTTTTGGTTTCCTAGGGCATAGCCTTGCCGAAAAGGTTTTTCATATTCCGTTAGCGGGGATGGCAGTAAGCCTGATGGCCCCTGCAATGTTTTTTTCCATTATAACAGGTATCTTTAGAGGATATTTTCAAGGAAATGGATCAAGGATACCGGCAATGCATTCTCAGATATTGCACACCGTATTTTTGTTTGTGGGCGGACTAATCGGTTCAACACTTCTGCATGGGTATGGCGTAAAGGTTTCGGCTTTCCTGCAGAATGCAGATTATGCAGGCGCTTACGGTGCTATGGGGGCGTCTATTGGTCTCTTGGCTGCTTCAATTTTTTGCTTTCTTCATGTACTTGTTTTATTTTTTATCTTTAAGTCTTCCTCAAAAAAGCAAATGGGCAGAGAAGCTCAGAGAAATCAGGATACCAGGATGCATGTGCTGCAGCTGCTGGTAGGAAATAGCATATTCTATTTCCTGTATTGGATCAGCTTTCATGCTTTGCCATTATTGGATCAATATCTGTTTTTCCGCTTTGACGAATCAGATAACCAGATTGGTCAATGGGGGCAATACTATGGAAAATGCCTGGTAATAGTCGGTATCATCTGCGGAATCATCAGTATGATTTGTATGATGCCGGTCAGACGGGTCATAGTAAGTATGGAAAGGGAAGAAAACCGTGTTGCCCGGGAAAGACTGGGAATTCTGATACATCAATGTGCGGTGATTACTATACCGGCAGCGGTGTTTCTTTCTGTGCTTGCAGAAAATGTCCTGGATATGCTTTTTACAGGAAATCAGCAGCCGGTCTGGTGGGTTCAGCTGGGAAGTCTGATTATTATTTTTTATGTGTTCGCGTCTGTGTTCATGGAAATGTTGCTAAAGAGCCGAAAGATGAAATATGTGACAGGAATGGGGGCAATTGCACTGATTTTACATGGCAGCATTGCAGCGCTGCTTTTAAAAACTGCAAAAATCGGTATTGCGGGGGTGGTCACTGCGGTTATTGTTTTTTATGCGGTAGTGGCTGTTCTGGGATTCCTGCTTATCTGCCGCAACTTTCAATACAGTCAGGAATGGATCAGATGCTTTGCGGTAACGATCATAGCTTCTGCTATATCGGGGGTTATCGCAATGCTTTTGAATAAAGTGGTTGCTCCTTTACTGGGGAGCATTATTTCAATGATAATCTGTCTTTTAATAGCTGTTGCAGTTTACATGGTGCTGTTAATCGTACTTAGGGCATTTAAAGACGGAGAATTGGAGGAAATGGCTGGAGGCAGGATTTTAATTATGTTGGCGGGACTGCTTCATTTTTCATAGTGGTATAGATTTATAATTTTTGGCTGATACTGTTTGTAAATAAATTGTAAAGGTGTATATGCCATGAAATTTGTGAAACGTATCAGTTTGTTTTTTATCTATCCGCTCAGCATGTTTTCTCTGGGGTTCATATCCAATATGGCAATTATGGAGTTTTTTTATCCCGGAAAACATAATGAACAAGTGCAGATACAGGCACAGATACAGCCCATAAAAGAAATGAAGGAGGAACCGATAGAAGTATCAGTGAATGAAGAACCGGTTGTGACGGCAAATACTCATTATGTGCTCCAGGAATATAATACCGTCACGGGAGAAACCATTGAACAAGAGGTGGATGCACCCGATAAGTTTATAGGTCTTGACAGGGACAAGCTTGTTCAGGAGATAAAGGAATATAACCAAAACCCGTTACTTACAGATTTGGAGAAGGGATTTGATTATATGGAGCTGGTTTCTTTTTCATCAGAAAGAGTCGTGGTCAGGAAAAGTTATGATTTTGAGGAGGAAGAAAAGGGCTTTTTTCTTTTAAATGAAAATCATTATGTGGTTGTCTATGATCATAGTCTTTCATATGTCTATATGAATACCGATATAGTCGTGGAAGAGCTGCCGGATAGTCTTCAGGAAGAAATTTTAAACATCAAATATGTGAAAGATGAAGGGGAATTATATAATTTTCTTGAGTCTTATTCCAGTTAGTATTATATTAAAGTAGTAGATAAAACTGACAGAAATGAGGAAACGGATGGAAAATAAAATGAAAATTGCAGTAGTGGGTGCAGGTGCATCTGGAATGATGGCAGCGATTAGCGCTGCAAAATACGGTGCGGAAGTTACATTGTTTGAAAAGAATGAAAGGGTAGGCAAAAAAATTCTTGCTACTGGCAACGGAAAATGTAATCTGGGTAATCTTACATTTTCTATAGAACAGTATTATTGCGAAGATAAAGAAAAGCTTCATAAGATGTTCCGTGTATTTTCTGTATGGGATACCATGATGTCCTTTGAAAATATCGGACTGATGATCAAAAACAAAAACGGATATCTTTATCCTTATTCAGAACAGGCATCAACTGTCTTGGATATTCTTCGTATGGAGCTTTGTAGAAATAAAATAGAGGTTGTGACGGAGGCTGAAATTACGGATGCGTTATACCGTGATGAAGAAAACGTATTTGAACTAAAAGATATTCAGGGGAATACATATCAGTTTTCAAAAATAATCATAGCATGCGGAAGTCCGGCATCGCTCAAAAAGGGAGAAGGACTGACAGGCTATGAGCTTGCAAGGAAGTTTGGACATCAGGTTAATCCCATTGTGCCGGGGCTTGTCCAGCTTAGAAGCGATGACAGTTTTATAAAGGCACTTCAAGGAGTCAGATGTCAGGCAGGTATCAGATTGCTTGTTGATGATAAAGAGGCGGCATGTGAAAGCGGAGAACTGCAGTTTACGGAATATGGTGTTTCGGGGATTCCGATTTTCCAGATAAGCCGTATCGCAGCGTATGCGCTTAAAGAAGGAAAGAAGGTTGATGTTCTGGTAAACTTTTTCCCAGATCAGGATGACAAGACCTTTACATATATGAGCAGGATCCGTTATGAGGCTCAGATGGATAAGACGCTGGAAGATTATCTGACAGGAACTGCCCACAAAAAAATCAATATGGTCATGATTAAAGAGGCAGGTTTAAAGCCGGGAATGAAAGCACAGGAGGCAGGATGGCAGGCGGTAGAAAAGCTCATGCGGCAGTATCGTTCCTTTAACATACATATATGCGGTGACAATTCAGTAGAAAATGCCCAGGTGTGTGCAGGCGGTGTCGATATCAATCAGGTAAATACCGAATTGGAATCCGAGCTTGTGAAAGGATTATATTTTGCAGGCGAGATTGTAGATATAGATGGAAAATGCGGCGGATACAATTTGCAGTGGGCATGGAGCAGCGGATATATTGCAGGCAGAAATGCAGCAGGTTCCTCCACAAAGAAAATTGCAGAAAACGANGAGTATCANNNGNATCAGCAAGAACTACAGAAGGAAAATNCNGAATGTTAAGAATTAATCAGCTGAANCTTCCTGTAGNTCACACNGAAGAAGAACTGATAAAGCGTGTCAAAAAGCTTTTGCGGTGCGAGGAAATACCGGAGATTACGATTGTCAGAAGATCCATAGACGCAAGAAAGAAACCGGAATTATATTTTAANTATATTCTAAATATACAGGTAAAGAATCAGACATCTGTTTATCGCAAATGCGACAAAAAGCAGGTTCTCATATGGNANGAGATGCCTTACCGGTTTCCTGTGGCNGCNTATAGGGGATGCANCAGACCTGTAATNATAGGNACCGGACCTGCAGGGCTTTTTTGCGGTTATATGCTGGCAAAAGCGGGTTTTCGTCCGATTCTGCTTGAGCGGGGAGCGCCTGTAGAGCAGAGAACAAAGGAAGTACAGGAATTTTGGGAAAAGGGAAAACTGAANCCGGAATCGAACGTGCAGTTTGGAGAAGGCGGGGCAGGCACTTTTTCCGATGGAAAATTAAATACACTTGTAAAGGATAAATACGGAAGAAACCGGGAAGTGTTGTCCNTGTTCGTAAAATTCGGCGCACCGGAGGAAATCCTGTATGACCACAAACCGCATATTGGAACAGATATCCTGTGCAGTGTCATTGTCAATATGAGAAATGCCATTTTANAAATGGGCGGAGAGGTGCGTTTTCATGCGAAGGTGACGGATCTTGTCANTGAGGATGGGCACATTACCGGAGTTGTGATAAACGGACATGAGAATCTGGCCGCAGAGTATGTAGTTCTGGCTTTAGGGCATAGCGCCAGAGACACATTTGAAATGCTTTATGAGAAAAAAATAAAAATGGAGGCAAAACCATTTGCAGTTGGAATGCGGGTAGAGCATCCTCAGGAACTGATTAATTTATCCCAATATGGNAAANGGGAAGAAAAGAATCTTGGGAATGCCCCCTATAAAGTGACGGCAAAGGCGAAGGACGGAAGGGGTGTGTATTCTTTTTGCATGTGCCCGGGAGGGTATGTTGTAAATGCATCATCAGAACCCGGCAGACTTGCAGTGAATGGAATGAGCTATAGCGGCAGGGACGGCAGCAATGCCAACAGTGCCGTCATTGTATCGGTGACACCGGAGGATTATGAATCAGCGCATCCTCTGGCAGGAATAGCCTTTCAGCGCAGGTTGGAAGAAAAAGCATTTGAAATAGGACAGGGAAATATACCTGTAGAACGATATGGTGCATTTAAAAGCGCCGTAACGGGCAAAAGCATGTGTGACGGGCAGACAGCGNCAAAACCTGCTTGTATACCGGATAAGTTTACCCCCTGCATGAAAGGAAAGTGGGAATTTGCTCCGGTTCATGAAATATTTCCCACTGCCTTAAGGAATGCCTTTGTAGAGGGAATGGAACAGTTTGGCAGAACGATCAAAGGATTTAACGATGACAATGTTTTAGTGGCAGGAGTTGAGAGCAGAACATCTTCCCCGGTGAGGATACTTCGGGACGAAGAATTGCAGTCTTCATTAAAGGGATTATATCCTTGCGGTGAAGGAGCAGGTTATGCAGGAGGAATTACTTCGGCGGCGATGGATGGCATTTATGTGGCAGAGAAATTGGCGGCTCATATCATAGAGAGTGAAAAATAAATTAAGATACGAAGGAGGNCTGTTTATGGAAAAGAAAGAATTTATCAGCAAACAGGAACTACGCAGCAGGTACCTTAATTACAGAAATCAGCTTTCAATAAGTGAGCGGAGAAAAAAGAGTGCTGAGATATGGAGGCTGCTGAAAGAGGAAGCAGTTTATCAACATGCAGGAATTGTTCTTGCATATATGGATTATCGCAGTGAGGTCATGACCACCGGACTGGTGGAAGAGTTATTTGAAAAACATGAAAAACGGGTGTTTGCACCGAAGGTAGAAGGAATGGATATCCGGTTCTATGAAGTGTACGGCATGGAGGATTTCGTGGACGGCTATCAGGGAATCCGGGAGCCAGAAGGAGATAAATGCAGACTTTTCACGGAGCAGATAGCGGCACAGGAGAAGTGCCTTTTGCTAGTNCCCGGAGCGGTGTTCGACAGAGAGAGAGGGCGTATGGGATATGGAAAGGGTTTTTATGATCGTTATCTCGCAGCCTTTCCGGGGCTTTACAGNGCCGCCCTTGCTTTTGAATGTCAGATTGCAAAAAGAGTGCCCATAGAGGCACATGATAAGAAACCGGATATCATTGTCACAGATAAAGGAATCATCAGATAAANTTTTTTTGGAGAATATTAAACGCAGTACTGCAGGCATGGTCTGCGGCGAGCAAGGAGTGGACGTATGGAAATGTTAGTTCAATTGGGAAAAAATGCGGCAGAAGCGAAGTATGAGCTGCAAAAGCTGACTGCAGATCAGAAGGATCATGCATTGTACGCAGTGGCGCAGGCGCTGATTGATCAAAGCGGCCTGATCATGAAAGAAAATGAAAAGGATATTGCAAGAGGCGAGGAGAAAGGAATGCACCCGGGGTTAATCGACAGGCTGCGTCTTACATCCGANCGGATTTCGGGGATGGCAGAGGGACTGANACAGGTGGCTGACCTGCCCGATCCTATTGGTGAACTCCTAGAGACTATAGAGCGCCCTAACGGGCTTAAAATTGAAAAGCGGAGAGTGCCAATGGGAGTGATCGGCATCATTTATGAATCCCGTCCCAANGTCACGGCGGACGCTTTNGGNCTNTGNTTTAAAAGCGGCAATGCGGTCATCTTGAAAGGCGGAAGTGATGCAATCTGTTCCAACATGGCAATCACGAAGGTNATCAGACAGGCTTTNAAGGAGGAAGGCATCACGGAGAATGCNATCCAGCTGATTGAATCCACAGACAGAGAGGTAGCAAAGGCATTCATGCGGCTTAAGGAATATGTGGATCTGCTGATTCCCAGAGGCGGTGCAGGACTGATCAGGAGCGTGGTAGAAAACAGCACCATACCGGTAATCGAGACAGGAACAGGAAACTGTCATATTTATGTGGACGAATTTGCAGATCTTGAAAAGGCTGTTCCCATCATCATTAATGCCAAGACCCAGAGAATCGGAGTCTGCAATGCCTGTGAGTCCTTGGTCATCCATGAAGAGGTAAAAGATAAGCTGCTTCCGTCTCTTGCAGCGGCGCTTCGGGAACACCATGTGGAAATCCGCGGGGACGAGAAGGTACAGCAGGTGATTGAATGCATTCCCGCGACGGAAGAGGATTATGGAACAGAATATCTGGACTATATCATTTCCATGAAAACCGTATCTTCCGTGGAAGAAGCCATTGCGCATATCAACCGCTACAGTACCAGGCATTCAGAAGCAATTCTTACAGAAAATGAGGAGAATGCAGAGAAATTCTTAGAGGGAGTGGACGCAGCATGCGTTTACGTCAATGCCTCCACAAGATTTACGGATGGCTTTGAATTTGGATTTGGTGCGGAAATCGGTATCAGTACTCAGAAACTGCACGCCAGAGGTCCCATGGGACTTAGAGAACTTACCTCCTACAAATACCGGATTATTGGTAATGGACAGATACGTTAATATGACAGAGGGCGTCTGGAAATACCATACCTATATCAGAGAGAAAGGAGAATGTTCATGGGTATGAAGAGGATTAAGATCAGTGAGAATATACCGGAGGTATCATCCATTGGACTGGGATGTATGCGGATTACGGGGCTTGGCAGTACGGAGAACGCAAGGGAACTGGTGGAGGCAGCCTTAGAATCAGGAATCAACTTTTTTGATCATGCGGATATCTATGCCGGTGGGGAAGCAGAAGCTGAATTTGGCAGGATCATGACACCTGAAATGAGAAAGAAGATGGTTCTGCAGACAAAATGTGCCATTCGCCCAGGTATCTGTTATGACTTTTCCAAAAAGCATATCTTGGAAGCCGTGGACGGAAGCCTTAAACGTCTTAAGACAGACTATATAGATATTTTATTGCTTCATCGCCCGGATGCGCTGATGGAGCCGGAAGAGGTGGCGGATGCTTTTGATATTCTGAAAAAAGCGGGAAAGGTGCATTGCTTTGGAGTCAGCAATCATAATCCCATGCAGATAGAGTTGCTGAACAGTTGTTTAAATGAGCCTGTCTGTGTCAACCAGATTCAATTTTCCGCGGCGCACTGCCCAACTATTGACGGAGGTCTTAATGTAAATATTCACAATGATGCGGGATGCAGCAGAGATGGCAGCCTGATTGAATACTGCAGGTTGAAAAAAATAACCCTGCAGGCATGGTCGCCTTTCCGGTACAGTAAAGGGGTATTTATTGACAGCGAAGAATTTCCTGAGCTGAACAAAGTGCTGGAGCGCCTTGCAGAAAAATATCAGGTTACACGTAACGCCATCGCCGTTGCATGGATTATGCGGCATCCCGCCGGGATTCAGACCATTGTGGGAAGTACTCAAATCAGACGGGTGCAGGAAATCTGTAAAGCGTCCAATATCGTTCTTACCAGGGAAGAGTGGTATGAAATTTATCTCTCAGCAGGAAAGGCACTGCCATAGGGAGCAGGTGAGAGAGATAAAATACAATACCTAAAACCGAATAAAAGCATCTGCGTAAAAGCTCACTACTTAAAGCTGGTAGTGGGCTTAATTTAATGAAGATACACCCTGTCAAGCCTGATGATGCAAAAATGATGCAAGTGTGATTTATAATATATAATATCTACGACAGAAATGCTCTGACAGGGAGGAAAATAATGAAAAAATGGAAAAGACGCAGAAGAATTATACAGTGTATGGTATTAACTGCCGCTTTGACGGTAAGTCATACGCAGATTGTAGCAGCATCAGAGAAGGAGAAGACCGCATCAGAGAGTTCAGCTGTCACTATCACGGTTGAGGATGATGGTAGGGAACTTCCTGATAACGAGGTATATTCTGGGCTGACTTGTAATATGAAGAAAACTTATTCAGAAGACAAATACATGGTGCAGGAAGACGGGAGCATTCAGGAGGAAGAGGTGTTTACCATGCATTTGAATAACATCTGGATTTCTGTGCCTATACCCGATGGCGGTAGTAGAACGTTTGGCGTTCCTATATTTTCTACGGACATAAAGAGTGAGACTGAATGGAAAGAAAAGGAAAAAATACACGATGTAACGGGAGAAGATTGCCCAGAATTCAATGATGGAATAGAGACTGCCAGGAGGCTTATATTAGAAGGCTATTTACAGAAGCCATTGGAAAGATTTTTGGCAAGATATCCTGAAATCAATCCAGAAGAGCGTGAGTATACTCTGCGCCTTATAGGAGGAGGAAGGACGGATCGGTTAGAAGATGATACAAGCTGGTGGGATTTGGATTATGTGTTGACTACCATTGCAGATGATGGAGAAGTGATACCTGTTATTACTATAGATATTACAAAGGTCACTAAGGCTCAAGGCTGGGAATGCTTCGATGATGCACATTATCGGATGTGGTCAGCTGAAAATGGGATTTGGAGATTGCAGGAAGAGGCATCGCTGGATTTAGGTAAAGTCTGGATCAGTCAGTTGCCGGAGGAGGATTTTAGCGTGGAAGAAGAGGTCCGTGCTTATGTGGAAGAGCAGGGAGCCGGATTTGACTGTTTGTTGCCGTCAGGGGCTGATACAGAGGTGGATTGGAGTTGGCATAAAGAAGAGGGGTATTGGTATGACTATCTGGTCTGGAGTGGGAGTACAGCGACTTATGATCTGACGCTTGCTATACCGCTCATGGAAGAAGGCGCAGGAGGCTGGTATATGGCATCGCGAATCAGGAGAGAGGCAACTGACAAGGAGACCTGCCGTCACACATTATCAGGTATGATGCAGACATTTCATGCTGAAAGATATGTTCACAAGGTAAGAGGGGGAGAAAGCCTGTGGAGTATTTACAAGAATTATGAGGGACAGGACGCATGGGAATTTTCACATTTTATAATGTATAGCAATCTGAAAAATCCTAACCTGATTTATCCGGGGCAGAATATAGATATTCCATGGATTTAGAGGTGATAAGATTGAATAAAAAAGCAGGAACATGTTTTGGACTCATAGCGATAGTATTATTATGTGCATTTGTGGGATGGCGGGGAGAAGCAGCGTACCGTGCAAGCCATAGTTTTGAGAAATTCAGTTATACAATGAAGGATAAATATATAAAACAGGCTTTTGAAATCAGTGAAGAATTGGAATTGTTATCTGATATAGTAGAACAGGTGACAGAACCTGTGGCAAGCCCCAAATTAAATATAGATCTTGAGAAAGCGGATTTCTTTGTCACTAGCAGCAGGGGCGGTGAGTATTTCCTAGGATACCCCGACAAGGAGACCTTTTTAAGGGATTTTGGCTTTGAAGGGAAGGAGCCTTTTTATCAATATGTGGAGGAAACAAGCGGTGAACTCCAGATGGAACTTTATTATGATGAAGGAACGGCAAAGGGGTGCGGAATCAGGTATTTCCCAGAGGAGGGGTGGGAAGCGAGGGGATTTGTCTTCAATAGTTCCGTGAAACCCTTATATAGAAAAGATGATTATTTGCTTAGGGGAAATAGCCAGGAGGCAATTTATTCCAAACTTACTTATTATGGATTTGATCCAAGTCAGGACTCAGACATAGATAATTTCGAAGAAAAGACAGAATATACTGATAACGGTAGAATAAAGCATTATACTGCAACCGCAACTGGATGGTTTACCAATAGCGAAGATGAAACAGAGCCTGGCACCGTTGTGGAAATGGACTTTGTGTACCGGGAAGACGGTTCCCTACAAAGAAAGGACTACTTTCATAATCCGATTTACGAGGCGACAACCTTTCAAAGTCTGCACAGCTTTTATGACAAAGAGGAACGGCTGGTTTATGAGGACGGTTATATTACGCACGGAAGCCTGGATCACTACTATATTTATGATGGAGAAGAAAAAGAACCATCTTACTATCTTGAAATTGATCATAATTTGGGGTGGCTCTGTGCAACAATGTTTTCCTGTCATGATATAACAGGAGACGAAGATGGGAAATGTTATGGAAAAATAGGACCGGATCTTTCAAATAATTCATATGTACAGGCGGTCAGGGAAGTCGATAAGGATAGGAAATACAGCAGTGACAGTGTCAGCCATACCTATGAGATGGATTATGATGGGGATGGGAGGAGAGAAGCATTTGTTATCATCGGAGAGTATAGGGATGGGCTGTCAGGAGAACCGACAGAAGACCTTATTGATGGCAGCGCATGGTTTGTAGATAGTGAAAATAATGTGATGTATTTAGACACTGCCACCTTTAGAGTTTACCAGGAATATCTGTGGCAGGACGGAAAGGTCTATTTGTTTTTACACCATTCTGTAGGGCTGCCATGGGAAACGGATATTTTTACGGTGGAAGAGAATGGAGCCTGTAAAATATTTGAAGGGAGAAGTGCATTTTTAAGCGACAACGGACAGGTGATTCAGGTACAGGATACTTATGACAGCACTTATGAATATAAAATTTCCCATGAAAATGATGAACTGGAGGGATTCTGGTACGGGCATACATGGAAGCGCTATACTTTTATGTTTGAACATGGGAAATGGAATGAAATTCCAGCAAGGGAGGTTAGTAGAAAGCAGGTGGATGAAATAGCACAGCTCCCATCTGAATTTGATGAAAGCCAATATGACGGTGTACAGTATATTCTTCGGGAAAACGGAGAATTGGATATCAATGTGGCGAAAGAAAATGAGAAGTTTGATATCATTGATTTTTCTTACTTCATCTATCAGTTAAATGACTATATGGAATGGGAACTGATGGATGAAGACTCGGGGATTTACTTAATACAGTTGGAAGGAGAAAGCCACTGGGATTACCTTAGTAAAATTGAAAAGGGTGAAACAAAGCTGCAGCAAAGAAAAAGAGATGTCATTTTATATCAGGAAGTGCTTGAAGAGTTTGAGAGACTGTGGAATACTGATTATGAAAAAGAAAGTGTTGCGTCCGAAGAGGCTAAATATGCAGGGGAATATTTTATTAATGCCTGGTGCCGAGGGGAAAAAGAAAATAAACAATTATGCTACAGTTTGCAGGATTTGTCGGGGGATGGAGTCTGTGAATTATTGATTGGGATAAAATACAGCAGTGCTTATAACGAAGAGATGGAGGTGCTGCAGAATATTTTTACCTGCCAGGATGGGAAAATCAGCAATATCTTCCGTGATGAAAATCAAGGGAGCCAGTTTTGGGGATTATGTGAAGGTAATGTGATTGAAGTGTCCCGAGCGGTATATGGTTACGGCGATTACTGGTATTATGCTTTAAGACCTAGTCATGGAGAAGCAGATTTGATAGATACAGTGGGATATGATTTCATTAGCAGGGAAAAAGGCGAGGAGATGTACCTTTATTACGACAGTATGAAGAACGAGATTTCGGAAGAGGAATTTGAAGAAGTGCTAAGCAAATATCCGAATATAGAGATTTCGTGGAAAGAGTTAAAAGGTTTTATAAAATAAGTGAAAACGATATAAGGAATATTTATGAAAAAAAGAAATTATTTTTGGATACTGGTATTGGTGATAGCGGCAGGTATTTTTTCCGTGGTTATGACTGTAAATAAAAAAATAAAGATAAATCTTGTATTTGCCGGAAACTATGAACTTCATGGTGTGGATGTATCTCATTATCAGGGAAGGATCGATTGGTCAAAGCTTGCCCGGCAGGACGTAGACTTTGCATTTATAAAAGCGACAGAAGGAAGCAGTTATTTAGATGAATGTTTTTTTGATAACTGGGAGGCGGCGGAAAAAACGGATCTATACATAGGAGCGTATCATTTCTTCAGTTTTGACAGTGAAGGAGATAAGCAGGCGGAGTTTTGTATTGAGACGGTAGGCAATCTTAGCGGAAAACTGGTGCCTGCTGTTGATGTGGAGTTTTACGGGGATAAGGAAAGCAATCCGCCGGCGAAAGAGGAGGTTGTAGCAGAACTTAAGAAAATGCTGGACGCCTTAGAGGACTATTATCAGGTAAAACCTGTCATTTATTCAACCTATACCGTTTACAACAAATACATCAGGGGAGAGTTTGAAGAATATCCGCTGTGGATCAGAAATGTATATTATCCGTCTTTTGGCAATTTGGGGAATGAATGGACTTTCTGGCAGTATACTGACACCGCTGTTTTAGAAGGGTATGAGGGGACTGAAAAATATATTGATATGAATGTGTTTAAGGGAACCACTGGTGAAGTTAATGAACTAATTGTGAAATAGATGATGTTGAATAACAAACGCTGTCATGCCAGCTTATTGTAATCTAAAACCGCCCACCAGCTGTTGTGCTGGCAGGGCGGTTTCGCTTATTGAAGTCTGATTTTGTTTGGATTTAGTCTGATTTGACTTCTTTCCAGAGATTGTTATATAGTTCTTCTCCTTCGGAGCCTAAATATTGAAAGGTTTCCAGATTTTCATATTGGCTAAGGTCAGGAAAAGCAATTTCAGAATTTCGGATATCCTCATCCTCGATCAGTGCCTGTGCGGCAGTGTTTGGGGTAGAGTAGGTAATATACTCAAAATTCATAAGGGCGATATCTTCACGGCACATAAAATTGATAAAAGCTTCCGCGTTTTCTTTGTTGGGCGCATTTTTAGGAATGACCCAGGAATCAATCCATACATTGGTGCCTTCCTTTGGAATGACATAGGCAAGGTCTGCGTTCTCTCTTTGAGTATAAATCGCTTCACCGGAGTAAATAACGCCGAGAGCGGCTTCGCCTCCAATCATTTTGTCCCGCACCTGGTCGATGACATATGCCTGTACCAGAGGCTTTTGCTCGATTAAAGTGTCTCTGGCAGTTTCAAGTTCCGTTTCATCTAATGTATTCATGGAATAACCATTCAATTTTAAGGAAACCATGAAAGCATCCCTGACGGAATCCTGCATCAGAATGTTGTCAGCATATTTTTCATCCCAAAGGACAGACCAGCTTTCAATCGGTCCATCAACCATGGTCTTATTGTAGAGGATGCCCACAGTGCCGAAGCAGTAGGGAACGGAATATTTGTTTTCCGGATCGAATTCTCTGGACTGATCAAGGTACTGCTGACCGATATTTTTGATGTTGGGAATGTTATCAAAGTTGATTTCAGAAAGCAGATCATTATCAATCAATTTCTGAATCATATAATCGGAAGGACAAATCACATCATAAGCGGTAGCGCCGGCTTCCACCTTTGGGTACATGATCTCATTGGTCTCAAATTCATCATAAACGACCTTGATACCCGTTTCTTCTTCAAACATGTCAATCGTCTCCGGGTCAATGTACTCGCCCCAGTTGTAGACGATAACTTCACCGTTTTCGCCGCCGGAATTGCCGCAGCCAGTCAGCAGAGCTGATAAAAAGACACAAAACATAAGAGCAGAGCATACAAATTTTTTCATCATTTTCCTCCATTTAGAAATTTCTTTTTACTTTTTTATTTTCAGAAGGCGCTTTGTTGACTAAAAGAAGCAGAACAAGCACCGTCACGAATATAATCGTGGAAAGTGCATACATTTCCGGTTTGATTCCCTTTTTTACTTCCGTATAAATTTTGGTGGAAAGAGTATCTACACCGGCGCCTTTGGTAAAGTGGGTGATGATAAAGTCATCCAGCGACATGGTAAATGCCATTAAAAACCCTGAAAGTACAGCGGGCAGTATTTCCGGGAAGACCACCTTGAAAAATCCATAGATAGGACCGGCACCGAGATCTAAGGCAGCTTCGTATGTATGGGGATTTAGCTGTTTCATCCGGGGCATGACGCTCAAAATCACATAAGGGATGCAAAATGTGATGTGGGAGAGCAGAATCGTCTCCATGCCAAAACGAAGTCCCATGCTGATAAACAAAAGCATGAAGGAGATGCCGGTAACAATATCGGCGTTCAACATGGGTATGTTGGTAATGCCGATCACGATCGCCCTTGTATTTTTTTTCAAATTCATGATTGAAATACAGGCAATCGTGCCGATAACGGTAGCGATTATGGATGCGGTAAAGGCGATGAACAAGGTATTGAACAGTGCCTGCAAAATTTCATTGTTCTTAAATAATTCACCATACCATTTAAAGGTAAATCCGCCCCATTTTGCCCGTGTCCTGCTGGCATTAAAAGACAGCACGATAAGAGTAACAATGGGAGCATATAAAAAAATGAAAATCAAAATAATATAAATTTTTTTGGCGGTATTTCTTATCATAATACGGAGCCCTCCCCGTCTTTATCAAAAATAGAAGAAATGATCATATTTACAATGATGAACAGCATCAGTACAATGGAAAGACCGCTTCCCAAATTCCAGTTGCCCGCCTGGGTAAATTCTTCCTCTACCACATTGCCGATCAATAGAATTTTGCTTCCCCCCAGCAATTTGCTGATTACAAAGGTGGTAAGGGCAGGAATGAACACCATGGTAATACCGCTGATAATACCGGGCAGCGTTAAGGGTAGGGTAATCTTTGCAAAGACCTGCAGTCCGTTTGCCCCTAAGTCTCTGGCAGCATGAATTACATTCCGGTCAATTTTTACCAGAGAGTTGTAAATAGGCAGAACCATAAAGGGCAGGAAATTGTAAACCATGCCAAGCACGATGGCATAAGGTGTGTTTATAACATTAAGGGCAGGCAGGTGCAGAAAGGAAAGGATACTGTTGATGACGCCTGTCTTTTCAAGTAAAGTCTGCCATGCGAGGGTACGGAGCAAAAAGTTCATCCACATGGGAAGAATGAAAATAAGTACAATAAAACTGTGCTGATTTACATTCATATTGCTTAAGATCATTGCCAGTGGATAGGCAAGAATCAGGCAGATAAGAGTGGAAATAAGGGATAAACCAAGTGCCAGATAAAGGGCCTTTGCGTGTTCCGGCTTTGAAATCGCTATGATATTTTCAAGGGTAAAGGCGCCGCTTTTATCTGTAAACCCATAGTAAAATACCATACACAGGGGAATGATGATAAATAGGACTGACCAGACAAAATAGGGAGTGCCCAATAATTTTTTCTTATTCATTGATGCCTACAGCCTCCTCATCTAAAGAAGCAGGTTTATTCATGATCTGGATATTAAAGGGATCCACATCGATTCCAACCTCAGTACCAACAGGGAACATGCCGGTGGAATGAACCAGCCATTCATAGCCGGCAGCCGTGACTTCCATTTCATAATGAACGCCTTTAAAAATCAAGTGAGTTACAGTTCCTGTCATTTTCCCATTGGCGGGAGAGGAGAGAATGACATCCTCCGGTCGTATTACCACGTCTACAGGCTTGTTGCATCCGAAACCTGTGTCAACACAGGGAAATCTGGTCCCTAAAATATCTACCAGTTTATCTTCAATCATAGTGGAACTGATGATATTGCTGTCACCGATAAAATCAGCGACAAAAGCGTTTTCCGGCTCGTTGTATATTTTTTCGGGAGTACCGATCTGCTGGATATATCCCTGATTCATAACCACGATGGTATCCGACATGGTGAGAGCTTCTTCCTGATCGTGAGTTACATAGATAAAGGTAATGCCCAGCTCATTTTTCAGCCGGATCAATTCATACTGCATATCCTGACGCAGCTTTAAGTCCAGCGCGCCTAAGGGCTCATCTAAAAGAAGAACCTTGGGCTCGTTGACGATAGCGCGGGCAATGGCAATACGCTGCTGTTGACCGCCGCTTAAAGAATCGGGCATACGGTTTTCAAAGCCTTCAAGATTGACAAGTTTCAAAGCGTATTTGATTTTGTCATTTATGTAGGATTTGCTTTTGTTCTTGATCTTTAGTCCAAAAGCAATGTTTTCGGCAATGGTCATATGGGTAAAAAGCGCATATTTTTGAAAGACAGTATTTAACTGTCTTTTGTTGGGCGGAAGCTTTGTGATATCGTTGCCGTCAAAAATAACACTGCCGGTATCAGGCTTCTCAAAGCCCCCTAAAATACGCAGAGTAGTGGTTTTGCCGCATCCGCTGGGACCAAGCAGTGTGAGGAATTCATTTTCACGGATATAGAGATTTAAATCGTCCAGAACCATCTGACCGTCAAAGGATTTGCTGATGTTTTTAAGGTCAATCAAAATTTTTTTCATAAGAACCTCCTGCATATCTGATCATTTAAAAGCTTGGCGGACTGCTCACCCAGATGAGGACAGCGCCTGTTTTATTGTCTGCTTTTAAATAGTGGGATCGTTTAGCTGTAAAGTAAAAAGATTCCCCTTTTTTTACTTTGATCGTTCTTTTCCCAAGAACCAAAGAAACACTTCCTGATATGACGTAACCAAATTCTTCCCCTTCATGTGGATTATCAGGGTAAGTGCTTCCGCCGGGAGCTAAGGTAAGCCGTATGGGCTCCATCATATTTTTCTGGGCATTTGGAATGATCCATTCAATTTTATTTTGAAGCTCCTCATCTATTTTCTCAAAGTAATCCGTTTCCTTAAATGAGACCTGCGTATCTTCAGAATCATTAAAAAACTCCTTAAGATCGGTACCGAGACATTGAAGAATATCCACGAGGGTAGTAATAGAAGGAGAAGTTAAATCCCTCTCAAGCTGGGAGATGAACCCCTTTGACAACTCACAACGATCCGCCAACTCCTCCTGCGTCAACCCCTTCTGACAACGCAGATCTTTAATTTTGTTTCCAATATTAATTCCGTTATTCATAAAATACTCCATATTTTCCAAATACAATTATAATAAACTGAAAGTTTAGCTTTACTAAACCAAGACACTGATAATCATTATACAGACATATATAGGAATGTCAATAGAAAATTAAGAACTAACAATACATTTTGAATAAAATCGTTACTTTTCACATATTGACTAGCAGGACGCTCTGAGAGGATAAATAATTAGGCGTCGCCGCGCTCCCGCTCGACAAAAACACAGCAGACACTAGGCTCGTAAGGAACCTCGCCAAGTGCTGGTGTTTTTGTATGGGCTCCATCATATTTTTCTGGGCATTTGGAATG
>JAAVAE010000003.1 GCA_014804245.1 Lachnospiraceae bacterium | reverse complement strand
ATCCCTGTTGCGTTATGGAAGAGCGTATACAGGTAGCTCCTGTTAATACAAACATAGTTCGCCACATCTGTTATTTTAATGGGATTACAGTAATTGCTCTGAATGAACTCCACNGCNCGTCTGACATAATTGTCCGCCCTGCCGTTCTCCCCTGCNTCTTCTATCGTGATACCTTCCGCAATCAACGACAAAAAGAGATGAAGCNGNCCNTTCCTCCTTAAATCATTCGCCACTCCAAAGGTATTATGCTCCATCATATCCTTNACNGCCTGGTACAGCTCNTCTTCCTTTTCGGATCTGAAAANNGGATTTNAAATGGAAAGCCCCATGGATTTNACCAGTTCAGAAGCATGTGCACCTCCAAATCCCACCCAGACATAGGTCCATGGNTCTTCCTCATCAGCCTGATAAAAAGCCAGTTCNTCCGGCGGAATNAGGAAACCGTATCCCTGCTCTAANNGATATTCTTTGCCGCCAATCGAAAANCTGCCCTTTCCGCTTAATACAAAGTGAATCAGGTAATGNGGTTTNATTGCCGGACCAAAACTGTGCAGCGGTTCTGTCCTTGACAGTCCGCAGCANCTCACAGAAAGNCTCTCGNCNTTTCCCTCGGTAAATTCCAGCTNATATGCTTTTTCCATGCTGTNNCCTCTTCCCCTTNCTTTTATGTAACCCNGAAATCACTNACNTTGTCTTCTGNGNCGTAANCAGCATAATCACCATACCTGCTGCCGCCGAAGCCGTAGCAAAAATAAGCATACTGGTCACACCCAGACTGTCTATCAATNCNCCTCCNANCAACGCGCCTACCACNCTTCCCAGTGTGTAAGTCATGGTCATATATGCCTGACCNTTGATNACATCCTGCTTTTTCATGATAGAATTCACNTAATATACGGAAGACACTGTAATCANCGCCCAGCCAAACATCTGAAANATCTGCACACCATAAAACGNTGGAATATTCGNTGCNAGTAATGTTCCCAAGGTCTTTAGNAAAAAGAAAATNCCGGAAATACGGAACCAGATATCACACCGAACCTTCTTGAGCATAAAGACAAACAAAAACATCGTCGGCANTTCAATCAAAGAAGCCATNGCCATGGCAGTGCCCATTTCNGCACTTCCTCCTCCTTTTTCCTTTACAATCTGGAAAGTAAAGCTATTCAAAAGGACATGNCTGATGTACACCAGAATNCACCCCACAAGTGTTATNCNAAATCTTGGATATTGNTTGAAAAAAAGAAAAGGATTTCCTNTACTCTCCTCCNGGGCTGTTTCGGAANTTNACTTTGAGNCTTTTTGGAAGGGAAACAAAAAAAGNCCNNCCATNAGCACANCAGATACAATCAGCAACGCTATCGGCAGNGCTNCCGCACCANTCAGTCCTACTGCCNCACCAACCACATATACCACAAATGCATAGCCAANAGANCCCATTCCTCTNGCCACGCCAAAATTCAGCTTNTTCTTCTGATTGATGCTTTCCATTCCAAGTGCATTTACAAGGGGNGTCAGCATNTGCATCACCATCANTAAGCAGGCATAAAAACCTCCGNTAAAAACAGNCGATTTATGGTATACTGNCAAAAGCAGGATATTCAGTATCANCGGNATTNNAAGAAACANAATCATAAGNNTTTTCAAAGATGGACTCTTTTCCTTATCCGCATATCCNGCTATCACTGGCTGAAATATGGCNGAAAANAGTCCTGCCNCCGCNATGATCATACCAATCTGCGTGTTTGTAAATCCACAGTCCAGCAAATATACACTGACGAATCCAATCGCGCCTCCGAACAGCATCCAGAAAAANCATTGAATAAACGCATAGCGCACCGTTAAATCATCTTTATTTTTTNAAGTTTCCATTCGTCCGTTTTCCNCCNTGCATGTACCTCTTCCCCATGCAGCTGATTTTCCTATAAAAAACTGCAAAAATGGATTTANATATACCATTTTTGCAGTTTCAGTNACATNCGTTGTTTACACTTAATANTANTGNGTATCCCTGATTGCNTTCCGAACCGGAAGAATNCATCCCGGTGAAACAGACAATTCATCCAGTCCCATCTTTAAGAAGGTCTCCGTAAGCGTCACATCCGCTCCCAGNTCCCCGCAGATTCCTGCCCANATGCCTGCTTTNTGTGCATTGTCACAAACTGTCTGGATCAGGCGAAGCACTGCCGGATGGTGTGCATCATAAAAAGCATCCAGTTTGGCATTCTGACGGTCAATTGCAAGCGTGTACTGTGTCAGGTCATTGGTTCCGATACTGAAGAAATCTACTTCNTTTGCAAGTTCATCGCTCATGACTGCTGCNGCCGGGGTCTCAATCATGATTCCCTCTTCTACNTCACCNACCGAAATACCTTCCGCAATTAATTCTTCTTTCACNGATTTGGATATTTCTTTNATNTTACGNACCTCGTCCACAGAAATGATCATCGGNTACATAATNGCNAGATTACCATATGCGCTTGCACGGAAGAGCGCGCGCAGCTGTGTGCGGAAAATCTCAGGTCTGGTCAGACAGATACGGATTGCTCTGTACCCTAATGCCGGGTTGTCTTCTTTATCCAGTTCAAAATAATCCACCTGTTTATCTGCTCCGATATCCAATGTACGGATGATGACTTTCTTTCCGCCCATAGTTTCTACTACTTTCCGATACGCCTGGAACTGTTCTTCCTCTGTAGGATAATTTTCAGACTCAAGATATAAAAATTCGCTGCGGAACAGTCCAATTCCTCCGGCGTCGTTTTCGATGACGGAAGCTAAATCGCCCGGATTGCCGATATTGGCATACAGGTTGATTTTCTGTCCGGATTTTGTCACATTTTCTTTGCCTTTTAAGGTAAGAAGCAATTGCTTCTGGGCATCATCTGCTTCCTTTTTCTTTAGATATGTTTCAAGTACGGACACTTCCGGATCAATAATGAGCTTTCCTTCATAACCGTCTACAATACCGATCTTTCCGTTCCAACTCTCCTCATACTCTACACCGATAAGAGCAGGAATTCCCATTGTTCTTGCAAGAATCGCGGTATGAGAATTGGATGATCCAAGCCTGGTCACAAATGCCAGCAGCTTGCTCTTGTCCATCTGGACTGTCTCACTAGGTGCCAAATCCTCCGCAACAATGATAACCGGTTCATCACCAATATCGTTGTCTTCCTCTCCTCCGCAGAGAATGGTGACTACACGTTCTGTTATATCTTTTACATCTGCGCTTCGCGCCTTGAAATAGTCATCCTCCATATTTGCAAATATTTCTGCAAAATTATCTCCGGTGACTGCCGCTGCATATTCAGCATTTACATTCTGTGTACTGATGATGTTATGAACAGATTCGTTATAATCATCATCCTCAAGCATCATAGAGTGCACATTGAAGATCTCTGCATTTGCTTCTCCAACCTCTATGAGTGCCTTCTCATATAATTGGTTTAATTGCTCTATGGCTTTTGCCTTTGCTTCTTCGTATCTTTTGATTTCTGCATCCACATCATCAATCCTGGTACGAACGACCTTATTTTCAGCTTTACCGTAGAGTTTAATCTTTCCTATTGCTATACCGCCAAATATCTTTTTTCCACTTCTCGCTTCCACAGTTGTCCTCCCATCCAAGTCAATTATAAATTATTTTTGAAAAAACCTTCCATATTAGCTGCTACAGTTCCTTCATCTCCGCCTTCCACGGATACCTCAACTGTATCGCCCTGTTTTACTCCCAGACTCATCAGAGCCATGAGTTTTTTGGCATCTGCGCTTTTTCCATCTTTAGTGATTGTAATGGTCGAATCATACTGCTTCGCTTCCTTTACCAACAGTCCTGCCGGTCTTGCATGAATGCCTACTGGGTCTGTAATTGTGTAATTGAATGATTTCATGTCGTTTCCCTCCATTTAACTCACATTATTTAGATATTATAGTTAATTTTACCAAAACAACAAAGGTTATGCAATAATAATTCTGACAATTTGCGGTGATTGGGGGGAATTGCAATTGAGCCATGGATTCAGGAGCAGGACAGCTTCGTATGGCGCGGCAGGGCATCGCATAGTATGGCACAGCAAGGCGGCAGGGCGCACATTTTATTGTTTCAAGTCTCGTCTTCAAATCGGATTTCACTAACAGAATGGATGGAAGTGTTTCAAGGCGGACGGGTCGGAGCCGGCGGCATCCGTGCCGCATGGCTCCTGAAACCGCCATCCGTGGCGGTTTCACCCTGTTTTTTTACCATTCTGTAAGTGAAATTGCCGATTTTACGCCAGAGACTTGAAACAATAAAATGTGCGCCCTGCCGCCTTGCTGTGCCATACCATGTGATGCCCTGCCGCGCCATACGAAGCTGTCCTGCTCCTGAATCCATGGCTCAATTGCTGGTAATGTTATGAAGTGCTGCCAAGTCGTTACTCTGGCTGTTGTTCTGGATTATCTTGACGGGTTGTTTTGGTCTTGAAGCTCAGGCAGATTGCTCCTTTGGGGCAGGTCTGGGCACAGGCTCCGCAGCGGATGCATTCTGCGGAATTTGGTGTTGTTACGGGATTTACTTCCATCTTGCAGGTTTGGGCGCATTTTCCGCAGTTTATGCATTTGTGTTGATCCACTTCTAAGTGATATAGGCTGACCTTATTCAGTAAGCCATAGATTGCCCCTAGGGGGCAGATGGTTCGGCAGAAAAAGCGGTATATTAGGACGCAGCCTGTCACTGTGATGATCAGAATTGTCATTTTCAGGAAAAATAGGGAACCTATCGTCTGCCGTAGCTGCGGGTGGGTCAAAAGGAGAGGGATTCCTCCCTCTAATGTTCCTGCCGGGCAGATGTACTGGCAAAAGGCAGGCTTGCCCATTCCCATATAATTGGTGGCTGTCACTGGAAGTATGAGTACAAAGACGATAAGAATCACATATTTTATGTACAAGAAACCTTTCCAGAGTCTTAACTTGGGTGTGGGTATCTTGTGGATTAATTCCTGTATCAGTCCAAAGGGGCAGAGCCATCCGCACACGAATCTTCCAAGCAATACGCCCACTGCCAGCAGGAAGCCAACCACATAAAAGCTGAAACGAAAGTTCATAGAGCCGTTTACCGCCTGCAGTGCTCCTATGGGGCAGGCAAGGCTTGCCGCTGGGCAGGAATAGCAGTTTAATCCCGGATTGCAGAATTGCTTCCATTTTCCTTCATAAATTTTTCCGCCTTTGAAGTTCAATAAATGTGTGTTTGAATAGCCAAAAGCAACCGCTTGGAAGAGTTTTCTTTTGAAAGAATGTTTTAATTTCATGATGATTTACCCCAATCCGATACACTCAAGGCATATGTTGACCGCTTTATTCAGAACCACGGCTGTCTCTCCTCTTGTCGTCCCATACAAAAGGAAAATGCCGGCTGCCAGTAAAGCTATGACTCTTACCGCTTTCTTTTTCTTACTTTCCACTCAGATACTCCTCCACAAATGCTTTGTAGCCGTCCACATAAGCTCCTACAATCGGTTCACCGACGAGATTCCCATCTTTATCCACAAATAACGTTGTTGGAACACCCACAACTCCTTTTAAGATGTCAACAAAATCTCCGTTTGCAATGATCTGGGTAAACTCTGCCCCTGCTGATTCTGTGATCGTTACCGCCAGATCGTGGTGTGCCGTATCATCCTCACCATTAATATCAATGATAAGACCCACTATCTGCACATTGTCCGGCATAGTCTTTGCCCACTCTCCAAGCTCCGGCATTTCCCCTATACAGGGCGGGCAGAAAGTTCCCCATATATTTACTACCGTTAGGTCTTTTTCTGCAAAAATGCTCTCTGTCACAGTATTTCCTTCAAGATCCTTTGCCGTGAATGACGGCATCTGTCCCCACACATTGGCTGATTCTTCTGTCTTTGCAGATGTTTCTAAGTCTTCTGTAATTTCTGTACTGCCTGCATCCAAAACAGTGCTGTCGCTCTCTTTTTCATTTTCCTGTGCAGTTCCGCATGCAACCAGCAATGCAGTTATAAGAAACATGCAAACTATTTTTATACTTCTGTTCATCATAATCCTCCATATATTTAAAGAGAGGGCAATAACACCACTGTGCTATATACTCTCTCTTTGTGGCTAATTTTAGTGTTGTCTGCCAACGACCATCTAAGCGTTGATAAATATATCGGATTTTAGTGTTGTCCGCCAACGGTCAATCACATGATTGACAAGCATATCAGATTTAAGTGTTAGCCCACTAGAAAAGCACGCTTTTCTTCTAATATTATTATATGTAAATCCATTTTTTATGTCAATATACAGTTCGTTTCCAGTATTTATCTCTTTTAATATCCATTCAAGCTCTCCTTTATTGATTTTTTTTCATTAATGTCACTTTTATTCAAAGCAACTATCTTATTCTTACTTCAATACAAAAAAGGACTGCTTCCGCAATCCTTTTTATTGTACATTTATGTTCTTTCACATACTTTTCTTGTATGTTTTGGGCATGACAATTTACCGATATTCTATCTGCCAGTTTTCCTTGGTGGCATACTCATAGTCATACATTACATTTACCACCGCATCTTTTACCAATGCCCTTGCTTCATTTCTGACAATTCCATCCCGCACTCTTTTGTACTGGATTGGCAGATACTGGCACAGCATATTCAGCGGAATNCCTGTCTCGTCCAGATTATCAAAGAGAATCTGGATTGATTCTTTCACAGGCGGCTCCCCCAGGTAGTATCTGCATCTGTCGGAAAAACTGTACTTTCTTGCCAGAGACAGTTCCTGCTCATTTCCATGATAATGCTTTCTCCAATTATCCGATTTTTCCAGCATTGTTTTCTCTAAAACATTAATGAAATCAGAGTCTTTCTTTCCGTAGGGAAGCACTTCTTTTTCAATCTTATGTAGAGAGAATAACGCCTCCCGCAGGGAAAAGGTAAGGGCAGGTCCTACCTTAAGGATTCCCACTCCGTCTTCTGCCATTTCCCGAAGCAGTTTTGCTCCCTGATAATCCGTGGAGTGCCCTTCCATGACAAGGTCCGGATACTTTCCAAGAGCCTGGCACAACTCATAAGCCTTTACCCTATCATACCGGCAGACACCTGAGTCAGAAAATTCCACTCCCGGCTGTACCACCACGGCTGCAATATGATCCCATGCATCTGTTATTCCCTGTTTTTCAAAAGCCCTTGTGTATGCCCTTATGGTCTCCTCAAAATCAGCCACGGACGTTACTTTTATCTTTCCCTCTTGGTCCTGTCCTCCTCCCGGTATGGGCACCTCGCTGCCAATCACATAAATTGGTTCCACTGCCCGAGGATTTGTTTTNAGAATCTCACGGTAGGTTTCTTCACATGCCTGATACAATCTTACGCCTCGTCTGGCAATTTTGTCCGTATCAGGCCAGCAGNCCGCATCGTCATCTGCAAGCCTCATGCTTGTGTCCAGATGTATTTTGGTAAAGCCGGCTTTTACAAAGGAACGGACCAGACCATCGGCTTTTTCCATTGCCGTCTCTTCCGGCTCCCCGCTCCATGTCAAGGGACCCAGATGGTCGCCTCCTAACACAATTCTCTCTTTATCAAAATTGACTCTTTCTGCAATTTCATTNATATATGCCACGAAATCAGAGGCCTGCATTCCAGTATATCCTCCATACTGATTTACNTGGTTTGCCGTGGCTTCAATCAGTACAAGATCATCATTCCTTCCTGCCTCTTCCATAATTGCCTCAATAACGAGTTCGTTAGCACTGCAATAGGAAGGAAGGGCACAAAATATGCCCTTTTTCCTTTTTTCAATCATTTTCCTTATCGGGTGCTTGTACATCACACGACCACCTCACATTCTCTTGCCGGCATGTCGCAGTAACTGTGCAGAACCACTCCCTTCACCACTCTGTTTACTGAACCGTCCGGACTGGGATTATCCGGCTCAATGCCAAGTCTTACAGAATTGAAAAATGCAAACATCTGTCCATACAGCACATATACCAATGCTGAGTACGCATCTGGAATGCTCCCAGTCTCCGCAAGAATACACTCATCAGATATTTTTTCTATTTCTTCATCTTTTTCACAGGAAATCACTGTAAGCTTATGTTTTCTGGAGTCATGATAAATTTCCCTCAACAGATCTTTAATGTACCGATTGGTGTATTCGCTGTGTGACATCAGGATAATGACATCTGTATCTTTATTCATAAATGTTTTCGGTCCGTGCCGAAATCCCAGAATCGTCTCCTGCATTGTCGCTATTTTCCCATTTGTCAGCTCCATGTTTTTCAATGCCATTTCCCGCGCAAGCCCGCTTAAACAGCCTGCTCCAAGATATACCACCCTGACAGGATCGCATCCGCTTAAGTTTCTCATTTTTATCCAGTCGTTCTGGATAATCTGCTCCCCTAAACGGGAAATCATATCTACATATTTTTTGTTCTCAGCCAGATTTTTAATGTCAAAAAACAGAAGTGCAGCCAGCAGCATACAGCTGAAGGAACTGGTCATGGCAAAGCCTTTGTCATTCGTCTCCTCTGGCAATATGAGCATAAATGAGTTTCCATTCTCCTTTGCCTCTTTTACCAGATCGCCGTCTTTATTGCAGGTAATAATCACATGTGCAATCTTTTCTGTATTTTCCTGCATAATACGGTATGCCCCTATACTTTCCGGGCTATTGCCGGAACGGGCAAAGGATACAAGTATCGTTTTTACGCCTCTCTCAATCACTTCCTGCGGATTTGCCACAATATCTGTTGTTGCCACTGATTCAACTCTGACATCCATACAATTCCTTACATGACTTTTAATCGTATCGCCTATATAATCAGAGCTTCCGGCACCGGTAAAGAGAATCAATGTTTCACTGTCTGTATTTGCATTTAAAAAATCTGTGATATGTTGTTTTTCCTTTTGAATCAGCTCATAAATCTGCATCCAGAGAGCCGGCTGCTGAACAATTTCCTGGGCTGTATAATGCCCGTTCAGCTTTTTCAATTCATCCATCTCATATCCCAGTATCATACCGTTCCTCCTTCTTATGTTCTGTCACACTTCCTATTTCGACCCTCTATTTGGCATCTTCTCCCATAACCTCTTCAAAGTTTTCAGCCGTCACCATTACAGCTCCGAATGGATACACACCATAAGCCTTATCAGTTTTATACTCTTCAAAGATCGGAGTACCGTTCACAATATTCTCATACAATGCCTTCACTGACTCTTCGCCAACAGTAGAAGCTTTAATATATGCAGATGCCTTAAAGCAGGAGTATTCTTTTCTGAACTCATCCTTTGCATGATAACCGCCAAGTCCTATTGTGACTGAATCCCTGTCAAGACCTGCCTGTTCCAGTGCTCTTGTTGCTCCCTGTGCGCCTTCATCATTGGCTGATGTAACGATCCAGCTTGTAATCTCAGGATGCGCTGTGATAGTCGCTGCTGCTGCATTGTATCCTTCATCAGAGGAGCCGCCGCCATAATCAATTCTTATAATATTGCTTTCCGGAAAATCAGGAAAGCTTTCCTTAAATACGTCATATTGTCCATCTGATCTGGGCACACAGCTCGTTACCTTCTCCATTGCCAGAATCAGAATTCCTGTGCTTTCAGGATTTTCAAGCATATTATTTTCATTGATATAATTTACAGCCCACTCTCCCATCGTCCGGCCTGAGAGATAGGAATCCAGTTCGATTGCCGGTGCAAGATAATTATTATTTTCGTCAATCAATGGAACGTCCACCGCAATAACCGGTATCCCTGCTTCCTTGCACTTATTTACCGTCATCTGGCTAAGCTGCTGGTCGCAGATATTTACGATCAGTCCCTGAATATCCTGAGACAATACGTTATCCAATACATCTACATATACCGAAGGGTCTTCCTTGGAATCTCCAACGATAAGCGGTTCCATTCCAAGCGCCTCGGCCTGATTTTCTGCTGCCGCTGCTTCCTGGATAAACCATGACTGTGTCATATCGCGGTAAATCGCTGCAATTTTAACTTTTTCCCCAGTACCTTCTGCCTGCTGGGTGTCTTCGCTTTCCGGCTTGCTTTCTTCTGCCTGTACCGGTGTGCTTTCTGTTTCTTCCTGCTTCGTATCGGCCGTATTCTCACCGCTGCCGGAGCTGCATCCAACAACCGCCGCCACACTCATTGCCAATACCATTGCCATTGCCAAAAATCTCTTCTTCATATTTCTTCCTCCTTTTTGAAAAAAATTTAATTATATTTCACGCTTCCTCTTTCTGAAATAGTCAAAAGTAAGCGCAAACATCATTAATAAACCTCTCGCCACATCCTGCCAGAACGTGGATATATTCAATAACAAAAGTCCGTTATTAAATCCCTGCAGAATCAATACTCCTAAAAAAGTTCCGCTTAGTGAGCCCGTTCCGCCTGTCATTGCGATTCCGCCCAGCACGGACGCTGTTATCGCATCGAAATCTACATTTTGTCCTGCCCCCGGCTGTCCGGTATTCATTCTGGATGCCAGAATGATTCCTCCAAGTGAAGCTAGACAGGCCGAAATTACAAATAACTTAAATTTGATTTGTTGGATCTTGATTCCCGCAAGCCGGGCAGCTGTCGCATTTCCTCCTGTTGCATATACATTTCTTCCAAAACGGGTTTTTTCAAGAATTATCCCAAACACTATAAACGACAAAATCAATATGATGACGGGAAGCGGAATACCGAAAATCCTTGTAATACCCACCTTGATATATGCCTCCTGGCTAATGAATACCGGCTTGCCGTCGCACACGATATACGCCAGTCCACGGGCAATGGACATAATCGCCAAAGATGCAATAAACGGCTGTATTTTCAATGCGTTGACCTGAAATGCATTGATGGTTCCAAATAACGCTCCCACGCAAAGTGTGATTGGAACGATTAAAATAAACGGAACCCCCTTTTGTGCCAGCAATGCGGAAAATACTCCGGCAAAGGCTGCAACTGCTCCCGGAGACAGATCGATCTGTCCGGAAATAATCAGATAAGATTCCCCTATGGCAATTAACCCGCTTAAGGATGCCGCCGTCAAAATATTCAAAAGATTTTTACCTGTCAGATAACCCGGATTCAATATCGTAAACACAATCGTCATCACGATCATTACGATAAACAGTCCTAAAAGATTCGATGATAAAATTTGTTGTCTCGCTTTCTTCAGTATTTTCAATGTTATCCCTCCACTTCCTCAAGCATTGCATATCTTAAAATCAGTTCCTCTTCCGCCTCCTGCCGTCCTACTTCTCCCACAATTTTTCCGCTTCGCATAACATAAATGCGGTCACTTAAGCCAATCACTTCCGGAAGCTCCGATGACACTACGATCACAGCAACTCCCTGTGCGGCAATCTCATAAATCATGCGGTAAATTTCAGCCTTTGCACCTACATCAATTCCCTTAGTGGGTTCATCCAGAATCAGAATTTCAGGATTCATTGCCAGCCATCTCGCCAGCAGCACTTTCTGCTGGTTTCCGCCGCTTAACTGATAAATTTTTTTATCAATTGAGCTTGTTCTGACNCGGAATTTATCAACATTTTCCTCTGCAAAGCATTGCTCCTTTTTTCTTTTGATGAAAATACCATTGCAAAGTCTCTTTAAGATAACCAGGCTCATATTTTCCTTTACCGAACAAAGCGGAACAATTCCTTCATTTTTCCTGTCCTCAGAGCAATATGCGATTCCCAGACGAATTGCCTTTCCCACCGAATCAATATCCTGCCTGCTGCCATTTATCTCTATCGTTCCCTCTAANATGGGNTCCGCCCCGAACACTGCCCGCATCAGCTCCGTCCTGCCTGCACCCACAAGTCCGAAAAATCCGAGAATCTCTCCCTTTTTCAATTCGAAATGAATATCAGAAAAAGCTCTTCCGGAAAGTCCGTTCACCTTAAGCGCAGTCTCTTTTCCTTCTCCTCTTTCAATCCAAGACTCAAACATACTCCCTACCGGTCTTCCAACCATCTGATTTACAAGACTTATTTCATCAGTGTCCTTCTTATCATGCATGGCNACAAAGGAACCGTCTTTTAATACGACAATCTTATCCGCCAGCCGGAAAATCTCATTCATTCTATGGGACACATAAATGATGATNANTCCCTTCTCTTTGAGACGTCCGATAAGCTCAAAAAGCACCTCCGCCTCTTTATCTGAAAGGCATGCTGTAGGTTCATCAAATGCGATCACACTTGGATTTCTGGAATAGACCTTCATGATCTCCACCATCTGCTGCATCGCTACAGACAACTCTTTCACCTTCACATCCGGCTTAATGGGAAGCCCGAATTCGGCAATGATCTTTGCCGCTTTTCTGTTCAACTCCCTTTTATCCACAACTTTGTGCTTTTCCGGCAGTCTGCCAACATAAATNTTTTCCGCGACGCTCAGTTCATCGAACATCTGCCTTTCCTGATAAATCAGTCCGATTCCTGCGCCAATNGCTTCATTGGGAGTTAAAAAGTGNCGCTCCTGTCCATCCAGCAAATAACTGCCCTCCGATGGNTGATAATCGCCGTTTAGTATTTTTAATAATGTNGATTTTCCTGCTCCGTTTTCACCAACCAGCGCAAGNACCTCTCCCTCGGAAACAGAAAAACTTATGTGCTGCAATGCCGGAACGCCGGCAAAATTCTTACTGATTTCTCTGAACTCCAATTCATGCTTCATATTTTGCTCCTTCCATAAAAGCCAGAAGATTTTCCTTTGAAGCCTCCAATATATTCCAGGACGCTACTCTCCCCGCACACTTCCTCTTTTCTGTCAGTTCCACTCCTTCCCTTATGGATTGCGGTCTGATCAAAGGAAGCTCCTTTGTGGTATGTACCTCCATCCCCGCATAAATATCACAAGCGGAAAGCTTTTGCACTGCCTCTAACTCCTTCTCCATAAATTCGATAAGCTTTCCACCCTCCATTCCAATAATCTGCTTCATGCTCCCTGCCATTTCGCCAGCCATACCNTCAAGTTCGTATTCCATACCGGCAGGTGTATAAGTGTGCCGGTAAAGCATNGGTTTGATGAAGTCAGCACATTTGCTAAGTGAGGTGTAATTCTGCCCCACGAAGATAGAAAGAAAAGGGGCAAATAAATCTAATCCAACCTTCATTCCTTTATTTCTGAAATAGTCTGCCAATGCCTCNACGATATCGGTAATCAATTNCGTTCTGGCATTCAGGTACCCTGCNACTTTCTGGGAATGAAATGCATATTCTCCGTTTTTGTATTCCTCAATGCAAAAGGCAGCTCCCTTCTCCGTTTCCTTTTTCAGCTGCATATGCACTTCTTCTATATCCTTTCTNCCAATCCCCAATTTTTCCAGCTTTNCCATACAAAAGGAACAGGTACAGGAAAANAATGCATTTCTATCCGCCGCTGGGGATGGAAACCGGATCCTGTCCAGAAAGACTCCGTCAAAACCGATATCCGAAAAATATCTTTCATAGATACTCGTCAANGANTGAAATGTATCCGGATGGCTGGGACAATAAAAAGAAAACTCTTCATCCCCATCAAANGCTGCCGACCNGAGCGTTCTTCCATTCAGCGTTCTTACCTCTGCAAAATCGCCCAGACTTTTATATTCAGCCAGAACCTGAAACCACAGATAAAGTTCTATCCCATGCTCTTTGGTATACTCCCTCAGCCACTGGTAAATCGGCTTCTCCAGACTCCACCCGACAATGATNCCATCTATCCTGCCATCTTCCAGAACACTCANTTTCTGCTCGATCNGCGAANCGGATATATTTCGCCCTGATACTCCTCCCGTATAAATTTGTATTAATTTTTTCATATTCTGCTCCTAATACTGACTTAAATTCTTTATCATTTCCGTTGTNTTACGTCCGCTTTTTTCTGCTGCCAGAAGGATTCCTCCTCCTAANGGCGAAAGGCTGGGNGGTCTTAAAACAAATCCCATCTNCTCTAAATATTCTGAAAANGGATTCAGGATAAAAGCACCGCTGCGGAAAATACCTCCGCAATANGATACCTGNGTTTNCTTCTCCATAAGATTCAGCTGTCTTGCCACTCCCTTTACTGACTGTGCGAGTTCAGATGCCGCCGCATCNTAAAGCCTTACTGCACTTTCATCACCCGCTTTCGCCGCCTCCAATAAACATTCCTGCAGCGCAGCTGTCTCCTTTCGTTTTCCTCTAAGATTTTCCTGGTAAAACAGAACGATATCCATGTCACTATATAAGCTGTATCTCTTACGCATTTGTTCATATAAAAAACTTCTCTCTTCCCTTAAGTCCGCCTGCTTTGCAAACAGTGACAAGGTCCGAAGNCCCANCCAGTATCCGGATCCCTCNTCAGAAAAATCTTCATGCCAGCCATTTGATCTGGCAGTCTTTCCATTCTGATCTCTCCCCATGACAATTGCCCCTGTTCCTGCAACGACATGTATTCCGGAATTTAATAATAGTGAACCTGCAAGNCCTATCTCCACGTCATTGCATAAATAAGCCCNGCATGGAAATAACTCAGTCAGTTNAACGGACAAGTACCGGTCCATCTCTTCATACTCTCCAAAGCAGCTGATTCCCCAGACGGCATATTCAAGCTCCTTAGGGGAAATGCCGGATTTTCTNACGATGGNCTGTGCACCCTCACTCAAGATTCTGCAGACCATCTCCTTCCCCATCACGGAGTAAGTACATCCCTGTGTCACATGGCTGCCNAAGACNCTTCCTGTCGAATCAGTCAACAAGTATGCGGTTTTAGTTCCACCTCCATCTACGCCGAGATAATATCCCATAAGAAGCNCTCCTGCCTCCTTTCCTGCTATAGTTCCTAAATCGTTGTAGGTGCATCTTATCACTCTTGTGTGAAACTTTCAATTATATTTGAATATTTTCACCCAATTTCATAAGTTGACTGTGTATTTTATCCATACCACTTATAAAAGTGGTATACTTTAANNAATTNCATGTAATATTTGACAATTNNCTTNACATCTTNTGGTCTNTATGTCNTNTTNAGTATATATTTTCCTAATGCACCAATACTATTTACAGCCGGAGTCAAAAATTGTACAATAAGAAAAGATTTACNANCTGTACTTATTNATTACNATTACTTTAGGGAGAAAAAAGATGCGTTCTTCTTCTTTATATCTGGAAATATCAGAAAAGATTATAGAAGCGATACAAAGCGGTGAATATCCTGAAAATTCCCCGCTTCCTTCNGAACGCGCGCTGAGCGAAAAATACCACGTCAGCCGCTCAACGATTCGGGAAGCGCTGGGAAAATTAAAAAACGATTATATTATTTACACGATCCACGGCAACGGTTCCTATGTCAAGCCTCAGGTATTTAATCAGCCGCTTACCAAATTTTATTCCTTCACGGACGAACTAAAAAACAGCAATATCCTGATTCATAATACGGTCATNGATTGCCACGTGGTTGAGAATCAGCCTGATNTGAATAGCAAATTTCATTTATCCGGTTCAAATGCATTTCACAAAATAACACGGCTCCGCTCGGCAAGGGATTATCCGCTTATGATCGAAACCACTTACCTTCCGCGAAACCGTTTTTACAAAATAGACTCTGATATTCTGGAAAAGCATTCTCTATATCAGTATTTAGAACAAAAATATGATTTTCATGTCACAAGAGCTACCGAACAATTCCGTCCCATTATTCCTTCGGCATTNGAAAGAGAGCACCTNCAGATTTCCTCCTCCACTCCGTGTATGCTGTTAGAACGGTTAAGCTACGAGGAAGACCAGCTGATTGAATATACGCAGTCTATCATTAGNGGAGATAAATATACTTTTTCAGTTGATTTGTGCTTTGACCAGCAAAACAAAAGCTAGAAAACTATCTCAAATGTTTGTCGCTACTCGATATGCGACTCATCAAGCGGTCGAGTTCATNATCGCCCTTGCTTTTATGCATTCGAGGACACTAGCACCGGACTGTTTTGGATGATTCCGTTTTCATCACANATATCCAAGTATCGCAATTATTATAATTAAAAAATTTTAAAATATAAAAAATGCGATACCATAACCTTCGGTTATGTCCTCGGACATGAGAAGGCATTTCTAATCCAGAATATGTGTCCCATCACACCAGCCTACATAAAAAATGAGTACCTAGACAAGACAACCAATACCCCTGTTCGTATCAGCGGCAATTTTGAACAAGAGCTTGTAAACAATGCCAAACGAATTCTCGCCTCCAGCGGAAGGGCGTCAAATTCATTTTTTCGGATGTGCTCAACATAGAGGCAAAATTGCTTAAAAAGAATTAATCATAATATGTCACACACCCACTAGTATATAATTATTCTCTGCATCAGGCTCCATTGTTACCTCAATTTTAGGTGTATCTTTTTTTGAGGGAGCATTTGACAAACGTCTCAACGATGTTACTCCTTTCGCACAAAAGTTTTATTTTACTTAACTCTCTGTTTCTATCTCTTTCAAAGACACACCATTTCTATTCTTCCAAGCACTTCTGCCATTAATACTATAGCCTACAACTATTTCTGCTGCGAGTGTAGGGCTTGTGAATGTCCAATCTTGTGTAAAAGTTAAATTTTCATCAACAATACCTTTATCAAGTNATAATTGCCGTTTATCCATAACTGACTTTGGTAAGGATGGTGCAACATTTTCAGCAATCTTTGAACCCTTTAATACTGCAAAGCCTTCTGAAACAGGTTTTCCACTCGCCTTAATACCAGAACGTTCCTGCAAGGTAAAAAGAGAAACATTTCTATCATTTTTACTATTCACAGAAGGTTCTAAAATTTTATGTCCTAATACACCTAAAATCAAACGCATATTATCAATGAACTCATCCATTTCTGCGCGATCCATTTCAGATATCGACGCTTCTGTTGGCACATTACTATTTACTACCTCATATCTTTTAGATTCCTTCGCTAAGATATAAAGATGATTTTCCAAATATTTTATGTGCGCTTTATTTAAGTTATTATCCTTACTAATAAACACTATGCATTCTGTCCAGAAATCTTTTTCAGAAAGATGTTGTCTAATCCTATTCAATATATTCTCAGCTTCCCCTATATAAACTTGCTCTTCATCTGTTTCATCATCNCGNCCNAACANAAAATATACGCCAGTATTACTCAAATCAACTCTATCAGTACATTGATTAACGTATGTACGTGGAATTTTATNAGCCTTACCTGTCCAATTAGAAAGTTCACTAATCCACCTTCCATCTGCCTGTCCATCAATCAAAAATTGCCGAATCGTTTTTCCTCTCACCATTATCCACCTTTCTTTTATTAAACTACTACATATCCCCCATAATCAAATATATCATCTATTCTCTCTGTAATCTAATTCTTCTACGAATCCCTACCCGGTTTTGGCAAATTATTTAAACTTACTGTCTCCAATATCTGCAATTGTTGTACTGCCAATTGCCGGAGTAATTCCATGCGCTCTTTTTGACNCTTTCCCTGATTAATCAAAACAGCATTATAGCTTTCCAAATTTGCGAGCACCAATAATTGATTCAGCGTCGCTACATCCCTCATATTTCCTTTCGCAGTTAGGTTTTCATCCTTCCACTGCTTTGCTGTCTTTCCAAACATAACAACATTTAACATATCTGCTTCGTTCGCATATGTATAAGATATCTGTACAGGAGTTAATTCTGGCGGGATTAAATGTTCTTTAATGGCATCTGTATGTATCCTATAATTTAGCTTTGAAATTTCTCTGTTTAAATTCCAATTCAAAGACAATCTACTATTCTCATCTGTCTTTAATCTTCTATAATCTTTCATAATATATAACTGGAATTCAGGAGAAATCCAAGTTGCAAAAGACATAGCAATGTCACTGTGAGCATATGTTCCACCATAACGTCCTGCTTTTGAAACAATACCAACGGCTCCCGTAGCTTCTATCCATTTCTTAGGTGACATGGTAAATGCATTTGCCCCTGCCTGTTTCCTAAACCCCTCGAATTCGAGGGGTTTAAAATCTAGATTATGAAGCTTTTCCCATAATCCCAGAAATTCTATAACGTCACGATTTCTCATCCAATTTTGTATAACCGCTGTTGGNTCATCACTTTTATATCGGGCTATATCTGTTAATGAAATAAATTCATTTTCAAAGTCCTGCGTATAAATCCCAATATCTATTCCATTTGCATGAATTGTATCCTTAATTATTTTCTCCATTATCCCTCTCATAATCATATTATAAACTTTACTTTATTTGGTTTACCTTCTCTGCAATCTTGTCCAAAGCCACTTTTCATTAGCCTTCTTCAAACTCTGTCATTATATTATATGACTATCTGGTGACTTGTGGGACAAAAGCACAATAGTTTCAACATTTGCCGTCCAAGGGAACTGATCTACAGCCACCGCTTTATCCACCACATACCCGCTCTCTAGAAACGTTCCCAGATCTCTTGCAAGGCTGGTCGGTTTGCATGAAATATATACCAGCTTGTCAATTCCATATCCGATTATTTTCTTAAGTGCCTTAGGATGAATGCCATCCCGGGGCGGGTCTAAAATAATCATATCTGGCTTTTCTTCGATNTCATCCAGTACTTTCANNACATCCCCNGCAATAAATTCNCAGTTATGTAAACCATTCAACTCAGCATTTTTCTTTGCCGCNTCAACTGCCTCCTCAACGATTTCNACACCGATGACTTTCTTTGCCACAGGNGCCATAAGCTGNGCAATGGTTCCNGTTCCGCTGTACAAGTCAAAAACAATTTTGTCCGGCTCATTTTCTCCATCAGGCACAGTCAGATTCCCAATATACTCTCTTGCTGTCTCATACAACACTTCCGCTCCCAAAGAATTGGTCTGAAAAAAGGAAAAAACTGAAATCTTAAATTTAAGTCCAAGCAGTTCTTCATAAAAAAAGTCCTGACCATATAAAATGTCTGTATGGTCACTCTGTACCACATCCGCCACCGAATCATTGACAATATGGAGAACNCCCGTTATTTTGCCAGTTAAATTTAAATTTAATATTTTTTCTTTCCACTGATCCAGATTAGCCTTTTCNTTATCATGTGCTTCTGCGTCNCTTTGTTCATAATCCAGCTGTGAAGTCGTTACAAGCGCAATCAGGATTTCTCCTGTCCGGTACGCTTTTCTCACCANNAGATGNCGCAGATATCCTGTATGCTTCAANCTGTGGTAAAAACTGCATCCATCAAAGTAATCCTTGGTAAAAGATAAAATCTTGCGATAATCTTCATCTACAATCTGACAATCTCTTACTGTGACTATATCATAAAAACTGCCTCTCTTATGCATACCGAGAGACAAAGGTCCGTCTTTGTATTCGTCTCCAAACGAAAATTCCATTTTATTTCTATAGCCAAGCCTTGCGGGGCTTCCTTTAATGCCCTCAAATTCCCATTTTTCAGCCTGCCCCGATAATGCGCCTTCGAGAAGCTTTTTTACCTGTGCTTCCTTTATTTTAAGCTGTTCCTCATAAGGCAGGGACAAGTATGTGCAGCCGCCGCATTCTCCAAAATGCGGGCAGGGACTTTTGACCTCTGTGGGAGCATTTTCCTCGATTTGAAGAAGTCTTCCCACTCCTGCCCCGTTTCTCTTTTTCTGTACCACAAAGGTTACTTTCTGCCCAGGCAGAACATTTTTAACAACACATTTTCCTTCCTCTGTAGTTACCACACCTTTATTGGGAAAATCCACTTTTTCCACGATTCCTGTAAGCACTTGCCCTTTTTTCATCTACCTGCTCCTATCGTATACCTGCTATTTCTGCAAGCTTTTTCAACTAAAAATGGGATGTACACTTCTGTACATCCCGCATTTTCAGATTTTAAAACACTTATTCTGCAAAATCGTCCTCTGTAGCTGCGTTCGATACCTGAATCTTCTCTTCCTCGTCTTCTTCATCTTCAAAGAAATCATCCTCGAAATCGTCGTCAAAGTCATCGTCAAAATCTTCCAGATAATCCGGTGTCATATAACGGTATACCGCATAAGCAATCGCCGCTACTGCAGCTACAGCGCCTATAATAGCAAGCACCCACAAAATGGTATTGTTTCTCTTTTCCTCTTCTCTATGATTCCAGTAATCCTTTAACTCCTTGATGTCATGGTTCTTAACAAAATCCATCAATTCCTCAACCTTACTCCAAGTGCTCATGGTGTAGCCTCCCTTTCTTTATGCCTTTTCATTCATTTCATCTTAAAAATGCTTTTTGGATTATTATTTCCTTCTTGTTTAATAATATAACATTTACTGCCGATTTTTACTACAGTATTTTGAAAAACTTTACAAATTTTTTAAAATTTTCCATTTTAGATTTTGATCAGTCTTGCAAAAGCGGCGTACATAATTTTCTGACCGGCATCGTCAAAATCTACCGTTACCTTATAGTCTCTTGGACCAGGCTCTAAATCGGTGACAGTGCCTTCCCCGTATTTTATATGCTTTACTCTGTCTCCTATATCGTAGTCAGGCTTTCCGCCGGTAACTGCCCCTACTCCTTTGCTGATTCCTGCCGCATTTAAAGCTCCGATTCCTCCTCCGGCAATAAAGGGTTTATTCTCCGCTGCCGTTCTTTTGGGCGCCAACGTGGCAGTAGGTTTATATCTGTATGCCGGACCCTCCACTGGTGTATATTTGGACGAAGGCACATCCATAGGATTAAATCTAGGCGCCGGAGGACGGTTATCCATCAGTTCTTCCGGTATTTCTTTCACGAAACGGCTCACTGCATTCATCTGAGTCTCGCCGCGCACCATACGCATTTTTGCATAACAGATGGTCAAGTCATCTTTGGCTCTGGTTATCCCCACATAGGCAAGCCGGCGTTCCTCTTCAATCTCATCCGGATCATCTGATGTGATCGTCATATAACTGGGGAAGATCCCATCCTCCATACCTGCCAGATACACATGAGGAAATTCCAGTCCCTTGGCGCTGTGCAGCGTCATAAGAAGCACTCTGTTACTGCCATTTTCCACGTGGTCAATGTCCGCCACCAATGCCACCTCTTCCAGAAATTCTCCTAGCGTCGGCTGATCATGCACCTCCTCAAAAGCCACGATTTTGCTGATCAATTCATCGATATTTTCAATTCTGTTTTCTGCATCCTCCTCATCAGATGCCTCAAGTTCCGATACATATCCTGTGGTTTCAATAACATCTTTTATTAAATCTTCCAAACCATAAAATTCCAGCTTGCTTCTAAAAGATTGTATCATGGTTACAAAAGGTTTCAGTTTCGCAACGCTTTTTCCCAGACCCATGATTTCATCTGCCTGACGGAGGGCATCATAAAAGCTGATTTCCCGCATATCCGCATAATCCTGCACCTTGGCAATCGTTGCCGCTCCGATTCCCCGCTTGGGTATATTGATGATCCGCTTTACCGCCAAATCATCACGCCCGTTATCGATTGTTTTTAAATAGGCAAGCAGATCTTTGATTTCTCTTCTGGCATAGAAATTGGTTCCTCCCACAACGTCATAGGGAATTCCTTCTACTATAAAGCGTTCTTCTAAAAGTCTTGCCTGGGCATTGGTCCGATAAAGCACTGCACAGTCCCCGTAATCTGCTGCCCTTTCTCTGCTCTTGCGAGCCACATCATCTGCAATGAATTCTGCTTCTTCATAGGCATTGTCAAATTGCCTGAAATGAATCCTGTTCCCCTCTCCCTTATCCGTCCACAGCGTCTTGCTCTTTCTTCCTTTGTTATTGCGGATAACAGCATTAGCAGCATCCAGTACATTTTGTGTGGAACGATAATTCTGCTCCAGACGAATGACCTCCGCTTCCGGATAGATCTTCTCAAAATCAAGAATGTTCCTGATATCAGCGCCTCTGAACTTATAAATCGACTGGTCGTCATCTCCTACCACACACAGATTGTGGTTTGTATCTGCTAAGAGCCTGATCAGTTCAAACTGTGCGGCATTGGTATCCTGATATTCGTCCACCATAATGTATTTGAAGCGTTTTTGATAACCTCCGAGCACTTCAGGATCCGCTTTGAAAAGCTCTACCGTCTTCACGATCAAGTCGTCAAAATCCATGGCATTGCTTTTCTTTAAAGCCATCTGGTATTCTTTGTATGCCTGTGCGATCTTCTGCTTTCTGAAATCTCCCATCGTATTCAGTTCATACTCTACCGGAGAAATCAGCTTATCTTTGGCAGAAGAGATTGCGGAGAGAATGCTTCTCTCTTTCAGCATTTTGGTGTCAATCTGAAGGCGCTTACAGACATCCTTCATTACAGTCTTTTGATCATCGGTATCATAGATGGTAAAATTAGTATCATAGCCAAGGCGGTCCGCATAGCGGCGCAAAATTCTCACACAGCTTGAGTGAAAAGTCGTGACCCAGATACTTTCCGCACCCATTCCCACTAGGTTCTCCACTCTCTCCTTCATCTCTCCTGCTGCTTTATTGGTAAAAGTGATTGCCATGATGTTCCACGGGCTAACACCCAATTCTTCAATCAAGTATGCTATCCTGTGGGTAAGTACGCGGGTCTTGCCCGATCCTGCCCCCGCAAGTAAAAGCACCGGTCCTTCCGTCGTAAATACGCCTTTCTTCTGCTGTTCATTTAAGGTATCGTAAATGCTCATGTATCAAACTCCTAAATATATTCTGCTCTATATTGATTCCGTGATATTACTGAAACTCCATGCATAGATATTCAATTCTACAATAGGTGTTCCGCAATATTCACAGACTTTACTTCCTATTCCCGCTATTGGCGCGCCGCAGTTAGGGCAGTTGAGACCAAGAGATAAATCTCTTTCATCCTCCACTAATTCTCTGTCCTGTATATAAATAACATCTGTATTGTATCTTGACTGGGTAAGCATTTCTTCACTTCCCGCGAGAAGCTTCCCATTTTCATCCTCCAGTGTGTGGTAATACTGCAACGCTGTCTGAAAGGTAATGATGCAACGCCCATTTCTCTTTTTGTAATCTGATATCTCTGTTCTATGTATCTTTATATTTTTGTAATGCTCCCTTTGACCTGATCCCTTAAGCATTCCGAGCCGCATTTCCAGCTTATCGAAAAGTTCGCTGTTTCCTTCTGTTAAGGCTCCTTTATTCATGCCATCTACCGCCATCAGATAAGAAGTCAGGACGTTTTCTGCCCTGACCTTCATCTCATCATACTGAAATTCGGGAAAATCTCTCTTAATTTTAGGAAGATACAGACTTGTCATCGCTGAAACCGATTTGGGGGTGGATGCATATTCTTCTTCCACCTGTTTAAATCCTTCCCTGATATCAGAAGTGCCAAAAACTTCCTGAGAAAAATTTTCAACTGCACGCTTTGCTCTCAAAATTCCATAAGCCACACAGCCTATCACTACCAGCATCAGAACCAATATCACAATGATTCCCATCATGCCTGCACTCATACGCAATCCATTCCTTTCTGAATCATGATCCATACTCGTAAGCTATCTGTTATCGTTCACACAACATCATGCACTGTGCTGTACGATATTAAAGTAGTCTAAATATCAGCAAAATCAACGCCATTAATATAAAAACAGCTGTTATTGCAATGATGACCTTCGGTTTTGAAATTGGTATTCTTCCAGCCACCTTTCCCGTCTGTCCGTTTACCATAAACTGATAAATCCTGTCTTTATACTTATAGCTGGATATCCACACCGGAAGCAGAAGATATTTGTAGGTTATATCGCGAAACATCGTATCAATCTCAAGATCCTTCACCCGATCTGCACGATGCATATATCTGATTTCATTCTCAATATTTTTCTTGATTTTAAATCGAATACTGTCCCGCGTCAGTTCCCATGCATTTTCGACTCCAAGAGAATATCTCTCCGCTGCAAATCCTGCAAGATATTCCGGTTTATAAATCTTATTTTCCGCCGTGCGGTATGGTTCCAATCCCTGCAACATATACAGATTGTGATTTGCTGACGCGCAGATCAGCTCATCATCAAAAAATTCATCATAATGACCTTTTACCGGATACCATGTTGTATCAACTTTATCCTGCCCGTTCATTCCTTTTCTGACCTTATCCCGTCCAAATTCTCCCTTATAAGTAGAACTTGTATCAGCATCAAAAGTCCAGTACGGAAGATAAATGCCTTTAAAATGCTTTGCCCTTGCACTTTCTTTGGCAAGCTTAGGGCAGAACCATTTCTTTTTGATCCATGTCTTAAACAATTGGGAAGCCTTTTCATCCGTCACCAGAAAAGGCACGATGCCGCCCGGCGCCATGGTATTTTGATCAGATGCCTCCATAACTTGATTGGATCCGCAAAAGGGGCAGACTGCCGCAATTTCCAATGCATCATACATAGACTCTGCACCGCATGCTTTGCAAAGAACTGTCTTTGTCTCCATCCCCCAGTCAAAGTTTTCTAATTTGTCCGCACCTTCTAACGGCAGTTCTGCCGCCGCTGCCGCTTCCTGCCTGCTTGCCGGAATTATCTCTGTATGTCCGCAGTAAGGACAGCTAAGCCCTCCTGTCTCGGGGTCAAAGTCCATTACCCCGAAACAGGAGGGACATTTTTTATCCGTCTCTTCCATCGTAGATACCGTTTTCGCATCTAAGTTGGTATCAAACTCACTCATCTTTCCTCCGCTATATAAAGCATTTCAAAACTTTACTGCTGGATATCATTTTCATCAAAAGGATCTCCGCATTCCGGACAGAACTTCGGCGGTTTGGCAGGATCTTCCGGCTCCCATCCACATTTATCACATTTGTATAAAAGTTCTCCTGCCGGCTTCTTTGCTCCGCACTCAGAACAGAACTTACCCTTGTTTACAGTTCCGCAAGAACAGGTCCAGCCTTCCGGCTTCGGTGCCGGCATAGGTGCGCCGCATTCGGAGCAGAACTTTCCTGTATTACCAGCTTTGCCGCATGCACAAGTCCAACCTTGCTTAGCCGGCGCTGGTTCCGGCGCAGGCGCTGCTGGCTGCTGCACAGGAGCTGCCTGTGTGGGTGCTGCCTGTTGTCCCATCTGGAATAACTGCTGTGCATTCATTCCCCCTGCCTGACTTGCCATGTTCATGCCGGCAAATGCCATCATCGGTCCGGTTGAGGTGTTGGATGCTGCTGCCTTCATTGCTTCTGCCTGTGCACCAACCAATGTTGCCGCTGCCATATTGGGATTACGCAGCACTGCACTCTTTTGCAGTTCTTTGATCATTGCCTCATCTTCGGCAGACGCCTTCATGGTATTGACGCCAAAGGACACAATCTCAATTCCGCGCAGCTGCGACCATTTGGCAGAGAGCACTTCATTTAAAGCATTGGCAAGTTCTTCTGTGTGCGCCGGAACGGCACTGTAGCGGATTCCCATTGCTGAAATCTTTGCAAATGCAGGCTGCAATGCTGTCATAAGTTCTGTCTTTAACTGACTGTCAATCTCGCTTCTCTCATAAATATCCGCCACGTTGCCGCACACATTGGTGTAGAACAAAAGAGGATCTGTAATCTTATAAGAATATTCACCGTTACATCTAATAGAAATATCTACGTCCAATCCGATATTTTCATCTACTACACGGAACGGAACCGGATTGGCTGTCCCATATTTGTTCCCCATAATTTCTTTTGTATTAAAAAAGTAAACTCTCTGATCCTTTGCTGTTTCGCCGCCAAAGGTAAAACGTCTGCCTATCATGCTAAAGGTTTTTTTGACGTTTTCTCCCAGATTTCCGTATAATAAACTGGGTTCAGAAGATGAATCATATGTGAACTCACCCGGCTCGGCACAGAATTCAACTACTTTTCCCTGATCCACGATAATCATGCATTGTCCTTCATTGATTGCCACAGCAGAGCCATTGGAAATAATATTATCTTCTCCTTTATTATTCCCGGCGCCTCTTCCGCTTGAACGCTTTCTGCCCTTTGCCACCAATACATCTGCATCCAGTGAATCACAGTAGAAATACTCTCTCCACTGATCGGCCATTGCGCCTCCGGCTGCAGCAGTAATTGCCCTAATCAACCCCATCTATTTGTCCTCCTTTATTTCCCGGGTAGCACCCTATTTCTACTATTATATAGTCTTTGTCGTTTGTTGTCTAGAAAAAGAAGTTGGCAGACAGGCAACTTCTCTTTGCCATTGCATACGATAAATCATCAACTGCCGCTGTCTTTTATGAATCGGCATATCAACCAAAAATGGAGGTCATTATGAAAAATTCACCATGTAATATCCACAGGTCGTCTCGCTTTATCAAAAAGGCGGCTGCACTTCTGCTCACCACGCTTCTCATTGCCGGTGCTTTAGGCGGATGCGGAAAAAAGGGCTCAGATGGAGCCGCCCAGAATTCCAATTCTTCCGCTAAGCAAGTCACTTTAAACGAAGTCGCACATTCCATCTTTTATGCCCCTATGTACGTAGCCATAGAGGAAGGGTATTTTAAAGAGGAAGGAATCGACCTTACCCTTGTCACCGGATTCGGCGCTGATAAGACCATGACCGCCGTCCTGACGGATGAAGCTGATATCGGCTTTATGGGAAGCGAGTCCACTATTTATACTTATGCAGGCGGCACATCGGATTATGTTGTCAATTTTGCCCAGTTAACACAGCGCGCCGGAAATTTCCTTGTTTCACGCACGCCTATTGATAATTTCAGCTGGGATATGTTGAAAGGAACTACCGTTCTCGGCGGCAGGGCAGGCGGCATGCCTGAGATGGTATTTGAATTTATTCTAAAGAAAAACGGCATTGACCCTCAGTCGGATCTCGATATAGATCAAAGCATTGATTTTGGATCTACTGCTGCTGCGTTTTCCGGAGGGCAGGGGGATTTTACAGTAGTGTAGATTATTTACTACTCCATCAAATCACAATTACTTTAGGGTTTCTATTCGGTACTTATTAATTAAGGATACGACTCCCATCTCCTCAAGCCTCTGCTGTAGCTTCTTGGCATTGTTAAGGCTCTTGTATGCTCCTAACTGTACCACAAACAGCATTCCATCTGGAGCGGTTTCATCTGGATCTGGTTGCACCGGTGCAACTTCCATTTTTATCGCACGTTCAATCAACTGTGCAATATGATCTCCATAAGAATCTTTTGCTGCTCTTGCGGCTTCAAGACTTGCATAGCCAGAATATCCCGGTACTGCCCACTTCCCGGACAGCTGTTCAAAGGTAGGCGCGCATCCTTTGGAAACATATTTATATCTGGGGTCTACGCATTCCTGGTTAAGTGCATGGGTGGATGCATATGCCTTAAGGTGCTGAATCTGTGCTCTGACACCCGTCCTGTCATCTGGGAAAGAAAGCCCCGGTACACCGCCTGTAGCACCAAGTCCAGCAAAGTTATGCTGATTTGGCTTCACATCACCGCCAAATTTGAAATATCCTGTTTCAATAAGGCTCTGGCAGAATGCCCCATCACCTCTTACACCTTCTTTCCGGCCCTCATCAAGAAAGATTTCTGCCAGATGCAAATAATTGGTTGCCTGCGGATTTTTGGACAATAGCAGCGCGTTCAACTGGTCTGCTGTAGCCACACTGGCTCCCATAATAGGAGTTTCGTTTGTAATGGCAGGTGTATCCATATGATTCCATAAGGCTTTAAAAATTGCATTGGCGATTCCTTGCACGCCTATTCTTTGATAAAGATCCACGTCTCCCTGATTGTCACAGAAGCATACTTCTATCAGCATGGATTTTGCTTTGGTTTTTCGGATAACGTATAATCCGGATCCGGATTTCACACCACGATTGGTAAAGCCTAGTTCTGCTAAGTTTGCACATACATCTAAGGCATCCTGATACTGCCTGCCCTCATACGTGAATACCTCTGCACCGTGCCCCTCATGGGTACCAGATGCATTGAAATGAATGGATATAAACCAATCCAAATCCTGCCTGTTGGCTAATGCCACAGCTGCGGCCAGATATTCACTTTGGGAATTTGCCTGATCTATGGTACAGTCTACCACCGTGACACCTGCTGACCGGAGCAGATCCATAAGAGCCTGTCCCACCAGTCTTGTATGTTCACTTTCTTTTATTATGCCAACGGCGCCATAACCGGCGCCGCTTTTTGTGTGACCACAGTTTATCCCAACTACCATATTACACCTCCACTTCAGGCAGACCTGCCACTGATGTAAGCAGGCTAAGTAATCCTGCAAGGACGGATGCTGAACCTACAACGATCCAGTTCACTTCCCCCATCACTGCCGCAGTCCCGATTGTTGCAACCGCTGTCTGCGCTACGGTCTTGACCGCCCTCACACCTGCTGCTTTTGCCCATTTGATCCAATACTCTCTGTTCTTCATATCCTCTCTCCTTTTCCTTATATGATTGTTTAAATTGCTGCTCTGTTATATCTTTCAGTCCTTACCCACCCATCTGCAATACAACAAGCGCTGCCGCTATGATTGCCGATACTACAGCAGATATGGCGGCACCGGCTGTCGTGCGTCCCAGCCACCTGTTACGGTCCCTTAATTCGTCAATATCCCTCTGTTGCTGTTCAGTCTGTTCTTTGAGAAGGATAATGTCACGCTGATTATCATAAATCTGCTTTTTGCTACTGTCCCAGCTTTCAAGCTTTGCTTCTATCTTTATCAGACGGTCTAAGACTTCCCTTTCAAAGTTATTGTCCGGCATTGGTCTGCACCTCCTTCCCCCTTTTAATTTATAAGCTAAAAAGCCGGTAAGGACTTCTCCTTATCCGGCTCTTAGACCCTAATTATTTATTTTCTGCTTCATACTTTAGGGACATAAACACCAATGATTTGTCCTGCGGTTCCTGAATTTCTGACTATTCCGCTTATATACTGTAATGATTTGATATTCTTTACACAAGTTTTATCTTAATTATCTCCATTCATTTATGAAATACATTTGATTAACACTTCATCATAGCATATGTAAAAAGTATCATCACCGAGTCTAATAAATGTCTGCCCATCAGCCGTGGCACTACTTGCTGTAGGCAACGGGCTATTAGACAATCCATAATAGCATCCTTCCACTTTAAATATTGCGGGGTTCCACTCGACTAATGGATATTTATTAGGGTTATATTTATAATCATCACTACATGTATTCAGCTTCCAAGTAAAACCGGTTGCGGCAGCGCTTCTTCCTATGTCCATAGGCACTCCATCATCATTTAGATCTATAGCAAACGCATTGCCTCCCTTGACTGTCCCGTATTTATAAATCCTTGAATCTCTTCCATTAATAAAATTTGTTGCTTTAAAAAAGCTAAACACTTGATTAAATGAAGGGGTTTTATAATTCCTAGATATAACAAGATAAAATGATCTGGTTGGTTCTCCCAGTAATCTAACTTTAAAGTTATAATCATTGCCATCAAAAATATCAGTAGTTGTCGCTGTACCTGCTATAATTGCAGTAGAATTAAATGGAAAATAGCAGACATAATAAGTTGTTTGATAAGAATAAAATAGGATGGGTACACCATTTATCCATAGATAATTCCCATCATATTTCGCATCTGCCCCACATTCATCTAAAAATTCTGCCAATGCCTTGTTGAGTATATCAGTTTTTCCTCTGTGTATCGCTACCGTTGATGATGGTATTCCATAAGGGCCATTAATTTTTTCAGTTGTGTCTGTGGAAACTGTTCCGCTAAATAATTTAATCCTATCCATCTTTATCCTCCAATCATTTAATTTGTTCATATCCATCTGCAACAGTGCTATTGGATGCCACAAAAACCGGAATTGAATTAGCAATATCAGTAGATGAATTAATTGCTTTTCCAGTTCCACTGCCAAACGGCATAACAACATCAGTCCCTGGAGCTATCAGTCCCCAATTTCCTTCTGCATCTTGCGCAATTTTTGCGCCGCTCATATTTTCTAAAATGGATGTATCAATTAATCTTTTTACTTCATCAGCGATATCCCCTATGATTTCAGAAGAAATTTCATCCTTTGTTACATAATTTTTTGCTTTCAGTTCTTCTTCTGTCAGATAATTCCCTTTTGATTGAAATTTTCCAATACTCCAGTCTCTTATTGCCTTTAAGATTGCACTGCTCATTCCGCTGCCTCCTCTTCTTCATTCAATATTTCTAATGCCTCTTCATATGTCATCTCTTCTGAATTTCCAGAGCCTACCTCAATTCCCAACTGCTTTGTAGTCAGATTCCCCTGCAGCACTACATCGTTAATAGAAGGTTTATTCTTTAGATAATTATAGTTATCAGTTACTCCGACTCCGCTTCCATCTACCGTACCAGTTCCCTGTACGGTTGAAAGAATGCCTCCAAGCTTATATATATCAAGCACCATATCTGAAGCGGACATGCTGAATGTCTCTTCTACATCAACTGGCACTCTATTCGCATCCTGCTTATAAATAAAAGGCTGTGCTCTAACATTGATTCCACTCCCTGAGGGTGGTCCTGCTGCCACAACTATGGATACCGGTGACGTTATATAGGTACCCGCCTGTCCTCTGCTTATAGGCAAACATTGAATAGAAGAGCCATTGCTTCCAACATTAATCGTTATATAGACAACACCCTCATAAATATCTGTATTCCCCCCCAATCCATTAAACTTTATATTTCCGCTTAAGACATACAGATAATATGTTATACTATCCATATTTACCAGACTTTCTTTTTTAATTTGTTCTATTATCTCATTACCGCCAAATGTACTCTGCAATGTTTTCCTAATCTCAAAATGATACTTTGATCCTCCAATTTTTTCCAACAATTCTAATTTTTCTGCATTTGTATTGATACCTGCCGCCATTCCTTCTATCAGTTCACTGACAAAGTCAATCTGCTCCTGAATATCTCTGATGTTACCTATGGTGGCAAACACCGAATTATCCACTTCCAAAGTTACATTTTCGGCATTGCTAACCGTGGTGACAAGCTGGATATACGCACCCGACACCGTGGTACCTCCGAATGCAGGTATGAAACAATTCCCTGAGGTTTCAACAGCTGCTGCATATAGGACCTCTCCGTCACCATCCTGCGCATATAAGGCGACTGTCCGCATATTATATCCTTCTGTGAGCTTTGTATTTGTAAATACTGTTTCCACTTTTACAGAAACAGTATTTGTGCGAGATACCTTAGAAATACTGCTTGTCTGCCTTATCCCTGCAAGTTCTTCCAGATTTTCCAGTTCCTCGAGTGCATACGCTGTATCTGAAGAGCGCACCTTTGTAAAAGTAATCTTCTCTTCTCCAGAAAGCATTCGAGCTATCAATGCACGCCCATTCTGTGTTGTAACAAGTTTTGAAAAAATAGCCATCTTCTATCTCCTTCTATATTGTTTTATCCGTAATCTCTATATGTTCCATATGGCTTACCGCTCCTGCCATATGGCCGCTGCCAATGATTCCACATGATATCTCAGTGGGAAGTTCATCGTCTTTGATTTCAATACACTCTACATAGCAGACAGTTCCCGCTGTATAAAGGCTTCCTTCCGAATTACAGGGTATTGTATTCACCGATGCGACCACCATATTGCAGGGCATCATTTCCTCTATCAGTCTATCTAGTTCCTCCGCCTGCCCTGCCTCTTCCAGATTAGTAGTGATACCTATTTTGTACTTTAGATATTCCTTCACCACTGAATAATCACTGTCCCCACATATTGCAGAAAGCCTTTCCAGAAATACCCGAAGAGTATAGGGAATCTTAGAAAACCACTGGAGCATGACCCGTTTCCGCCGAATTTCCAACGTATCCGCTCTTGATGGAATTATCTTTAAAATGCCTTCAAACCGTGATATCCCGTATTCGTCCGCCGTCTCAATGAATTCGTTTCTCAACACTCTGTCAGCGCTATTCCATACGAGGACAAACTCTGGATTTTCTGCATTCAGTGTCTCTCTGTTCTCCTTGAACTCCTGTAAAAACGGCGGAAGATAGGAAAGCAGGTCTACTTCTCTGTTCATTCAAAAACACCCCCAAACACAGGTACCTCAAATGCATCCAGAATATAGTTTTCAGCATGACCATTCAACATGGTATCCTCTACATCGATAATCCCTTTGATACTGAGTATCCTCGTTTCAATCTGGCTGATTCTTATGACCAGAGTAGTCAAATCCGCCCATTCCCGCCTAAGTTCCGAAAAATAGTCCCTGACTACGTCTTCTATAGACGCACCTAATTTCGCCCAACTATAGCCATAGTCAAAGGTTATCTTTGTTTTTACTGTAATTTCTACCCCTTCTGCACTCCTTACCAGCACAAGATGCCCTATGGGCGCAAGTCCATACCCCTCCCCGCCATATTCTTCCGGGTCAATAGTCTTCTGCACAATCTCAATCAATTCCTGACTAGCCGTATCAAACTCGGAATTAAGAATAGTAAGTAGAACGCTTCCTCCAGTTGTCAATTTCTTTTCCTTTGCTGCTGTATATACGCTTTCAATCCATTTTCTCACTGCATCCGGCAACGATTCTAATGCTTTCCCATACCATTCATCTACTTCCTTGGTGGGAATCATTTCTACCGGTCTTATATCTCCGTTCCAGACCCTTGTCACCTTTGTACATCCCACTCCGGGAATGGCATTTGTCTTTTCAAGATAATCCCTCACATTCCCGCCAAATGCCCTTACATCAAAAGAATTGAAATACCTCTGCCTCAGTTCTTCTGTCCCCTCCTCATCCTCTCCAGGAATCAGAAGTTCAGTTAGTTCGGCAGATGCAAGCCCGCTTATATATTCGATAGGTGTCATAGTACCCAAATATCGGTTTCCCTCTTCACCTTCTGTCTCACACTGGACCTTATAACTACCATCTGACAGCTTTTCTGTGACCAGATAATTAATCTGTCCAATATTAAAGCGCTTTCCGGTCACATCAAGACTCGCTGGCAAAAACTCACCTCTCAGCACAGCACAGGTTGCACTATATGGCACAATCCCTCTCTCCCGGCAACGCATGATCAGAAATTCCCTCGTAGCAGTATCGCCATAGGCCTCCTGCACAATGGAGTCCAGCGCAATATACAAATTCTTGAGCTCAATCGCTGTAGGAGAATGTGTGTCCCAGATTACAGACCCTTCCCGCTTGTCAAATTTACTGGATACCCGTCCAAGCATCCTCCTTAAAAGTTCTTCATAAGTAAGTTCCTCAAACATCAGATTTTCACCTCCTTATCTGCCTCAAGATTACCAAAGACCGTGTGCACGATGAAATAAGCATGTACCGTTCCCCTGATAGATGTATCAAACTTAAAATTCCCTACATCCTCTATCCTTGCATCCCAGAGCAAGGCTTCCCTGATACGCCGCTCCAATTCGGGACACACATAAGATACCGGCTGTCCGAATAAGTCTTCCAATTCAATCCCATAATTCCATGAATAAATAAGATAACGGTACCGCTCCGTGGACAGGATTTTATATACTGCCTGTTCCATCGCCTCGATACCGTCTACATATCCCCTGATCAGACCACTTTCCGGATTCATTTCATAAGTATAGGTTGGCTGTTCTTCTATCACGAAATCCTGGCTTGGCAGAATCGTATTCTTTGGTATCATCCTATCCTGTCCAGCACCAGATACTGCTGTCCACCCTTGTTCTGAAGCAAAATGACCTTGTCACCGACCGCCAACCCATTGTGTACGGTAACTTTCATCCTCTCCTTTATCTTGTGCGAATGGGAAAGTTCCTCAGCCCCCATGTTTGCCAAAATGTTATGTATATGTAATGGTTCTCCAGCCTCATCCATGTCAAGAGACAGCATATGGCTGTGTGTGCCCAGTGCCTGTTCCGTATTGATATCAACAGTGATTTCTGTTTCAAACTCTGTCACATTTCTTGAAAGAATCAGCCGGGATCCCCCCAGCTTCATCTTCTGCTCAATATCAATCTGCAATGGCTCTGTATTCATCACCTCGCCAAAGAAGAATCTTACTGGCTTGGATGCATCCACCGCCTCCAATGCACTCTGCTTTATTACTTTTAATAGTTCTGCTGCATCAGGCAACGAATTCCCCTCCTCTCAACGTCAAATCCATAAAGTGCTCTTCATTTTTGAATGTATGTTTTACCTTTTCCACGAGCATAAAATTCTCCACCTTCATATCACCTAGATTCAGATTCACTACCAGCAGACTCCCTGCCCTCACCCTTATATCTCCGAATGCATTTGTAATCCTTAGATTCCGGGTTCGCTTATTATATAGGGACAAAAGGGCTTCTGCTTTTGCTTCCCCATTTTCTCCTTCTGAAAGAGTATCATAATATTGCAAGATGCCCCATTGATTCATGTTTGATCCATCCTGCATGATATAGACATCTCTTTTTCCAGATTCTTGGTTATCATAGACCAGCTTAATCTTGTTATAGGTATTGCTGTCAATAGATGAAGTATATTCAAAGTTTCTCCCAGTGTCTTCATCGATCATCAAATAGGTTCCATTATCGTTCTGTACATACATATTGGCTATATTCTTCAAAGTTAGGCTCCCAAAGTCATCATACAGAACAAACATCTGCCTGGTATTCACCAGCGTGATATCTAGCGCATTCTGGATAATATCGAACAGGGATGTGTCCCATTCCGACCTTTCAGCGATCACATATCCCGTATCTTCAATTTCACCGGCATTCAATGCGAAATCCCCTACAATCATCCTTATTACCTCTGATGCCGTCTGATTCTCATACATATAAGTATCTTTGTTCTTGAGATACCGTAGCTGATCGTATGCTGTTACAGATATCCGGTTTTCCTTATCCCTCTTCTGAGTAAATACAAAACCAAAGAAAACCTTTGCACCATCCACTCGCAACTGTACCGCAGCCCCCTCTGAGAAGTTTAGGATATCGTCTGCCAGTATCTTAAAAGTAAGCTTCCCCGGTACCCCCCACCGTTCCGTTGACCATTCTATTCCATCTTCTACTGCTGGAATATAGATTTCCGTGCCGTTTTCGCCTGCAATAAAAAGTTCTACCTTCATACATCCTCCTTCATACCGCAGGCAGGCGCAAAACCTGCCCGGCTTTTAAATCACAGGGTCCTCCCTTGATGACCTCCCTATTGTTTTCATAGATACTCTTATGCTTTGAACCGTCCCCATACATCCCCTTGGCAATTCCAAATAAAGTATCTCCTGTTTTGACAGTATAGCTCCTGTCTGTATTAGTTGATGGTGCGCTTTCCTGTGATCTGGTTTGCGTCACATTTACGGTATAAGTAGCGGTACTGCTTCCTACAGTGCTTATCACTGCCCCTTTTATCGAAACGCTTTTCGTCCCATATTCCTTGTACTGTTTCAGCCTAATCTTTACAGATAGATCAAACCCATCCCCCGCATCCTCTGTAATCCGGTAATCTTCCATAGAAACCTTGATATTGGTCCCAAATAATGGCATACCATCCGGCATCATCCGGGTAACAATAAACTGAAATGGTTTCTGCCCTGTCTTAAGCTTCTCAAAATATTCCAGATAATATGCAGCGCCACAGAATCCAGATGGATAAACTGCAAATGGATATTCCACCTGCGGAATGATGCACTCAAATTCAATGTCTGTCAATCCTGCTGCTTTGAGCAGATTCACTTGTCCCTCATTAATCAACGTAATTGTACTATTCTGGTTCTTAATGCTTATCTGCAGACTGCTTGGCGCAATCGGTAACAGACATCTGTCTAGGTAAAAATCATATCCCGCCATATCAGTGCACCCCTTCCGTAATAATATCTGCCGCTTCACTTACTGCATCTGTAAGACCTGTGATCACACCGTCTAAATCCATTCCGCCGGAAACACTGTTATGGTTTGTCTGCTCAATCGTGATTGATGCCGTCGTAAACCTGTTGACAGCCTCCTGCTCGGCAATATCCCGCATGAATTTCAAATCTTCCTCTGAAATCTCCAGCCCATCTTTGATGTCCTCTGTATTGTCAGAGATATCAGATAGATATCCGCTGTAATCAAAATCCCCATACTGATCCACACTTGGAATATTGGAATCACTTCCAAACTGCCCGCCAAACTCTACTCCCTTATTCCACGCATCTTCATAATCAAATCCCTGTATATAGTAGTCTCTGGCATCCATCTTCTCCATGACCACTTTACCTTCACCAAATTTATCAGTTACCCAGTTGTCAAGTTCTGTCCGCCATCCAGCTACAGATTCAGCCAAATTGGAACCGAAAAGCCTGTCGATTGCAGACGCCAGTCCTTCAAGCCCTGCAAGCGCAAGGTCTATGAAGTCGGTAAACAACCGTGCAATTGCGCCTATCGGGTCATTAAAGACATTGGCAAGGAAATTAGCAAATAAAGCCACGAAATTCCATAGCATAGCGAACTCATCCATAAGAAAATTGATAAGTGATACAAATAAATTACCTATAAAGGCTGCCGCCACAGCGAAGGCTCCACATACTTTCTGGATTGCCGTAGTAGATTCATCGCCAAAATCATTCATGGCTACAATGACAGCAGTAATTACTGCTATCAATGCCACGATAAGCATTATGATCCACACTATAGGGCAGGCGTACATGGCTGCATTCAGTCCCAGCTGTGCTGCAATCTGTGCCGCCGTTGTTTTGGTCAGGGTGCCTGTCAAAGCCGCATGCATCATCATGGCTGCTCCCTGTATGAGATGAATTCCGTAACTAATTTTGCCTATTGCATTTGCAGCCATCTGCCAACCATAATACACCGCCAGGGCAGATGCCACCCCCATTATGATAGGACCTAGAATTTCCCAATTGTCGGCAACAAGACCGGCTGCAGATATTAACAAATCAAATACCCCTACCGCTATATTTGCCAATACTACAAGTGCCTGAATCAGCTGATCCACCATTTTCTGAAATTCCTGGCTATTTGCCAGCTCATTCAGCTTGGTAAACACTGGTTCAAATGCCATAATCGCCTGATTTTGGATAGACTGCCAAATCTGCTCAAACGTCTTCGGCATGCTCTCAAATCTGGCATTCGTTTCATCTGCCGCCGCAAACATGGCATTCTTCACGATGTCTGCAGTAATCTGACCTTCTGACGCCAACTCCCTTATCTGTCCGATTGGCGCATCCAGATAATCCGCAATCGACTGGATAATGGTAGGTGCCTGTTCAAAGATACTGTTCAGTTCATCTCCCCTAAGAACCCCGGAAGACAATGCCTGTGTCAGCTGTAAAGTAGCATTCTGAATTTCACTGGTAGACGCGCCTGCAAGAATGAATTGTTTATTCAACTGCTCAGAAAAGGCAACCACTTCCTCTGTAGAGTTAAATGCGTCCTTTGCAAGATTTCCCAGCTTGGCTACTGAATTTGCCATATCCATATAAGAACCTCTTGATCTTTCAGCAGAAACAAATATCATATCCTGCACTTCTTTCGTGGTTCTCATTCCGTCATTCATCATATCCAGCTTCGCTTTAGTGGATGCCAGCTGATCAGAAATATCAGCCATCTTCATGAGCCCTTGTATGCTGATGTAAGTGGCTGCTATCCGTTTTATGGTCTGCATCAGATTATTAGCATGTACCTGCCCCTGCTCAACCGTCTGATTGAACTGCCCTTGTGCATCCACATTGTCACGAATATATCTCTCCGTATCTGCTACAGTTTCTGAAAGTCTCAAGTAAGCAGCGTTGGCACTTTCCACATCCATGTTCTTAACTGCCCTGTTCAAAGACTGTTGCTCTTTTACAGCAATATTAATCTGCCCACGCAGACGTTCCATTCCTGCATTTGCTGTATCAGTGCCGATATTGACTGGGTTCTGCTCCATTCTGCTAATCTGGCTTCTTATGGCTTCGACTCTCTCAGATATCCGGTTTAAATCCTGTTGTGCTTCTGGTGAAAAAACAGTCATACTTTCAGCCTGCTGAGTGATTTCCCGCTGGGTATCACAAAGCTGGGAGAGCATCTGCTCTGCGCTTTGAATCTCCTGCTCGAACCGCTCTATCCCGGTTCCCGTAAATACGGGTAAATCATCCGTCTTCCATTCTACTGGTATCTTAACTGGTCCACTGGGCAAATCCTGCTCTCTAAAAAAAGGTTCTACCGGGATACCCCCTCTGGACACCTGCCGCTGTCCCATATCCCGTCCTGCCTGTTCTGCTCCCCGCATAGCCTCCTGTAATTGTCTGGCGGCCAATGTTGCGCTATCCAGTTGTTCTTTTGCCCCTTCAAGAGAGGATGTATTGATATCTGCCGCGACAGCCTCACGCATATCATACATGGCAGAAATGCTCAAATTTGCGGCATTGATCATATTATAAACGACCGTACTAAACCTATCCTGTAGCTCAATACTTGTCATAATGGACGCCATATCAGTTACCTCCTCCCTGCTTTCAGGCTTTCTATGCGTTGTTTCTCTTTCTTATCACTCTTACATTTCATCTCAATGGATGCAACCACAAACGCCTTTTCCTGTTCATCCATTTCCAAGAACACCGAAGGCAGAATATGAAGCTTGATGAGGGCATAATACGCGAAATTCGCTTCCCAATCGCCCCCATCAATTAGTTTTTTGCCTCGTCCACCTTCTCGCTAAAGGAAACATCAAATCCCTGGAATTTCTGTACATATGCAACAAACTCATTGTATTCTCCCGGGTCATCCACCATAGCCATTAGCAAATCTTCCGGTGTCTTCACACTATAAGAATCTTGAAGTTCTGCATCATATAGATCCGGATAAGCTACCGATCGTGCTACCAGTTTCCTGATATATTCATTGGTCTTAAACTTCTGACGGTAAACTCCCGGTTTTCCAGTTACCTGCACCTCCATCATACAACTTTCTCTTAGATCATCATTTTCTTTTGAAGAAATATGCCTGATTTCCCACAACAACGGTTTACCACTTTCATCGCACAATGAACTTGTGGCAGCATACTTCTCATTTTCCTTTACTGCTTTATTTGTTTTCATGAATTTTGCAAATTTTGACATGATTCTTTTCTCCTTTTCTCAATCAAAAAGGACTGACAGTGTGTCAGCCCCTTGTATAAAATAAATATTCTGCTATAATTTGACCTTTTCTACCGTAGTATGGGTACAAGATTTTAATTCGCCAACCATGTATTCGCACATGTATGAATTAGCCCTTTGGTCTCTTAAAATAATCATCTTCTCTTTTCCGGATGCATCTACATATCCTATAACTGCATGCCCTGTTGCCTCACGTACCACTTTTGTTTTAGGAGCCGCCCCAATAACGGCACCACTTGTTCCAAATAGAGCCCCTCCTACAATACCTTTTGCCATGCTGCTTTGCAAGTATCTGATTGTTTCTGCATCTGTGAAAAAATCAATATAGATAACCCGCCTTAAAGGAAGCGTATATTCTTTCCCTGTGCATGAGATTGTCAATGCTGAAGGACCAAGAAGAACCGTACACGGGCTTTTTTCTGCAACATCAAGTCCTTCCACATGTTCAAGGTTTGAAAATCTTTTGATACCAGCTGTCTTGTCCTGCTTCTGCTGTCTTCTTCTTTCCTTCCCGTCTTTTACTGTTTTTGCAATCGCATAAATGCATGCCACCGGAAAAGCTATACAAAATGCCATAATAATACCAATTAAAATCATCTCCATAACAGAAACCTCCCTCATACAGTCATTATACACTCTGGAAGGTATCCTGTCACGGATATTTTAGATTAGTTTGTTATGAACCCATTCATTGCCGCAAAGGATTCCGGCATAGAGAAATCTTCGAAAGTAAAGTTCATATCCTCATCCAGATAATCCCCATCCGCATCAAATTTAGCCAAGGTTCCTCCGTCAATGTTACACCCTGTAAGGACAATTGTCTGTCTTCCCACTGTGGCAGTAGGATCCTCATTAGAAATCTGCATTTCAAAATAAGCATCCCTTCCGGTATTCTTATATTCCAGCATCATCTGTCGGAATATACTGGTGTTGAAGTGGAATTTTGCACTTCCACTGCCGCTCCATCCGGTTGCTTTGTTCCCTTTTCCTGTCTTTCCCAGAATAGGAACACTGACCTTCGTTTTATCAAATTTAGCTTCAAGATTGATTGCCTGCATAAAATTATAGCGCCTGCCGTTAATCGTGGCAAAACACTCAGCAAGCGCTGCACTAAGCGTATCACTTGCATTCATGGTAACGTTTGTTGACATATTTCATTCTCCCTTCTTATGATACTGTGACGGTCATATATAATTTGTCCATGGAATTCACAACAGTAACTGCATCCGACACCACGACAGACTTCTTGGAATCTCCCTGGGACACTACAACATCCGCCTCTTCAAAGCCTTCAATTGCCCGGATATCATTCAGTTTCTTATGATGCTGTACAATATCCGACCAGAGAGAAATCCTCCCTGCATTGTCATTAGGTACGACTCCAAGATATTTCGTGTTGAACAGCACTGCTATATCATTTGCAATCTGATCAATCACCCTGATTGTCTGATTCTCTTTAAATACAGCACCGCAGTCTTCTGTTTCTGATACCTTGCTGTTGATATCCGCAAGTACGCGTACCTCACTTCCTACCCTGTGCAAGGTAAATTTCCCTTCCTTCAGCGCATTTGCAAGCTGGGTCTGTGTTGCCTCTGTTTCAACTGTAAACTCACCGTCATAGACTTTGTTCTGGTTAGATTTATTCACCTGGCAGCCTGCAATGACTCCGGTCACCCAATATACAAGGGACGCCTCACTGCTATCTGAAACTTCATTTACCACATTGACTACCCCGTAATAATCTGCTGCCTTCTGATACAACACTGTCTGAAATTTAAGCCCCATATCCTCGCGCATCCTCTCTGTAAACGCAGCATACAAAGCTTTAATGGTATCATCCGTCGCATCAACCCCCAATGCGTTGAAGCTGTAGCCCTCTATCTTATCCAGATATGCCTGATGGGAAGCGCCATCCGTTTCGCCGTCCGTTCCTCCTGCAAGCGGTGTTGATGCTGTCACTGCAAGTTCGGCATCAGCTTTGAATTCCACATACCCATTCGCCTTTAACTCTGCTGCCACCTTTACGACCTGTTCATCCACCAATGCCGTATCAAGCATGGTCTTTACATCGAACAACGTATCATCATCCACATTCTTCTGAATGATGATTTTCAGATCATTCCCCCGGGTACCACTGTATACTGCCGTGGCATATGTATTTCCTGCCTTAGAACCACCACCATTGAGACGATAGGCATATAACAGTTCCACATTACGGAATAAGTCACGCAGTCCTTTCATTTTAGGATGCGTATAATGATATCCGAATATCTTCTGACTGTTATTCTTAAAATCATCGTTGGTCACCTCAATGACCTTTCCGTCTTCTCCCCATTCCAGATTAAGGGGCATGGTCGCAATTCCCCTTCCGGATAAAGATATATCCGCGGAAGCTGCTGAAACAAAATTGATATATGCCCCCGGGATTGTCTTGTTCTGCACGCTGAATGTGCCGCCTCCTAATGCCATCTTACTTCACCTTTCCTTTCATAAATCCTTCAATTTTCTTCTCGACATCACTAATCGAATACTTTTTCCGGTCAGAAAGGACCGCTCTAAGCACATCCCTCCGGTTACGGAACCTTTCTGCCGCAAGCAGCTGTTCAAAGGTAAATACTTCCTCCTTCTTTTCAGCTAACGCAGCTTTTTTCTTCACAGCCATATCACACCTATCCTTTCGCTTCTATACACCCTGAAAGGGCTCCCATTGTTTCAATTTCCTCTTTCCTGTAGACAAAGAAATCGTAGTTCAGAAAGAAGTATAGGACATCATCCTTCACCTCTGGCTCCATCTTACTACCACGAAGCAGCGAATCATCCACGTGAATATACTCCAGGCATTCAAACAAGCGCTCAATTACCTCATTACATTCTGTAAGGATATCCTCTGTAGATGGAATATACTCAATGCAGAAGATGTTTGAGCGGAAGTATTTTCTATTGAAAAAGCGGGTGTTTCTGGGAGCGCTGCAGATGACAAAAAAACAAGGAGAATTCATATCCTGTTCCACGCCTTCTGTATAAATCTTATAACCGTCGCCAAACTCCTTATTCAGGGCAAAACTTACTGCCTTGATTATTTTATCTATCATTCAAACACTCCCTTAAAAACTTCTCTATTCTTCTTTCAAGCACTTGTGGGGCTATCTTCTGTAAATCTTCTACAGATTCCCGCATCATGAATTTGCCCTCCACCCAAGATTTTTTTAATCTCTTTCCTATGGCAGGGATATATCTTCCCGGTGTCTGCCTGTGACCACTCTCAACATAAGATGCGTACTCTGCCGGATCAACTATCTCTATGGTATAAGCATCTCCCTTACATCCAATCTCCATAGTATTTAAGAATGCCTGAATATCCCTCGCTCCAGGTTCTTTTTTCCTGTTATTGAATGCCTCCTCATGTGTTTTAGATACCCAGCCACGTTTTAAAGTTCCTCCAGTCATACCGCTTCCTGCCGGATAATCCCCTACCGGTGTTTTTTCAATCACAAGAGTCAACAATCTTGCTGCCAACTCTTTAGCCGCATCTTGAAAAAGTTTATCCTTCTCCTTCGCAAGTTTTTCCAGATTCTTTGCCACACGCTCAAATTTCCTAAAATTAAAGTTTCCGTTCCGCCCCATTACGTCCATCCCTCCCATGCATCAAGTACAATTTCCTGATGGCTTGTATATACTGCCGCCAGCGAGCTCATCTTATACGTTTCTGTCATGCCATTCTGGGACACTATAATCTTGGAACCAGGCTTGACCACTATCTCAGGGGCTATGAAAAGCCTTACTTGTTGCTCCTGCTTTGCCCCTTCTGCCTGCTTATAGGCAGGCAGTACCTTACTGAAGGACAGCCGGCAGCACATATCCTCAAAAACCAGTACTTCTTTCTGACTGGTAATTTTTGTATCCGGATTCGTGGCATTTCTCTTTTCATAAATGCAACAGCTTCCTTCATACATCATTTCCACTGCCTGCCTGTGTATATTTCTTGCCTGCATGAGTCCCGACTTATCGATCATGGTTCATTCTCCTATAGCGGTTCAGCTGCCGGGTATAATCTTTCAATATAGTCCCCTTCAGCACCTCATTCAACATTCCAAAGCTGGTAGATGTATCACCCACCATTATAGATGACACTCTTAACGGCGCATCTGCATCGGAAGGCTTATCGTACCGGTATAAATCAATCACCATCCTATAACAGGTATTTATTAATGCATCTGGTAATTTGTCCAGATTACAGTAATTAAGAACCGTCTCTTCTACAATATCCAGATTAAATTGAAGAGGAATATCCTGGGATATATCTTCATCGGATATTCCCAGGAGCCTCTTGATTTCCTTAAGTTCCATAAAAGCACCCTACGCAATTTTATGCTTGATTGCAACGATACGGAGCTGCTTAGGTTCATAAACAGGATTCCAGTTCTCTGCCATGGAAAGTTCTGCCCTGAGTGGTGTCTCCACATGTTCACGCACAGCCCCTGTATAAGCAATTCCGCGTGGATGAAGGATGAAAGCCTTACGATTGATCAGATAATCAATACCACCGCCTGTCTGCTTATCTCTGTCGAACTCGGTAGCCACATGCCCTACAGGGCTTCCATTTCCATACGCTATGGCTCCATTGCCGAATAGATATGTAGTATAGACCCCATCTTCCGTAACAGGACATCCATCATCTACAGTTACCCTGCGCCCCTGATAGACATCAAATTCCACATCTGTAGAATCCCTCTCTGTGTCAATAAGATTCAGCTTCTTCAAATAGGACTTCGTTGCAGAATGTATTGCCACACCCGATAACTGGCTCTGGGCATCCCCAAGAAGCTGACAGGCGTCAATAAATGCTGATGCACTGATAAGTTTAGCTTCTGCCTTTGTCTGCTTAGACAGATCAAGAATATGATCTGCCATGGGCGTTGTCTCTGTACCACCTTCCGGGGTATAGCTTCCAAATATGCCTGCCAAGATGGCAATCAACTCTTTCTGCATATCCCTTGCCCAGTATGAAGCAACCAAATCCCCGATTGCCTTCGCTGGGTCTGCTCCTGCAAGCGCTGCCGATAAGTTGGTTGCACCCCACATCTTCTGACGCAGGATTGTAGTTGATACATCCTTATTAGAACCGATTTTGGAAGGCGTCATTTTCACATCCTCAAGGGTCGCCTCGGATTCCCCCTGTAAATCCTCGAAGAACGGCATATTGTGGGTTCTTGCAGCTTCACTCGCCAGCCGGTCAAATTCCGGGCTGTTCACTACGATACCGCTCTGAAAAAACGCTGACAATTCCATAGTCCTGTTGATGACATAAGGATTGAACAACTCTGGAACAATTACATCTGAAATTTTTGTGATTGGCATAAATCATTTCCTCCTTAAATTTTCACTCCGGCAGCGGCTGCCAACGCTCTTGCCTGCTCCGGGTTGTTTTTGAGCAGCTTTCCCTGCTCTGTCATATTAAAAGTATCTTTTGCGAATGGATTCACCGCCGGCAGATCGGCGCCTCCGGCAGGGGTATACGCTGATCCCGTCTTGAACAAGTGCGACATGCTTTTATCCTCCTTATAGGATTTCAGCACATCATCCACACCTAAAGGATTGTTCTCTTTATCGAAATTGAATTTTTCGATACCGCCATGCTTATAAATCAGATAATCCGGATCGAGTACTCCTGACTTCGTAAGCTTCTCCTTTAGAACATGTTTTTTTGCTGTGTCCTCAGCTGATTTTTTGAGATTTCCAATTTCGGTCTCATATTCCCCAATCTTCTTCTGTAGTTCCTCATTGCCTTCGCTTTCCTTTTTCAGTTCGGCAATTGTACTATTTGCCGTTTCAAGCTCCTTGACCTTGTCGTTAAACTCCTTCTTAGGCACTGCGTGCTTAGGGAACTCGGCAGTAATCTGTTTCATCACCGCCTCCACATCCAGTTTGCCGTCTGTAACAGCTGCTTTCTCTAAAATTGCTTTTAACCAATCCATTCCTTTTTCCTCCATAGATTTTTATTCCCGCTCTCCGGGTATTGGGATTGTCCGGTTTATTCTTCCGGCAAAGTAGCGATAGTTTTATGCCATTTCGGGCATATAAAAAGAACGCCCAGTATCAAGCGTTCTGATTATCGTTACATATGAAATCTGTAATATTTACTCTTCCCTCTTCTGTTTGCTCCTTATGCTTTCTGACATTTCACTAAAAATATTCCTACATTTTTCGTTAAAGGCTTCCTTTTCTTCCTGTGTATACTCTTTTGGATGTATGAACTTCTCTTTTTCGGCATCCGTCAATTTTACTTTTTCTTCCTCTGAAAAATGAATCATGCTGAACTCTGTCCTTAAGAGAAAACATTCATGTTCAGAAAGCTCCGCCTCCCTTTTATCCTGCTCTTCCTTAGGCAATAAAAGCCATTCTCGCGCTGTTAATGACATATCATTTTTCCTCCATCAATACAAAGTATTTTCCATCCCTGTTTACCTTATCCAATACCTTAAACTGACTTCCAGCTGGGTACAAAACTTCCTTTTCCATATTATTCAGACTGCCAAGATCTTTTCCTTTCTTGGTGTTCTGAATATATATCTGTATCTGCGCATCTTCATTATACACCCCTTGCTTCGTGGTTGACAAATACTGCTTCGAAATAAAGTCTTCACCAACCCTAAAGTCATTAAATACATTTTGGGCATCCTCTTCACGTAGAAAAGTAAGTGACCTGTTTAGATTTCCTTCATAAGAGGGAAGTTTTTCAAGCGCATTATCAATTGTCTGTGACCATTCCTTTTCCAATGCTGTCAGTTCCTCTCCCCTTCTCAATTTATCATTTAAAGAGTATGAGTCGGGACTTACATATCTTATCAAGGCTCCTTCCTCTTTGGAATTTAATACAAATTTGTCTTTCCATTCCTGATAAGTCATATCAGCGGGCACTTTATACTCTTTTCCCGTAAGCGGATCACGTGCTACCCGCTTTCTGTCAAGTCCGTACCACTCATCAAAGTACGGCACTGTGCAACATCTGCAATTAGGATGCAGCGGATTCGCAGTGATACCTATTCCATATTCCGACATTTTAAAGACTTTTCCATCTAAAGCACCACATATATCACAGGTTTTTCCATCCAGAGTGGCGTCAAACTGGTACCGGTCTACATCCAATTCCGAAAAACATTTTTTTCTAGCAACCGCCGAAGCAGCCGCTGCCTCCGTCATAATCAATGTTCCCGCCTGTGCCTTACTTACATTCATCTTCTTTGCCAGACTGCCGATCGCCTTCTGAGGTGATTCTCCCCTGATAATATTCTGCACAAGTTCTGTATGAAGTTCCCGAACCAGCTTTTCTTTATTATTCCATATCCGGTCAGAAAACACCTTGCCATCCTGTGCCCAGGGACTTTTTATGACGGCATTAATCTTTTTTTCATCAATGACAGCAAGGCTAACACCGATTCCGGTTCCCTTCGCAATCTCAAAGGCAGTCTTATAGAATTGGTCTTTAAAGACCCCTCCAATGAAATCCGCCATCCTTTTTTCAAATTCGCCATAGAGTAGTTCTGCATGATGCCGTATCTGGATTTTCATCGCTTCATAGTAACTGATATGATATCTTGCAGAGGCATTCTCCAGTTCCTTCACCCATTTTTCAGAAACCGCATTCTCCCTGCCTTTTTGTATGTACTGATCAAGCGTCCACTTGAATTCTTCCAGTTCGCCTTTTTTTAATAATTTCTTTGCTTCTGTGTAGCTGACTCCATTATTATCCGCCAAACGGCGGTACCATTTTTCTATATTGTCCTGTATTCCCATCTGGGCTATCTTGAACTGTTCTTTGATATCCTCATAATAGGCAAGGCTTTCTCTGTACTGTTCATCCTCTAACGCCTCTGTCCTTTCCTTCCAATAATCACTATTCCTTGACATCTGATTCCTCACCGGCTTTCTTCATGAAGGTATCATGATACTCTGTCATTTTCTCCATCTCTTTTTCGGTCTGTTCCTCAATCCGGTGATTTTCTTTCTCAATATCATCTACCCACGGATGATTTCTTATGATACTTTCATCAGAGATAATGCCCTTACTTGCCTGTGCTATCGTTGCCAGTTCCTGATCATTTCTTACAGAAGTCCGCTTCCACGTCTGAGTAATCGTGTCATCTTTTATCTGAATATCTAGCAGACGACATACACAGCGTATGAACCTTCCAAAGCTGGGGCGGAACTCCGTCTCTTGCAAACCAGATTTAAGTTCAAGCAGAGAATAAAGGAAATTCAATGCGACTCCCGAACTATTCCCGAAGTTCTGTGGGTCAGGATCTATCCCCTGTCCCTGCTCAAATATACATTTTCTAGTGATTTCCAACAGCTTTTCCCTTGCTTCTACCGGAATTTCGATTGTAAGGGTAGATACTCCCGACTTATCCCCTTCTCCTTCATTTTCTATCTTGATTGCTTTGTAATATTTCAAATCATCCAAAAATTCATTTAGATTCTCACCGCCATAATTGGTCAGCACAAAGATAACTTCCTGGATATCCTCAATATCATTCACAAATCCCGAAAAAACTTTACAATAAACATCTATCAATGGCTTAATGTTTTTCAAGTCATTTGTACCAATATTATTGTTGGAAAATGCGAAAAAAGGCACTTCCCCGATTCCATGTTCATAATGATTTGATAACTCATTATTTTCTAAATCTACCATGAACATCCAGTGAGGAATCAGATTATCAACTGCATCGCCTACTTTCAGCCTATAGGACCAACATTCTCTTTCTGTCCAGTATTCGTATATTTCATAACTGTCTCCGCTCTCCTCTTCAATATCCGGATAATGGCGAAATACTGCCAGCAGTTTCTTTTCCAGACTCTTATCCCAAATTGGTATAATCTGAACTGACGGCACCACTGCATAATTATATGCGCCATCCTCACGCTTCCATACATGAATCCACCCTACCGTGGCATTGGAAGCCTCCACACATAAGTCCTTACATACTTTGGCATACTTATCTCCAAGGAACTTCTGCAACACCTTATTTGACTCTGTACCGCCGAGGTCGAATATTGGTGGCGTCGTGAACATATAAGAAGCTTTCTGATTTACCAGAAGCCCATGAAAGTTGAACGGAATTCTATTGTCTGCCTTTCTCAAAGGTGTTTTTCCCTCATGCTCCTTTTCCTGCTTCTCTTCTCTTGACGGCTCCAGTAAAAGTTTTGTCTCATTCCTGTAATACCGTCCTGCCTCATCTGCATTTATGACAAATTGTGAATGCCCGGCAGTGTATTTTTTTATCAGTTTCTTAACAACTTCAATATCCATCTTCTTACCTCTACTTCAATACCCTGATTCCAAAAGGTCTGCGGATAACCGTATATGTAAAATAACGTGCCGCATCCAATGCATGGTCATGCTCCTTAACTGGCTTATCCTCTCCCCTATCTGCCGCTTTTGCGTCCCAGATGTAGGAGGCAAATTCTTTAATCAGATTCTCACATGATTCATCTATAAAAATAGAACCCTGATTCAGCAGCGTTGCCACGAAACGGATTCCATCTAATACATCATTTTTTGCCTTTTTAACTTTATACCCATCCTTTTCCAATTGTGCCTTGAAACTGGCTGCTGATGGGTCGAGCACAACAGCACGGATCTTGATACCTCCCAGCCACCTTGTAAGGTCTTTGGAAAATTCAGCATCTGTCTTCTGCTTTCCCTTATCCCTTCCGGAATAATAATACTCTTTTCTGCAATACCACTTTTTATCTTTAGCTTTATTCCATAAGAGAAATGCTGTAGGATTCTGCGTTCCATAATCACAGCTAACATAACGCTCATCCGTCCAAAACTCTTCACCCGTCTTTAACTTATAGTCAGATGCCAGCTGCTCTGCATTCACAACATGCTTATCAGAATCAAACATATCATAAATGATTCCCTCTGCCATAGCCCATAAGCCCATAATATACCGTTTAAAGAATACGCCGCTGTAATTATTGCGATATCTGGCTTTGATTTCTTTTGAAAGGCTAAGATTATCATCCATTGTAAAATGAACGTACAGCAATTTCCTTAGCCCCGGGTCCTTTTTCTCCTTTTCCGCCTCTTCCTTTATTTTAAGTGCTTTCTTCTTCCCCAGATAACCGATTGATTTATCAATCCAATTCACTTTAAACCAGTGATAGGGACCATCCGGGTTACAGTTGAACCAGTACTTGGAGCCGGTAACGGAACACCTCCCTGTTGCCTGATTGACAAAACTCTCCGGCATGAGGACAACCTCATCAAAAAAGACGCCCGCCAGCGTAATACCCTGGATTAAATCCTGTGAGCGCTCATCTTTGCCTCCAAATACATAAAAATAGTTTACAATGCCATTCTTAGTCACGACCACCAGATTATCAGCTCTGTGATCAGTGACACCATACCCACGGCTTCTTAGCATCAGCTTGAGCCAGAAAAGCACATTACGCCTAAATGACCCTATCGTCTTGCCGCACATGCCAAAATTCTGCCCATTAAAGGCAGACATTGCCCACATGACAAAAGACAGCGACATGCTCACCGTCTTACCGGATCTGATTGCTCCATCCGCAATAATACCGTCATAATCTTTCACCGGAGAACTTGGACACCACCAGTTAAGAACCTTACGCTGCTTCTGGGAAAACGGCTGGAACTTAAATATCTGCTGTATCTTCATCTGACCAATCCTCCGAAGCTGTGCCGTTCAATGCCTCCAAGAAGCCATCATCTGCTATATCTGTATCATTTCCTTCCTCTGATTTTGCCTGCAGAATCCGTGACTGTGCTTCCAGTTTCCTGATGCGCGCTTTCTGTTCTTCTGTAGCAAGGTTCCAGTTCTTATGTAATAGTTCATCATACTGCTTAATCATGCTCCGAAGTTCACCCTGGGCACGTGCCTGCGACTTGAGGAAATTCGCCTGTTTGTCCCATGCTTGCTGTACCTCCCACTTCTCACCAATGACATTTCCGTCCTGCTCTGCAACTCTTTCAATCGTCTTATCCTGCTTGCCTGCCACATACATGATCTGCTGTGCCCGGATGATGGCAGCATAGGCGATCTGTATCTGGTCCCACAGGACATCCAGCGGGTCGGTCGGCATCTCCTCTATAATTGAAAAGGTCTCTTCCGGAAGGTATTTCCGAAAAAGACCATGTTTTTCTGCATTGCTGTTCTTCTTTGGCGCACCGTGACTGGAAGCATTTTTGTTACCAGGCTGAGCGCCTTTATTTCTATTCGAACGTTCGCTTTTTTTATCCGAACGTTCGTTATCCCATTTATATGTGCTTTTCCACCTTCGGACTGTTCCCTCAGGCAGGTCAAGCTGCTTAGAAATATCCACTAATTTCAAACCTTTTAGGTATAACTCCTGTGCTTGCTCTATTCGCTTATCTGGCTTCCTCGGCACAATCACCACCTCTCATTCGTTTGTTTTGAGAAAAGAAAAGAGACAGCCGGAGCTATCTCTCACGCTTTCGACTAAACATATTAAAGCACTTTCTACTTTCCTGTTCTTTTTGCTTTTCTTTTTATTCTCCATATAGAAAAGAAAAGGTATATGTAACCCAAAGCATACACAATAAAAATTGCTACCACCCATCTTTTTATAAAATGCGTTATCGGCAAATCTTTTTTAAATAGCTTCTCTAATATACATGCGTATATAATCATATTACTGTGTACCAACGGATGCAAAAGTATATCTGTAAGGTCATACTTTTTAAGATCTTGTGACTCGCTTAAACACACAACTAATGCAAATAAAACAAACATCACTACATAAACAGCAAGGCAAATGGCTGAAGCCAATATGAGTAATTTTATCAAGTTCATCTCCAGAAACACATCTTTATCAAAAACGTATATAAATAAACACCCTGGCAAAATAACCCCGCCGATAACTGAAACTGTTATCCCTATCCTGTTTGTGAGAAATTCTACCAATTTTTCCATTAATAACTTCCCCCTCTCAATATATTTTTTATACATCATACACCAGAATCTGACAATTTGCCACATTACAAATAGGTAATACAAGAATACCCAGTCACATAAGCGACCAGGTATTTCTAAAATGTATTGGGGGGGTGAGTTTTCTTTGTATCACCGACTACACTATATCACAGGTTAAGTGTGTACTTCTATGTACTCTTTTAAATTTTGAAATGGTTCAATGCCTTACTGTGGATTTTATGTACCCACTTCCAACTAAAATTCATTCTCACACAAATATCCTCCCATTTCATCAGCTTTATGTACCGGTACATCAGAACGTCCTTTTCGTCTTCATCAGAAAGCTGTTCTATCCGGTCAGTTATTTCCTTGCACTTCTTTATCCGCTGATACCTATATTTCATATATCGCTTTTCTTCCTGATCAAGCAGAGCAGCGTAACCGGATAGATCTGTCTGATTTGATGCATGAGGCATTCCATCATTTATTACGGAAGGACACATCTTATTCAGGCGCATCTCCCGTATCTTAAGTTCGCTACGTTCCATCTGGCGGACTATTTTCCCATAGCCTTTTAAGTATTCTTTTTTCTGTTCAATTTCCGTAAGCTGCTCCTGTAACATAGTATTCCCCTCCCTGTTTTGCTGCAAATCCATTCAATCACCCGTATTCCTCAGTGGAAGTTTTTTCCAAATAACCCACAATATCACCACCCATGCAAAGAAGAACTGCCCCAGTGTAACTTTCCCGTCCACCATAACCGCAATTCCGCAGATGAACCACGGCAGGCAGTTCCAGTGCTTTTTAAATATGCTTTTAAATTTCTTCATTGGGTCTGCTCCTTTAGTTCTGATTTTACGATTTCGATTGTCAATAGGATTTAATCTATCCTGTTAAAAGTTCACTCTTCCATCCGCATCTACGGCATTCATAGTACCAGCATCCTATGCCGTCACTAGATGCATTATCATATTCCCTAGCCTTATCCCTATTACTCATGTAGTTTCCTGTAATCGGATTTATTAGTTTCCCCGTATTCACGTTAATCATTTTAATAAGGGCATTCTGGGAGACCTCTGTAATCCTTTTACTGCCGCATTCCGGACATATATAAATACCATCTTTATTCATAACATTATTTAACATTTCCTTGCTCACCTCCACTAAAATTTAATCCCACCGAACTTTCCCGTAATATCTTTCTTGTGGTAACTCATTATTACTTATCCTTTCTTTTGCAGTTTCTTAAGAAAATCCACTAAATAAGTTTCGCTGTCTGTGCTGTTCCTATATTGCTCGTCATATGTTTTTTTATAACTTTTTTTATTTTTTTCAAGAAGATGAAAATAGTAGTCATCGCTTCGCTTATCATTCCAATATTCATAACGCTGTGGATATTCTGCCACCACGAGACGGCTTCCATCTTCAAAATCATACTTGTAATAATTCACATCGATATTCTCGTCCCGGTACCAGAGCCCCCACGCCTTATAGCCTGCTAGCCATTCCTTACGCTGGTCATTGTTCTTAAGTACAGGAAGTTCCATCTGTGTGATTTCTTCTGGGTCAGATTCAAGTTCCATGTCTTCCAGATTGCGTACCATGCTTGAAAGTGCTCCCACAATAATCTTCTGCCTTAAGACCGTCATCTCCGGAAGACCTCCGACCTCTAAATAATCATCCAGAATCTTTTTCTCCTGTTTCAAAACACGTTTTACTACTGGAAGGTCATCCTCCGGTATGTATTCTTCTTCGCTTTCCGCATCTGAATCTTCTGTTTCTGGATTTTGTGGCTGCTGGCTTCTCTGGCACCGGTAACCACATGATTCCTGACACTCTTTGCAGCATGGTTCTGCCTTATTGTTCCCAGAAGTATGATACGCCAGGCTACTGTCAACAAACTGGCACCTGTCCCCTATCTCTGTTTTCAGGTTTTTCAAAACTCCCATAGTGGTACAGTTGAACGGATTTCCCATAGGTGCTTCCACACAATACCTGTCTTCCTGCCTGATAGTACAGTCCTGCGCACAGCTGAAGCAATCGTATTTATTTCCGCATCCAACTGTAGTAAGCAGGCTTCCTTCTGGATATATCGTTTTAGACAGTCCATATGGAGATAACTTTTCTTTCTGGCAGCCTTCCTCGTCCGGTTGCGACGTCGCAATGTTTTCCTCTTTCGGCTCAGGCTCTTCTATCTCCCGATACTCACCGTCAATAATCGTCTCTTTTTTCTCCATTACCGGCTGTACCGCTGCTTCCTTCTCCGCTTTTGCCTGCTTCTTAATCTCCCTTACCTGTTTTACCGTCATATCCGGGGTCACTTTTGCTTCCAGTTCCGGCGGCATGTTAAGCATCTCTATCAGGAGCCCCTGGGAATATTCTTCATACTCTGCGGAAATCTCCATACTGTTGCCCGAAACAGAATATTTACGGTTGATATTCATGAACCGGTTTGCCATGGAATAATCTATGCGCAGCTCCTTCTCCAGATATGCGTCAAAACAGTCAAAGGCAGCCTCCCACATCTTTTTCTCCATCATCTGCCTTAACATAAAGCCCAGCTGCACCGCATCTTTTGCCGACCTGCGCATGGTCCTTTTGATCTCCCTGTCAAGAGCCTCATACTCCATTTCCCGGATACCTAAAGTCATTGATGTACTCATAAATTCCCTTCTTTCTTCAATCGGTATCTTGCATCATAAACCGCCTGGACGCTGATTCCCATCTCATCTGCAATCTTTGGTGCAGACCAGCCGGCTTTTGTAAGTGCCATTACCTTGCCCGCATCTATTTTGCTCCTGCCGGTTCTTCCTTCCCTGTCACCATCGGTATCTGGAGCTTTATTCTCTTTCTCCTGACGGACTGGGGGGGCAGCGCCTTCCACCATTTCCTCTACCGCCTTTTTGAATTCAGGATTTTCCTTCATTCCGCCTAAAGCATATCTGACGATCTTTTCCGTGCATTTCACACAGAAATCCTTATCCAATATCTTTTCTGCCCATTCAGGAAGCTTTCCGCCATTATCCGGCTGCAGTTCATCGTTCTTCCTACCCGTATGCTCCGGAGTGATCTTTACCGGATACCCTGTTATCTCCTTACCGCATCTGTCACATGAAATCATTATTGTCCTCATACTCTCTTTCCCTCCTGTTCTTGCTGTATACGCGCTAAAAGCGCTCCTGCATTCCTGTATTGCTGGATCTCTTCAAGGGCTGCCGTGGCAAGTTCCAGTGCCTTTATCATCTTAAACGTCTCTGGTCTGGTACAGTCAAATTGATAATCATTGATGACTTTTATTGCCTCCTGCTCTGTCATATACTTTCTTTCCCTCCTGACTTACCTGCACATATTTCTCCACTCTTGCCTTAAGCGCCTCCAAAAGTGCTGCCTGGCAGTCGCCTTTTTTCTGCAGTGCCTCCATCACATCCTCATCCACACTGTCAGCCACCACCAGATGGTGAATATATACCGTATGCCTCTGCCCCTGCCGGTGGAGCCTGGCATTCGCCTGCTGGTACAGCTCCAGACTCCAGTTGAGCCCGAACCAGATCACATCACTGCCGCCCTCCTGCAGGTTAAGACCGTATGCCACGCTTGCCGGATGCGCAAGCAGGATATCCACGCCCCCTGCATTCCAGTCTGCGATATCACTGCTGTTCCTCAGTTCCCTCACGGTCAGTTTTGTCTTTTTAAGTGCCTTTTCCAGCCTGTCCAGATCATGCTGGAAATTATAGAATACCAGTGCATGCTTACCGTTCAGTTCCTCGACCAGTTCCATGAAAGCCTCCACCTTATTGTCGTGGATCTCTATCACGGTCCTCTCTTCACTGGTCCTGTCCTCCCCTGCGTATTCCGCTGTATGATAGACCGCGCCGTTTGCCAGCTGGAGAAGCTTCCCTGAAAGCACCGCTGCGCTGCCGGCATCCAGGACGGTATCGGGAAGCTCCAGTATCCTCTCCCTCTCCATCTCTTCATAGGCTCTCCGGGCCTTTGCATCCAGCCTGACATACCTGATATTGTCAATCCTTTCCGGCAGTTCCAGATAATCCTTTGCTGAAAGACTGATACAGATATCGCGGATAAGGTCCTGGATCTTTTCATCTGCCCCGGGTCTTGGCTCATAGCTGAAGATCGTCGTCGCATTCCTTGCGGAAGGGAAAAAATAATTATTCCGGTATTCTGTCAGTGTCCTTCCAAGCCTTTTCCCTCCATCCAGCAGATACAGCTGCGCCCACAGATCTGTCAGTCCCTGCGGCGATGGCGTGCCGGACAGCTCCACGATGCGCCTGATGTGCCCCCTGATATTCCTTAATGCCTTGAAACGTTTGGACTGGTGGTTCTTGAAGCTGCTGGACTCGTCAAGGATCACCATGTCGAAGGGCCAGTCATTCCGGTAATAATCCACCAGCCAGGGGATGTTTTCCCTGTTGATGACAAAGACATTTCCGGGGCTGTTCAGCTCCCTGATACGCTTATTCCTTGCCCCGATGGCCGTACGCACCTTTAAGAGCCCCAGGTGATCCCATTTTGTCCGTTCCCTCGTCCATGTGTCTTCGGCAACCTTCTTCGGCGCGACTACCAGGCACCTGCTTACCAGAAAACGGTTGAAGATAAGGTCATTGACTGCTGTCAGGGTGATGACCGTCTTACCGAGTCCCATGTCCAGGAACAGGGCAAGCGCCTCGTCCTGTATGATCCTTTCGATGCAGTATCGCTGATAATTATGCGGCACAAATCTCACTTTCCATCCCCCCTGATCTTTCTGTAGGGCCTCGCATTTATCATCTCGAGGAACAGGCTGTCCACCTTACCGGACTGTGGTGCCTGCATCCCGATCACTGCTATCGCGTTACCTGCAGTTTCCAGATCATCCACCACTGCGGTAAAGCATCCCATGCTCTCCAGTTCTGCCATGCGGTGCTGCTGCAGCTTTCTTGGTCTTTTTCCTTTCTGCTTAAGCTCGATAAATCCTACCCTGCCTCCCGGAAGCACTACGAGCCTGTCCGGCACGCCGTCGTTCCCCGGCGATATGAACTTGTAAGCCTTACCGCCTGCCTCACGTACCATCTCCCTGAATCTTTTCTCAAGTTCGCTCTCTCTCATTTCACCCTCCTGAAACATTCTCTCTCGCGTGCGTACGCGTGTATATATTACGCGTACAAGGGTATCAGGGGGTATATATACCCTTATTACCTTTATATTTTTATTTCGTATAAGAAGAATGTTTACATGTTTACAAATACCCTTTTCACCAGCATCCATGCGGCTTTATGCGTCAACATATGAATGTTTTCTGCTGTTCACATGTTTACATTTCCTTTGTAAACATTTTTCCTCAAAAAGAATGTTTACACCCTAATTGTTTCTTCTTATAAATCCCCTCTGCGATCCGTACTCTCCCCCAAAACGTATGCCGGTCTTCTGCCTTTCCCATCCCGGGAGCCTTTCCAGAATACTGTTGATCTCCTTCGAGTCTGATTTCCGCATCCTGCTGTAGCCGGGCATCTTAAAGCATTCATTCCATATCTCGAATGCGCATATCCTGTCCCTGTACATCAGCTGGTCCCCACTCACCTGCTTCTGGTTGAATTCTGAATCCAGCCAGTTCCTGCGTTCATAGAGGCTCTTCTTATACCAGTCAAGCGGTACCTTCTTTTCCAGGAATTCCACGATGACACCTTCCGAATAAGATGTCTCCCTGTGTTCATCCTGCACGCCTTCTGCCATTTTCTCTGCTTCTGCAGACAGTATCAGCGGCTCCCCCAGACGGAACATCATCACGGCTTCCGCCCATATCTGGGGAATCTCTGCCGGCATATCCTTCCACAGGTTCTTCCTGTGCGGATGCAGACCCAGATCTACCGGCCAGAACCGCCTGTTGCCTGTATAATCCTTCAGGAATTCAGTTTCATTCGTGGTCCCCACGATGATGCACTGCCTTAAATGCTTTTCTGTCCTTCTCCCATATGCTGCCCTGTACACGTCATCACATTTGCTCAGGAACTGCTTTACGGAATTCATTTCAGATTTCGTCATTCCAGTCAGTTCCCCTGCTTCTATGAGCCAGTATCCCTGCAGCAGTTCTGCCGCATCTTTTCCTTCAAAGGTGCAGAGGGAATCTGAATACCAGTCCATCCCCAGATACCGGAAGAAGGTGCTCTTTCCTATCCCCTGTCTTCCCGACAGGATCAGCATGGTGTCGAACTTTATGCCGGGACATAATATCCTCGCCACTGCCCCCACAAGGGTCTTGCGTATGGCTTCCCTGACATAGGGATTGTCTTCCGCGCCGAAATAATCAATCAGCAGCGTGTCCACCCTCGGTATCCCGTCCCACTGCATGCCCAGAAGATAGTCCCTCAGTTTATGCACCCTGTGGTTCATTGCGAACACTGCGAACCCGTCCAGGATGCGCTCCTTACCTGTGATCTGATAGACCAGCTCCAGATAGCTCCTGAGCCCGGCATCGTCCTCATCCTTCCACTGCCTCTCCCTGTAGGGGTAAGTCTGCTGTTCCCATGGAAGCGGGGCGCAGACCATTGCCCTTCCTGACATTTCGTCATGGTACACCCTTCCCGCAAGCCTGGGGTCATTCCCCAGTATCAGCTGTACATTCTGTATCGTGTTAAGAAAATCCCCGGTCTGTTTATTCGTCTGCAGCTTCAGCACCCAGGAAGGGTCTGCCGGCTCCTGCCCTGATGCGTCCCCGGAAAAGCTGCTTATGGCATTCTCATACCTTTCCCTGGCCATCATCTCCGATACAGCCGGGATCTCGGATGCGAACTGGCACATGGCTTTAAAGGATGGAAGATTCCCAGCCGGGGTATCCGGCTTTGCTTCATCATCTTCCTCACCGAACAGGTGGAGCCTTACCAGATCGAAAGCGTTTACCAGCTTTCCGGAACAAGGATCCGTGGCATGGTGGCTGTAGAGGAATTTCCCGCCTTCATACAGCACGGCACCGCCTACAGTGCTCCCTTCCGTATAGGTGAAGCGTCCCGGGTCGGCAGTAGACTCATACATTCCCGGGATGAACTGTTCCATTGCCTCCTCTATGGAGAAATTCTTGCAGAAAGCTCCTACGATCCCTCTTTTTTCCAGCGGATCCCCCTGCTTCTTTGCTGATCTGTCACGTATCTTTGAAGCCCCCGGCACCTCCGGCCACTCTGCAACGTTCTTCCAGTCCTTATAGGTAGAGAGCATCCCGTCCCTTGACAGGAAAGGTTTATCCTCATACAGGAAGACATATTCGCTATCTGCACTGCAGCTGGGCCAGTACATCAGCCGGACCGGTTCAAAAGTAGTCGGATCGAATATCCTCATATCAATGAAGCTCGCAAGCCTCCTGGCGACCGGCTCATACTCATCGGGGCTGCACGGTGTATCCAGCGGAATGATGATGCGCATCCTTGGTGCCGCCCCTTCGTGTTTCCTGGTGGAGTAGACAACATAGGCGCATCCTAACCCCGAAACGGTATTGAGCACTCTCTGGGTGCCTCCCGGCTCTATGGTATCTGCATCCAGGGTGATCAGATGCCTCTCCCCGGCATTTTCATTTTTACGCCGTGGTCCCGTCAGGGCACCGCCCACGAATCCCCCAATATCTTTCAGCTTATCCTGTTCTGTTTTCGGGAGGGACTTATATTCGCTGAAGCTTTCCTGCGTCCTTACCGGTCTGCAGAGTTTCTGTATGAAATCCGACCAGTACATTTCCTGTCCATTCCAGACAGTTGCCTTTCTGCTGGTCCCGGTAGTTATTTTTATCATTCTGTCAAACTGCATCGCGTTTATCCCCCCCTGTTTAATCTTTCATATAATAATCAGACTCGAATCCGGCTGCATTTAACGGGAGCCCGGCTGCCCATCCGGGGAGCCTGCACATAAGGGCGATGGCTTCGTCAAGATTCTTCTCTGAGTCTTTGGGAACTTCCAGTATCACTTCATCGTGGATGTGGAAGTTGATACAGTACCCTGCACGGTACAGGTTCATCATCGCATTAGCAAGGAGGTCCCTTGCGACTGCCTGGACGATATTTTCTGTAAGCTTTCCGCCATAGGTGGATATATATCCCCATTTCTTGGTCTTCTGGTCCACTCCCTGGAAGTGTATGGCATCCCTGCCAAGGTCATTCAGCCGTATCTCCGGCTTATAGTAGTAAAGGTTCCTGCCGCTCGGCAGGCATATGATCAGGTAATCCTCATCCCTGTCAAAGGAGATGCCGCAGGGCATATAGTTGAGTACTCCATACTGCACTGTCTCCAGCGCATAACGCTCCACTGCATACCAGAAATCCACGATCCTCTGATTGCTCCCCCTCCATCTTTTCACGATGTCCGGAAGTTCCTCTTCACCAAGCCCCATCCTTAGGGCTCCCATGGAGATAAGGGATCCCTTTCCGCCCTGGTATCCCAGCGCAAGTTCTGCAATCTTGCCTTTGCCGCGGAGCTCATATTCCGGGTTTCCTTTCTTTATAAGATTGATGTCGACTCCGAACATTGCCGAGGCGGACGCCTCATAGATCTTCCCATGGGTGCGGAACACATCCAGGCGCCACTGCTCTCCTGCAAGCCATGACAGCACCCGCGCTTCTATGGCTGAGAAGTCAGCCACCAGGAATTTATTTCCCTTTCCGGGGATGAACGCTGTCCTTATCAGCTGGGAAAGGGTATCAGGCACGTTTCCATAGATAAGCTTTACTGCATCTGTCTGCCTTTTCTTTACCAGTTCCCTCGCCGTGTCCAGTGTTCCTATATAATTCCGCGGAAGATTCTGTACCTGCACCAGCCTGCCCGCCCATCTGCCTGTACGGTTTGCGCCGTAAAACTGCAGGAGCCCCCGAATGCGTCCGTCCCCGCACATGCAGGTCTGCATGGCTTCATACTTCTTTACCGAGGTCTTTCCCAGTTCCTGCCTGATCCTGAGCACGTCCTTGATAAGTTCCTTTCCCTCCTTATCCGCAAGCACTTCCGCAACGGTCTGTTTATTGAGGCTTTCAATCTCAAGTTCCGAGTTATCCATGATCCACTGCTTCAGCTGTGACACACTGTTGGGATTGTCAAGCCCCGTAAGGCTCCTGGCCATTCCTGACAGTCTTTCCCTTGTCTGTCCGGAGATGAAGAGAGCCCCTTCTATCAGATCCCTGTCCATCTGTACGCCCGTCAGGTTGATGAACTGGTCCAGAACCCAGTTCGCATGCTCTGATTCCGGCAGGGGATGCTGTTCCAGTATCTTATGTATTTCCATCTCCGTTTCCACATCACGGATACAGTAGGATTTGAACAGCTCCCACTTTTTCCTGTCGTGGTACCAGTGATTCCTTGTCCTGCCGTAATTGGTCTTTGTAGGCGCGCAGGGAATACAGAAGTACCGGATCAGCTGGCTGCCGACTGCCATCTTCCGCTTATTCTCTGAAAGCCCGAGCGCTTTCCCCAGCTGCCCGAGCTGTCCGGGAAGTCCGCAGTAATAGGCATGGACCATGGTACAGTGCCACTGGTAGATCTCAGTCTTATAAAATCTGCTTAAGCAGTTTATCTCAAAGGCTGCATTATGAGCCACTTTCTTCACATCCGGGTCGTCAAGGTCCCGTATGATCTCCTGTGGTATCTGTTCTCCTGCAGCTACGTCAATGATCCGGACAGGTTCATAATCGTAAGAATATGCCAATAGGAGTATTTCAAAAGCCGGGGACTGCACGTATCTGTACAGCCCGGCTTTTTTGATATCGATATCTGAATAGGTTTCAAGGTCTATATGCAGGGTTCTCATTGGATTCCCATCACTCCTCCGTACAACATAGGCTTTCCGGTAATCGGATCGATCTGCTGTGCCGGCATGCCGGGGAATGTCTGCTGTGCCATCTGCTGCACCGGCTGCCCTCCCGTAGCCCACGATCCGGGCATTGCATTTGTGCCCATGTTCTGTATAGGCATCCCGGCATAGCTGCCGGTGCCTGTATTCTGCATCGGCATCCCTGTATAGGCATTACTGCCACCGAAAGCCTCTTCCGCGGAGATGCGCATCGTCAGCGGCTCCCCGTCTTCAATCTTCTGCACTGCATTGAGTCCGCACCCGATGCCTTTGTTCCCATTGCTGTTATAGGCAAAGAAATTGATGTTCGCGCGTATGTAGCATCCGCTGTACACCTCTGCCGGGTTGATGATATTCTGCATGTTCAGGTCGACGATTACCGGCTGATTTTTGGCTGATGCTGTCATTACCATGCATCCCCTGCATTCTTCCCCAAAAGCTTCCCCGCTGGGGCGGAATCCGTCACCGTCATAAATGGGGATCTTACACATGGGCGGTACATTCCCGTTAAATGCTTTCTGTGCCCCTTCCTGCTTTGCTTTCTCAATCTCTGCAAAAATGGCATTCAGGGTCAGCGTATCTGTTTTGGGTATAAGCAGCGTCACCGAAAATTTGGGATCTCCCCCGTTTTCCGGGACCCTGGGCTGAAAGATATGTATATAGCTTGCCCTTACCTTACCTGTTGTGATTGCCATAATCTCTACTCCTCCTTATATGAATTTTCACCGCCAAAGGCTTCTTCTGCAGACACCCTTTCCAGTACCATTGCAGGACGTGCATCATCCTCCGGCGCCAGCGTGGGCTTCCCCTGCGGCTTGATGGTATATCTGGCAAGAATGCCCTTATCCTCCTTGTTGACCAGTTTCTCCAGTGTGCCCAGAGGAACCGGCTTCTTATCATAGAGCACTGCCTCATCATAACCCACGTCCATAAGTTCTTTGAATGCAGTGTCGGGATTAGACAGGATGCGGTTGCTCCGCCCTTCTATGATCTTCCAGCCCGGGACCTCCCCTCCGGATACGATTCTGTCGAGGGACAGCTTTTCAAGATTTTCCACCCAGCTTTTTAGGAACATCGCTTTTTTCAGGAGCTGTCCTACCTCCTCCCATGAGAGCAGGGGCGGGAGCTTCCTCTCGTTTCTCTCCTTATTCCATGCCTCTTTAAACAGGTCCATGTTCTTATCCGCGGTCGCACGGCATCTTCCATAAGCCTTACAGAACCCGTCCATGCAGTAATTTTCTTTATCCCCGTTACAGTAATCTGCAGGCCGGAACTCTCCTTCTCCCCTGAAGGCTTTTTCTGCCGCCGGCTTTACCACCTTCTCTCCCCACACGAGCAGTTCATTAAGGCTGGTGCTCCACGAAGAGAAATTGGGTATCCGGGGCTGGACGATATGGAAATGCACGTTCTCTATGCCGAACAACATCCCATACTCGTTGTAAGCCCCCAGGCCATACAGTGCCATCTGATAATTACCTTCTGCTTTTACCGGTATCCCTTTCCCGTATTTGAAATCAATGACATGAAGATCCTTTCCGTATATGATGATACAGTCCCCGGTCCCGAACCCCTCCGGAGCCCAGGGGCTGTAATCGAGCCTCTTTTCCACCGCTATGAAAGGCGTGGCAGGAAAACCGAAAGCGATGCTGGAAACATAGTCCGCATATTCGTCTGCATATCCTTCCATCTCCGGCTGGTACAGTTCATTATCCTGGAGCTTTTTCATCCTGCCTTTATAAGTGCGTTCCGTCATGTTCTTATCCGTGAACAGCTTTGAGAGCTTCAGCTCACAGATACTGTGTGCCAGGGTCCCTTCTTTTGCGTAAATGGATTCCTTGTCCGGAAGGGAATCCTCCAGCCTTGCAGACGGCGGGCAGTGTATCCATTTCTTTGCACTGGATGCCGAGAGCAGTGCGTGGTCCCTCTCCTTTTTCTTTCCCATCAGATCTGTGCACCTGCCTCTCTTAAAGCTGCCGCGAAGGCACCGTACTGGGTCTTTTGCAGTTCTGTCATGGCCTGTATGCCGAAGCTCTGCAGGATGCCCATCACCTGCGGCATCTTTCCGGAACTGGTAAGCCCCGCCGCAGCTACCTGCAGCTGTTCTATGGTGTATTCCTGTGCCACCGCTGTTGTAGGTACCTGCTGTGGAGGCATTCCCTGCTGCAGGGGCACGTTCTGGGCAGGCATATTCTGCTGTACCGGTACGCTCTGCTGTAAAGGCATGTTCTGCTGTAAAGGTGCCGCCGGCGGCATCTGCGGTGCCTGCACAGGCACTGTATTGGTGGGTGCATTCACCGCCTGGCTGCTGACAGGGGCTGAGAGGGCTCCGCCCTGCACCGGCATACGTCCTGCCAGTTCCCTGATTGCTCCTGTCAGTTCGTTTAATCCTTCGATCATAATCCTGATTTCATTCATTTCATAATTTCCTTTCTGTGATATAATGGTCTTAACAGTTACTGGGACTCTGATTTGCTCTGGTCGGCATCAGGGTCTTTTTCATTTTGCGACGTCGCAATGTCTTCATCCCGGCAGTCGCATTTTTCATCCGGATCTAAATATGCACCGCAGTAGGGGCATATCTTGGCTCCCATATCCATCTCTCCTCTCTCTACACGGTCAGCGCTGCGATCAGCAGGCTCCCTGCTATGGTCAGCATGACCGCGGTTATATGCCATCTGATTATTTTCATGATCCCTCCTGTCTGTCAGCCGCTCCCTTTGGAAAAGGTTCCGTTTCTTCCACGACAATCCCTACCCCACCAGGAAGCGGTATCTTTCCGCCAAGGCAGATATTGTCAGATTTTAAGAGCGTGATCCCTTCATCAGCGAATGCTATCTTTAAATCTTCACTCTTGATATTTATAGCCATTGACTTTTCCTTTCTCCTATGCTAAATTAAGCATAGAAATAGCTGATTTGCTTGTGATTGATCCCTGTTCTGATTCGCGGTCTTGACAGGGATTTTTTCTGTCCATATGTTCATCTTCAACCACCTATATCCCTTCTGACGTTCTCCACCTGTGCGCTTCTTTCATCAAATCTCCTGCGCATTTCTCCCCAGAGCACATCATCCGGTAAGAGCCCTGCCACGGTACACATTTCATCCGCCGTCATGCCCTTTGCCAAGTTTGTCAGTTCTTCTCTCTCTAATCCGCTCATTGTCTCCTCCTTTCCTTCGATTTTTCCAATAATCACATCCCATCCCTCCTGCCTTATGTATGCTGCCATCACCAGACAGCCTGTCAGGAACACCATTACTGCATTCATGGGGCTTGTCCCTGTCTCTATCGCGCCTGCGATACCGCTTAA
>JAAVAE010000002.1 GCA_014804245.1 Lachnospiraceae bacterium | reverse complement strand
AGAAGCGCGCGATTGCTACTACATATCCCTGCGCATAAAGAAATTTCATGCCCCCTTGGGAAAGTGCTTTATGCCGCGCCTTCTTGTGCGCCATAGTACGGTACATCTTATATACTTCGCTATTCCTGTAATCCCTGCTCCAAGGCATGGGATATCTACAGCCTTCATTTGTCCCCAGAACGCCGTCTATGCCCGCCTCGTCTCCATAATAAATGGATGCCGCGCCTACAAGCGTAAAAAGAAAAAGAATAGCTCCCCTATACTCATCCGGATGAACTTTTGGATTATTATGCAGCCTGCTGACATCATGACTGTCGAAGAGGTTAAACTGGTTCTCCCACATCACGTAAGGAAGCTTTGCCAAATGTTCCATGACACGCCCCTCCACGTCTTGTGCCGTCATTTTATATGGCACCTTACGGAGAATCTCATTTCTATCCATAAATAAATCAGGTTCTCCAAGGAACTGACGGATTACCCGCCCGCAGCCATAGTAATTCATGGGAGAATCCCATTCCGTTCCCTGCAGGTAAGAGGCGCAGTCTCCCCAGTCCTCCGCCAGAATATAAGCCTGCGGGTTCTCTTCCCGTATGCTTGTACGAATCTCGGGCCACAGCTCATGTGCCAGCTGCACCTCATTATGCCTTGCAAAGACATCCGCCACGTCAAATCTCCAACCATCAATGCTGTACGGCGGTTTCAGCCATTTTTTGAGGACAGAGGTCTCTGCTCTGTAAATCACATCCCGAAGAAAATCTGCCGTATAATTCAAAGTAGGCAGTTCCGGCTTATCCCACCATCCATGATAGGTATTATCATCCTCGAAAAAATAGTATTTCCTCTCCAACGAATCAGGATTATTATACGCTCCTACTGACTTGTCAAAAAACAGACCGTCTTTGTTAAACCATTTATGGGCGCTTCCCGTATGATTAATGGAAATGTCAAGAATCAGCTTCATGCCGTTTTCATGCAGAGCACGGGACAATTCCGCCAGAGTTTCATCCCCGCCAAAGTGCGGATCTACATGAAAATAATCAATACAGTCATATTTATGTACCGATGGCGCAGTAAATATGGGATTTAAATATACTGCCGTTACCCCAAGCTCCTTCAAATAAGGAATTTTCTCCTGAATGCCCTGCAAATCCCCACCATAAAAGTCCAGGCAAAATCCTTCCTTATATGTAAGCGCTTTGTCCTCCCAGTTTTTCATATGAATCGAAGGATGACCGTCAATGCTGTATTCTCCGTCTTTCACATCATTGTCCGGATTCCCATTACAGAAACGTTCGGGAAAAATCTGATAAAAAACTGCCTCTTTTACCCATGCGGGCTGTACATAATCCGCCAGCAGAACAAAATCATATGTATGATCAGGTAAATAGGTTGTAATCCCTTTTTGATTGTAAAAATATACAATATCGTCACAGACGATATAAAAATGATACTGCATCCGACTTTCCGTAATTTCCAGCTCTGCCGCATAATAGGCAAGTCCATGCTCTGTTTTCCTTTTTTCTGCCTCTATCAGCTTTTCTGCACCATTAGGCACTGTTCTTAAAAACACATGACGCATCGGGGCATCTTCATACATTCTGATCCAAACCGTAACGGTATCAAAGAGTTTGGGTTCCGGTTTACTGACAAAGTATACTGTCCCGTCACTATATACACTTTCCAACCATTGTTCCATACTTATCTTCCTTTCAAGCTTTTCTTTTCATTACTTTCAAATTAATTGTTATATTATGATTTCTCTAACCGACTGTCTCTCCACGATTTCTACATCAACTTTTTGGTTGATCACCACTTTCTCCTTATTGCGTATCATCTCAAATAANCATTCCCCTGNAAGCAAAGCNTTTNTNTCCAGATTCTGNGATACNGTAGTAAGNTTCGGATTAGAATACCNGCACTCCGGAAGGTTATCAAATCCCACCACGGAAATATTTCCCGGCACATTCANCCCNCNCAGCCGNAANCCNTCNATNATGCCNAAAGCAAGAATATCNGACATAGCCGCNACNGCGGTAAANCCCNCATCNGAAAATGCGATNTTTTTNCCAACCTCTANTCCNNNTTCNTAAAGNGTCAATGCTTCAAANATACNTNNCTGANTNACCTCTATNCCCCGTTCNTTACAGGCATCACAAAATCCACGNTANCTTTCCNNNACNACTCCCGGACTGTTTATATTNGGACCTGCNAAAGCAATTTTTCNNTGNCCTTTCNCAATCAGATATCTGGCAGCCANAANNCCCCCTTTATAATCATCAATTCCCACATTCGCAATTTCTAATTCTTCTACATAGCTATCAATATACACAGCTGGTATTTCCAGACGGCTCTGGATATCCTCTACCTCATTCTTAAATGCCCCCATGATAATCATCCCGTCTACATACCATGTAGAAAAAAGAGGAATAATTTCCTTGCATTCCTTTACGCTGCGAATCATCAGGTAATAGCCCTGCTTGCGTATGTAATTTTCCAACAATGCCAATATCTGTGTATTATAAGGGCTTACCGAAAAAGCTTCTTCCACTCCGAGGTTCGGCATAACCACTCCGATAATTTTGCTTTCTTTCCGTGCAAGACTTCTTGCTGTTGTACTCGGTTTATAATCGTTCTCTTCAATAATCTTCTGCACCTTGTCAATAGTTTCCCGAGACACCTTATGGAAATTACCGTTAATAACATTTGAAACGGTAGCTGTGCTTACTCCTGCCTCTTTTGCAATATCCTTTAAATTCATCTGTCTGCCTACCTTCCTGAAGACCGAATTATTTTTCCTATCCGCCTTTGATACCTACGCAACCTCTCCAGATCTGTAAGCCTCCATTCCCAGTTAGGACTTCCCACTGTTCCCGGGGTATTCAGCCTTGCGGCATCATCCAACTCAAGAATATCCATCAGGGGAACAATTGCCATACATGCTTTACTCTGGTACACGAATCGGACCATTTTCGCAGAAATGCTTTCCCATGGCATTCCAAACGTCATCAGTTCTCTTCTGACATTCTTCTTTTCCTGTTCATCCAGATTCTGATACCAACCTGCAATGGTCTGGTTATCATGGGTTCCTGTATAAATCAGCTGATGATCCCTCACGCTTTCCTCCGAAAACAGGGAAAACTGAGCTATATTCATTCCTATGAAATGATAATGGTCCCTCAGCTTCAGTACCTCGTCCCGCAAGTCTCCCAAATCTTCCGCTACAATCTGTATATCAGGCAGTTCTTCAAATACCCTGTCAAAAAGCTTATATCCCGGAGCTTCCACCCATTCCCCGTCCACTGCTGTTTCACAGGAAGATGGTATTTTCCAGTAAGTATCAAATGCCCGGAAGTGATCAATTCGGATAATATCATATAGTTTACAGCTATATTTTAACCGCTTTACCCAAAAATTGAAATTATTTTTTTCCAGGTTATCCCAATCATAAATAGGATTTCCCCAACGCTGACCGGTCTCACTAAAATAATCAGGCGGCACTCCCGCTATAAACCGCGGTCTTCCATCCTTATCCAACAGGAAGTCTTCCCTGCACTGCCAAACATCCAGTGAGTCAATTCCCACATAAAATGGAATATCCCCCATGATTTGTACTCCGTTTTTATTTGCATATTTTTTCAAACGGCTCCATTGACGCAAAAACATATACTGTAAAAATATCTGGTACTGTATTTCTTCTTTCAGATGACTGATATCATATTTCCGGTCTAAAATCCAGTCCTGCTGCTCCTTAGGCCATTCATTCCAGCAGCGTAGATCGTTCTGTTTTTTTAAAGCGGCAAACACGGCATAAGGATAGACCCAGTCCATTTTCCGGAACTTAAGGAATTCTTTCTGCTCACTTTCCTTTTCCCAAAAGCTAAGGTATGCTTCCCTTAAATACGGCTCCTTATAAGCTCTGACCTTGCCATACGCAATACGCCCAGGAATCACCTCATCCTTAAAAGGCATTCTCTTGCGCTGCAGATATCCTTCCTCCTCCAAAAGCCCAATATCTATGTACAATTCATCTCCTGCAAAAGAAGAGTAGGGCTGATAAGGGGAATTTCCAAACCCAAGCGGATTCAGCGGAAGTATCTGCCAGATTTTAACGCCCGTCTGCGCCAGTATCTTAATGAACCTATATGCCTCCTTCCCAAAACTGCCGGCCCCGTCTTCAGACGGCAGGGCGGAAACCGGCATCAGCACTCCTGCCATTCGTTCTTTTCCAATACATTTCTTCATTGCCATACCCATTCCATCAACCTTCCTTTCCTGATATAATCCAAAATTCCCATGGCTGTAATGTCACTTTCCCTTCCAGCCTATCTTCACTTATCGGATACTCCTCCATTCTGATTTCATCTCCCCCTTGTCCATGCAACAAGACCGTTTCCGTTCCGTCAAATATTTCAGATACATCTATAGACTGTTCCCGCTTTGATAAGTTGTAAATACATTTAATACAGTTTCCGCCGTTCTGACGGTAAAAAGCAAAAATATTTTTATTATCTGTCTCGTAGTAATTTATGCCGCCACCATAATTACCGCAATAAAGTGCCGGATTCCCGCTTCGAATTTCTCCCAGTTTCGCCAGCAGCTCCCTGTAAGAGTAATCTGAACTTTCCCAATCCACTGTGTCCTTCTCCATAAACTCAATCTTATGGTCCAATCCAATTTCATCGCCGGTATAAACAAGCGGCGCACCAGGAATTGTATAAATAAAGGAAAACATTGCCGGCAGACTGTCTGCCCCAAACCCTTCCATAATCGTTCTTTCATAAGAATTTTTATCATGATTATCCAAAAAATTCAAAGTGTAGGTTCCGTCCGGAAAATTATCTGGAATATAAATTCTTAATAGATTTGCTTTTTTATTATCCTTCGCAACACCTAACAGTGCATCATAAAGCCCCCAATTATAGTTAAAATCAAATGCTGAATTCAAAAGTTCTTTTGCCAGATCATCCTCCGCCAACATATATAAGGGCTTTATCTCATCCAGCTGCGCTCTTGCATCTTCCCAAAAATCTAATGGAACTCCGCCTGCAAAATCACATCGGAAGCCGTCAATATCATATTCTTCCACCCAGTATTTCATGCAGTCAATCATCTCTGCTCTCATGTCACTGTTATCATAATTAAGATCTGCCACATCCGGCCAGCCCATCCCTTCCGGTGAAGTAATGTTGCCCTGTTCATCCTGTGTGTACCAATCCGGATGTTCCGTTATCCACGCACAGTCCCATCCGGTATGGTTTGCCACCCAGTCCAACATCACGTGAAAGTCCATATCATGTGCCTCTGTTACTAATGCGGCAAAGTCTTCATCTGTCCCAAACTCAGGATTTACTGCACAGTAATCCGTTATAGAATAATAAGAGCCAAGCACCCCCGAACGCTTTGTTTCCGATATAGGGTAAATTGGCATAAACCACAATGTCGTAATCCCCATATCNTTTAACTCNTGCAAATGNTCGGAAAATGCCTGAAAAGTTCCTTCCTCTGTATATTGTCTGACATTCACCTCATATATGACAGCATCNTGGGTCCATTCCGGCTGNTATCTGATGCCNGTTTNTTCAGACTCCTCTTTAGNAACTTNCTCATCCNCTTTATTATCTNTGTCGTCTGTTTCCGTTTCTGTTTCAGNTTCCATTTCTGTTACTGTGCTTTCTATGTTTCTGTCCTCTNCNGCTTCTTNATTCAGAATATCGGAACCGGAGCATGCGGTCATAANCAACATCGCTGCANCCAGAATTGTCGGCATGATTTNCCTCATTTTTCTTCTCATTCTTACTTTACCTCCTGCCTTCATTCTATTTNATATTTTNATTTATANTTGCGCNTTNGTAAACCGCTTAACTTATATTTAAGAATANCAAATCACATATTACTTGTCAAGATTTTAGTTGGCTGTTAACAGCTTGCNGAACACACGACTTTCACCCNTTAGAGCGCGCCATGGCGCGCAAACCGCAAAAAAGCACCTTCCTTTGCCTGAATTTAGTTTCGCAAAACTAATTTCATCACAAAGAGGTGCTTTTTTTATCTAATTCAGTTTACATAACTCAATACGACTGTTTACCCCAAATTAAATCTGCACTGCAATTTAATTACTTTTCCTTAGAAGAGATAATCATTCATGCCGCAACGCTTCAATCGGGCTTAACCTTGCTGCCTTCCTTGCCGGATAAATTCCAAAGAAAATGCCAACTCCGCAGGAAAAGAGAGAAGCAAGAATGATTGTTCCTGCGCTGACCTGAGGGGCAATATTGGCAATGGAACCAACTCCCATTGCTCCCAGAATTCCAAGTATGATACCAATGATACCTCCAAGTAAGGTAATGATGCCTGCTTCCGCCAGGAACTGTAACAACACAGAACCAGTNCTTGCNCCAAGGGCTTTGCGGATGCCNATNTCCCTGGTTCTCTCCGTTACGGACACCAGCATGATATTCATAACACCGATACCNCCTACCANAAGGGAAATTGCTGCAACAAAGGAAATAAATATNGTGATGAATCCTAAAATCGTATCATACTGTGCTGCCACNTCTGTGAAGCTCTGCATCATAATCTGGTTTTCACCTCTGCAATTATGTCTGCCTTCCAACAATGCCAATGCTTTGGAAGCAACCTCTGTACAGTATGCAGAGGACTCTGCAACTACATAGAATTCACTAAATTCATCAATATAGTAGCCCAGTTTATTTGCCATGAAAGTAAGCGGGACCTCCGCTTCTATGGTGGTGACTCCATAACTCCCAGTAATCAGGGAAGATGCACTGTCCTGTCTGATTCCAACTATACGCAGTTCCTGGGTGATTCCCCAAAAAGTTGCATCAAAGCTCATGCCGATTACATCTGTGGTTCCAAAAAGCGCCACTGCACTGCTCTCCGTAATAACGCAGGCATTGCTTGCACCGTCATAATCATTCTGCGAAAAGTATTTTCCTCTGACAATGGGTTCGCTTGCAGNATATTGCAGCCCAACCGTACCGCCAACCATTCTGATGTCGTAATCACCTTTAGATCCTTCTGCTGTTCCCCATGTTCCAAATTGAGGTGTCACTCCTTTGACATGATCTATCAGNTCATTGATTGCATCAAAATCCTCCTGCGTGAAGGTNACAGTTGTGTCTTTCCGCGTACTATCCACATAAAATGCAATCTGTCCGCCCGCAAGTCCCTCCAGCTCAGAATTGACTTGTCCCCGAACACCGTTGCCGATTGAGATAACCATGATGACGGAGGAAATGCCAATAATGATTCCCAGCATGGTAAGGATGGAGCGCCCCTTATTGCTTCTGATGTTCATCAGCGCAATCTTGATATATTCCCATATCTGTGCCATTNNNACCTCTTTCCACTGCTNCAGGNCAATCNCCTAAGAGATGGCTCTGCAGCAGTACTTCTNACTTATGCNGTTCATATGTTACTGNGGCATCGCCATTACCGTCATACCTTCCATAAGGCCGGTGGTTACATCCGTAACGATTTGCTCTCCTTCTGTAAGTCCCTCAGTTACTTGAACCATTGTATCGGAGGAAATGCCAGTCGCGATTCGTTTCTTTACAAGGATATTCTCTTCCACCACATAAACAAATTCGCCGTCCATATCTACATTGACAGCAGTTACCGGAATCAGGACTGCATTTTTTTCCTGTGCTGTGCTGATGATTACCTTTGCCTCTACTCCTAAAATGACATCACTGTCGGGATTTGTGATTTTTATCTCAGTACCNACCACAGAAGCGCCGCTGTTATTCTGTTCTGCCATTTTATTNATCTTAGTCACNTTACCTTCGTATTCNTTACTGCCAATCGTCACTTTGGCACTCTGNCCCACTGCAATTTTATCCAGATCATACTTGGTAACTGAAATTCTGACCATCACATCCTGCGTGCTTTCCANCTTCAAAAGCTGTGNGCCTGTGGCNACTGTACCGCCCTCCACTGCATTTACNTCTGTNACNACNCCGTCAAATTCTGCCACGATTCCNCCTGATACTGCCTCCAGACTTTCCAATGAATCATTGGTCTCTATCTGCCTCGTCTGATTTTCCGCTTCCAATTCCTGGCGGGCNCCGGAGGTCATTCTGCCTGNTTCCGCTGAACTTTTCTGTGACTTCATCTCTGAACGGTATTCTTTGTAATCNGANAGCATCTTGTTGTATACAGCAAGTTCATCCTCCCATTCTTTGACTTGCGCATTATTCTGCTGTTCATAACTGTTTAACTGCACCAGCTTCTGAAGGTTCATATATTCNTCAGAGTCAGGGTGATCCTGCCAGTCTAAAAGCGATATCTGGAGAAGNGCTCCTTCATATGCCAGATCGCTCTTTTTCTGTTCTATCTTATTTTCCAGATTGGTTATGTAAGCCTCCGTNTCCGCAATCTGCTGATCCAAAACGCTCAGGTTGACATTTGCTTCGTTCAGGTCTCCCCATTTCTCATTGTTGCTCTGGACAGAATTATTGTAATTTCCCTGATTTGACTGCTGCTTAAGCTGTGCCAGNTCTATTTCCTTTGCCAGAGAATCAGCATCATAGGAAATCAGNACATCGCCTTCTTTTACTGCGTCTCCTGCTTTCACTGCCACATCTCCGATTTTTACATTCACATCCGAGAAATAGCTTTTCGTCATTTCGGTNGTTACAGTTCCGCTGGTATTGATTGTCTGTTCGATCTCACCGGNAACCGCGCCCGTNGTCATNACAACTGCNTGCGGTCCATTCCCGCCAAAAACTTTGCTTAAGATAAACAACAGCACAACCACACCTATAACGATAAAAAGAATGATTTTTCTGCGTTTTTTCTTTGCTGCTCTGTCGAGAGGCTTCTTCTCTTTCTTTTCTTTCTTCTTCTTTTCCTTTTTCTTCGGCAGTTCTTTTGGTTCTTCACCTTCCGGCTTCGCACTTTCCAGTTTTACACTTTCAGGCTTCACGCTTTCTGTCTCNACAACTTCAGAAGCTTCTGAAACTTCCAATGCAACCGTTTCTTCCAGAACGGCAACAACGTCCTCCTGCTTCGTNACATTATTTTTCTTTTTCTTCTTATCAGACATTTNCCTTTCCTCCCACGTGCTATCTTAAATTTCCTGCTGATTGATAATGTCATCCACGATCTTGCCATCCATGATCCGTATGATCCGTCTCGCTCTGGCNGCAATATCGTTATCGTGNGTGATCAGAATCACGGTTCTNCCCTCTGCATGCAGTTCCTTCAATATCTCCATGATCTCCTTCGTTGAACCCGAGTCCAAATTTCCGGTAGGTTCATCTGCAAGGATAACTGGGGGTGCCTGCGCTATCGCTCTTGCTATAGCGACTCTCTGCTGCTGACCGCCGCTCATCTCGGAAGGCTTGTGATCCATTCTTTTGCTCAGCCCCACCTTTTCAAGCGCTGTCTTTGAAAGCTGCAGCCTTTCTTTCTTGCCGACGCCGCGGTAAATCAGCGGAAGTTCCACATTTTCAAGAGCTGTCAATCCCGCAATCAAATTAAAACCTTGAAAAATAAATCCGATTTCCCTGTTTCTGATATCTGACAGGTCGTCATCTGTAAGCCCTGATACATCCTGCCCGTTTAATATGTAAGTGCCGCTGGAGGGCACATCCAGACATCCCAGCATGTTCATCAATGTAGATTTGCCGGAGCCCGACTGTCCAATAATAGCTACAAACTCATTTTTGTCAATCTTTAAACTTACATGGTCCAGCGCCCGNACCTCGTTCTCTCCCGGATTGTATATCTTGCACATATCCCGGATTTCGATCAATTCATTCATCTGTCTAAGTGCTCCTTATTTTGCTTGTACTATTGTATTATATAACTAGAACATTATTTGTCAATACCTAAATCATAAAATGACATTTTTTTGTTTTGAAAATAACCGTCAAACATTATTACGAATTATATGGGGAAAAAGCTACAAAATACTATAAAAAAATCTTAAATTTATCTAAAAATTTTTCAACGCTATACCGTGGGCACACAAATTCTGTAAATTTCATTTCGGAATCTTTTAAAATTTTATTTTATTTAAGCAAAAAAGAAAATACTACTCTTAGGCTAAAAAGTAGTATTTTCTATAATATTAAGAATATATTTTTCTATCTTTTTTCTTGTTCCCTATTCCTCAGGTGCATATAAAAATTCACCGTCAGCACCTTTTACATAGCCAATATATCCATCATATCCCATTGTTATGTAGAATGTTTTTCCTGCATCATCAGCAATCCCAAAAGCAAAGCATCTGCCATCATCCTCTAATTCATCTATAGCCTGTATTTTCCCACAGCCAACACTTTCTAAAATCTGTGCGGCACCTTTTGCCCCTGTTTCACCAANCTTTAAATTTTCTACAAAAAATAATTGATTTTCTTCTATATTATCTAAATTATCTGATACTTCCTGTACTCCTTCCGTTTCCTCGTTTTTTTCAGTTACCAATTCATTTTCCTTATTGCACCTACAAAAAAATAACATACTTAATGTTATAAAAATAATAATATAAGCTTTTTTTCTCATTTTTCACTCCCGCGAGCCCGCCAAAATTGTCTTTTGTTTTCAAAGAGTAATTCCATGTGCTTGTTCCTCTTTTGAGAGTTATTACATATCATAAATTATTCTCCAAATATAGCTGTTCCCGATAGTGCTGGTCAGAAATAGCACGGCTTAAGTCATCATTTCTTTCCGCTTTCATAAGAATCTGCAGGAGTTCTGAAAAACGCTTTTCACCTTCCTCGCGTCCCAAGACGATTCCCTTCTCAATCCCAGCATCCTCNCCATTTTTATATGCAAGCTCTCTTTCGCTCTTAAGATGTTTTTCTTCATCATACTCAAATATACTCACAGCTATCGCCTCCGCCCGATTCTTTGACAAGAAATCCGCCAGTATCCCGTTCCTGATACAGTAATCCACTGCCTGCTCTACAGCTTCTGGAAAAAATGTTTTCCTCGAAAATTTCCTAACCTGTTCTACATACTGTGCATATTCCTTTAATAAATGGCATGCCTCCATCAGTTCCGCATTGTATCCCGGATTTATATTGTACACGCTCACCGTCAGTTCCAGTTCCGGCTTTTCCATCTTCTTTTCGAATGCATCCGACAGCCGCAGGATCTGCCTTCCGGGCTGGGAATCAGTCCCGTTATAAAAAACCACAAATCTTGGCGCAGGCAGTCTGATAATCACCGTGCTGTACAGGGTTTCATTTCTTGTGATATTCTGCAGTACCTTTGTGACATAAATCAAATTTCTTAAAGGCATGTTGGGGTTTACAGCAGACTGGTGCTCATAGAGCATCAGCTCAAAGTCAAACACGAAGGAGATGTCATTTTTATAATTCATGTAGACCGCATTTTCCAGTGTCGTGATCTCCAAATCCCCCACATCCGTATAGGATGTTTTGTTGACCGCATTATAAAGGCTCAGGAGATTTTCCTTTTCCTTAAACAGCATGCGGAACATGGTGTCCTTATAGTTGCGCTGTACGTGTGTCTCGTTCATTCCTTGTCCTCCTTTGATGAACCGGTTTCTAAAAAGAAATGGTTAATGCTGCAGGAGGTTTATTTCAGATTCTCCTGCTTATTGATATGTTGATAGGGATAAAAGCATGGATTTTCTGAAATTTTTAATTGACTGTTTGCAGAATGTATCGGATTTGCCTTAAAGAAAATATGCTTTTTCATATTTTAACACAAAAAGGACACAACGTACAATAAAAACTTTTTTTATTTATCTCACTTCACTCACCAATTCTTCGAACTCCGCCTTATATTCATCCTCTAAATCTATTCCCCTTAAAACAGAACGTACATGACTTACAGAGGCATTCTCTGGATAATCACTGTGGGATGCCAGCAGTCCGAACTCCGCTACCGCAGCCGCAAACCGGAAGTCTTCTCCTGGTTCATAAGTATAGCTGTCAAAGCTGACCGGGTATTGCAAGAGATTGCTGGTATCCTCCGTTGGTTTTTTATACCGGATGCTGATGGTCAGCCATTCCTCTTCCATTGCTTTGCTATCAGAAGCAGATGCGCCCAGTTCTTCTTTGTAATTATCCCCGTATTTCAAATCCTCTATCTCTTCCTCACCCATTGGCATGAGCGGGTCTTTTAAAATCAGTTCGTACATCGCAGTGACGCTGTGTCCTGCACCAATTTCACCTGCATCTTTTGTATCATCATCGAAGTCCTTCCGGTCCAATGCCCTGTTTTCATAGCCAATCAGCCTATACTCCGCCACAACCGCCGGGTTGAACTCCACCTGCAGCTTTACATCCTTGCAGATGGTAAGAAGCGTAGCTGTCATTTCCTTTTCAAGAACCTTTTTTGCCTCGCGCATGCTGTCAATATAGGCATAGTTTCCGTTGCCTTTGTCAGCCAATGTTTCCATCTTGTTGTCCTTGATGTTGCCCGTCCCGAATCCCAGCACCGACAGGAAAATACCTGATTCGCGTTTCTCGGTAATCAGCTCTTCCAGCTCTTCTTCGGTGGTCATACCGATATTCAAGTCTCCATCCGTTGCAAGAATAACCCGGTTGTTGCCTCCCTCGATAAAGTTTTCCTCCGCAATTCTGTAGGCGGTTTCAATTCCCTTGCTTCCATAGGTGGCGCCGCCTGCTTTCAAGGAATTAATAGCCCTCTTGATCTTACTTGTCCTGTCCCCGCTTACGCCTTCCAGTACCACCTTATCCTCCGAGGCATAAGTGACAATGGATATTCTGTCTTTCTCTGTAAGGTTTTCCGCCAAAATCCCAAATGCTTCCCGCAAAAGAGGAAGTTTGTCATAGTCTCCCATGGAGCCGGATACATCCAGAAGAAATACCAGATTGGAGGGAGGCGCCTCAGAATAGTCAATATCCTGGGTCTTTAACCCAATCATCAAAAGCTGTGCCTCTTCATTCCACGGGCACTGACTGATGACAGTCGTCACTCCAAAGGGTTCGCTGCCCTTCGGTTCTTTATAGTCATATGTAAAATAGTTGAGCATTTCTTCTATTCTGACAGCGCCCTCTGGAATCGCATCCAGTAAATAGCCATCCGTTATCATCCTGCGCAGATTGCTGTAGGAAGCAGTGTCCACATCCGCCGAAAAAGTAGACAAAGGCTGATTTAGTACAGAAGAAAAGCCCTTTTCGCTCCACTTGCTGTATTCTTCTGTGCTTTCTATAGGCTCGGCAATCCGATAGCAGGACTCGGCATAGCTTTCACCTTCGGTTTCCGGCTTTGCCACATCTCCCTCGCCTGCCGCTTCTTCATAGTATCCCGCCTCTGCTTCCTCGTCTGAATCGCGCCACTGCTTAGGCTCATCCGCCGTTTGCCCCATGTCCCCTATATCTGCGGTACTGCCGGAATCCTTGCCGGCACCGCATCCAGATAAAACTCCTGCCACAAGTGCTGCACTTAAAACTGCTGCCAAAAATCTTTTTTTCATAATAACGCCTCCCTTGTATCTTTGCCTGCTTACCTTAAACACTTTTCATCACGAAAAAAGGTTGCATTTTACTTTAATGTACTAAAGATACGTGGAAGGCAATAATATTTTATGGAAAAAAATACATTTTCTTAATAATTAAATTGCATCAGTTCCCTGCACTTTCATATACATGGGTTCCTCGGTCGAACACGACGTAAGCAATGCACCAGAAGACCACCGCAATCCCGCACTCGATTCCGATGACTACTCCGGAAGTATCGCTTTTTAAAAAGAAGCTTGCCGGCAGGTACGCCACAAAAGCAAACGGAACCACCCAGGTAATCAGAAAACGTATCCCCTTTGCATAAATCTCCGTAGGGTACTTTGCAAAATCCGCCATCTCATACGCCAGCTGCAAAAACGGACCGCTGCTTTTGATCCAGAATGCCAGTGATGCGAAGAACAGCTTAATGGAAGTATAAATGAGAGCTCCCGCAAAAATGGACACAAAGAACAGCACAAAGTGCAGCGGGTCTGTGATGATGATTCCTTTTGACAGGGAACGCACCACCAGAATCGTGCCCACCAGAAGTTCTCCCAACGCATCCGGCTGGAGTTTTTCCGCTATGACTTGGAAAAAGATGTTCATGGGGCGCAGCATATAGCGGTCAAAATCTCCGTTGATGACAATCCTCCATGCCACCAGCCAGATATTGTCCGTAAAAAGATGATCGATTCCCCTTGGAATCTGGGCAAATCCATAGATAAAGATCAGCTGATCCAAAGTCCATCCCTGAAGGGTGGGAATCTGTTCAAATACCAGATACAAAAAAGCAATGCCCATAATCTGGGTAAAGAAAAACCCAAACAGCCCCATCAGGAAATCCACCTTTGACTGCATGATCGTTTTTAAAAACTGCGTAATCAAAACCCGGTAAAGACGCAGATATCGTTTACATGTATTCATCATCAACCTCCCAGAACTACCAGACGTTTGGTCACTTTTTTCCAGATAAGACTCCCCAGCACATACAGAATCACCACCCACACTGCCTGCCTAAGGAGCGCAAAGCCAAGCATCCGCCCGCTGTACTTTCCTAAATAAATCATGACCGGCGTGTATATCATAGAAGAAAAGGGCAGGAACTCAAATATGTTCTGCACTGCTCCGGGGAAAAAGCTGATGGGTATAAGCTGCCCTGTCAAAAAACTGAGAAGCGCCTCCTGTACCATCATCATCCCCAAAATGTATGTAGTAAAAAATGCAATCATTCCAAAACAGAAATCAAACAGCACATAAATCAGAAAACTCATCATGCAGCTGATCAGATATAAAATAATCCTGCCTACCGTCACCGGCGCCAGCCCCAGTACCGTTACTTTGTATATTTCCACCCCAATCCAGATCAGTACACTGGGCGCCAGAAACCTGTATATCATGTCTCCCATAGCCCGGAATATAAGACTGAGACGGTAATCAATGGGTTTGATCAGATTCATTGCAACGGTTCCCTTTATCACATCATCACTGATCCAATCCGAAATAGAAACCATCACGCAGGAGGTAACATACACCATGAACACATAAACTACCATTTCGCTCTGCGACAGCCCGCCCAGCACTCCTTTGTCTGAACTTCCATAAACCGCCATCCAGAGGTAATAGCTGATAAAGGACTTAAACAGGCTGATTAGAATGAACAGATAGAACGCACCTTTATATGCCAGCATCCGCTTCAGTTCATTGGAGGCAAAGGGCAGATAGATTTTAAGACTTTTTACCATTTCTTATCCCTCCACCGTGCCGTGATTGTATATTTCCTTTACAATCTGGGCGAGCTCTGTTTCCTGTATCTGCACATCTTTAATCTCCAGAACTTCCATGACTGCCGAAAGAATCTGGGGAACCTGTATCTTATGCTTATCAAATGTTACGCAAAGAGCGTTGTTTTCTTTATCATACTCCGTGATGCATTCCGTATCCGAAACTCCCAGACTCTCTGCAAGGCGAAGTTCTTTTATCTTATGAGGCTGCCTGATTTCCATGGTCACCTTTCTTTTGGTTCCATAAGTGTCTTTTAAGTCTGCAAGAGAACCGTCATAGATTTTTTTACCCTCGTCAATGATAATGATTCTGCTGCAAAGTTCTTCGATATCACCGATATCATGGGTCGTCAAAATGACCGTGGTCTGGTATTTCTCGTTGATTTCTTTGATTGCCTCACGGATATTGTCTTTTACCACCAGATCAAGACCTATCGTCGGTTCATCCAGATAAAGGACTTTGGGATTATGTAACAGGGCCGCGCCTAAGTCCGCCCGCATACGCTGACCTAAAGAAAGAGTGCGGACCGGTCTGTCAAAAAACTCCTGTAATTCCAGAACTCTGTTGAGAAATTCCATCTGTTTTTTGTAAGTTTCATCGGACACATTGTATATTTCTTTCAGGATGGTAAAGGACTCGCTTAAGGGAAGGTCCCACCATAGCTGGGTTCTTTGTCCAAAAACAACGCCGATATTCTGCGCGTTCTCCCGTCGCTTCCTGCTGGGGTCTATTCCGGCTACCCGGCAGGTTCCTTTGGTGGGATTTAAAATTCCTGTCATCATTTTGATGGTGGTGGATTTGCCTGCGCCGTTGCTGCCGATATATCCTACGATTTCACCTTTTCCTATTGTAAAGGAGATATCGTCTACTGCTGTTTTTATGACTTTCTCGTTGGAAAATAAGCCTTTGATGGCTCCGCTGAGCCCCGGGTACTTCTTGGGGGATACGAAGTCTTTGGAGATGTGGTTTACTTCAATCATAAATTTGGTCCCTCCCATGTTGTCTTTGTTGCCTGGGTTTCATTTTAGCATAAAAAAAGAAGACTTACTTGATAAAATGCGTCATGTGTTTTTTTAGGATAGCAGGAAAATGTTGGTTGCGCAAGGGGAGTTTGGAGAATCATGTATCTATAAGGACGCGTCAGAAAGGAGATGGTTCACAGGACAGGGCGTCCGGGTGGAGGGAAGACAAATTCTACGTCGCCGCGCTCTCGCTCCGTAAAAAGCGTAGCAGGCACTAAGCCAATGTCATTAAGTTAAGCTAATGGGGTATTTTTATATATGTCCTAAATTAATTTTTTAAAAAATTCCATAAAAGGGTTGACACAAGGTCTGGAATGTGCGGCCGCTTTCGCTGTATG
>JAAVAE010000001.1 GCA_014804245.1 Lachnospiraceae bacterium | reverse complement strand
TAAATCCCTCACTTTAATTTTCGTACTTTATATTGCATATAAGACTGTTTCTATGCTTCTATCCGAATAGTGCCGAAAGTACAATTTATAATCAGGTCTCATTTCCAGAATCAACTCAGGTAATTCCCAAATATCCCCCGGTTTATGATATACACAAACAGCCAGCTTAGGTTTGTACTGTGTAATCGTTTTCTCCGCTCCCTGCAGTGCTTTATACTCTGCGCCTTCAATATCCAGCTTTATGAAGGATGCCCGCGTCCCACCTAATGCTTCATCCAATGATACGACTTCTATTTTTGCGGCACTTCCTTCGTTTCCCGCGACTATATGAGAATTTGCTGCCCCATTAGCAGAAAATGAAAGTTCCTGCTTTTCATTCCACAATCCCTTATTTATGACTTCATAGTTTTCAACATTCCTTGAATCAAAATTATGCTTTAATCTTTCTATATTCTTTTTATCCGGCTCAAAACAAAAAATCTTTTCATATTTTCCCCTGCATTCTTCCGCAAACCTGACAGCAGACATTCCATCACAACTTCCCCCATCAACAAAAACTTCATCATCACTATAAACTAAATGGGGCAGATCAAAATACTGGCGTCCTTCCGTAGCATCATACCATGCCGTACCGTCAATGATATTTTCCTCATTGATGCCAGCTGACAACAGTTGGCTGCGCATTTCTGCCAAAAACGCTTTAGAAGAAAGTACAACCTTTTCTCCCGAATATTTTCCCAGAAAATCCTCCGCCTGTATTACCGGAAGTCCCATACACTCACTTGCTTCCGGCTGATTATCAATAAATCCTTTCCATACCTTTTTCCCTCCGGTTTTCTCGCATAAAATTTTGCCATATGCCCCTTTGCCGAAAATATATGGTTTTTTATCCAGCTTTTCTATACGATTCTTCAGCATCATCCACTTTTCATTTGACTCAGCGCTCTCGCGAAAATCATCCATCATCCATTTAATTGACTCTATATCTCCTGTCATACTATATAAAAGCCGGGAACAAAATATTTTCCGAGATAGCTCATCAGAAACTGCCCTGTAAATTTTTTTGATCTGCTGTTGTTCTGGCATTTCAATTCTCCTTTATACCTCAAACATTGATTTTTCCGGCAGTATCTTTGCAAATGCCTGGTTAATTGACGATTTGATTTTCTCAAACTCTTTTGGTGAACATTCTTCATTCAAACTAACCATCTGCCATTCCTGCTTTTTGATAGATTCTGCAATTTCTTCACAATTCTCTGTTGTAACTAAAAACGGTTTCCCAAGAGTTTTTCTTGGAATAAAATTTCCCTCACACAACTGCCAGTAACGAATAAGGTATTGCGACAAATCCGTTTCCCCACGAAATCTGTTCATAGAAGCTCTGTGCAGCGTATCCGGTTCTATTTCCCACAATTTACGCAGTGTTGTTTTTTTCATTGCACTTGCCATATGCGGGTCATGAAAGCCGCAGAAATTGTTCCAATAACGTAATCCTTCATTTCTCTGTATTAGTTCTCCATATGCCGTACAAAACCATTTATCATAATTTTTCTTTTGCACTTCCCGCTTAGAAAAATGCCGGTTAATGAATAGTACATTATTTGCCTTCATCCGGCATGACCAACCAGAAATCGAACCGATATCGACCGGCATGATCGGACTTTCCACTGCCTCGTCGCAAACCATATCGTTCTGAAAATAATATGTTTTCGGGATCACCTGTAAAGGGAAGAAATCATCATTGAATAATATAAAATTTTCCGACAACCCGTTTATTCTATGGTAATTCATTTCGATTGTATTAGAATTAAACGTAGGTAAATATTCTTGCGGAATATAATCGCTATGTCTTACTATTTCGAGTTTCTGGCAATTTGTATCAAGAAATGCCGGTACATGACCCCAAGTCACAAAAAATATTTTATGTACCCATGGCATAAATTTTTCTACTGCGCGGAACCAATACTGCAGATTGTCCCAATTAAACCACCGAATATCAGAATTTGCTTTTGCATCTATATTGTGTCTTTTCAAATAGACTGATTTTTCTGCTTTCCATTTTGGGTCAGAACCATCTACCCATGGAATTACAATATCAACTAAATCACTTTTCTCATTCATCACATCCCCCTATAATTACTGACCGATATCTGTATGTGCCAAACATTCTACATTTTGTATCATAATAGGTTTTCCTGTTTTCTGATAGAGCTGCACTAATGAACTCATATCTCCATAATAAGCGTCACTGACAGCTATTGCCCGGTTCATATCGGCCGTATCATCATAGATACCCCAGCCTTCCATTTTATACTGCTCTTCCATTCGGTTGTATTCTTCCCTCAGTTGCGGACGCATGGACCCAATTGCCGCATGCATAAGCGGGTGCGGTCTCCAGAGTAATGCCACTTCATCCTGCTTTTCCTTAAAGACCCGAAATACAGTTTTCATTTTTTCAAGCAGTCGATCTTCATAATTTAGCAGTGCGGCTACGCTTGTGTTATAAAGAATTATTCTCTTATTTGTTCCATCGGGCTTCTGAACAATTTCAAGCCACTCCTTCGGCATTTCAACCTTTTCTTTTTCATCTGTTAAAACCTTATCCACTTTAGGAGAACCCAGTCCAAGGATTTTCTTTTCCCAATAACTCATGGGGATATCTTCCTTTCCCCATGAGTTCACCGCGAAATTAATATAAATCTGCCGCATTGCTTCTGACTGTACAATAACATAATCTGCATATAGTACTGCCGGCATAGTACAAAAATGCTCTATATCTCCTACGACCTCCTTATTATCCGGATCGATTTCATTTAATATGAAATAAGGTATATATACTAATTTATCTGTGAATTGTTTTAGATTCTTTGAATAAAAAAAAGGATGTACACTTGTCATATGGTTGTATTCATCATAAGGATTATGAATAAATATTACGTCCGGATAACGTTCCTCAAAATTATAATCATCGAAATGAGTTATAGGTACATAATCCGGATATTCCTCTGCTTCATAGTGCGCCTCTTTAAAACTCCCGTCCGGATTCTTATCACAATAAGGAATAGGAATCACATATGCATCGCAGCTTTCGTCTTCCTCTGCCGCCATCCAAACACTTTCCAGGCTATCCCACATACAGGCTTTATAGGGCAAAAATACTACTTCTGTTCTTTCAGGAATATTCTGTATCTGACTCTGAACAATTTCTAAACTTTTGCCTATCGCTTTGTGCAATCGGCTTTTTTCATTCATTTGCGCCTGACTGGTCTCCCATATCAATTCACACAACTTCTCCAAAAGGCGTACAGCTTCTGTTCCTTCGCCCTGATTTTTTTCTATAGCCTCACCAACTTCAATAGCTGCCGCCTGCATATCCTGCAGTAAAACACCTATTTCATCAATACTGTTTTTTACGATTAATTTTTTCAACAACTGATTCGCATGAAACAAAGATTTTACAATTTCCAATATGTGATTTTTGATATATTTGCGCATAATTTATTCACGGATTCCTATCATAATCATTTGCCTTATTATTTTTTACTATCACAACATTTCCTGCTCGTTTCTTTTCAACAGACCTTTTGGTGATATTCATGCAATGTTGTGTTCCAACTCAAGCCATCCATGCTCTCATTCAAATAAAATGTTATACTGCATAATTTTTGAAATTAATTATACGTTATATGAATTTTATTGTCAAATTCCCTTCCCGTATAGCGTTATATGCCCCTTGGCTCTGCCTATACTACTTACCTACTACTTTTGCTCCACTTAGCACAACAAAATAAAGGATAAAACTGACGTCATACCTCTTGTAAACATCAACCTTTATCCTTGCTTCTTATCCTCCATGATAATTCCCCCGGCCTTCCTTGTCATTCTGCTGTGCACAATATTTTTATTATGTCTTTATTATCGGCAGATTGGGTAAATAACTTTACATGGATTTTCCTCTTTTAATGACCCGTCAGACAACGGCTTCTATAATTGTCCTGCCCTCTAGCACTATGCTCTTTGTGCCAGTTTCTTTTTTTGATTGAAATTAAAGCTAATCATATATCCTTTATCCAAATGATAGTACTCAAGATACTCCAAAAGCTGCTTTTCTCCTCATTCATGATACTCATTGCCGCGCCATATTTTAAGTTCTATAACGAACTGCTCGCCCATATAATCCACAATGACATCTGTTCGCCTCGCATCCCTTGTCTGCGCCTCAATATAATAATTCCCCGTGCCGTTTATGATTGGTTTCAGATATAACAGGATTTTACAGCTTCTGAAATCCCTTCTTTAGTCCACACATCTGCAATAATATCACAGCTTCCCGCTTTGCCCTTCGGCTTCCGCCTTGCCTAAAAGGTAGAGAAAAGCAATTGCAGGAACACGCATAATAGGCACAGCTGTTACATGCTTTCCAATGCCAAAATCATCTAACTGCTTCGTAATCAGGAATGCGCTTGTCACCTTAGATTTTTCGTCCCTGCATAATTCCACAATTGCATCCGCATTAGGGATATGGGAATTATTGCGGTATTTCACCTCGCAGAGAATTTTTTGGCGGGGCAGTTCGATCACCACATCGACTTCCTTCTGATTATCCTTTGCCTTTCTGAAGTACCCTAGCTGTGCCGTACTTCCCTGGTAGAAAGATACAATATGCTTGTAAACAGCAGTTTCCACCATCACTCCCAGTTCCCATTCTTCTGACAGCACATCATCAATCATCAGTACGGCATTGCGGATAGCCGCGTCAGCAATAAAAATTTTCGGCTTTCCTTTCAGTGCTCCCTTACTGCCTACATCCATAGGCTTTGCCAGATAAATAAGATTAGACATCTCCAGCGCTTCTATATAGCTTTCAATCGTTAATACCGATATGTTTTCAAGTTCCTTTGCTGCTGTAGTCGCATTGAAAATTTCCGTTGAGTTCATACAAAGGTAAAGGAACAATTTTTCCATAAGCAGCGGGCTTCGAATATTAAACATCGTCAGCACATCTCGCTTGATAACCTTATCCACCACATCTTCGCGGAGCATCCGCTGGGCATAAGCATCGTCATCGGACAACACAAGTTCCGGAAAACCACCAATGGTCAAATAACGGTTAAAATGGTTTTGCAGCGGCATAAAACGGCTCATCAAATCGCTAAGTTCCGCCTTATTCATTTTAACAAGTGCCGTGAGTTTCAAATTTTCCGGGAGCTTCGGCTCTTCTAAGCCAAGCAGCCTGCAATATTCATAAAAGGACATCGTTGGTATTTTTAAGACGCTCCATCTGCCCGTGCCGCTGTCCGTTGCGCCTTTTTCTAAAATCGGACTTGCCGAACCAGTGGCAATCAGACGAATATCCTTCCTGCTGTCATAAATGACTTTCATCCATAACTCCCAGTTGTCAGTATACTGTATCTCGTCAAAAAAAATATACCTTGTTCCCCGGACGGGGTACAAAGACTCATAAATAGACAAAACACTTTCCATATTCACAAACTTGAGAATGGGATTATCAAAAGTGACATATAAAATGTTCTTCGGATTTATACCTTCTTCTATCAGATTATCCATTATCTGATATAATATCGTTGTTTTCCCCACACGTCTTACACCAGACAAAACCACAAAGCGTCGGATGCTTTTATGCTTCAACATCCTTAATGCTTCATAATATGCCAGGCGCTTCTGCGGCTTGCTCTCTTCTTTAATGGCAGAAGGCAGCCTCCACCATGGGTTATACTGCCGCAACGCCTTCATTACCTGTTCATCTCTTACGATAGCCATAAGCCACCTCCGCAACCTCATTACCGCAAAGGAGATTACAAAGTATACTTTGTAATCTCCTTTACCATTTCATAATCATATTATATCATATGACAACCACAACATCAACAGCAATCCGCGTTTCATTTAACCCGGAATTCCGCCAAGAGTCTTCAATCATCCAGCATTGACGAAAGTCAGATTCAGGCTATTTAATGCCAGAAATTTTATCAAAGAACAGCGCCGGATGTTTCCCTGTCATTCCCGACTTTCTCCTGATTTCGTAAATATCCCCCACCTGCTCCGATGAAAGTTCCCTTGCGCCGCCCAGCATATGAGTCTGATAAAGGATCCTTGCATAAAACTCCACGGATTCCATCTTATGGTAAGCATTCATCAAAGAATCTCCATAAGTCAGGGCCCCGTGGTTCGCCAGCAGCATGGCATCATAATAAGGCAGGTATTCCGCAACCGCATCAGGCACTTCCCGGGTGGAGGGTGTTCCATATCTTGCCACCGGCACTTTGCCAAGGGTCAAAATTGCTTCTGACAGAACCGGTTTCTCTAACGGAATCCCTGCTGCCGCAAAGGTAGTTGCATAAGGCGGATGGGCATGGACCACAGCCTGCACATCGGGACGCTCCTTATAAACCCGAAGGTGCATCTTCATCTCAGAGGATGGCTTGAAATCTCCGTTTGCTTCAAGAAGTCTGCCTTCTGCATCTATTCTGCAGATATGTTCCGGGGTCATAAATCCTTTGCTCACTCCTGTAGGTGTGCAGAGAAATTCGTTGTTATTCAGTTTTACCGAAAAATTACCGTCATTGGCAGCAACCATTCCTCTTTCATAGACTCTTCTCCCAATCTCACACATTTCCTGTCTGATTTCCTGCTCGTTTGCCATCTTGTTTCCTCCGTTATTCATCGTATTTTTCTCATACATACGCAGCATTGCACACATATACGCTGTGCTGCCGCGCATATGTGTGCAATACATGTGTTTATGTTACTCTAACTCCAGCTGCCTGCGAAGCAGGTATTCGCTCACAAAGTATAATCCTATGGCTACCGCCAGAGACACAGCTGCCATAACAAAATACATTGGCGTCAAAACCGGGAACGGTGATGGTTCCGCATACATACTGTCTATTCTCAATATCATCACAGGCATAATAATAATGGTGGTGAGGCACTGCATAGCAAAATTAATTGCAAAATATGCACCGACCGCTCCCAATATCCTGTGCTTTCGCACCATCTGCCCCAGATTAATAGAACCAACGACCATCATTGTTCCGCTGAATGAACTCGTCAGCACCAGACACACGATGCTTGCGAAAAATCCATTGATTCCTTTTAATTCCGGGGCATACCAGATTTCTGCCATGGCTCTTGGGAGTTCCGCAAATGCCTCCGCAAGTTCTCTGGCAAAAGCACTGTCCTTCGAAGCCAATGATAGGAATGTAACCTCTCCAAAAAGGATGATGCTGATAATCACTGCAAGACCGCCAATAAGATTCCATGCGCTCATGGTAATCACTTTATTAAGTAAAAGCTGACGGGCGCTGACCGGCAGCGTATGGGTCAGATAGCCTTCATCTGTATACATATTCTTGTAATATCGTACCGCAAAGTAAATCGTAATGCCGAGACCGGTAGCAATCATGGCAAAGTAAAACAAAAGAATCATCATCATTCCTGAAAGAGGAAGTCCAATCCACTCGCTGTCCCATATCGGCAGTGCAAAAGTAAGTCCCGCCAGTACTGCCGTAAACATAAGAATACCAATCAGAAGCGTGGGAACCTTCCAGACAGCCTTCCACTCATGTTTTAACAACTTTCCTAACATGCAAACACCTCCCTGAAATAAGAATCCACAGATTTTCCTCTGCGCTCCCTGATGTTCTCTACCGTATCCTGCAAGACCACTCTTCCATTACGGATAAAAACAACTTCGTCCAATACTTTTTCGATGTCAGAAATCAAATGCGTCGAGATAAGGACGGTAGCGTTCTCATTATAATTACTGATAATCGTCTTTAAAATATAATCTCTTGCTGCAGGGTCCACTCCTGCAATAGGTTCATCCAGAATGTAAAGCTGGGCATCCCTGCTCATGACCATGATAAGCTGTACTTTTTCTTTCGTTCCCTTGGAAAGTGTTTTCAGCCGGGCATTTTCATCAATGTTCAGATTTGCCAGCATCTGTCTTGCTCTCTCCGGGCGGAAATCCCGATAAAAATCAGCAAAATATGCAATCAGTTCTTTTACCTTCATACCTCCCTGAAAATAAGTTCTCTCAGGCAGGTAAGACACAACTGCTTTCGTCTCCGGTCCAGGTCTTAATCCATTAATAAGGACTTCTCCTTCTGTTGCGACCAATAGTCCGCTGATCAGCTTGATCAATGTAGTCTTTCCGCTTCCATTCGGTCCAAGAAGCCCAATAATCCTTCCCCTGGGTATGGTAAGGTTCATATGATCCAAGGCTAACTTTTGCTTTTCATAAATCTTGGTAAGATTGTTTATCTGTACTAATTCGTTCATGCCTCTCCCCCCTTAGTCTGCCTGATCAGTGTGATGATTTCCTCTTTTTGAAAACCTAATTTCAACATTTTATTTATAAAATCATTTATCTGATCCCGCGCAATTTTGTTCCGAGTCTCTTCAATCATTTTCATATCCTCCGTCACGATCCGCCCGCTTGTCCGCTGTGCCATCACCAGTCCATCTCTCTCCAATTCAACCAGCGCTTTCTGCATTGTGTTGGGATTGACTCCAGCCTCCGCCGCAAGCTCCCTTACACTGGGAATCTTCGTTCCCGGTTTATATTGTCCGGTAATGACCCGAAGCTGTATCTCCTCCAAAATCTGAGTATAAATCGGACGGTCAGAATTTAAATTCCATGCCATGTGCATCCTCCTTTCTTGTACTATTCTATTGATACAATAATACACTATGAGGATTTTGTCAAGTCAATAAAAAAGAATTTTTCGCCAAATTCTATTTGCTATATCCAATTGCGCTTAAGAAAGCTCCTATCATAATACAGAAATCCCCTATATTAAAGACAACTTTCCAAAATCCGAAGGGCAGATTAAAACTGACATAATCCACCACATATTTGCGTACCAGCCGGTCATATGTATTGCTGTATGCCCCTCCCAGCAGTAGTGTAAGCCCCCATTTCAGGAGCCGCTTTCCTGCCATCCCAAGGGTCAGAATATAAAAAACGGTAAGAGCCGCCGTCAGCAGGACCGATACCGCCGTGATGAGTTTCGGTCTGTTCTGCCCTGTATTTAAAAATGCCCCGCGATTATGATACTTTCTAATGAGCAGAAAACCACCGCATTTATTTTCCGTCTGTCCCTCTGTCTTGGATTCTTCTATCCTATTTTTCAATTTAAGTTCAAAGCCAACAATTCCTGCTAAAACTGCCAGATAATACATGTACAGCCTCCTTTCACATCATGCTGCCCCATTGCTGCCATGTCATATATATTATAGCGGTCAAAATAAGAGTAACACATACTAGAATCCGAATAGCGCGAAATACTGCTGCCGTTCTTGTTTTTTCCGGAACAATCCTTCCGCTGTCAGCTAAGCCCACAGCAATATATACAAGGCAGATCACAATGTATCGAAAATCACTGCTGCATGTATAAGGATATTTTAAAGCAAATACAACAAAACTTGCCAAAAAAGTCCAATAGCCTGTAAGAAAAAAAACTGCCTCGCATACGTTTTTTTGCCCGCTGCTCTTCCACTTTTGAAATTGAGTTGTACAAAATAGAACAGCGGAACAGACAGCCGCAAAAATTGCTGCCACATAAGCAGTCTGGCATAACATAAGGGATATTCCGTTTATTTCCACTGGATATACCTCTGCAAATAAAGAAGTTTGAAACATAATCACCCATGTATTATGAATCACATCTCCGCTTAAGGGATGAAAGGGAAAGTCAAAGTGCCAATCTGCAAAGGAGGGGATTCCCACCCTCGCCCATATGCCATAATTCCCCGTATACATCACCGAAGCCTCCGTTGCGGAGGAAATTCCGGGCTTCACATGAAAACGTATCAGATTCCGAACGATCCAAGATAGACCCACCGCACCTGCAGTCAGCCCAAATAAAATATCATTTCTGATACATCGAAAGATGACCGCTTTATCCTTGGAACGAATCTTTTCTATGAAATCCATCAACAAAACAAGCCCCATCGGAAGTGCAATGACCGCGGTATTGATTTTACACAACATACCGAAGCCTATAGACAACGCCATCCACAATAAATTTATGAGACTTCTTTCCTGAATAAAACACAGTGTAGAAAAAATGCAGCACGCAAGCAGTAACGTTGAGAGCATGTCATTGTTAATACTGCCGGACATAATGGTAAGCGCCGGGTGCATCGACACAAGAAGCAGTCCTGCATAAACCGCCTTTCCTTTGGCACCTGTCTTTTTCAAAATCCAATATGTAAGGAGCATGAGCAGTCCCGAATAAAACAGCGGAAGCACCTGTAAATTTTCGAAAGCCAAATCCTCCGCCATACCCAACGATGTCAGTAAAATCAGCCATAATCCGGATATTGCATAATGCAGCGGCGGATGATAATAAGAAAAAAGTTCATAGGGATTTATATCGGGCAGCTTACGAAATTTATAGATATATTCAATATAACCGATGTGTCCGGGATTAATCTGATTCGTGGCAATTCCGGTGTAAACGCCTTCGTCATGCTGCCTTTCGTAAAGACCGGACAAGAGCACGTAACAACAGTGGAAAAGCATCCCGGAGAAGATAATTGCAAACACGACTTTTTCTTCAGTCAGCTTTTCTTTTTTATAGAAATACCAAATAGAAAGCCAAACGCCAAGGGCGGTTAAGATGCAGCCAGTCAGGATAATGTTTTTGGGAATCGCAGAGGATAAAAAGGTTCCTTGGAGCAATGTCGTAAAAAGGCAGAAAAAAATAACCATTAACATAAGCGCTTGATTGATACGGATTTTTATCTTGTGTAAATTCATGGTATATAATGAAAACCTTTCCTCGAAATGATATTTTACATAATTATTTACAAGGGGATTATAGCATAATTTCTGTTTTTTTTGTATAATTTGTATGAATAACGATAAAGGCAATGGAGTAACTTTAAAGATGGACAAAAGAAAATGGATCTCTTTCCTCCGGCTTGCCGCAGGAGCACTTATAATAGAACTGATTTTATGTAATTTTTCATCGTGGAAAAGCCTGTTTTACCAAAATCGAATTCTCTTCGAAGATGTAACCGTTGAAGGAGGCACTAAGGCGGAGGATGGCTTAGACGGACATATCGGGAAATACATTGTACCGGACGGCACTCTGACTTTACATATCGCGAAGGCGGATACCAAGATACATAATCTTTTTTTTGCGCTGGACTTTTCTGATCCGGCCCCCGTTTCTTATACGGTAACGCTGACCGATGAAGGAAATTTTTATCCTTATACCCTGCCGGAAAAGATACTGATGCCGGGAATCAAAAGAAGCTTTTATACACACCTCTACCCCGCCGGGAAAACCGGAACGATAGATGTGCAATTCTCCGTTCCGGCCGGAAGTTTCGTCACAATAAACGGGGTCTGCGCCAACGCCCGTATTCCTTTTTTATTCAGTCTCGGAAGATTCCTTCTGGTCTTAGGATTTTTCCTTTTATTTGATTATGCAAGACATGCGGAGAGATGGCAGAATATCGCGTGTGAAAAAGCAAAAAAGCAGTACCTGATTACCACTGTTACAATTTTGCTGTTAATTGGAATGGCATGGGCTCTTGCACATGTCAATCCCATATGCATTACCTCACCATGGCCTCACCACAAACAATATCAGGAACTGGCAGAAGTCATGGCGCAGGGTCATCTTTATCTGGCCACAGAGCCCTCGGAAGGTCTGGTTGGCGCCGAAAATCCTTATGATGCGATCTATCTTCAGGCAAACGGCATCGACTACCTTGCGGACTACGCTTATTATGACGGGAAATATTATGTTTATTTCGGTGTAGTCCCGGAACTGCTGCTCTATCTGCCGGCATATCTGCTGACAGGTCATCATATCCCCAATTATGCGGCAGTTTTCCTCTTTTACTGCGGCTTCATCCTGGCAGTCTTTGCCCTATACCGGGAAATAATCAGAAGGTGGTTTACGGACACCCCGTATTTTCTGTATTTGATGATTTGTATCCTGACCGTATGCGGCGGAAATTATCTGTTTGTGATTGCAAGACCTGATTTGTATGACACACCGATTATGGCTGCAAATATGTTTACCGTTGCAGGTCTATGGCTATGGATAAAAGGAAAATATACCGTCAAGACAGCAATCAGGCGGACATGCCTGTTTCTGGGTTCTTTGTGTATGGCGTTGGTTGCCGGATGCCGCCCTCAGATGCTGTTGTTTTCTTTTTTGGCAATTCCGCTTTTCATCGGCGATTTTTTCCCTAAATGCCGTCTGAGCGTGCAGCCAAGCGGACTTTCGAAGACAGCACAGGGCATGGCGGAAACCATTAAGGACGCTGCCAGTATCTGTCTTCCTTATCTGTTTGTAGCGGCAGGGATTATGTATTATAACGCTGCCCGTTTTGGTTCTCCTTTTGATTTCGGGGCAACCTACAGCCTGACCAGCAATGATATGACGAAGCGCAGTTTCAATCTGNATCAAGCGCTGTTGGGGATATGGCATTACTTTCTGCGTCCCCCGGTCATTGAAAGCGACTTTCCCTTTTTACAAGGGATTCAGATTGCATCCGGTTCCTATATGGGAAAATTGAATTCGGAATATACTTATGGCGGTATCCTTACATGCAATGCTTTCTTATGGATCCTGTTATCTGNNNNCNGGGGACGGGNACTGTTNAAAGAAAAAAGNCTTTANGTTTTATCATTTGCTTCTATGATCATTTCGGTTATCATNGGTATTGTGGATGTGACCGGAGCCGGTATCTTACAGCGGTATACTGTGGATATGACATGGGGAATCTGGTTTGCTGCCNCACTGCTCCTCTTGGCATGGACAGAACATGCCGCCACACACGGCACGCTAAAAACATTANTGCTGTTTATGATGGCAGTCTGTTTGCTGCAAGCTGCCTATGGACTCGGTATAATACTGGGAAACGGCGATTTGAGCGTGAATNTACGGACTACGAATCCGCAGCTGTACTACTATTTACAGGAACTTGTTACCTTTTAACTTCTCCGAATGGAATTGTNAGAGGGGAGAATGAATCTCCCCTGCCTGGTTACATGCAACTCATAAAGTAAGCGTATAAATTCTGATAGGTTTCCGAATTATAATGAAGTCCGTCTACCAGCTTGTATCCGATAGAAGTAATATAGCTGTGGCTGTCTATCCAGTGCACATCAGCGCTTAATCCGTTCTGCATCTGAGAATTAAAATATTTTACCTGTTCCTCTGTAACATATGGATTTTCCCAAACCGGATTTACGGAAGCATAATAAACGGTTGCTCCCAAAGCTGTCCATTCTGCGGCTTTTGCATTCACAAGCGCTATATATTTTTGATGATTTCCCGGGTCATTTACACCAAGATTAATCAATATTTTGGAGCCGCTGCCCACACAGCCGTCTATTCGNGGAATCGCNTTTTCCTCGAACCATGCATATCCTTTGGAGTTCTCCGCAATCCATGTACAGGAGTTAGCGCCTACGTTNTCCTGCATCTGTACAAATCGGGAATCTCCTACAAGAATCACGCCGGCTACATTTTTTACTTCGGTAACGGGCTGTATTTCAGGTGTTGNCTGCTGNNNCTGAGATTGCGCATCTGATTCTGTCTGAGGATTAGCNGCTGCAGCAGCCTGANATTCATCGGCTGGCTTATCATTCTGCAGATATTTATTGCTGACATATGCCTTTTCTTCACCATACATGATTTCATACCAATTAGTGTCAGCCTGNCCGGTAACAATGATTTCCTGACCGTATTTCAGCGCTCCTACTCTTTCAAAATCAGTTGAAGGCCCTTTCCTTACATTTACAGGNCCAGATGCATACATAACCTGTGATTCATCATATGTAGTTACTGTANATTCCAAAACAGCTTCTTCTGCCACTTCATTGTCTGCTGCCTTGTTGTTTGCTGTCTCATTGTCTGCTGTTCCATTGCCAGCTGCATCACTTTCCGCATTCGTATCCTTATTTTCATCGGCTGTTTCTGCTTCATTAGTGTCGTCTGAAACCACATTTTCAACTTCTTCATTATCATCTTGTTTCTGTTCGTCTGANGGTGTCTGTTCTTTCGCCTGATCATCCATGATATCGGAAGAATCGGATTCTACAACTGCGTCTGCCTGTANTTCATTAACTGCCGTTTCCTGCTCACCGCATCCATACAACGAGAGAGTAAATATTAATGTGAGGATTATCGATAGTTTTTTCATCTTGTATGCACNCCTTTCAGTAGTTATTCNTACCATTACGCAGCTTTCGACTAAGCACAGATATCAGTTTCCACATACCNGATATAACCAAATTNCACAAGAATGATACCGCAATGATGCATATCGGGCTGATAATGAACCTCATNGAAAGATCACAAGGCAGGTAATTGATGCATCTCATAAAAACGTATACGTGTGTAAGATAGATATAGAGGGAATTTCTTCCAAGAAACNCGAATATCTTCTCCCTTATCCGACATTTTGACGCAAGAATCAAAATAAGCAATGTCCAAACCACGGTTGCGCCTATTTTAAACCATATCTGATAGTCCTCCGGATCACCGCCCAAATTTACACCGCCTGTAAGCCCCCATCTTNTAATGAATGCCATCCCTGCTGTCAGGAGGATNANCACAGGAATCCATACCTTGTCCACAATCTTTTTAGCTTCTTTTTCGTATTCTCCTACGATCACGCCCATAGCAAATGCAATATTAGATACATACCAGAACGGGAACATATCATGTTGATAAAGTATATAAGACAAAGCGTATGTAAAAATGGAAAAAGCTATTACCCGGATGCCCTTTACCCGTATGANCGCATAGATAACTATAAATCNTATATAGAATATAAATAATACGCACATATACCAGTAATTATAACCAACTATAAAAATCCAAAAGTCATGAATGGAAGTCAAGCCGTCAGAAAGCAGTTCAATAATGCCTACTACGATTAAATACGGAATAAACACATTTTTTAACCTTTTCCATATGAATTGCCANCTCATTTTTCTGTCCCCACGGGATTCTATCCCNANGGATTTTANCATGGCATACCCTGAAAANAGNAAAAATATATCTACACCNTATACCCCCAGTTTTGTNANGGCAAATCNAANAGTCTCTGCNTTCCCTTCTAATGGTCCTANTATATTTATCCACTCTCCATAATGTGATAATACTACCATCAATGCNGCGATTCCGCGAAACCAGTCTGTCTCGCGCTTATTCATAAGAGTTGTTTTNCNNGTGTTGTCCATATTCTTACCTCGGTTCATTTATGNATTTTTATGGATGCNATGATGGAGCATCCAAAGACTTTACATTTGATTATAACTTAATAAGCACAAGGGTTCAAGAAGCTGCGGAATGTTTAAATAAAAGAGGACTAAACCANCTAACAAACAGCAGACTTAGTCCTCAGTATTATTTCTTCCTCACACTCCCGCCANCACCTCAAAGGTTCCTGCGATATCCAGCTTACCGTAACCCNATTCTCTGTTTGGGTATTCCTCCCCCGCCGATCTTTCGGCTCCCCGGATCAGGTAGTTTTTCAGTTCCCGGCTCTCCACTCTGGGACGNTTNNCTTCCACNACNGCCCATTGCAAAAACAGNGCCGATGCNCCGGCNGCTAATGCAACCGCCATGCTGGAACCGGTCCGTCGTCCGACGGCAGTACTGATATCGACGCCAGGACTGCAGATATCCGGTTTGATACGTCCTGTTCTGGTATAGCCTCTTCCCGACTCGGACCAGAAGCTTCCATTTTTATCATTATAAGTGGTGGTTGTAATCACTTCCCTCACNTTGGAGGGTTCTGTCAAAGTCGTGTAAGGNGAAGGCCGNAGNAAATAAGTATCNCTCTGNAGAAATTCNGTCAGCGGAAGCCATATATGAAAAGTACTTCCGCTTCCATTCCCGCTGATAGTAACCTGTATCGTCCATACCCCNGGGGAAGGGGCAATAAACCTGAAAAAAATAAGTTCTTCNCCTGATCCCGGNTCCACNAGGACATGATCGACCTGGATTTTNGTTCTGGTAAACACAAATTCAAATTCCCGGCTGCTCTGCTCTCTGAAATCCACTTTTGGAGTNGTTTCGCCTCCCGGTGTTCTGATGGCTATGGCATGTTGNGCCGGGACNCATCCCCACANNTCCGCCGTAAAACCTCTTGTGCCTTCTNCCACTCTGACTTCCACATTGTCAGTGGTTTCCGAAAGTCCTTCTGTTGCTGTTCCCAGATAGTGATGGGCGCTGTTGCCTTCGTTCCCGCCGCACACCACAACCACCCGGCTTCGCCTNGTGGCAATCTGGTTTAAATAGTCTGCCATAATGGAAATCCCTTCNTGGTCTCCCATATTGGTTCCAAGNCCAAAGCAGATTACCAGNGGTCTTGTTAAGGAAATNGCATAGCTTTCCAGATAACGGAGNGCTACCAGTATGTCNCTTTCCGCATAAGCNGGNACATCGTCTGGTATCAGATAAAATTCTCTCAAATGNTGTTTTGCCTGTTTCAGCTTCACCATGACAATATGNGCTTCCGGNGCNGCACCNGTAAACGCAAGNCCGCTTCGCAGCACGCTTCCTGCNGCCACACTGGCAATCGCAGTTCCATGNCCGTTTTCATCATAGCTGGGAACNATTTCCCTTGGNTTCTCGCTCTGCAAGGCCAAGTCTATAATCTCTTTTCTATATTCTGTACCGTATAATATNCCTGCCGGCGGTTCCCCNGTCTGTATGGTCTGATCCCATATCCCCAGAATACGGGTNCTTCCGTCCGGATTGCGGAAAACATCNTCATCATANCGGATACCTGTGTCCAAAAAACCTATGACCACNCCCCTGCCTGTAAGGTTCAGCGCNTCCCNCTGNACCNGNGTGATTCCGCTGCGGAGCANTGCCGTAGGATCAAAGGTTTCCTGNGGCGTCTGCATCAAGCCATACAATTTCGGAATAACCGAATAAGTAAAATTNCTCACGCTCATCGGCAGCGGTATATTCGCCCGATCCATATANGTTACCCCNATCTCTCCGCTTATAGGCTGATAGACATAACCTCCCGCTCTCGCCCTTATATCTTCNGGCAGAACATAATCTGTAATCAAATCATANTAATCATTTGANAAAATTTTTTCCTGATCTGTCATTGAACGTCTCATTACCGTTTTTCTTAATATATGACAGTTCTCTATCCTTTTATGATTCTATCTCTCTGTCTTATCCTCTATCACNTTTAGNTGNTCCGGGTTTTCCCCGCTCACACTGCGGATATCGATCACCGGTCCTCCAGTGCCTTCAATATATTCNCTGGTTATGATGACACGTCCNATATTGTCGTCTTTNGGAATCTCATACATGATATCCAGCATGAACTCNTCAATGATNGCGCGAAGNGCNCTCGCCCCGGTATCTTTTTNCATTGCCTTTTCAGCAATAGCCTCAAGTGCGCCGTCATCAAATTCCAATTTCACCTCATCCANCTCCAGAAGCTTTTGGTACTGCTTCAAAATTGCATTTTTAGGCTCTTTTAAAATCTTGACAAGCATGGGCTTATCCAACGCCGCCAGTGTGTAGATCACAGGCAGACGTCCCAGAAACTCCGGTATCATGCCGAATTTCTTTAAATCCTCCACTGTGACCTGGCTTAAAATATTCTTTTCTTTATCAAATTTATCCTTAAGCTCCGCATTAAAACCGATGGAAGTCTGCTTCTTTAATCGCTGCTTGATGATTTCCTCCAGATCCGGGAATGCACCGCCGCAGATAAAGAGAATATTTCTGGTATTGATCGTCGTAAGAGGCACCATGGCATTCTTGCTGTTCGCACCCACCGGCACTTCCACATCGGCACCCTCTAAAAGGCGCAGCAGTCCCTGCTGAACGCTTTCGCCGCTGACATCTCTGCTGGTTGTGTTTTTCTTCTTGGCGATTTTATCTATTTCATCAATAAATATGATTCCTCTTTCCGCCTTTTCCGTGTCATTATCTGCGGCAGCCAGCAGTTTGGAGATGACGCTCTCAATGTCATCGCCGATATATCCGGCTTCCGTCAGGGAAGTTGCATCAGCAATGGCAAGGGGTACGTCTAAAAGTCTGGCAAGAGTCTTTACCAGATAGGTCTTCCCACACCCTGTAGGTCCAATCATCAGCATATTGGACTTTTCTATTTCTATATCATCCATGGTTCCGGTAGCAACCCTCTTATAGTGATTGTATACCGCCACAGAAATCACTTTCTTTGCATGTTCCTGACCAATTACGTAGTCATCCAGCTGTGCCTTGATCTTATGAGGAGGCGGAATATTCTTGATATCCAGGACAGGTTCCTCTCCTGTTTTGGGCTTTTTCTTCTTGACCCTCTGTTTATTTGGGATTCCTCCCTCACCCTGCAGATCTGTAATATTTACAAAACGGATATTCGGATATCCCTTACCGCTCATGTTTTTGTTGAGGTCATCCATAAAAGCAGGGTTATTCAACATTCCCTGATAATCAAACTGGCTTACCGTATCCATCGTTTTGTGCATACAGTCGTTACATACCGTAATATTGTTGGGCAGCTTGAACATCTTCCCTGTCTTGCTTTCAGGACGGCGGCAGATAAAGCAGACATCCTCATATTCACTTTCCTTTTTATCTTGAGACTCTGCTTTGTGCTGATCCCTTTCTTTTTTCTGCCCGTCTATCTTCTCCAGTTCCTCTTTATCTTCACCATGATCTCTTTCATCAAAATCTGACATATTTCCCTCCCTTAATTCATTTTTCGTAACTGTTCAGTACCTTCACAGTTACCATTTTTTTCGATTCCTGTTATACAATTCTTCTCACCGACAAGATTTCTTTATATGTGGCATGGGTAATCTTGATTCCCGATTTCTGCGTGCTGGCATGTACAATCTGACCATTGCCGATGTAAATACCCACATGACCTGCATAGCACATGATATCGCCGGGCTGGGCTTCTGAATAAGAAACCCCTGTTCCGGTGCTTCTAAGGGAATAAGACGTTCTTGGTACATTATACCCAAAGTCTTTGTATACTCTCCATACAAACCCTGAACAATCTGCTCCTTCCGTCAGACTGGTACCTCCCGGTACATAAGGATTTCCAATAAACTGGCAGGCATAATTGGCAATCTGCTGTCCCTTACTTCCTGTTCCGGAATAACTGGAAGCAGATGCGTAATTTCCTCCCGAAGAGCTGCTCCCAGATGAGGAGCCGGAGGATGATCCAGAAGCTGATCCGGAAGAACTGTTTGAAGAACTCTGCGCTGCTTCATTCTGCAGGGCAAGCTCCTGTGCTCTTCTTGCTTCCTCTTCCGCCTGTTTCGCCGCTTCAATTTCAGACTGCTTCTTTGACGCTTCCTGCTCAAGCCTTTTGATTTCATCATTCTGCTTCTTAATATTTGCTTTGTAAACTGCTGCCTCCTGTTTCGCCTGCGCCAGTTGGACCTCGTAATTATCATAGGCCTCCTGCTTCTCTGCCAGGATAATCTCCAGGCTTTCCTTTTCCTCTTTCAGCTCGTGTTCCTGCGCCTCCAACTCAGCCATTTCTTCCTCAAGCTTCTCTTTGAGCGCTTCCACTGCTTCCCTCGCCGCCTGATAATCTAAAAGCAGCTTTCGATCGTACTCATAAAGTTTCTCCACATACTCTACCTTATTCACCATATCGCTGAAATTCTGGCTTTCAAGCAAAATCTGCAGATAAGTAGAATCGCCCTTCTCATACATGAATTTGATCCGCAGCTTCATCGACTCATACTGTTCCTGCTCTATGGCTATGGCTGCTTCAAGTTCGTTTGTGGTTTCTTCTATCTGGTCTTCCTTTTCCGCAATATCTTCTTCAATTAATTCGATACTGGCAAGAGTCTCCACAAGGGCGGCATCAATCTCATCAATTTCTTCCGCTACTTCATCCACGTCGGACTGGATCGAATTTACTTTTCCGGAAGCCTCGTTATATCTCTGCTGTTCTTCTCTTTTCTTTTCATCTGCTTCTCTTTTCTGCTCTTCCAATTCCTGCTTCTGTTTTTCTAAATCGGAAATAGTGGTAGCCCTCACCGGTTCTACCACTAAAAACATCATTATGCATGACAAAATAACTGTCAGAAATCTGATTCCATTTTTATTCTTCTTATGCATCTTCTTGATTCACACCTGTAACCTGTAGCATCCTGTCAATCTAATACCGGCTCCTTCACGACAGCATTTTCTGCCAAAAATTCAACCACTTTCTGAACCAGCAGATACTCCCTGTAAGCTTCTACATCCATTTCTTCTTTATATTCTTCTACATCTTCATATCCAAACTGTGCCGCCTCATCTGCCAGAATCTGTTCCAGTTCTTCATCCGTTACGGTAATGTCTTCTGCTTCGGCAATGGCTCCTATCATAAGATACCGCAATGCCATCATTTCCGCTGCTTCTAAGAGCACATCCTCGTACGTATCAACCGTGCCGCCATATACGGCAGCCACATATTCTCCGGTACTCATTCCATACATCTGAGCATACGAAGATACCGAATTTATCAACGTCTCATTCATACGCCTCGTCATACCGTCAGGGGCTGTCCCAAAGGTGGTGTTTTCCTCCACAACCGCGATGACTGCGCTGGTCTTCTCTTCCTCAAAAGCCGCCTGTGCCTGTTCCGCCAATCCATCATGGATAAATTTTCTATAATCTTCTGCCGTAGTGCAGTCTTCCATTCCAAGGCTCTTTACAAATTCATCCGTCAGCTCCGGAATGATCTGTTCACTGATGCTGTTCATCGTAAATGTGAAAACCACGTCTTTGCCTGCTAAATCCGGATTATTGGTGTAAGGGTCGGGGAATTTCATATCAACATCTCTCGTCTCTCCGATTTCCATGCCGATTATCCCATCCTCAAAGCCGTCAATGAATCCTCCTGCCCCGATTGTCAGGTCAAATCCCTGGGCGCTGCCGCCCTCAAATGCCACGCCGTCCAATTTCCCTTCAAAATCAATGTTGACAATATCGCCGCTCTGGGCACTGCGATCTGTCACAGGTACAGATTCTGCATGAGTGGATAAAACATACCCCAGGTACTCGTCCACTGACTCCTCTGTCACCTCCGGCGCTGCAATCTCTACTTCTACTCCTTTGTACTGCCCAAGGGTCACATAATCCCCTGCATTAAAGTCTGTAAGATATGCCGGTTCATCCGTATCTGTCTCCCCGACATCTACATTTTCGTCAGTCTCGGCCGCATCCTGCTCCTGCCCGCTTTCGCTCTGATCCGGCTCGCCCGTCTCACTATTTCCGCACCCTGCCATCATTCCTGCAAGCATAACGACCATAATTATTGCTAAAATATTTTTCTTCATAGAATTTGTCAATCTCCTTTTGTATTCCCTTAGTCCAACCGGAACCGCTTAAGGACCACACGCGGGCGTTTGGTGGGTACTCTACTTTTATACCATAAAACGGCGGCAAACGAAAGTACTTAAGTATCAAATCTAACATTAATTTGTAATTATACACCAATCCTCCTTTAAGTTCAATGAAACCACTTGCCTATTTCCCCTAAAAATGATAAAATAATTTTTAAATATTCCAAACGGCAAGGAGGTTATCGTGAGCAAATTAGGTATTATTTTATTAATTATTTTGGCAGTTTTGGTAATTGCCCTGGTCGTATTATATTTCCTCGGAAAAAAGGCCCAGAAACGTCAGTCCGAGCAGCAGGCGCAAATTGATGCGATGAAGCAGACTGTATCAATGCTGATTATAGACAAAAAGCGGATGAAGATAAAGGAATCCGGTCTTCCCCAAATGGTGATCGACCAGACGCCCAAACTCATGCGCGGCACGAAGCTCCCTATTGTAAAAGCAAAGGTGGGACCGCAGATCATGTCCCTTGTCTGTGAGGAAAAAATCTTTGATTCCGTTCCTGTCAAAAAGGAAGTAAAAGCGGTGGTCAGCGGCATTTACATCACAGATGTCAAAGGTCTTCACGGAAAAGCGCCCGCCGCCCCCGTCAAAAAGAAAAGTTTCTTCAAGCGTACCCTTGAAAAAGCCCAGGAAAAGGCAGGCGCAAAGCCTATCAAATAAAGTACCGCACAAAGAAAGGATGCCAAGACTCACAAGGCATCCTTTTTCTATATCCGGGCTGGCGGCTTGCGAACCGCAATGCTCTTACAACAACTCTATTCCCACTTCCCGGGGTCTTAATTCCATCTCAATCCTACAGTCGGCAAGATGCTGGTAATTGGCTTCTAACGTGTACTCCACCTCCACATGGATCTGATTTTCCCTTTCTTCAACTGAAATGGATTCTGTATCGATTCCAATCAGAATATTGCCATAGGGTGTCATATAGCTGGTCATATTCTTTTTATTCTCTTCAAACAACATCTGTACGTTTACGCACCCTTTCTTGGAAACCTCCAAACAAGAGTCATTAAACTTGATCCTGTTTCTGGTAGCTGACGTAAATCCCTCCATCATCTCTTCATAGATAACGTAATGGCTGCCATTTCTTTGATAATAATCCGCCGGCGTTATTGTCTCCATTGCCTGGGCGTCATCTCTGTTCTCCATCTGAAGTCCCTTAAGGGACAGAAGTATCTCTTTTGTCATATTTGTTTCTATTCCTCCAGCTAATTTCCATGTAGATTGCAAACTTTACTTGTGATACTGCTTAAATTAATATTCCTCTATATGAATTACCTTAGCAGACAAAATACCATATTTGATGATAGAGTTTGCAAAGTGTTTGAACTTCTCTGCTGCATCACTTACAAAAAAGCGATACCGGTTATCCCCCAGCTTTGCCTCCTCATCGTTTAGGATGTGTTCTGCTTCAAGTAATTCTTTTAATTCCCGGGCTGTTTCATATGCAGGATTGACCAGTTGTACGCCCTCCCCCATGATGCGCCCTACCGTGGACCGGATCAGCGGATAATGGGTGCACCCCAGTATCAGTGTATCAATGCCGATATCAATCAGTTCCGTCAGATACCGCTTGGCAATTTCATCCGTTACCGGATCCTGCCAAAGACCTTCCTCCACAAGCGGGACAAACAGCGGACAGGCCTTGCCAATGACACTAACGTCATGATTGATTTCTTTTATGTATCGGGAATAGATGCCGCTGCCGATTGTACCTTCCGTACCGATTACACCAATCTTCCCATTTGAAGTTGCCTCTGCTGCCGCTTTGGTTCCCGGCTTTACCACTCCGATCATAGGGATGTCAGCTTCTTTTTCTATTTCATCCAACGCATACGCGCTCGCCGTATTACATGCCACTACGATTGCCTTCACATCCTGTGCCTGCAAAAAGCGGACAATCTGTCTTGAATACCTGGTAACCGTCTCTTTGGACTTACTGCCATAGGGCACTCTGGCAGTATCACCGAAATAAACAATCTTTTCATTCGGAATCTGCCGCATGATTTCCCTTACGACCGTAAGCCCTCCCACACCGGAGTCAAAAACGCCGATGGGCGCATTTTTATTCACCATAATCGTTATCTCTTTTCTGCTCTTGTTCTTTATCTTTCCTGATATAAATATTCCACAAGCCTGCTTTTTATACGGATGTTGCCAATCTTCCAGCCTGACTGCTCCGTCCCCGCCTCTTCCGCCGCATCCGCGGAAGGCATTTCCATCCTCACAGACGCCTGCCCCAGGTTCATTAATTCCGAACCCATAGACTTCTCCTGCTCTTCCTCATATTCCTGTTCATACACATCTTCTGTGAGGCACATATCAGGATATACAAATCCCCACCAGCCTATGGTTCCTATCAATATCAATGCTGTTTCATATATTTTTCTCATTCTTTACCCTCATCCTTCCGCACACCGCTGTCGCAGTGGTTTGCTTCCTGATAAGAGTGTTTCCACTTTAGTGCCGCTTATTCAATCTGCTTTCATTTTCCAGACGTATCTGATTGATAATGGACTTTTCCTGATTGTCAATATGAATCCTGGCTGCTCTTGCTGCCCGCTCCTTATCCCGGCTAGCAATGCTCTCATAGATTTCTTTGTGTTCAGCCACCAGCATATCATGCTGGCTTTCTTCCTTGATGTAAACAAAGCGATAGCGATACATCTGTTCAGACAGGTTATTCACCAGTTGCTGCAGACGCTGGTTCCCGGTGGCTTCCACAATAATATCATGAAGATCCACATCCGCCTTGGCAATTACCGCCGCATCATTTCCCCTTGCCGCCTGCTCAAAATCTTGACAAGCTTTTAACAGACGCTCAATATCTTCTTCCGTAATCCTGTCGCAGGCAAGCTCTACACTCAGCGCATCCAGTGCCCTTCTTACCTCCAGAACATCCTTTAAACTTTTCTCCGTGATTCTTGCCACCTCGGCGCCCCGCCTTGGAATCATAATGACCAAACCTTCAAGCTCCAGCTTTCTGATTGCCTCCCGTATCGGCGTTCTGCTGACCCCCAGCTGATTTGCCAGATGTACCTCCATAAGACGCTCCCCGGGCTTTAACTTTCCGGTAAGGATTGCTTTTCGAAGGGTATTAAAAACTACATCGCGAAGGGGCAGAAATTCATCCATATCTACTTGAAATTGCTCTTCCATTTTTCCCTCCATTTCCGGTATCACTCACCTTAACTATCTAGGGCATCACAAAATCAGTCACAAAGATCTGCCCGGCAAGTCCCAGCTCTTTTACTGCTTCGTATGCCTTTTTCGCTGCTTCCTCGTTCTCATAAACTCCAAATACGGTAGGACCGCTGCCGCTCATAAGCGCGTTCCGGGCGCCGCTCCTTATCATTTCTTCTTTGATTTGGTTTATTATTGGATATTCCTTCACTGTTACCGTCTCAAGCATATTGCTCATTCGGTCCGTGATTCCTGTAAGGCTTCCCGCCTTTAAAGCCTCCACCATGCCGTCAATGTCCGGATGGAACTGTAGTGTATCCGCATGAAGATTTTCGTATACAAACTTCGTCGAAACATTGATATCCGGTTTGGCAATCAGCAAATGCGCCTTCGGAGGTGCCGGGAGAGGTGTGAGTATCTCTCCTATTCCCTCCGACAATGCCGTGCCTCCCATGATGCAGTAGGGCACATCAGCGCCTATCTTTACCCCCAGCTTTTTCATATCCTCAAGGCTCATGGATAGCGAAAACAACTCATTCAGCCCGCGAAAGACAGCTGCCGCATCCGTGCTGCCGCCCGCCATCCCTGCGGCTATGGGGATATTCTTCTGAAGGGTAATCTCCACTCCCTCCTTAATATCATAAGTTTCCATAATCAATGCCGCAGCTTTATAAATCAAGTTGCTTTTATCGCAGGGAAGTTCCTCTTTAGAAAATGCCACTGCCTGCGTCTCTTTTAATTCTAACGCAATCGTTATCTGAGGGGAACCCTCCAATTGCTCTTTTTTTCTGAAGGTCAGAATATCATAAATCCCAACTGTCTGCATAATCATCTTCACTTCATGATATCCGTCAGGACGCCTTCTGATTACATCCAGACCCAGATTAATTTTTGCATATGCTTTCCGCGTAATCTGATCCATAAACACCTCCTTGGATTCTGGTGTATACATAATACATAGATTGTACTTAATTCTATACAATGGGCGCGCTTCTGTCAATGCCTGTGAAGGATTGTCTTTTCTTTTTTATTCCGCATAAACACTGGGGTTTGAGGACATTTTACCTCTAAAAATATTTTATCTTGTTTTGTCTTGTACCCCAATTTTTGAATGCAAATTGGGGTATGAATTGGGGTATAAATTGGGGTACGGCAGCAGGCGTAAGACCGTATACGGACAATCTATGGAGCAGCGTACATTTTCATTTTCATCTTAGCATTTCTTAGCATCCTAATTTGAGCACTATTCCAATTTCACGACTTTACATATATACTTTTCTGACACTATGATATAAATAGAAAAGCTGTTGCTACCAGTCAAATTAGGCTTTTTCTGCCAAATGACCTTTTCTGTCTCAACTTTCAAAGCACTTTTTTGATGCAACGTTCAATTGCAACGTTGCATCAAAACGTTACAATTTTATTCCAACATTTCCCAACATGTACAACATACAACGTTGCAATTTTATCCTAACATTTCCTAACATTTCTAAGCATGTGTGTGCACACCTTTTTGATTCCTTTTTACTCTACCTGCATTACTGAAAATAAAAACACAGTTAGGTTTGAGCGGCACAACGACACGCCTGCTGCCTACAGGGCTATATTGATGCTGTCCATTTCCTTCTGCTTTGTATTCGGCAGTACATGTGAATACAGATCCATTGTCATAGACAGGCTGGAGTGTCCTAAAATGGTCTTTAATACCTGGGGACTGCCGCCCTGCTCTATATATCTTGTTGCAAAGGTGTCCCTTAATGCATGGGCTGAAAAATGCTCTATACACCCTCCGTCTTTCGCTATCCTCTCAAGGGTATCACTGATAGCTTTGTTAATGCTTGCATTATATACCATACCGCCGTATATATTTTCAAATACAGGACGTGAAAGGCTGGTCACATTCCCGTGTATATATTCCTGCTTCTCTTTCTGACTCTTCAAAACCTTCCTGATCGTATCATTCAACGGTATATCTCTGATGCTCGTCCTGCTCTTAGGTGTGCCTATCGTATATTTGCCGGCAGCAGTCCTGCTTACTGTCTTGGTGACATGAATGACATTGTTAACGTAATCGATATCATTCCATGTCAGCGCTGTCACTTCGCCCACCCTCATTCCAGTACACAGAAGCAGTGCTATCACTTCATACAGCCATTCTTTTTTCACATGCTCCATAAATATGCGCTGCTCCTCTTCTGTCAGCGCCCTGTGATATGTTTCGCTTGCTGCTTTGGCATCTGCCTTTAAAGGCTTTACGCCTGCTGCCGGGTTCCTTGCTATAATGCCATCTGAAACAGCTGAATTAAAGATACTTTTTAACTGTACAATGGTTATGTTGACTGTGCTAGGCTTCTGTTTGGCAGCAAGCTCTTTCTGGAGCCGGACAATCTCCCTTTTCTCTATGTCCGCAACCTTCCTGTGCCCCATTGCAGGTCCTATGTGATTCTTATACCGGCATTCTATATTGAGCGCGGTATTTCCCTTGACGGTTCCGCTGCGCGCCGCTTTCCACTCTTCGTAATACTGGTTAAGAGTAATATTGCGGTTGTTCACATACAGTCCGTCCCTAATCTTTTCCCTTAGTTCGGCTTCCTTCGCCTTGCATTCCTTCAATGTACCTGCGTACACACTGTAGCGCTTTCCGTTGATTGTAAAGCGCGATTCATATTTGCCATCACTTCTTTGCCGGTACCCGGCTGCTAAAGCTCTTTTTGCCATATTATTATAGTGACTCCTTTCCCATCCTGTACTGAATCTGGTTTGCCTGCACATTCCTGTGCAGCCTCATGACATGCCGGCTGCTTCTCTGAAATCTGTTTTTCCTGTAAGATGTATTCCGGGAAGATTCGCAAATATCTCTTTATCTGATGCAACTGAAAGGTATTTTGCTGTAATATGGAATACCTGCTCCCCGATATGGATATTACGGCCAGAGAAGTCATTGACGAACATAAAATTTATTATGTGTCTCTGGGATATCCTGCGGAAGCTGGGGCAGGCTACGTGGATATCTTCCCAGATATCATTAAGCCTTGTATAGGTCTCATGACTGCTGCCATCATCCATGATAAAGGTCACTTTCCTGCGGTATGTGTAAATATACATGGTTCTGCTTAAATCGACCTTATACGTGATCCTGTTATACTTGATGAAATAGTAGCTTGATGATTCCGTTGTCTGCATGTGGATGCGTTTCAGATATCTTCCTGCCTGCTGGAGCTCCTTTTCCAGTTCCCTTTTTCTGAATCCATATTCCCTGCTCTGATAGCCCGCATGGGTAATACTGATGTATTCAGATACAAGATTTATATACCTGCCTATCAGATCTACCGGATATATCCCGGGTGATGTTCCAATTGCTAATTCCATGAATCCTTATCCTTTCTGTCTTGCGAAAGGGGAATACTCCTGCTATAATAAAGCAGTATCCTTTCAATTTACGGTTGGTGGGTACCTTGCCCTTGCGGAGTGCCAGCTCCTAGCAAGGGCTTTTATTTATCATAAGAACGAGCCGCAAGGTGCGGAATCCGTTGTTATGTTCTCTTTCCGGTCTACACTGCGACATTTACCAGCACGCCAAGCGATTCCTTGTAGCTGTAGCCTCCGATAACCTGCATCAGAGAGGCTTTTATGTGTATACCCATGTCGAGGAGGCTTCCCAACTCTCTAGAAAATCTTCTGGGGATATATCCTATAACTGTCTTTCTGGCAATCGGAAGTATATGGACAATGATTTGTATTGCATTGCTGTCATGCATGTTACCGGCTTCACTCTCCAGTGTGACGGTCAGTTCATCCGCTCTGAACTGCTTAAGGAACTCTAAGCGCTCCTGTCTGTTCTCAAAGGTCACGCCTGCTGCCCGAAAGGTTATTGACCGTCTGATGCTCTTCCATGCTTTCCTGAAAGCCTCTGATAAGGTATAACCGGATTTTCTTAATCTGTTCGCCATGGTACAAACCGCTTTTCTTATCTTGGTTATCTGCTTCATTTGGTTTACCTCCTTCATTTGATATACTTAGTATAACACTATTGCGCCCTATATACAATTCGCAGAATAAACAAATATTGCGCCCTATATACAAGAAATCTTTGTGTAATATGTATATTGCGTCCTATATAGGCAAGTGCTATAATATCAGTGTAAGGTGGAAAAGAAGTCCCCTTATAAAATCGCCCCAATAGGAGAAAGGAAGTGTACGTTATGCCTGAAAAGAAAAAGCGGCAATATTCAGAGGCGCAAAATAAAGCTACCCAAAAATACATCAAAGAAAATCTGGAAGAAATCAAATTCCGGGTAAAAAAGGGGGAAAAGGACAGGTATAAAGATGCCGCTAAAAAGTCAGGACTTGGAAGCATGGCGCAATTTTTTACAACTGCTGCCAACGAGAAAATAGAACGTGACGGCTTATCCGATAAGGAATAAGGCAGCAGGCATATACCATTCCATACAATAACCGCTTTATTTCATCCCTTTTGGGATATATCCATCTACACCGGCAACACTATAACTTATCCCCATACAGAAAGGATGTGAACCTATGGCACTACCACAGGAAAGAATCTATACCATTGACGATATTTATGCTCTTCCGGAAGGAGAACGGGCAGAACTGTTTGACGGAAGTATTTACTATATGGCACCGCCAAGCAGGAAGCATCAGGCTATTGTGGGTGAACTCTTCGGAACCATCCGCGAGTACATCAAGTCTAATCATGGCTCCTGCAAGCCCTACGTGGCTCCATTTGCGGTCTTTCTGAATGCAGACGATAAAAACTATGTCGAACCGGATATAAGCGTTGTATGCGCCTCTGGCAAGCTGTCAGATAAGGGATGTACCGGCGCACCGGACTGGATCATAGAAGTTGTTTCCCCCGGCAGCAGGCATATTGATTATATGATCAAGCTGTTTAAGTACAGAACTGCAGGTGTCCGTGAATACTGGATTGTGGATTCAGATAAAAACCGGGTCATGGTCTACAATTTTCCTAACAATGACATGAACGAGTACACATTTGCGGATGAAATCCCCTCAGGTATTTACCCCGGCTTTTCCATCTGCCTTGCATCACTGGATATCTAACGGTCATATTACTGCTACTGCACAGCATATATCATGAGCTGCCCTGTCACAGAGCGGCTCTTTCATTTTCCATGATTTCCCTGTATGCGCCTGCTGCCATGCTCCTTTATCAGAAAAATGTAATCTTCGTATGATATGTCTGCAGCAAGACATATCATTGTCCCAGTTGGAGCGGCACTCGCATTTCAAATGCGACCTAGTATTAGCGTTTTACTATACCAATCTTAAGAGTTGCACCGGTGCAACCTTCACTGCTGTGTAATGGTATATACCTGCTGCCATGCTCCTCTATCAGAAAAGGCAATATCTATATAATCTGTCCGGCAGCAGGACATTTTGACCTCTTGCCCTCACATTTGGATAATCTGCTTTTAGATCAACTATGCATATTGTGAAAAGGGTATGTCTGAACGCTTGTTCAATTATTAACTGTCAACAAAGCTCGAGAACGTATGTTCATTACATGTGTGTTTCCCACCTATCGGTAAGGAAAAGCGGCAGCAGGCATGACACCATAGGCGACTTTGACTCTTGCGTCCTGCTGCCAGATATGCTATATTTAAGATACGAAAAGGGAAGCCACAGAAGCGGCTACCCCCGAAATGGTTAACGTTTAATGCTCTAAAGCATCAGCCGTCACTATTCGCAGTAGTGGCGGCTATTTTCGTTTTCCCTTGAAGATTGTATAGCATACACCTACAAGGGTGCAAATGAATATCCCAATCTGAATCAAATCAGAGTATGTAACATACATCAGCATCACCCCCCTTACTTTCGTCTGGAGGGTTAGCCCCTCCGAAAAAGAGGGCAGCCGCCCGGCTCTATGGTTTCCCATGTTCCAAGTATAGCGCACGTTTCCTAGTCATGCAATTACAATGTGCTGTTTTAGCCGTTATTTTCGATTTTACCCCCTTACCCTTATATTTCCCCAACGGATGCATTTCAAAATCTTTTTTCTTGACTCCTTTGTGTAATTTTTACCGTAGAATTGATTTTAATGTGCCCTGTCTCCCCTCTCTCACACTCCTGATGACTTTGCCAACTCTATTTATCAGCTTGTGCATAATTAGGCTCTTATTGGGTTATAGAAAATTCTACGCTTTTGGTAGCACATACTGAAATTTTAGAAAACTCAAAATGATTTTTCTTATCCCTCACTAGATCCTGTTCAGGTGAGGGGCATTTATCCCTGTCCGAGTTTCGGACTAAACGACAAAATTATCAAAAACCTCAAATCACTCAGCCTCATTTAGGACTCATTAAGAACTTTGAGGGAACCATAAACCTTACTGTTTGATGGTTATCATTCCCCCAAATCTGGAATGCCTGCTGCCGCAAGCCCTTTCAATCGTCCCCATTGTCTTCTCCGCTGTCCTTCCATCCCTGCTTTTCTCTCACCCTTCGTTTATATTCCTCTGGATCATATTCATAATTAGCCAGCTCCTCTAATATGCTGTACACAGTTTTTTTGATGATCTCCGACGCTTCGGCAGCGCTGGTTGCTTCTGCCACGTCTACAGCAAGCATACCTGGCAATGCGAGAAGTGCCGACCTTATGCACAAGACAAGGTCTGTCGTCACCGCCTCCACGTCCTCTGCTGAATGTAGATTTCCTTTTATCTCATCCAGTTCCAGTTCCGCCATATCTGCTTTTGTCTGTTTCAGCCGGATTTCTTCACTTAGTTTCATCTCCTCAAGTGACGCAAAAGTTCGAGTTGTCTTTTGCGCGCAATAGTCAATATACTCTTTCACTGCTATGTATATGTCATACCTGTTCTTATTGCCTGTTTTCTGACAGGTTATAACACCCTGCTGTGCCAGTGTTTGCACGGTTCTCTTGCTGATTCCGAGTATCTTTGCAAGCTCCTCAGATGTTATCATTTTTTCATCTTTTCCCATATTCATATACCGTTTCTCCTCTCCTAGGCGCACGCAATCGCCAAAAAAAATTTCGCATATCTAGACAGCTCATGGGCGTCGGCAGCCCCGCATTAGAATTATTTCTCTCACAGTACCTTTTTTGTATACGGGATCCTATACGCTGAAACAACAATTGTACCCTGCCCCACTTCCGCTTTTAAATAACAATTCATATATCCAGATGCACAGTCATTACTTTGAAAAGCGGAAGGAAGTGCCACTTTTTTTATTTACTTCTAGGAAGGACACATGCTCGTCGGTAGCCCCGCACAAGTATTATTGCTTTAAAGTACCTTTTGATTTCACACCCCAAGAAGTGTGCCTAACCTCGTTATGTAGAAGACTGTATCTCCTGCAGCAACTTATCTTTTTTCTGTTGCATAATATTGCTTCGTATGGACTCCTCCGGAAGCTGCACCGGATATGTTGTACTGTCTATTCTGTCCGTTATCCGATCATCTATCCTTAAGTGCTTTACAGGGATATTGCTGGTATAGATTGTTGGCAGATGATTTGTATATCTGTGATTAACCAAACGGTAAAGAACTGTATCTATCCATTCTTTTGACATCTGAACGCCAACATCATCCAGAACCAGTAGCCCAGCTTGATAGACCGCATTTGTCTCCTCGTCCTTATCATTAAACCCTTTCTTTGTCATTTCAATGAATTCAAGGATGTTGGTAAACTTCACACTGCCTGCATATCTTCTTGCTATTTCATTGAGCAGGCAGCAGGCAAGCATTGTCTTGCCACTTCCTTTGGTGCTGGAATATATGTATAATCCCATTCCATTATCTTTGAACTGTTCATAGCTTGTGACATATGTATTTATCAGTTTCTTGCTATTTGACGTGTCTGCTTCATATATTCCCCATTGAAAATCTTTAGCGGTACAATCTAAAAATGTAAAGGGCATCATTGAACGCAGCTTTCTAAATTCAGCCTCACCATCTGTAATCTGATTTTGCTTTAAGAAGGTTTCGCATCCGGAAGCATCCTCGACTATATACCCATCTAAAACACTTTCCAGCCTAATCCGGTCAAGCTCATCATTTGACAGGTTTGCCCATTTCGGAAACGCAAGTAGTATTTTGCGCATATAAGCACGTCTTTTACTTATCTGATCTGGGTCCATCACCTTTGATTGAAAATCAAGTCCCCCTTCCTGATGCACTCTGAATACTGCCAGTTCCTTCCCTTCTTTCCTTTCCAAGCTGAATGCATCAGCGCGGCTCCTATATCCTGACATTGAACTCCCTCCTTACTGAAACGGGTCATCCGGGCTTGACTGCATATTTCCCAAGTGCTTGTCATACATTTCTTGATACTCTGGTTGTAATTCGTAATTGCCGGCTTTAGGTGCCTGCTGCCTCTGGGTATTCCTGTATACGCCACCCCTGTCCTGCTCCTTTGAAAGCCATGTATTAATAAATCTGTCTATCCCCCTCCTGGTCTTTTTCCTCTGGGGGTTGCTTTCAAGCCATGCTGCCATCTTATGGAGCTCCTGCTTGATATCTACTGCTGGATAAGCCTTTTCCCATCCTTCTATCTTTGACAGGGGTACATCATAATCTGTTTTATCAATAAGGGGCAGCAGGATTCCGCTGGGCTTTACGTCCGGAGCTTTTTGCTCTGGACATATAATACTATTGTTATTGTTTAATATATTGTTATTGTTTATATTGTTATTGTTAGTGTACCTGTCTTCCGTAGTCGTCGCATCCGTATCCCTATTCTGGGGAATCGGATAATCCGATATTACTACCTTGTGCGTAAGCCGGTAGATAGTCCGCCCAAACTTTCCCCCTGTACTTATGGACTGCCGCTTCTCAACAACACCTGCTGCCACAAGCGCATTGATATGGCGGTAAAAAGTATCTTTACCCATTCCCATCTCCCTTAAAATTGTTTCCACACTCGGAAAGCATTCATCTGAAGTATTACAAAACGCTGACAGATACGCATATAACCCCTTTGTAGCAGCAGATAAATTCTTACTCCGTGTCACTTCCTGATATACCACGCCAAACCCTCCTTTGTCTCTTCTCATTCATCCTTAATCCTCCCATGAAGATTTTCCGTCATTGTTTACTAAATGCAGTTTCTTCGTTTTCGCCTTGATGTGCATTGTTATTTTGTCCCATATGCTTTATCACCACAATTCCATCATCAGACGGTAAAACATATCCTTTTGATACCAATATATCCATATCACCTACAGAACGATTGACAAGTTTCATTATCCGCTGGGGATTTGATATGAAACCAGCATCATCCGCACGCATCCCCAGATGAAAATATAGGCATTGCGCTGAAGCAGGTAAATCTAAAAATTTATCCGTTCCCACCACATCAAGGCTGAACATTCGCCGATTTGCCATCCTAGCCCCTCCTACATAACACCATTTTTTTCTGCTTCCTGTTCTGCAAGCCCATCAAGATATTTTTCTATCTTGTCCATCTTATAGAGAACCCTCTTTCCTATCTGGAACCTTGCACCTGCTGCCTCTCCTATCTTTGCCGCTGTAGACCTGCCGCAATCTAATATTTTAGCAAGTGTTTCTGCATTCACCGATACTTTGTTACTAGTTTCAATAGTTTTAGTTTTTCTCATGTGTTTATCCATCCTTTCATGTTACATTTTGTCTTTGCCATTTACGAATTACAAAGGGTATGATATTATTATTTCATCAAAGTAGTGAAATTGCACGTGATTCATTCGCAAGATTTTAAAGCTAAAATTTCCAAATAAGAATTTTATATTCTAAAAATTTCAAAATTGGAAACTTAATAGGACTTTTCTTGCAAATTTTGAGATTCGAATTGCGTATTATGAAAAAATATGGAGGTATGTGCAATGAATGTTCAGATTTTTAAAACTAACCTTGAAACGCTTACCGGAGAGACTAAACAAAATAGAATTGCAGATGTACTAAATATTTCGGCGTCAAAGGTGTCTAAATGGTTTGCCGGCGCTTTACTTCCAACTATTAGCGATTTATTAAATATTTCAAAGACTTATCATTGCTCTATAGATTGGTTGATTGGTAACGAACATGAGAATGAAGTAAATTTTTCTGAATATGGCATTTGTAAACTTCTAATTAATTTAGACAGGGAGTTTTTAATAGATATTCGATTGGAAGAAATTGAGCAAAAAATAACCTTTGAGGTTGGAAATAGGGAATCACTAGAAACAAATAATCAAAAATATAAGCAAATCATACCCGTTATATATTTCCAAAACTCATTAGCCCTTGAAGATATATTATTAGGCGAGGAAATCTACAATCCGTATGATATGGTTATTAATTCTAATGGCGAAGTATGTCTTGAAAACAAAGATAGTTATGAGGATGAAGAAAATGAAAACAGAGTAACGACCACCGCCGACCACACCAGCATGAGTATTAACGATTTCTTAAGCAAATATATCCAGCTAAAGGAAGCTCTTTATAAAAAAATTATTCCCATAAATATATTTGATGATATACTTGACAGCTATTTGAAGTGCATGAGCAAAACAGATTATGAAAGTAAAGAGGTCGGTTATGAAATATTAAATGCAAATTCTTCAAAAGAGAAATTGCAAATCGCAATCGAACGTTATGCGGTAGATCATAACATAAAATTCGAAAAAAACTGATTAAGAATACTATATTAAATAATATAAAAATCCCTATTGGGGTAAAAATTGGGGTATAAATCACTTATGACATGCTCAAAGCCGCATAAATGCGGCTTTTCTTCAAAAATGTTGTACTTAATTCTATACAATTTGTACTCTTCTGTCAATGGGTGTGGCATTATCGGATATATATGGCAGAAATTCAGTTACTTTTTACGGGGGTAGCCATTAGTCCGCACAGGATAGGTAAATATACCAACGTCGCCGCGCTCCCGCTCCATAAAAACGTAACAGACGCTAGGCCAATGTCATTAAGTTAAGCTAATGGGGTATTTTTATATATGTCCTAAATTAATTTTTTAAAAAATTCCATAAAAGGGTTGACACAAGGTCTGGAATGTGCGGCAGCGTTCGCTGAATAGAAGCGAAAGCGGCCCTTGTTGATAGCAGCGTATATACATTCTGACAACAAGGAGGTAATT